>CAMJHF010000017.1 GCA_946405435.1 uncultured Bacteroidales bacterium
ATACTTATCCAGGAATTCTTTCTGCTCTTTGATCGAGAGCGTCTTTTTCATGGCTTCCAGAACGGCCTCATACTGCTCGTTTTTCTTCGTGAAGACACGCCTTCTTTCCTGGCCGTCAACTGCCGCATAAAGGTGGATGTTCCCTGAGTCGGTCATCTCGAACCGGATCAGATCGGAAGTGACGATAGCCGGTGCAAAGACATCCGGAGACAATTCGCGGAGCCGTGACTCTATTATGTCGATGAAGAGAGAGGCGACACCGTTCGCGGAAGCCAAGGACCGAAAGTCCTTGAGCGCATCCTTCACCCTGTCGATGTACTTCGCGGGATTCTTGATGTCATTCTGAGCAGCGAAGTCCAGTAGGTCTGCGGTGGTTATATCCTCGAACTTCCCCCGCACGGAGAATTCGTGACGTCTCTCAGGAGTTGCGGCCGTTTTCAAGATGAAGCATAGGTCGTAAGCCGGAGAAAGGTGCCAGGAGCCGTCCTTCTCCATGATGAAGGAGAAGTTCTTGGCGTGGTCGTCCGTGTTGTTGGAAAGGATATTGAAGACCATCCGTAGATAGAGTTCATTCAGTTCATCCTGGGGGATGGAGAGCTGCCTACAGGTGGAGAAGAGATCCTCATAGCAGTATGCCTCCGGATTGACGGCGGCGAGCGTCTGGGTGAACACCTTCTCACCGGCGCGGCGGTCGAAACGCTCCGTCAGGAAATGGCTGATGCCTTCCACCTCGATCAGGCGGGAGGGCATCATCGTGATCCCGGCCCGGGTCGCCAGGTCATACCAGGTCTTCTCGATCTCGGAGAGGCAGAACTCAGGGGTGTTGAACTTGAGGATGTAATACTTCCTGTCACCTCTTGCCGAGATCTGGCCGGAAAAGATGTTCCCACCTTGGTCCATCGCGATGACCGCCTTCTTGAAGCGTCCTCCGGCAGAAGTTCCGACTGCCATCAAAGCCTTCTGCGTAAGTGTCTCTTCCGGGGAAATGATAGCGTGCTCGCGGTCCTGCTCGATCTTCTTCGCTAAGTCGTACAGTTTCGGGATCATCAGTTTCTCATTCGTGCTGAATGCATCTTCGCTACACGGGACGAATTCGAGCGCACCCATGGCGCGGCTTCCGACGAAGGAGAGTTTCGCGAGCGGAGTCTTGTCTTTCTCGTGATAGTGATGTTCCGCGAACCACTGGTCAAAGAGGGTGTTACCCCAATCGTCCGGAAGTGAGTCCGCGATGAACGGGGGGAGTTTCTGATATTTCGCGGAGTCCGTGTTGCCATAGATGGCGAAACGGGCTGCGGGACTCTTCGACGAGGCGGTCAGCGGTGCAATGTCGAGCCCCGATGAAAGGTATTCGGGTGAAAAGAAGAAATAGGAATTCCCCTTTGCCGGGTTCCAGCAGAGCTGTCCGATCTCCCGGTCCCAGAGCATGACACTCAACCTGCCGCTGTCTATATTCCTAGCCATTGTTCTTCCTCCTTACTCTTTGTTGCTGATGTTCGGGGGCCGTCAGATATGGATTCGCGGGCTGCTCCGGAATCAGGTCGTCGAACCTGTCCAGTAGGCCGACAGGCCGAAGCAGGGCCATCAGGTTGGTGATGTTCATATTCGTGATCGTGCCCGTCTCGAACTTGTGGACGGTGGAGACGGAAACGCCCGCAGCCTTGGCCAGGTCTCCCTGGGAAAGGTTCATCATCAACCTGTAATCCTTGAACCGCAGCCCTAGCATTTGCAGGATCTGAGTATTCGAATACTTCTTCAAGTCCATATTGCATCAGTCTTTTCCGATGCAAATGTAATTAATTATAGGTAAAATTCAAATAATGCTGTTAATTATTATTTTATTATAGCTTACAGTTGTCTTCTTTGTTCCCTTCCCAGTTTTCTTAGCAGTTTTCTTAACAGTATTCAGAGCCTTGTAAAGAGCCTTTGTAAAGAAACCTTCTGTCCGAAGGATCAATCGTTGAGTTCATTATCATTCATTTTGCTACATTTTTCATAAGTGATGAAAATGTAGCAAATAGGAGGATTCGTTCCAAAAAATGCGGTGGAGCACCTAAAACTCGTTGGAAAAAGTGCGACGAAACCATGAAACGTCAACATTTTGAGGATTTTGAGAAAAACGCCGTTTTAAATTTTGAGGAAATTGAGAAAAACCACATAAAAAATTTTAAGGAGACCGGAATATACTCTATATTCGCAATGTTAGAATAAAAGATATGGAACCTGAAAGACTCTTCAAACGCAAGATTTATGACCGCCTTCTTCAATGGAAGGAAAGCAGTAAGGGAAAGAGAGCTCTTTTTATTGAGGGGGCTCGCCGGATCGGTAAATCTACCATTGTAAAAGCGTTCGCCCGAAACGAATACGAATCATTTATATTTATTGATTTCACCAAGTGCTCCCAAGAGGTGAAGAACCTGTTTAACGATGTTTCAGATCTTAACTACATCTTTCTCCGGTTACAACTTGCATATGGGGTACAATTGGTAGAACGCAAGTCCCTTATCGTATTCGACGAAGTGCAGTTCCAACCCCTTGCCCGGCAGGCAATCAAGTCATTTGTAGAAGACCATCGATACGATTACATAGAAACTGGCTCGCTGATCTCCATCCGTAAGAACACGGAAAACATTCTAATCCCTAGTGAGGAGGAGCGCATCAGTATGTATCCCATGGACTATGAAGAGTTCCGTTGGGCTCTGGGAGATACTGCCACCATCCCGCTGCTCCGTTCCGTTTGGGAACATCCCCAACCGCTGAAGGAAGTGCATCGCAAACTTATGCGGGACTTCCGTCTCTATATGCTTGTGGGAGGAATGCCCCAGGCTGTTGATGCCTATCTTGAGTCCAACAACTTCGAGGTCGTGGATCACGCAAAACGCTTAATCCTAGACCTGTACGATGAAGATTTCAGCAAGATTGATCCTACGGGGAAAGCGGCAAGGATATTCGCCGCCATACCGGCCCAACTCAATAGCAACGCTTCTCGCTACCAGATATCCAATGTCATCCCCGGAGCCCATGCAGAAGATTTCGTTGAACTAATTTCTGAAATGGAGAAATCCAGGACCGTCAATATCTCGCATCACAGCGATGATCCTAATGTGGACTTAGGCAGTACCGAAGATCTGATGCAGTACAAAATGTTTGTTGGTGACACCGGGCTCTTCGTGACACTTGCCTTCCGAGATAAGGCGTTCACCGAGAACATCATATATGAGCGTTTGCTTAGCGACAAGTTGGCGGCCAATTTGGGCTACCTTTACAAGAACATCGTAGCTCAGATGCTCACGGCCTCCGGCAACAAACTGTTCTATCACGTCTGGCCCACCGAGAGTGGCAAACACAACTACGAGGTGGATTTCCTTCTGTCTCATGGAACTAAGATTATGCCCATCGAAGTTAAGTCCTCTTCCTACAAGACACACGTATCTTTGGATGCCTTCTGTAAGAAGTATTCTTCGCGCATAACTAATGACCGATACCTGATATATACGAAGGACTACGCCCATGAAGAGTCGGTCAGGTATATACCGGCCTACCTGGCATATTTCCTGTAACAAAAGACCTTCTATATTTTTGGAACTAAAGATAGGCGCAGAATCACACTTTCTATAATAATCATTACTCACGGACCAATAATCCCCCATCAATCGCCGTAATTGACTATACGTTGGTAAGTTTCGGCGTTTTTTCTTTTGCGGGACGGCATTTTTTTGTACCTTGACGAGGTTTTTACAAACAGATTAAAACCCCTATATCAACCTCTTATGAAATATCTAAAATTAGCACTCGTAACTCTGGTCACCATGTTGTCGATATCTGTAGCCGCCCAGGAAAAGCAAGAGGCCTGCAAGGCCACCCTGGAGAACATCCACGCCCGCAAGAGCGTACGTTCATACACCGAAGAGGCCGTCTCTGCCGAGCAGGTGGAAACCATCCTCAAGGCAGCCATGGCGGCACCTTCAGGAATGAACCTCCAGCCCTGGCGCTTTGTGGTGGTCACGCAGCAAGCCACGAAGGATAAACTGGCCGGCGGATTCAACAAGATGATTGCCAAGGCACCCGTGGTGATTGTCGTCTGCGGCAAAACCACGAACAAGATGGGCGGAGAAAACAGGAACTGGACTGCAGATTGCGCCGCTGCTACGGAGAATCTCCTGCTTGCCACCGAAGCCATGGGGCTGGGTGCCGTTTGGACAGCCTGCTACCCCTACGATGACAGGATGAAGCCCGCAATAGAGGTGCTCGGCCTGCCGGAAGACATCAAGCCGTATTGCATTGTCCCCATAGGCCATCCTGCCGGAAATGACAAGCCCAAGGACAAGTGGAAGCCGGAGAACATCCACTACGAAAAGTGGTAGCTGAAAGGTCTATTCCTTGGGGAACTCCTCCGGATACAGGGTGCCGCGGTAGCTGATGTCGTCGCGGTTGCGGCAATTGACATGAATGTCCGCCTCGCCGTTGTCGAATACGGTCACGGTGTACACGATGAAGTCCTCGCCGTTGTCGGTGGAGAACTGGATCCTGCGCCTGTCGCTACGGCTGGTATCCTCTGCATACGCCTTGATCTCGTCTTCGAACACAAGCGCCTTGCCGCCACCGTAGGGCACGCTGTACACAACACCGAAATACGGCAGATGAGAGATGACCTTGTCTCCGTCGACAGTCAGGGAATAGGAATCCGTCAAGGCCTTGCTCCGGCCCCGCAGAGGATACATGTAATCTACTGAAATACGGTAGGTTCTGGCATCAAGCCTCTGATTCACAAGCTGCGCCGTGCGGGCTGCCTGCTCGCGTTTCTGCTCCGGAGTGAGCCGCACCGTGCCGCAAGCACCAACCAGCACCAGCACGGAAAAGAGTAACAATAATCTACGCATAACGGCTCAAATGTAAGCAAAATCTGGCGAAATCGCTTAAAAAAGGGATAAACACTGAGAGTTATTGCAGAAAAGCATCTCGAGTCGAACAAAACTGACTGATTTCTGAAGGCATTTCTTAAAAAATCAGCAAAATCTTGTTGCTGATTTTTTTGATTCCATTGATATTCAGATGCATCGTGCCATATTTGCCGCAAAAAAGACTATGAAAAAGAACTCTTCATCTCACGGCACCGGCACCACTATTGCCGCCGATCAAGGAATCGTCTTCATCGACCTTCGCCTCGACTATGCCTTTCATCTTGTATTCGGCACCCCTGGCAACGAGAACCTGCTTCTCAGGCTCATCAACGCCATCCTCCCGCACCGGAACATCACCGGAGTGGAGCTTTCAACCCAGGAGCACGTAGGCCTCCGGCCGGATTCGAGGAAAGCTGTTTTCGACGTGTTCTGCACCACATCGGACGGCAGCCACCTGACCATCGAAATGCAGTTCGGCGAGCAGAAGGACTTTAACGAACGGATGCTCTTCTACTCCACCTTCCCCGTGCAGAACGATATTCGAAAGGGGCGCTTCGGCGAATACGGCTACATGAGCTACAGCTTCCAACCGGTTTGCGTCATCGGAATCACCGACTTCATCTTGAAGGGCGTCCCTGAGAACAAAGATATGATCAACTATTATTCGGTGCGAAACGACAAGGAACCGCAGCACTTGTTCTCGGAGAATGTGAGTTTCGTGACGGTAGAGCTGCCCAAACTCGGGAAGGGCATTTCCGAGCTGTCATCGGACGCCGACTTCATCTTCTACGCTATACGGAACATCCACCGGATGAGGGAGGTTCCGCGGGAATTCACCGGCCGGGGCTTGGAGAAATTGTTCGAATTGTGTAGCTTTGCGAAAATGTCGAAGCAGCATCAAATGGAGTATCTTGCAGAATTCATGGCCCGCCTGGACGAGCAGAGCCGCCTGAGAACCGCCTGGGAGAACGGCGAGGAAAAAGGGATCGAGCAGGGGATCGAAAGAGGCAAAGCTGAAGAACGCGTGGCAAACGCCCGGAAGCTTAAGGCTTTGGGCGTAGCACATGACATAATCTGCCAGGCTACCGGTCTTACGGCCGAGGAGGTCGCAGCTCTCTGAGCGTTCAAGTCACGCGGCGTGCTTTGGTGGCAGCAGAGCGGGCGGGGAGGGAACAAAACGGCCGGTTTTCGTAGCAGGCCCGCCATGTAAATGACCACCCGGGCACGGTGTGTGATTATCAAACAGCCGGCAGGTATATCTTTGAGGGTATTATATGAAAACAGCAGCAACCTATATGCGATTGCATGTAAGTTGCTGCTACTATTCTAAAATGACATTATCAGAAGAACGAATGATTAGTGCCTTCCGCGGTGTCTTGGATGCTCGTTGGAATATTTGCAAAGAATTCAAATCCTGTGAGCGTTTCCATCTGGTCAATTGTCTTGTCCTGACGGATCATATCTTCATGATTCAAGAGGAAGGCGGCGCCGGTGGCGCTGACAGGCTTTCCGGATGCATCGAAGCTGACCTTCATGATACACTTATAATAGTCTGTAGGAACAGGACATGCGACACCGTTGTTGTCGGTTGCGTCGGTCTTGTAGCCGCTGCCGAAAATGGCTCCTGTGACCACATAGAGCGTATCGCGTCCAGTGGTGGCTTTCCCCAGGTTCTGAATTGATTCCTCCAGCTCATCCCAGTCGGTTGAACTTCCGGCATTGAAGGCATCTGACTGCGGCGTCATGTTGGAGAAATAGTCCGTCTGGTACATCTGGTAGATGGTTGTCCGCCTGTCATTGGATGCCACTTGATGTCCGCGGGTGTAGCCTCCGCCGTAGCTGGAAGTCAATTTAGGCTGCCAAGACTGATCCAGGGCAGGGTCGTACTGCCAGCTATCGCCACGTGTGACGTTCCAAGGGTACGCTGTCGCATGCATCGGGAATGCCGCCCAGAGCGCCGCCTTCTTGGTCTTGTCATACAGTATCGTGTAATTGCGATACTGCTTGCCATTGTACATGAAAGTGTGGGTTACGACCTTCTGATTGGAATTGCCGGAAACGTTGTAGCGCTGCCACTTGGACACGGTATCACTGCCACTGAAATCCTTTTCGTTCCCTGAAGCTGCCGTTCCTGACAGTTCCACCGCCGGGATCTCTCCACAGGAGAGATATCCCGGCTTGGAATCTGCGGTGTCTCCACCCCCGGAGGTTCCGCCTCCGGATGGAGTTCAGTAAGTTACAGAAATATAATAAACCTTTACGCCTTTACTAATGTTAGTAACGGTAATCGTAATAACATTCCCGGACGCAGTAGACGTTGATTCGACAATAACATCATTGGCTGCGTTGAGCGATCCTGTACCGACGATGTTATCTCCAACTTTAAGATTCACATCTCCAGCCGTGCCGCTAAAGCCACCAAATTTTGCGGATATGCCGGAAACGCTGGTGCCAGTAGGAAGAGTAGTGGTAAAAGTAATACTTGTAGCAGGGGCTTTACTTGAACCAACTTGATAATACTCTGTATTAGAGGTAAACGATGTTGTTCCAACCGTCGTAATGGTCCAAGAGTTGCCTTCGCTGTCATCTCCAGTTACAGATGCGGCGTTTATTTTGGTGTCATTTGAACCAAAATTAATCGTAGCGATAGTTCCTCCTTCTCCAGGTGTAGTTTCCGCTTTTACAATAATCGTGTAAGAAGCAGAACCTTCCTTGAAAGAATCATTACCGCTAAACGATGCTGTGATTACGGCTGTTCCTTCTTCCTCGCCAATAAGAATGTCTCCCGTATTTTCATCGACATAAGCGACATTGTCATTCGAAGAAGAGTATGTTACTGTTAAGTTGTTGGGGTTGGTAAGTTCAGGTGCTGTAAAATCGGCACCCGTCTCTACGGTGTAAGACAGCGAGCCATCGCCAAATGCCAGACCAGAGTCCTGCTTCTCAATAGGCTTAACAGGCTCGGTTCCGGTAAATACAGCAACCTCATCCAGAAAGCCACGTTTTCCCTCAAATGTAAGAACAAGTTCACCGGTAGCCCCAGCGATAGTTATACTATAGTCTTTCCACGATCCGTTAATAAGGGTGATTTGTGTGTCTCCAGAAAGTGTGGCTCCTGTGGCCGTCACGGAAAGTGTATTAGTTCCAGAGGCCCAACCTGCAGCTTTGAAAGTGAGTGTTGCATTTCCTGTAAGTTCTATGGCATCAGTCGTCATTATTCCGTTCGCCGAACCAGTACCAAACTTTAAGCATTGTTTTGCGCCACCAACTTTTTCAAGAACTGACCAATTCTCATCAGTAATTGGATCATTAGTCGCAATAGAACCGCTATATGTATTGTCATTCCCGCCGGTTCCATTAATTGAATCAAACGACTCATAGAAGAAAGTCTTTGCCTCTACCGAACTGTCAACAACGGTGATTGTATAACTTGCTGAACCAGCATTATAATCATCGTTTCCAGCAAAACTGGCAGTAATTACTGCGACGCCAGCAGCACCAATCACAATTTCACCTGTAGCTTCATCAACAAGGGCAACATTTTCATTGCTGGAAGAATATGTGACGGTCAGATTATTAGGGTTGGTCAAAGTAGGAGCAGTAAAGTCTTCTCCAACATTAGCCTCAAACTCTGTTATTTCGCCGAAGGAAAGCTCTGGAGACATCTTGGTCTTAACATCGGTTACCTTGAAGTTTTTGATTTCCCATGTACCGGCAACACTAGATGTCGAGGTATATTTAAAGCCTATCTTTATAGTCTTACCGTTATAATCTGCAAGGCTGATAGTAGAACTAACAAAATTCCAATCAGTTCCAAGCGGATAAACATCGGGAGCAACTTCCGTTTCCGTTTCTCCTTCAATGACAACAACCTTAAAGTAATCTTTGACAGCCGCACCGTTTAATTTATTAGCCGCCTGATCAAAAGTAAGCTTTGATTTGTTGCTCCCGATAATAAGCTCGGGGGAAATCAAGTAGCTAACAGCCTCGTGTGCAGCACCACTAACATAGGCAGAAGCTTTCTCATACTTGTAAGTGTTATCATATATCCAGACGTACGATAAGCCAGAGCCAAGAGTAACATTCTTGATTGTGAAATCACCCTGACCATTAGCGAAAGACTCTTCATAATTACCAAGATTGGCGGCTTTCGGAGTGCGAACGGCGGAGGTCATTCCGATGTTCATAGTATTGTGCATGTTCTTCTTGAATTCACGGGTGAATCCGGAGAAAGAACGCACGTAATATGCTTTGTCAGTTTCTACATTAACAGTGAGTTCAGTAAGAGTTGCCGGGAGCATGCTCAGCCATACTTTTACAGAATTGTTCTCATAGACCAGGTTATTACCGTTGACGACTATCTCATTGGTAGTTCCCTGTGCGTTGGAAACTGCGCCGGTGGTGATATCAATATTATGAAGACCAACGAGGTCTGCACCTTCTTGAGCGGTGAAAGTGATGTTGGAGATTGTCTCACCGTCATAAATGCTAAGATTCTTGATGGTAAGATCTGCATGAGCAACCTGACGGCTCCATGTTAGGAGAACCGTTTCTTCGCTACTGGGCTTTGCACTATACTCCTCTGATACACCAACCATCAGATCGGCAGCGCTGTCAAAGGAATTGGCTGCAGGAGTCTGCTCAGCTGGAATGGTGATCGTAGCAACTGGGGCATTGTCAAAAGATGATGCGGAAATAGATCCAGGGTAAAGACCATAAAAGATATGTGTTCCAGTAGCAGTTGATGTAAAATTGGAATTCACAGTAAATTCAGCGATTTCAGCGGCTGCCTCAAGTTTGCTAGAGGCATAAAGCTTAGGAGCTGTGTTAGAGTCACTTGCACCCTGCCATACTCCTTCTACGGTGTAAGCCATGCGAATCTGGTCGTCTTTTGACCATGTTATGGTTTCTCCATTCCACTCAGTCTTTGTTGCAATCTCTTCTTCCAAAGAAGGCTTTACAGAAGAGAATACAAAAGTGTCATTAGTAACAGTCTCACTCTGAGGAGTGATCTCTTTCTGGCAAGCGGTAAAAGCCGCGATAGCTGCTATAGCAGTAATAAAATAAAACTTTTTCATCACCATGTAATTTTAGTCGCCAAGATCATCAAGAGGATTATCCCCATAACCATTGCTGGCACTTCCAGGTTCTGAAAGGCAAAGAATGCCCTCGAATCGTACCACGAGGACTTTAGTGTTTGGAATAAGGTAAATTTCCTTTTTCATTTGTTTTGAAATTTAGTTATTGATTGTTAATTGTTTATAATTATCATGTTACATAACTTGCTCAAAGCTCGACGGAATAGTCCGTACGAACTTGCAAAATTAGTATTTCTTCGGTTTATTTCCAAGGGAGGAGTGAAAAATTTTTGCCGGGATTGATGCTCGGCAAAAGGCCGTCTGGACAGAATTTGTCTTTATCTGTCCCGGCAGAAGGAAATAACGGGGTTTCTGGACAGAAAACGGCGATTTTTGTCCCGGCCGCAGGGAAGAAGGGGGTTCCGGGGCAGAATGGAGTAGGAGTGACTACCGCGGCCCGATGGGGCTACAAGAACTCGTAGAGTTCGTGGATCTCGTGGTCGTAGCCGGGGTAGAAGCCGCGGGGCATGCCGAGTACTATGCGGGCGCCGCGGTTGGAGAGGACCACGAGGGCGCCGGTGGCGGGGTTGATGCAAAGGCCTTCTATCTCGCCGGCGCGGCGAAGGCCGTCCATGGTCTTGTAGCGTTCCACCCTGGCTTCGCTCTTCAGTTCCCTGCCCTGCGGCGCCTGGCTGCCCGGTGCCACGTGCCCGGCGTACGGGCTGCAGACATAAAGGTGATCCGGAGAGCCGGAGTCGGCGTCGCCGTCGTCGCTGGAGATGAGGATCTCTCCCCCGTCGGTACAGAAAATGCCCTGCTGAAGGGCCGGAGCAGGGTCGAGGGCCACCTTGCCGAGGTACTCGCCGCCGGCGAGGTCATAGCAGTAAAGGTGACTGCCGCACACCCAGTCCGCCATCCATACAAGTCCGCGCGAACGGTCCACTGCGAGCCCGCAGCATTCCACCTGCCCCGAGGCCGGCTCCCAGGTGAGGGACCTCCGGTACTGCAGGGTGGCGGCATCATAGATGGCCACCTGGATGTTCTGTCCCACACCGTCCATGAAGTACTCGCAGTCGGCGAAGATCTCGCCTCCGTACACGTCGATGTCGCCGATATGGTTGGGAGCCGGAGAGCCGGCGGTGATGGAGTCGAAGGGCGACTCGTTGCTGAGCAGAAGCTCGCCGTCCAGCGAATACTTGTAGAGCGCGCCGGAGCCGGACACGTAGTAGTACTTGCCGTCACACGCCACACCCTGGCGCCCGGATACGTCCAGCACCCTCGGCTGCCCGGCACTTCCTGAACAGCTTAAGGCTAAAGCCGTAGCCATCAAAAAGATAACCATTTTTAAAGTCCTGCAAACCATAACTTTAAAATTACATAACAAACAGAGGCTCAACCTTTTACCCTCCAGCCAACGAACGCTACTTCCCCGCTCCGGAACCCACTTCCTCGAACTTGTAGCCCAGAGCGCACAGCCGTATGGCGGCGCCAAGCTTGAACATGACCTCAACGGTCACGAGGAACATGCGGTAGGCCTGCGCAGTGCCGGGCTCGGGGCACTCGCGCATAAGGTAATGATGCGCCGAGGACGAGCAAGTCTGCATGGCGGCCACGCTGTGCTTGCTCTCCTTGAGGATACTGCCGGTGATGTGGTCGTCCATGTCGTCAAATCCCCTCTGCCCGAGAAAAAATGAATAGGGACTCGTCTCGTAGCGGGGCCAGTCACGGTCCCAGAGCTCGGCCACGGCCATGCCGAGGTATCCCGCGCATGCGAGGCAGTACTCCGGATAGTCGTTGAAATTGCGCACGGCGTCTCCGTAGAAGGAAGGCGCATAGCGCAGCCAGGCGTTGTCTATGTCTGGCGAGGAGAGCAATGTCCCCTTGAGCAGTCCAGCATCGGTGCTCACGGACAGGAGGTACCGGGTGAGGTCCTCCCTGTATTTGTCCACCGGGTCCACCACCCTATAGCTTAATGGCGCCCTCAGGGGCCAGGGTGGCCACCATGACGGCCTTGATGGTGTGCATGCGGTTCTCGGCCTCGTCGAAAACTATGCTGGCGGGACTTTCGAACACATCTTCCGTGACCTCGATGCCGTCCAGGCCGAACTGTTTGTGCACGTCGCGGCCCACCTGCGTCTCGAGGTTGTGGTACGAAGGAAGGCAGTGCATGAACTTGCAGGATGGATTGCCGGTACGCGCCATCAGGGAGGCGTTGACCTGGTAGGGACGCAGAAGCTCGATCCTCTCTTTCCAGACCTCAACGGGCTCGCCCATGGACACCCACACGTCGGTGTAGATGAAGTCGCAGCCCTTCACTCCCCCGTCCACGTCGTCGGTGACGGTGATGCGGGCGCCTGTCTGCGCGGCTATGCGGCGGCACTCCTCCACCAGCTCGGGAGCGGGATGCAGGGCCTTGGGCGCCACGATACGCACGTCCATGCCCATCTTGGCCCCTCCTACAAGCAGGGAGTTGCCCATGTTGAAGCGGGCGTCGCCAAGATAGGCGTAGCTCACCTTCGATAGGGGCTTGCCGGCATGCTCGCGCATGGTGAGGAAGTCGGCCAGCACCTGCGTGGGGTGGAATTCGTTGGTGAGGCCGTTCCACACGGGAACGCCGGCATACTCGGCGAGCTGCTCCACGGTGGCCTGCGCGAAGCCTCGGTACTCAATTCCGTCGTACATGCGCCCAAGCACACGGGCGGTGTCTTTCATGGACTCTTTGATGCCTATCTGCGACCCGGTGGGGCCGAGGTAGGTGACACGGGCGCCCTGGTCGTAGGCAGCCACCTCGAAGGCGCAGCGGGTGCGGGTGGATGTCTTTTCGAATATCAGGGCGATGTTCCTACCCTTGAGCAGGGGCTGCTCGGTGCCGGCGCGCTTGGCGCGCTTGAGCTCTGCGGCAAGGTCGAGCAGGTACTCTATTTCTGCGGGAGTGAAGTCGAGCAGCTTGAGGAAGCTGCGGTCCCTTAAATTGATAGCCATATCTTTGAATGTTAAGGAATTATCTCTGTGCCGCCGGAGCCCAGGCTGCCGGCCTCGGTGATGACGCAGCGGCCGCCGGTGCCCTGCACGAACATGATGCCGGCCCGCACCTTGGGGGCCATGGAGCCCTCGGCAAACTGGTCCTGGGAGAGGTACTCGCGGGCCTGCGCCACGGTCATGCTGTCAAGTGCAGCCTGGCCGGGCTTGCGGAAATTGATGTACACCTTGGGCACGTCGGTAAGGATGTAGAACTCATCGGCATGCATGTGCACTGCGGCAAGAGCGCTGGCCAGGTCCTTGTCTATGACGGCCTCGACGCCCCTAAAGCCCTCGGCGTCCCTTACCACGGGGATGCCTCCGCCGCCAACGGTCACCACTATATTGCCCTCGCGCGCAAGCTGCTCCACTATCTCTATATTATTGATTCTCTTGGGAACAGGCGAAGCCACCACCTTGCGCCAGCCGCGTCCGGCCGGGTCTTCCCTGTAAAAAGCTCCGTCGGCCGGCTTCTCCTTGTAGTACGGGCCTACGGGCTTGGTGGGATTGAGGAACATGGGGTCTGCGGGGTCCACCTCGACGCGGGTCACCAGCGACACCACCCGGCGCTGCAGGCCGGCGGCGCGCAGCACCTTTTCCATGCCGCTTTCTATCATGTAGGCTATGGAGCCCTGGGTTTCGGCGCCACAGAAATCCATGGGCATGGCCTGCAGTCCGAACTCGCGGCTGCCCGCCTCGTGGCGCAGCAGCGCGTTGCCAACCTGCGGGCCGTTGCCGTGGCCTATCACTATGTCATATCCTTTCTCCACCAGCCCCAGAAGGCTGCGGCAGGTGCTTTCCACGTTGGCCAGTTGCTCTGCATAAGTGCCTTTCTGGCCGGCGCGCAGAAGGGCGTTGCCGCCGAACGCCACCATTGCAAGTTTTCCCATGACTAGTCCCTCCTGAGCGGCAAAGTGGAACAGCGGAGCAGGCCTCCCATCTTGGAAATCTCGCGGTAGGGGACGGTCTCGACCGTCATGCCCCACTTGTTGCGAAGATGCTCGCCGAGGCGCACGAAATTCTCTTCTATCACCACGACCTCCTCGGAGATGGAGAAGATGTTGGAGTTCATCCAGTACATCTCTTCCTTGGTGATTTCGAACACGTTATCCTTGCCGAAAAGGTCTACGAGGTGGTCGGCGTCGCGGGGATTCAGGAAGCCGTCGCGGTAGATTATGGCCTTGTCGCGGCCCACCGGCATGAAGGTGCAGTCCAGGTGGAGTATGCCCTCGTAGGGGTTGGTGTCGCTCTTGCGGAGGTTCAGGGGGATGATGGTCTTGTTGGGGAAGATCATGCGCAGGTAGTCCAGCGCCAGGCGGTTGGTGCGGGCGGTCTTGACCTCGGAATAGTCCTCGAAGGCGTACTGTCCCAGGAAGATGACTCCGTTGTAGAGCACCACGTCGCCTCCCTCCACATGCACCGTTTCGGGGAGGTTGTAAATCTGCTTGTAGTGAATCTGGCTGTAGATTTTGTCGTAGGCGTCAATCTCATCCTGGCGGTCGGGAATGATGTTGGAGACTATTATCTTGTCGTCGATGACAAAGCCCACGTCGCGGGCGAACACCTGGTTGCAGCCGGGCACAGGCTCGGGACGGTAGACTTTTACGCCGTACTTCAAGAGGATCGCCTCGAAGGCATCCATCTCCTTTTTTACGTCCTCTTGTTTGGGGTATATTCCCTTAAGTACTGATTCATAGGATTTTGCGTCAAAGGTTTCCCGGAGCTGGGGGACGGGGCCCATGGAGTCCGGGAGACCCAGGACGACCTCGCGAAGGCGGGATGTTTCGGAATGTACGTTTAGTGTCATTTGGTCATAAGTTTGCACAAAGATACTCATTCCATTCGATTTTTTTTGTATATTGCCGTCAATTACAATCGTCATGGCTGTAAATGAAAGTGTACGTTTAGACCTCGACTCCATAGTCGAAGCCAAATTCGGCAAGGGCAAGGTCCCTCGCTTCGTTCTTTCCTGGCTCAAGAAATTCATACACCAGGACCACCTCAACGGCATATTGGACCAGGGAGAGTACCTGGGCGTGGACTTCCTCGAGAAAGCAATCGAGTACTACGACGTCCACCTCACGGTGGAGGGCCGCGAGAACCTCCCCGAGGACGGCCGCCGCTACACTTTTGTGTCCAACCACCCGCTGGGCGGCGTCGACGCGGTGTCCGTGCTGGCCGTCATAGGCCGCAAGTACGACGGCAACATCATCATCCCCGCCAACGATATACTCATGGCCGTCAAGCCCATAGCCGAGTATACCATACCGGTGAACAAGTTCGGCGGGCAGTCGAGCAGCCTCTCCGAGCAGATAAACGGGGCCTTCGCCTCGGACAGGCAGGTGGTGATTTTCCCGGCCGGCCTGTGTTCCCGCAAGATCGACGGCGTGGTGCAGGACCTTCCATGGAAGAAGACCTTCATCACCAAGAGCAAAGCCAACCAGAGGGACATAGTCCCCATCTGGTTCAGCGGGCGGAACTCGTGGCGCTTCTACTTCCTGGACAAGTTGCGCAACCTGCTCAAGCTCAAGCTGAACATAGCCATGCTCACACTCCCCGACGAGCTGTACCGCAGCCAGCACAAGTCATATACTATGGTAATAGGAAAACCCATACCCTGGCAGACGTTCACTTCCGAAAAGAAGGACATCGAGTGGGCGGCATGGGTACGCGAACAAGTTTATAAACTCAAGAAATGAACCAGGTACCTATCATCGAGCCGGTCCAGACCGCCCTGTTGAAAGCCGAGCTCACGGAGGAGCATTTCCTGCGCGAGACCAATCATTCCGGCAACAAACTCTATGTCGTTGACAATCAATGTGCTCCTAATGTACTTCGGGAGATAGGACGCCTTCGCGAGATCGCCTTCCGCGCCGGCGGAGGCGGCACCGGCAAGGAGGCCGACCTGGACGCCTTCGACCTGGACGCCGCCTTCTGCTACAAGCAGCTGGTGCTGTGGGACCCCGAGGAGGAATGCATTGTGGGCGGCTACCGTTTCGTACCCTGCGACGAGGTGCTGTACGACCGCTTCGGCCAGCCCCTCATGCCGTCCTCACACCTGTTCCACTTCACCAAGCACTTCCTGGGGGGAGATTTCCTGCACACCATAGAGCTGAGCCGTTCGTTCATACGCCCCGAATACCAGAGCACCGAGCTGGGCAGCAAGAGCCTCTATGCCCTGGACAACCTGATGGACGGTCTGGTGACCATCATGGAGCAGTTCAAGGGGCGTATGGAGTTCTTCTTCGGCAAGATGACCATCTATCCGTCCTTCCCCAAGAAGGCGCTGCAGATGCTGCTGTATTTCCTGCGCAAGCATTTCGGAAGCTGGATGACGGACATAAACAACAAGACCGGACGCCTGGTGGTGCCCAAGAACCCCATCAAGATTACATTTGCGAAGGAGTGGGACAAACTGTTCACGGAGGATAATTTCCGCGACGACTATGTCATCCTCAAGCGGGAGGTCCGCAAGCTCGGCGCCAACATTCCGCCGCTGGTAAATACCTACATGAACCTTTCACCCACCATGAAGTCGTTCGGCGCCGGCATCAACGATGAGTTCGGCGACGTAATCGAGGCCGGAATCCTCATCAAGTTCGACGAGATCCACCCAGACAAGCTCTGGCGTCACCTACTGCCCCACAGGTAGTAGAAAGAGATTCCCGGCCTGACTGCTGCAGACTGTACCACCCTCGGCAACATAAGAGGGAGGGGCCCTTTAGGGAGGGGTCGCGTAGCGACGTCTGCAGCAGCCAGGCCGGGAATCTCTTGCGCCTGTTTTCAGCGGATGTCCATTTCGGACAGGAGCCAGGAGGCGTGGCCGATGTGCTCAATGACGAACAGCAGGTAACGGACATCCAGGCAGATGTTGCGGCAATAGTCCGGGTCGAACTGGAGGTCGCTCATCGTACCCTCCCACACACGGTCGAAATTGATACCCACCAGTTCCCCGTCGGCATTCAGCACCGGGCTGCCGGAGTTGCCTCCGGTGGTATGATTGGTGGCAAGGAAACACACGCTCTGGTCCTCATGGCCGCCGGCGGCATAAATGTCGCGCAGCGACTGGGGAATATTGTAGTCGAAGATGTCCGGGTTGTCCTTTTCCATGATGCCCTTGAGGGTGGAAACAGGGCGGTAGTACACCGCGTCCGAGGGGCTGTAGCCCGCCACCTTGCCGTAGGCCACCCGCAGGGTGAGATTGGCGTCGGGATAGAAATCGCGCTGCGGCTCAAACTCCATCTGCGCCTTCATGTACAGGCGGTTGGCGTGCCGCAGCAGCCCATCGATGCTGCGAAGAACGGGCATGATGTCGCCGTCCACCCAGTCGGAGAAGCCCTTGTAGAGCAGATAAGCGGGGTCGGCCTGCACAGCCTCGAGGTCGTCCGGGCCAAGAGCCGCCACCCTGGCGGAATCGGTGAACATGGTACGCGAGTAGACAACCTGGGCAAGGGCCGCCACGCTGCCGTGCAGGGCCAGCTGCTGCTTGAAGTAAGCGGGCTGAAAATCCTCGGGCATGTTGGCCCTGAAGGCCTCCAGAAGGGCCTCGAAGGTCTCCCTGTCTATGGGCTCATAGTAGTCTTTGAAGAAGCTGCCGGCCAGGGCGCCGGCGCTGCGGCCCCTCGAGAGCGCCCCGCCCACATGCCATGCAAGCGAGAGCATTTCAAGGCTCCGGACCGTCTCGTTGAAGTACTCGTAGGCCAGGTAGTAGGGCTCGCGCTGCTTGTAGATGGCTCCGAGCCTTTCCACAAGGCCCTCGTAGGGGCCTCCGGCAGCCCAGGCGCTGAAGCGGCGCTCATACTCCTGCTTGGCCGCCACCGTGTGCAGGCGGGCCACCCCGCGCGACTCTCCCTGCCACTTTTTCCAGGCGTTCGAGACATTGGCGTTCTTGGCTGAATACTGGATGCGGACAGCCTGGCTGCGGGACATGTACTTCTTCTGGATGTCCAGACGAAGGGTTCGCAGGGCGATCTTCTGAGGATCGGACACCTCGCCTATATAGCGCACCTCCTCGGACATTACGTATTCGCGCGTGCTTCCCGGGCATCCGTACACCATGGTAAAGTCGCCCTCGGACACGCCGCGGCTGGAAACGGTCAGGTATTTCCGGGAACGGTAGGGCACGTTGTCCGGGGAATAATCGGCAGGGTTGCCGTCCTTGTCGGCATAGATGCGGAAGATGGAGAAATCTCCAGTGTGGCGGGGCCACATCCAGTTGTCGGTGTCGCCGCCGAACTTGCCGATGGACGAGGGCGGAGCTCCCACAAGGCGCACGTCGCGGAATACCTTGTATACGAAAAGATAGTACTTGTTGGCATAGTAAAGCGCTTCCACAGAAGCCTTTATGCCCTTTTCGGGGAGGGCAATCTCCTTCTGCAGACGGGCGCTGTTGGCCTTGGCCACTGAGTCGCGGGCGGCTTCGCCCATGGAGGGTTCCCAGCCATAGAGAACTACGTCCGTAACATCTTCCATCCTCTCCAGGAAACTGACCGTAAGGCCTGGATTGGGCAGCTCCTCCGTGCGGTTCATCGCCCAAAAGCCGTCTTTCAGGTAGTCGTGCTCCACGCTGCTGTGACGCTGGATGTAGCCGTAGCCGCAGTGATGATTGGTGAACAGCAGGCCGTCTGGCGACACCAGTTCGCCAGTGCAGCCGGAGCCGAACAGCACCACAGCATCCTTGAGTGACGCCTTGTTGACGCTGTATATATCCTCGGCGCTCAGGCGGCAGCCCTTGGCACCCATGTCATCGATACGGCGGGCGATCAGGTTGGGCAGCCACATGCCCTCGTCGGCCATGGCGGGCAGCACGGCGCCACACAGCGCCAGCAGTACAGTAAACAGACGTTTCATTTATTCTCGTATTCTTTAAGCAGACGTATTGCAATGGGACAGAGGAAGATAAGGGCGGCCACATTAATCCATGCGGTGATGCCCACGCCTATGTCCCCGAGTTGCCAGATAAGATTGGACTCCTTGACGGCTCCGAACACAACCGTCACGAGTATGGCCAGCCGGTACACCCAGATGACCAGCTTTTCGGCCACCGGCGAAGCCTTGCGGCCCTTGAACAGGTAGATGATGCTGCTCTCGCCGTAGAAATAATAGGCCATGATAGTGGTGAACACGAAGAAGGCCAGCGCGATGCTCACGAACGCACTGCCGAACCCCGACAGCACCGAATCCACAGCGGCCTGGGTGTATCCCACGTAGTTGGCCCCAAGCCCTGGCTGCACCGGCAGGAGCATCTCCCCGGTCTTGGAGTCCAGGATATTGTAAGAGCCGGAGCACAGGATCATGAGCGCGGTGGCGGTGCAGATGAGCAGGGTGTCCACATACACCGAGAAGGCCTGCGCAAGCCCCTGCTTGGCGGGATGCGACACCGATGCGGACGCCGACACCATGGCTCCGCCGCCCTGTCCCGCCTCGTTGGAGAAGATGCCGCGCTTGACGCCCATCATTATGGTGGAGCCGAGTATGCCGCCGGCCACTGGCTGAATGCCGAATGCGCCTTCAAAGATTGCCCTGAACACTCCGGGGACGGCGTCCCAGTGGCTTGCAATCACTATCGCGGTAACGACTATATAGCCAAGGGCCATGAACGGAGTGACCACCGATGCCACCCTGGAGATGCTCTTGATGCCGCCTATGATTACAAGGGCCAGTATGAAGGCCAGTCCCAGACCGCACCACAGCGGCGACACGCCGAAGGAGTTAGTCATGGCGGTGGATAGGCCGTTGGCCTGCACTGTTGGCATCAGCAGCCCGTAGCTGAACAGCGACAGCACCGAGAAAGCCACGGCCAGCCACTTTAGGCCAAGGCCCTCCTCGATGTAGTTGGAAGGACCGCCCCGGAATCCGGTGGAGTGGCTGAACTTGTATTTCTGCGCCAGCGTGGACTCCACAAAGGCGGTCGAGGCTCCCAGGAAGGCGATTATCCACATCCAGAACACCGCGCCGGGGCCGCCCATGGCAATGGCCGTGGCCACGCCCACTATATTGCCCGTGCCCACTCGGCCGGAAAGAGCCACGCAGAAGGCCTCGAACGAGGATATTCCCTTCTTGTTTCCGTCCTCATGCCTCTCGGCGGGGGCGAAAAGCGAGCGCACCATCATGCCGAGGCGCCGCACCTGCACAAAGCGCGTGCGAACGGAAAAATACAGTCCGGCACCTACCAGCAGCACCACCAGCGCCGGGCTCCAAACAACTGAATTTATGAACGATACGAACTTGTCGAACATATTCTAGTACAAATTCCACCAGGGAATCTGCTCAGGCGTGCATTCCAGCATCTTCTGCTGTTCGGGCGACAGGTATTCGGTTTCTACGGCCATGCGGAACATGTATTTGTCCCACCATCCGGCCTGCATGGTGATGTATCCCGAAGCCCCGCGGGCTGTGCCGAAGCTGTTTTCGGCCACCCAGCGCTCCACGCCGCCGTCGCTCCGGAGGGCCGCTCCGCACATGGCCATGGCGTGGGCGGACGAGACGTCGCGGCTCAGGAAACTCTGCTCCTTGTCCATGGTGCCGGTGCCGAGCCGCAGGTCATAGACACCTTCGCGGGCCAGAGCGTCCTTGGACGTGTCGCAGGTAAAGTAGAAGCGTCTGCCGGCCTTGAGCGACCTGAGCCCTATGGCTTCCAGCTCGGCCGCCGGCAGATTGAGGAAAGTCCACTCGGGGGCGTCGGCGGCGCTGCGGGAGTCCTGCACGCGGTACATCCGGTAATAGGCCCTGGTAGGGTCGTTCATGAGCATGACGTAACGCCTGGAGAGGCCTCCCAGGCCGAGGGCGTCACGGTAGGACTGCGGAGTATGGCGCACGCCCTGCCATTCAAATTCGGCGGGCGGCGTGCCCAGGGCCTGCTGCAGCACTGAATACACCTCTCCGAGAGCCTCGGTCCTCAGGGCCTCGGGATCGCTGCTCTCGCGCATGCGGAGCCCGTAGGAGCGAAGGAGCGTGCGGAGAGTCTGGCGCAGCGTCTCGGAATCGTGGGCGTCGGGGGTGTCGGGCATGGCCTCCTCCGGCATAAGTCCGTATTTGTCAATCAGATAAAGGGCGTTCATAAACTGTCCTCCGTCCCAGGTGGGACGGCCGAAGATGCTGGCGTTGTAGCGGCTGTCAAGGGCCTCGCGGCGGTGCTCCCACACCCTCACGAGGAAGAGGTTTGCCTTTTCCAGCATGTCGTAGAAGTAGCCGTAGGCCGTGCTGAACTTCTGGCTTCCCCGCAGCACGTTGGCCGTGGAGAAATACCAGCAGCGGCCCGACGTGCCCTGGTCGGTTATGCCGTGGGCACGAAGGAACACATCAAGGCCGGTGGTGTCGGCAGGAGCGCTGCCGCCGGCAGAGAGGAAACGCTCGCGGGCGGCCTCGTCAAGGCCGGGACCGGGGCCTGCAGGAGAAGAGGCGAAACTCTGCACATCGGGCATGGCGGCGCCCAGCGATGCGGCCTCCATGAAGGGAGGCCTGCGGCTTCCCATGAGAGGCTCGAACTTGAAGTCCGGGCCGCGGCGACTCTCGAATTCGGCACGCACCTGCGAGAGCAGTCCGGCGTCGGTGAACAGCTCATAGGCGCTGAGGAACAGCACCCTGGCAGCGCCCAGGGCACCTTTGGTACCGATGGTCGTGCCGGCGCTGGCAACCTGCTGCCAGCTGTGTCCCACTCCGCCGGGAGTGAAGCAGGCGTAGCGGAAGCTGCCCGTGGGCACGGCCCAGGTGACATTGCCAACATCACTCGAGACGTAGGCCTCGTAGCCCTCGTCCGAGGGAGGAACCACCACCGAGAGGCGGTCTATGAGGTCGGCCGACACTCCAGATTCGGCGGCCACGGCGCGGGCGAACTCAAGCTCGCGGGCGTCAAGCTTTATTCCGCCCACCTTTTCCAGGCTGCGGCCCACAAGTGAGGCCATGGCCTCATTGGGAAGGCGCTCGTAGTTGCCGGACAGCAGTTCGTAGTCCATGGTGGTGCCGGTACCCATGGCCGCGCCCTCGGCGGCCGCCAGGGCACGCTCGAGCAGCTCGCCCACTACCTGGCGGGAAGGACTGCGGAAGTAATAGCGTACGCTTGCGCGGTCGGGCACCACATTGGGGGCCTTGCCGCCGTCGGTTATGACATAGTGGATGCGGGAGGTCTGGGGTACATGCTCCCGCATGAGGTTCATCATGTAGTCGAACGCCTCCACGGCGTCCAGGGCGGAACGGCCCTGTTCGGGAGCTCCGGAGGCATGCGAAGAGCGTCCGCTGAAGGTGAACTGCACCTGCACGTTGGCCAGGCCGCAGGCCTTGTTGACGGTGTTGCGGGTGTCTGGGTGCCAGTCGAGCATGGCGTCGACGCCTTCGAATACGCCCTCGCGCATCATGTATGCCTTGCCGCCGCCACCCTCTTCGGCAGGGCAGCCGAAGAGCTTTACCGTGCCCTTATGACCCTGCGCGAGCCATTTGGCGGCGGCAACGGCGCCGGCCACCGAGCCGGTGCCCAGCAGGTTGTGGCCGCAGCCGTGACCGTTGGCACCCTCAAGAAGCGGCTTACGGTACGGGACGGTATCCTGGGACATGGCGGGAAGGGCGTCGTACTCGGCAAGTATTCCAATCACGGGCGAGCCGCTGCCGAAAGTGGCCACGAACGCCGTGGGTATGCCGGCGGCTCCCCTTTCTAGTGTAAAGCCTTGGCTCTCAAGGAACGAGGCCCACTGTTCGGCGCTTTTGAACTCCTTGTAGGCGGTCTCGGCGTAGTTCCAGATGCGTTTCTGGAGGGAATCGTAGAGACTGAAGCTGGAGTCAAGGTACTCAAGGCCTGCGGCAGGAGTCTTCTTGGCCTTGCGGGGCAGACACCTTCCTGCCGCCGCCACGGACAGCACACTCAGGCCCAGCACAAACGCCAGCATGTATTTGGTTGCTTTCATTTTTCTTTGGTTTTAAGCCAGCCTCTGGCGGCACTCAGGCCGAGGATTGCGACGCCCGACACGGCGCACACCAGCACGAACAGCCAGCCCAGGCCGCTGCTGAAGGCAAGTGGCGAGAGGCTCACGAGGGCAATCTCCACGGGGGCTATGTAAAGGTAGGCAAAGGCATAGTCGTCCAGGCATCCGCTCTTGGAGTCGGGGTCGGTTATGCGCAGGAGGGCGATGCCCATGGCCATCGTGCCGGTAAACCAGCCCCAGGTGAATATGGACTTCTCGAAGGCGTCTTTCTTGTGGATGCGGGCCCCTATCACGAACACGTAGAGGAGGGTAAGCAGCAGGCCGACGGTGAGCAGGATCAGCAGCGGCACTATGTAGCGGCCCACGACCTCAAGGCGTATGGAGGCCACGCCGAAGGCCACGAGATAGTCGGTGAAAGCGCCGCTCAGGTGGCCAAGGATGGGTTTTGAGATGTGCTCGTCCACTTTGACCCTGCTCATCACCCACTTGACCAGTATGCCCACTATGAAGGCGCAACTGAAAACCGGCAGCATGAGTGCGGGCCACGCAAGGGCGATCAGTTTGGCAAGGCCCCAGCCGCCCAGCGCCACCATGGCGATGACGGCGAAGTTGAATGTCATGGAATCCAGGGAGATGGCCGAGAATGAGGCCATGCCCATGCTCTTGCGCTTGTCGGGCGGAAGGATGCCTGTGCGAAGCTCCGGCGACAGATTCTCGAACCTGCAGATATAGCTGGTTTTGCCCCGGGATGCACCCCAGGAGATAAGCCACATGCCTATCACCACGGAAGCAACTATACCGACGGTGGCGGAAGTCATGGCCAGCGACTGCATCTCCTCGACTCCGTAGGCCGCGAAGGACTCGCCTATGGCCGCGGCGGTGCCGTGGCCGCCGCAGAATCCGGCCGGCATGGAAAGGCCCATGGCCGGATTGACGGGCCAGACAAGGCTCAGCACCCATAGGCCCAGCGCACCGCCCAACGCCCACTGGAGCAACATTCCGGCCTGGGAATAAGCCCACATGCGGCCGATGCGCGAAGTGCCGTCGGAGCGGCCCCGCTCGGAAGTGAAAGGTATACAGCTGAACACCAATGCGATAAGGATGCCGGCATAGGTGCCCATGTTGTTGCTCAGGGGCAGCCAGCCCAGCACCTCGGGGCCGAGTATCAGGGCGGTGAGGCCTGCGAGCAGGCTCGGGGGAATAAAGAATCGCTGTATTATGCGCACCTTGGAACGCAGAAGCTTTCCGAGCAGCAGGAGCAACGAAACAATACCTATATCAATCAGAAGGGTCCACGGCGTAAACATATTACGCAAATATAATTTTTTTTCGGCGGATTTTTGCGTATGAAATGAATAATCTCTACCTTAACGGGCGAAACAAATAAAAGATATGAAAACCAAGAAGATCCTCGGAATAGCAGGAGCTGTTCTGGCCGCTGCCCTGGCAGGCGGATGCATCTACATTAACTCCCTCACGCCCATCATTACCGGCTATGCCGCCAAGAACCTCGCATCTGCGATATTCGTGTCCGGACGCAGCCAGGCCGACGTGGAGGCGCTGGACCTCAACTTCTCGTTCATAAAATTCAACCGCAACAAGGTGGATTACGAAAACAAGACGGTCACCAGCCGCTTCCTCTGGGCCCGTTCCACCGCCGCATACAGGGAGGGCTACGGAGTCACGCTGCTGCGGGGCAAAGACACGCAGGCGTTTCTGGAGCAGCAGTATCCCCTGCCGGCTGATTCTGCACGCACGGACTATCTCCCGGACGGAGACAGCGCCCTGCAGGCCCGCCTGGAGCCTATAGCGAAGGCGCTCGTCGACGACAGGACCTACAACGGCCATCCTTTCGCCATGGTGGTGCTGCACAAGGGCGCCGTGGTGGCGGAACGCTACGACAAGGGCATCTCGGCAAGCACCCCGCTGCTTAGCTGGAGCATGGCAAAAAGCTTCACCAACGCCGTTGCCGGCATCATGGCTTCCGATGGCCTAATCGACATAAACGCTCCCCTGGGGCTGCCGGAGTGGCAGGCAGACGGCCGCAAGGACATCACGCTCAACCACCTGATGCAGATGCAGAGCGGCCTTGAGTGGAACGAGGACTACGGCAACCGTTCGGACGTGAACCTCATGCTGCACCGCGAGACCGACATGGGCCTGTACGCCCAGTCCAAGCCTCTCGTGCACGAGCCCGGCACATTCTGGTATTATTCCAGCGGCAGCACCAACATAGTCATGCGCTACCTTCGCAGCAAGTTCCAGTCCGACAGCGAGTTCCTTGCATACATGCGCGAGCGTCTCTTCGCTCCGCTGGCCATTTCGAATCCCCGCTTCGAACCCGACATGAGCGGAACGCCGGTTGGATCGTCCTACCTGTACGTCACCGCCCGGGACTTCGCCCGGTTCGGACAGCTCTATCTGGACGATGGATGCGTGGGAGAGAGGCGCATACTTCCGGAAGGATGGGTGGACTACACTTCCGCGCCCGCAGCGGCCAGCGAGGGCAGATACGGCGCCTTCTTCTGGCTCAACCGCTGCCACGTATGCCCCGATGTGCCCGAGGACATGTATTCCTGCAACGGGCACGACGGCCAGCAGATATACATCATCCCATCGAAGGAACTCGTAGTGGTGATTCTGGGCTATTCACCCAAGCCTGACAGGGTAATAGATTTCAACGGCGTGCTGCGCGACATTATCGCCCAGCTTCCTTGAGACGGCCGGCCATACCTTTCCCGAAGCCTGCAAAACGCCGGTCGGCGCAGGCGTTGTAGCGACGGACGCCCTCCGGAGTAAGGCCGCGGCGCATCAGGCGGCGTGCGGCGTGAAACTCGCGCCTCTGAGCCCTGCGCACGGCCTTTTCGATGCGCCTCAACCGCTTCACATCCACCATTTTGGGATGGTCGGGATGAGAGTGCACGCTGGCGCTCAGCTCCACCGACAGCACATTGGCATCGCCCTTAAGGCACTCGGGGATGTCCTCACCTGCCGCCACCCATACCGCCACAGGATAGGCGCATGGAGTGTAGCCGGTGGCGCACCACATCATGCCTGAGCCTGCATCGGCGCCCGGCGCCACGCCTTCGATCACTATCGATGCGGTGGTGGTGGGGCGGGGAATGTAGTCGTGCTCGAGCATCCATCCGCTGCGGCGGCCCCGGAGCGAATCGGCCCCGTGCTGCAGGTGACGCCGGCCCGCCTCGAAGAAGAATTCGGGCGTAAAACGGCTCCTGCCGTCGGTCAGACAGCCCATGGTGGCGTAGCGCTCCTGCCCGCGCCCGCGGCCCTCGTCGCCCGTGAGCGAGTAGTTGGTGCGGTAAAGGATGCCGCCCGGCGGCACGTCGAAGCGCACGAACGACGTATCGGAGACCTCAAAGTAGGCCGCCCCGCCCTGCGCGTCGATCACCCCGAAGTTGGAGCTCTGCGGACGCGGGCGCGAAGGGTCGCGCAGCAGCGCCTCGAAGTCCTCCAGCGTGCGGCAGCCGGCCAGGGCGCGGGCCATCAGAGGGCCGGCCTTGGTGCGCTGCACGACCTCGTCGGAGCCGAGGTTGTACGACAGGTTGTTCATGATGCCGAAGCCCGCCTCGTTGATGCCGGCGTATGCCCTTGTGTGCAGGGAATCCTTGGTCGGGAACAGCGCCGTATAGGCAAACTTGCCGCCCTTTACGTGCACTATGATGTTGTACGGGTCTGGGGCGTCACGCTGCTTCCACAGCATGGGACGCCCGTCGGCGGACGCCCCCGCACTCACCACGGCGGTGGTGCAGGCCAGCGCCGGTGCGCCGAGCAGCAGAGCCGCAAGTATAATCCACAGCCGCCTCATTTGCGTATCTTGTAGCCGTAGTAGGCGTAGAACATTATGAGCAGGTAGAACGGCAGGCAGATCCAGTAGGCGTTCTGCATGCCCACCCAGTCTTTCATGGCTCCGAACAGCAGGGGGATGAGCGCGCCGCCGCCGATGGAGGCCACCAGCAGCGAGGAACCCTTCTTGGTGAACTGCCCCAGTTCGGTGATTGCAAGGGGCCAGATTGCGGGGTACATCAGCGAACAGGCGAAGCTCAAAAGTGCCACGCACCACACGCTCACCTGCGGCGGAGTGAGCACTATGAGCAGCGAATCAATCACGGCCACCCAGGTGCAGATGCGCAGGGCCTTGACCTGCGAAATCACCTTAGGAATGCAGATGATGCCCACAACATAGCCAACGGCCATGCCAATGCCGGGCCAGATAGTGTAGCTCTCGGGGTTGGGAAGCCCGAGCCCCTGGGCGTAGTCAAGCACAGTAAGCAGCGCCAGATTCTCCACGCCCACGTACACGAACAGCGCCAGCGCCCCAAGCACCAGGTGCGGGAACTGCCAGATGCTCGTCTTGCCGGCGGCGTACGGGCAGTCCTCGGGATTCTCCTCCCCTTCCGCCTTGATTTCCTCGAGCGGAGCGAAGATGGTGACGACTCCCAGCAGCACCACTACGGCGATGATGATAATCAGCGGCTTGTCCAGGTCCTGAAGGCCCACGGCCTCGATGGGCTTGCGCGTTACGGCGGCAATGAACACCGACGGCAGCGCCAGCGCCATTGAGTTGCAGATGCCCATTATGCTTATGCGGCGAGCGGCGCTGTCGATGGGGCCGAGTATGGTCACATAGGGATTGATGGCCGCCTGCAGCACTGTGTTGGCCGTACCGCTGATGAAGCACGCCAGCAGGTACAGCGCAAAGCTCTCAAGACGCGCGGCCGGGATGAAGAGTCCGAAGGCCAGCGCGAACATGAAGAAACTCAGCGACATGGTGCGCTTGTAGCCGATCTTGGCTATTATGCTCGAGGCCGGGAAACTGAATACCAGGAACGCCAGGAAGGTGGCCGCTATGACAAGATAACTCTGTGCCGAGGTCAAGTGGAGGTTGTTCTCCAGGAACGGCACGAAATACCCGTTGATACCCGTGGCGAATCCCACGGTGAAAAACATCATCCCTATAAATGCCAGGGGAACTATGTACTTGTTGTTAGCCATATTTGACATGATATTAATCATTCTTTACCGGTAAACACTCCTTCAAACAAAATTACTCCTGATGTTTTTTCTACAATCACAAAGGCAAAAGGATGGTCGGCCTTGAACACTGTAGGTTTACGTTCAATGCCACTATCACCTATCATCAAATCGGCCGTAACTGCGGCTGCTTCTGTCCCCCACTCTGTAACTTTAATACGCGATTTCTGTATAACTTCACTTAAATCGCAAGAGTATTGTTTATTGTTTTTCAGAATCATTCTGTCGAATCCGGCTGAAGAAAAAGCCTTTCCGACGCCCAAAGAAACAAGCGCCTGCTTTAGCTGGTAACGTTTTGATATCTCAAAAGATGGCAGGAAAACAACAACTTCGCGACTGATTCTGGTTTCGTCTATTATTTTCTCCCATTCATCAGCTGAAAGACAATCAAATAGCGCTTGTATTCCAAGCCCATTTCTTCCATCAGGTAGAAGTACATAAAAAGCATATTTATTCCCTGCATAAGGTAGTTCCAAGACTTCATATCCAGATCTCCGGGAATAGTTAAGGTATGCATCACTGTACATGTAGTCCACATTGATTGTGCCTCCATTATCGAGATAAAACGGAGAGTCTTTCAAGGCCAGTTCAGGCACAAATGCTAAAAATTTATTCCAAGGAGCCTTGAAATAAAGGGCATTCATCAAGATTGCCAAAAGATCATTACCTATATCGCTTTTATATAAAAATGGATTGATTAATCCATTAGTATTTCGACTAGCCCATTCATTTATCCGGTCAAGAACAACCTCCGGATTTCTTAGACTAACATATTCAACAGGTGCATAATACACATTGTTCATTGTACTTTTAAAAGATGCATCAGCCTTGAACTTGTCGTTAATAAGTACAGCATCGGTGACTTTCAACTCTACGTTCGGATCCAGCGCCGGCAACTGGTTGAGCAGGATAGTCATGAAACTATTCATGGATTGTATATCACCACACCCTATTGTCTCCGTAATTACCCGGGCAACTTCTTCGTCTGCTCCGTTTGCTGCCATAGCCAGTGCATATTGGAGACTAAGCGGAGAATAAACAATGTTTTCTCCTTCGCTATTTTCGAAGATGGCCTTTAGACACCGAAAAGAAAAATCATTTCCATTTCGAACACATGCCACCTGATCTTCATTCAATGTTACCCCCTGCAGCTTGGCAGAAGGACGCGGAGAGCTGATATCAATCGGACTATTATCTACCTGGACATCCACGTTTTTCTCTACACCACACTTAGTAGCCAACACTGATATGAATAAAGTGCAGAAAACGGAGATAATATACTTAAACATAATCGACTATTGTCTATATGCATCCTAATTGTTCAGATGATACTTGATAAGTCCTTCCATGGGGGCTTTGAGGATAGTGCCCATCTTCATTCCATATTCCTCAACGACGGGTTGGAGGAGGGGCTTGAAATAGTAGGCGACGGAGCCTACGGCGTTGAAGGTATATTTTTGATAATCAGGGTAATGAGTGACTATTAGCTTGAAGAACTGACGGAAGGCGTCGGTCACGAGGTCCGGGAAATACGGATCGAAGTCCAGATGTTCGTTGATGAACTTGGCGTACTGGGCGCAGAAGCGGTTGGGGAAAGGACGGGTGTAGATTATGTCCAGCAGCTCGTCGTTGTTGTGTCCGAGCTCCCGGCCCACCAGTTCGTACACCTTAGGAGGCATGTTGCGGCGTATGTAATCGGTGATCATCCTCTTGCCAAGGTTGCCTCCGGAGCCCTCGTCGCCAAGGATAAAGCCGCAGGAGTCCACGTTCAGACCCTCGTTGCAGCCGTCGTAAAGGCAGCTGTTGGCACCGGTGCCCAGAATGGCGGCAAAGCCCGGCTTGTCCTGCAGAAGCGCCCGGCAGGAGGCAAGGGTATCCATGGCTATGAACACCTTGCCAGCCTTGGTAAACACCTCGCGCAGGGTCTTTTCCATGAACGGATACTGAAGTTCGGTAACTCCGGCTCCGTAGAAGTAAATCTCGCTCACAAGCGTCGGGTCCAAGCTTGCGGGAAGATTAGCCTTGATATCCTCGACAATCTGAGGTCCGGTTATGTAATTGGGGTTATACCCCTGGCTCGTAAAGCCTATTCGGGTGGCTCCGTCGCGGGAAACGCATCCCCACTCGGTCTTGGTGGCTCCGCTGTCTGCAATAAGTATCATAATAATTAGTTATAAAGTCCATTAAGGTCCGGAATCTCCCCCAGCCCGTAGCGGAAGAGCACCACGCCTTCGGCCTTGGTGCCGACAAAGAGTTCACAGTCGCTGCGAATCTTGGATGCGCTCATGGGCACCGTACTGGCGCTGTCTGTATCTTCGTAGGTAGTAATACCTGCCCAGACCTTGGCGGGAGAGCCCTTGGTGGCGAAGTGATTGGCCACATTCACTGCCCAAGTCTGCCCACCGCTGCGATAGCCACCTGTGCGGAAATAAATCATTGGTATGAGTATATCCATATACTGGCCCATCTGGGCGGGGTTCTGGCCATAATAATATTCGCTGTCGGGCTCGGGCATGAGGGCGGCCGAAAGTATAATATCGGAATTGACAGCCTTGGTGGCGGCGTTTATCTGCCTGCAAAACTCGGTCACGGCGCCCGTGGCAGTAATTTCAGCCGACGGATTGTGCTTGTATGCCGTTCCGCCGAAGCGGATGTAGTCCAGATGGATACCGTCGACTCCATAGCCTGCGTACCTCACCGCGCGCTCTATAACCTCGTCGAAGTATTCTTGCTTGTAGCGGTTGTTCTCATCGTCCACAGGATTTACCCAGCTGCCGTTGGAGTAGAAGCACTGCAGCCAGATATGAACTTTCATTCTCTGAGAATGCGCCGACTTTATAAAGGACTTGACAGATTCCGTACCGTGACTGGTAAAAGCCACCTCGTGCAGGATAATGTGCTTGATATCATTGCCGGCAAGAATATCCAGGTTGACAGTATTCATGTACTGGGACCAAAGCCATATACCATTGTTGGACGCCGTATCCGAAGACTGCCTTGACTGGAAGAGTTCGCAGCGTATAACGGTATCGTCAGCCAGTCCCGACGCCTTGTCCAATCCGTTGTCAAGCAGATATTTGAATAAGAAGGCGTAGGTAATCAGCGCCCGCATTGAGCAGAAGCTGCCGGTGTAGGCGGTGATGGGACTCCGGGGATAAGTGCACATGTTGGAAATGGACTGTCCGCTCTGGAAATTAAGGGCACGCATGGCCCAGTTGTCCAAAACATCCAGCGTTACAATATGTGACACTCCGTCAGTTGTGCGGAAATACCCGCCGTTGCCCGGAGCCTCATTGTAGGGCATCGCGCCCCAGTAATAATTGTGCGTTCCGGGGACGGGCGTTTCGCTCATTCCTACGGCACCACCGGAGAGTGCGGCAATGGATCCCGGGCCATAATGCGTCCGGTCCAGGCCGTCGTAACCACGGACCAGCAGATAGCTGCGAAGCGCAGTTTCGAGCATGTCGGCAGTGTTGTAGGTCTTGTCCCCCACCGTAATCGTGGTGGTCGACGGAATGTAATGCGCTCCTGGAACATTGAAATCGCCTCCGGCGTAATTCTCCCCTTTGACAAGGTCAATCGTGCCCGTAGTCTTGTCCCACACATCCAGTATCTTGATGTACTCCTTGGCAAACGCCTTGATGGTACCGTCGCCGTCGAAACTCTCTTCGGGAGAAGAATATATCTTGCCGGCGGCAAGAGTAATACCTGCAGTGCGTTTGGTCATGGTTACGCCGGACCCATCGACAACCTTGACGGTGATGCCATGGGCATAGTTGCCCGGAGGCACGGCTATGTAAACACTGGACACCTCCGGCGACAGCGTCCTGCCCACAGCCACGCGGACCGCCTTGTCGGCAGCGGCGGAAGAAGCCCCGGACAGCACTCCGGTTGAATAATCCACGCCGAAATTGCCGCAAACCTGCTCGCCGCCATTGCCGGAAAGCTCTACATAGTCAACCGGAGCCGAGCCGGCTCCGGGCGTCAGCCGGACCTTGACAACCGCAGCTACATGCTTGAACTTCAGGCTATTGCCAGAAGCCGTAAAGGCCACTGTAGGAAGAGCGTTCTGCCCAAATGAGGCATCGCTGCCGGCGGCCTGAACGGAGGGCAGACATATCGTGCCGTCGGACACCCAGATGGAAGAAGGGTAAACCGCCTTCTTCTCATCCGGGAGCACGACGCCGAAGCTGAATTCCGCCGTGGAGGCAGGAGAACCTATGGACAGCGGAGAGGACGCCGAGCCATTGATACAGATAGCGTCCCCGTCCTGCCAGAAGACTTTCCTGCCGTCCGGCTGAAGCTCTGTCCTGGTGTTGTCAAAACCGGCAGTAACTACGGTACCGGGAGCGGTTTCCACGACCTTGGCACATCCGAATGCCAGGGCCAACGCAGCGGCAATGCAGTATATCCGTTTCATCAATAGTTTCCGTCTTTGCCTGTAAGCTCGGAACGGAGGATGACATTCGTGCCTATGCCGTCGGCCTTGTCAAGATTATTGTCCAGCATGTATTTGAAGAAGAAGGCATAGGTAATCAAAGCCCTCATTGAGCAGAAGCTTCCGGAATAAGCCGTAATGGGAGAACGGGGATACGTGCACATGTTGGTAACAGGCTTTCCGCTCTGGAAGTTCAGCGAACGCATGGCCCAGTTGTCCAAAACGTCCACTGTGACAACATGATAAGTTTTGGAAGTGGTATGGAAATAACCGCCGTTTCCAGATGTTTCGTTGTAAGGGTTGGCTCCCCATGTATATCCGTGGGTTTCAGGCACAAGAGTCTCGCTCATGCTTACTGCTCCACCCGACAGGGCGGCAATTGCTCCCACACCGTAATTGGTCCTGTCCAAACCGTTGTAGCCTCGTACAAGAAGATAGCTCCTGATGGCGGTTTCGAACATATCGGCAGTGTTGTAGGTCTTTCCTCCAACCGTTATTGTGGTCGTGGACGGAATGTAATGTGCATCCTCTACGTTATAGTCGCCGCCTGAATAATTTTCGCCTTTCAGCAAGTCTATGGTTCCGGTGGTATTCTCCCACACCGTGAGGACGGTGACATATTCCTGGGCAAAATCTTTGATTGTTGCAGGAGCCGGTTCTGAATATTCAGCCTGGGTGATTGTGATTTCAAGGCCCTCAGGAACATTGCCGCCGCTTATGGTGACCTTGCCCTCCCGGGCCGCACCCGTATTGGCGGATACGCTCACATCAACCGAAATCTTTCCTAAGCTTCCGGAAGAGGGACTGACGGTAATCCAACTGTCAGAAGGCGTTGCCGTCCAGTTTGTATAAGCGTCGAAAGAGGCCGGCTGGGTTTGCGCCTCACAGCCGAACGAAAGGTTGGCCGTATTAATCTTGATATCAGACCTTCCCGCAGTTTCCAGACCGAAGAGCTCGGAACGGATAACAACATCAGAGCCAAGGCCGCTGGCCATGTCCAGATCATTGTCAAGCATATACTTGAAGAAGAATGCGTATGTAAGGAGCGCACGGCCGGAGCTGAAACAGCCGCCGTAATTGGTTATAGGATCGCGGGGATAACCGCAAATATTGGTTATCACAAGATCGTGGCTCAATGCCCAGTTCAGGGACCTCTGCGCCCAGTTGTCGAGGATCACGGGGTCGACCTGACCATAATACTGCAGGCCGTCGATAGTCTTATACAAGTATCCGCCGTTACTGCTTTCGATGAGAGGCGTCCCGAACTTGTAGCCATGAGTCTGGGGGACGGCGGCATTCATCGAAACGGGCGTCGTAGAAGGGAAGGCTCCCCATCCGGCCACGTTGGTGGCGTTGCCGTCCCAACCACGAAGCAGCAGGTAGGAACGCAGGGCCGTCTCGAGCATGTCGCCGGTGGTGTAGGTCTTGTCGCCCACGGTAACGGTGAAGTCGGCTGGCACATAGTGCGCATTCTCGACAATGTCCTTATCGCCCTCCTGGGCCAGAGCCCAGTTGGACACTCGATTGATTGTTCCTATATTTTGCTCCCACACATCCAGTATGGTAACATAAGCCCTGGCAAATGCCTTGATAGTGCCGTCATCCTCGAATTCAGAGACCGGAGTAGGGTAAACTTTACCGGCCTGCAGGGTTACGGGGCCCACGCGCTTTGTCATGGTGACGCCGTTTTCGTCCACTATCTTTACCGTAAAACCGCTGGAATAGTTGGCCGGAGGGACAGCTATGAACACACACGTCTGGTCTGCAGCCAAAGCCTTGCCGACCGTCACACGAACCTTCCTGTCTGCATCGCTGAAGTCAGGCAGGCCTGTAATGGTGCCGGAAGAATAATCCACGTCGAAGTCACCGCTGACCTGCTCACCGTCATTGCCGCTGAACTCCACGTAGTCAATGGGTGCCGACGTTTCACCGGCGGTAAGACGAACTTTGATAACTGCCGCTATCGTTTTAAATACAAGGTTGTTTCCTGATTCGGTGTAAGCAACCATCGGAAGGGCGCCCTGGCCAAAGGAAGCATTGGTGCCGGCTTCCTGTACGTCAGGCAGGCGTACGGTTCCTTCAGACACCCACAATGTAGAAGGGTACACGGCATTCTTGACATCGGCAAGCGTCTCGCCGAAAGAGAATTCCGCGGTCTGAGCCGGAGAAGAGATACTGAGGGCCTCGGAAGCCGTGCCGTTTATCGCGATGACATCGCCATTCTGCCAATAAACTTTCTTGCCGTCGGACTGGAGTTCCGTCCTGGTACTTTCAAGACCGGCAGTTATGACGGTGCCTGCTTTGCCGGGAGTGACAGTTTCGATTCCTTCCTGCACCTTGGAGCATCCCGCTGCAAGGGAGAGCGCTGCAAAAGCATACGCAAAAAGCTTGATAGTCTTCATAACCGCACTCGATTTAATAAGTCCAAGGGAGTTCTTCCGCCTCGTCAAGTTCGTTAATGCTTCCCGCAGGATTGCCGCTGGCGGCAATGAACTGGCCGAGACTCACGTTCAGAAGGCCAACTTCAGGAGCCTGATAGAAAAATTTTTTCATAAGGTTATATTTATTTGGTTTTTAGCTCATTAAGGTCCGGAATCTCCCCCAGCCCGTAGCGGAAGAGCACGACGCCCTCGGCAAGCGTGGAGTCGGCGAACATGCGGCAGTCGCGCAGGATTTCGTCGGCGTTCATGGGAACGACCTTGGTGGAGTCGGTGTCATAATAGGTGGTGAGACCGGCCCAGACTTTTGCCGGTGCACCCTTGGTTGCAAAGTGGTCGGCGACCATCTTTGCCCACGGGGCACCGCCCTTGCGGTAGGAGTCGCAGTGGAAGTAGATCATGGGCATGAGGATGTCGATGTACTGCCCCATCTGGGCGGGATCCTGACCATAGTAGTACTCGCTGTCGGGCTCGGGCATGAGGGCAGCGGACAGGACGATGTCGGGATTGGCGGCCTTGACCGCGGCGTTGATCTGCCGGCAGAACTCGGTCACGCAGCCCGTGGCGGTAATCTCCTCGGAAGGGTTGTGCTTCCACGCCGTTCCGCCGAAGCGGATGTAATCGAGATGGATACCGTCTACGCCGTATCCGACATACCTCACCGCACGCTCTATGACTTCGTCGAAGTACTCCTGGTCGTAGCAGTTGAGAGAATCCTTGACGGGATTGATCCACTTGCCGTCTTTGTAGAAGCATTGGAACCAGATGTGGACCTTCATGTCACGCTTGTGCGCCTCGGCCACAAAATCCAGTGTGGAGTCCACTCCGTGGCGCTCGAAGGCCACTTCGTGCAGGATGATGTTCTTGATGTCCTTGGCTGCCAGAGTGTCGAGATTCACTTCGTTCATGAACTTGGACCACAGCCAGATGCCGTTGAAATTGGGTTCCGCCGCCTTCTTGCATCCCGCAAGGGCGAGGACGGTAAGTGCAATGATGATATACTTTTTCATGATCGTCAGAAAGGAAGCTGGTTATAACGTCCGTTGAATGTTTCCATGCCTTTCCAGGTGGGGTGCCCCCAGGTGGCGCTGTTGTTGGAAGGATCGCAGATCCACCAGCGGCCGTCGGCCCAGATCTCGGGAATCACGTGGCCTATTACGCCCGACAGGAAGTAGCACTGCCCGTGCATATAGCGGGCGGGAATGCCTGCCGCCCTGCAAAGGGCAAGCGTGGCATGGGTAAGGTCGCAGCAGTTGCCGCCTTTGGCCTTGATGGTGCCCAGGGCTCCCTTGCTGGTGTTGCTGTAGTTTTCCCATTCCCACTCGTCCCGGGTGTAGGCAAAGATGGCCTCGGCCTTCTGGCGGGGCGTAGCGTCGGCGGAAAGGCCCTTCAGGGCATCCTGGAGAGTAGAGAGCACCAGAGGGTCGTCGATGGGGCAGTTGTTCACTTTCCGCAGGTAATCGGAGCCCCAGGTGCACACCTTGTCGGGGAACTCCAGATTATGCTTGTAATGATAGAACATGCGGCAAAGGGCGGCGCCGTAGTCGCGTGAGATGATGTTGCCGATATACTTGACGCCGTCTTTGAAAGGTGTGTCGTAGGTATAGTTGTACGTGCTGTCCCTGCCGTAGCCGGAACATTTGATGGTGCCGAACGAGCAGTAGTTGGGCGTGGCGCCGTTCTTGACGGAATAGTTATAAATCTTCTCTGCCGCCCAGCCGAGCGCTTCAAGGGATATGCTGTCCTGCTCGAATGTATTGTTCTGCTCATTGCCGCCCCAGTTCATGCGCACCGGAACGTCCACTTCTTCGTCCTCCCAGTGCTCGGGATTGTCCTGGATTTCCTTGAGCAGAAGACATGCGGCGCAGATATACTGACCTTTACTGTAGAGAATGCCCTCGACATTGACGGAGGCCGGGAGGTTGTCCGTCTCCACAAAAGTCTCATAAGCCCCGGCAAGGGCATCCACGAAATAGCCGTTGAAGCGGGTGGCGGTAAACTCCTTGGGGGTATCCGGCACATCCGGTTCATCGGGATCTACCGGTTTGGGCTGGCAAGCGCAAGTGGCGATAAGGCTGGCAAAAGCCAGTAATACTAAAGAAAATTTTTTCATAACTATGCAGTTTATTTGGGAGCAAAGGGGACGGTCAGGTCCCCTTTGCCATAATTATTCAGACCAAACTACAGGGTAGCTTTGAGCTCCACCTTGGGAAGGTCTTTGTTGCCCCAGGCCCAGATGGTGACCTCCGAATTGGGAATTGCGGAGACATCCTTGCGGGGAACGCTGAACTCGATGAATGCGCCGTCGCCGTTGACCTGTCCCTTGCAGACCACATTTGCCACAGTGGAAGGCGAAGGCTCGCAGCCGCCGGCAGTTCCGGCAGCCTCGGTAATGGCAGGAGAAGCAGCTGATCCACCATAGGGGTAGACCAGGAGCAGAAGGTCATAAGCCTCGCTGGCCCAAAGCTTTGCGGTGTTGTTGGCCGGGTTGTTGTCCAGCTCGAAGCCGACATAAATATACCCAGTGCCACCCCATATATCGGAATACCGGCCTTCGGTAGTCCTATGGCAGTAGAAATAGAGGTTGTCGGCGTCGGATGCGACTTTGAAAGAACCGAATGCGCCATTGCTCACGCCCTGGACAGCATCCCAGTCGGACAGGTCGCCGTCGATCTTGACGGAAGCTCCGGTTGCAGGAGCCTGTCCGTAGAGGTCGAAGTCGAACTTCTGGCCCTTGATGGCAGTATAGACGTTGCTGTCGATATTGTTGTCCAGCAGGTACTTGTAGATACGCATCATGACCAGCAGCTCTCGCATGGGGGAAATGTATCCCACATAGTCGCCGTTCTGGCCCTTGAGGTTGAGGGTTTTGGAAGAAGTGCCGAATTCCTGGAAGTTGCCTATCATCTCAAGAGGGGTGTTGGAGCCGACTGCAATGAAGGAACGAACCACATGCCAGGCACCTACCTTGAGCATGAAGTCGATGCCTACCTCGCTTATTTCCTGACCTCCGTCCTTCACAAGACTTGTAGATTCATACCAGGGGTGCTTGCCCCATTTGTTGTACTGACTGGTGGCGGAAACGGGAGCCTTGGAAAGAGCCAGCCCGTCCTGCATGGTGTAAGCCTTGTTGCGGTCGGTCATTCCGTCAAGGAAGGCCTCGCCCTCGGCGGTGCACATGTTAAGAAGGCCGCGGATGGCTATCTCCCATGCCTGGCTGGAGCTGTACTCGGTGCCCTTGACATTGAGCGTCCAAATCTTGTCGGCCCACTTGGGATCGTACTGGTTTCCGGCGTGGCTCAGGTACTCGCAATTGGGGTTGGGAACGATAGGGATGAAGTGTACGTTCTCCCATGCAGCGCCCTTCTCAATGAGGTGATCACTCTCGGACTCAACGGTGCCCACGGTATTCTCCCATACCTGGAGGCCCTTTACGAACTCCTGTGCGAAGTCCTTGAGGGTAGGTTCGTTGGAGGTCTCGATACCGAAGAGCTCGCTGCGGATGACTACGTCGGCGCCAAGGCCATCGGCCTTCTGGAGGTTGTTGTCAAGCATGTACTTGAAGAAGAAGGCGTAGGTCAGCAGGGCGCGGCCGGAGCTGAAGCAGCCTTCGTAATTGGTGATATTGTGATCTGCCCTAGGATAACCGCACAGGTTGGTAATCACCTTGTCGTGGGTCATTGCCCAATTGACGGACCTCTGCGCCCAGTTGTCAAGGATGATGGGATCTACCTGGCCGTAGACCTTCTCTCCGTTGACTATCTTGGCGAGGTATCCGCCGTTGGAAGTCTCGATAAGCGGGCTGCCGAACACATAGTCATGGGTTTCGGGCAGAGGTGCGTTGATGTCGACCGGAGTTACCTGGGCGAAGTTGCCCCAGCCGGCCTTCACGGTCTCGTTGCCGTCCCAGCCGCGCAGAAGCAGGTAGGAACGCAGGGCAAGCTCGAGCATGTCACCGGTGGTGTATACCTTGTTGCCCAGCATGATGGTGGTGCCGTTGGGAACATAGTGGGCGTTCTCGACCACGTCGTTGTCGCCGGTGACTGCAAGTTTCCAGTCGGAGAGACGGTTGATGGTGCCTACGTTGTTCTGCCAGATATTGAGAATCTTGACATACTCCTGGGCGAAGTCCTTGATGGTGTACTGGGTCTGGGAGGCGGTCTCGAGTCCGAAGAGCTCGCTTCGGATGACTACGTCGGCGCCGAGGTTGTCGGCCCTCTCAAGACCGTTCTCGAGCATGTACTTGAAGAAGAAAGCGTAGGTCAGCAGGGCACGGCCGGAGCTGAAGCAGCCTTCGTAATTGGTAATATTGTGATCTGCCCTAGGATAACCGCACAGGTTGCTGTGCACCTTGTCGTGAGTGAACGGCCAGTTGAGGGCACGCTGCGCCCAGTTGTCGAGGATCACAGGATCAACCTGTCCGTAAACCTTCTCACCGTTGACTATCTTGGCGAGGTATCCGCCGTTGGAAGTTTCGATAAGCGGGCTGCCGAACACGAAATCGTGGGCTGCAGGCAGAGGTGCGTTGATGTCGACGGGTGTTACCTGGGCGAAGTTGCCCCAGCCGGCCTTCTCGGTCTCGTTGCCGTCCCAGCCGCGCAGAAGCAGGTAGGAACGCATGGCCAACTCGAGCATGTCGCCGGTGGTGTAAGTCTTGCCGCCTACCTCGATGGTGTAACCGTTGGGAACATAGTGTGCATCTTCAACTATATCGCTGTCGCCTTCCTTGGCAAGTTCCCAGTCGGAGAGACGGTTGATGGTGCCCACGTGGGTGGCCCACTGGTCGATGATCTTGATGTATTCCTGTGCAAATTCCTTGATGGTGGCAGTGCTGGGCTCGGTGTACTTGGCCTGACTGATCGGAATCTCAAGGCCTTCGGTGATATTGCCGCCCTTGATGACCACCTTGCCCTCACGGGCATCGCCGCTGTTGGGTGCGCAGGTAATCTTGATGGTGATGTCGCCGGCCTCGCCGCTGGAAGGATCAACGGTAATCCAGCTCTCGCTTGCGGTGGCGGTCCATGCCTTCTTGGCGGTGAACTTGGCCTCGCGGGTCTGCTCGACGCAGTCGAAATCAAGTTTCTTGGTGCTGAGTTCGATGTCGGGCATGTCGACGCCGTAGAGGTCGTAGTTGAGCGCTACGTCCTTGGTAGCATCCCATACGTTCTCATCGATGTTGTTCTTGAGCAGATAGTCGTAGAAGCGGATCATGATGAGGAAGGTACGCATGGCGGAGATGGTTCCTGCATACTCGCCGAAATTGATAGTGCCCTCACCCGTGCCGAAGGTCTGGAAGTTGCCGATGGCAGGAGTGTCGAACTGGGTGCAGCGGGTAAGATACCAGCCAAGTTCGTGTGCGATGAACTCGATGGTACAAGGCAGGCTCTCGGAGAAGTTGATGATGGGGCCGTCGTTGGTGTTCTCATACCAAGGATAGGCATTGAAACCGGTAACGGTGGCATACTCTGCAGGTGCAGGCATGGGCTCGTTGAGGCTCTTGCCGTTGCCCATTGTGTGCACGAAGGGGTTGCGGGTAGGCTGCAGCAGGGAAGAACCTTCCTTGGTGACGAGGTCCATGATACCCTGGGCCGCAATGCTCCAGCACTCGGCGGCAGTGTATTCCTTGCCGTCCACTACCGGGTGATAGTAAGGCATGTACTGGTCTGAATACATGGTACCGTCCTTGTAGCCGCCGGAGTACTCGATGGGGATGAAGTGGACATTCTTCCATGCAGATTTGTTGGATGTGCAGTGCGAACCGTCGGCATCTACGTCGCCAACGGTCTTCTCCCACACGTCGAGGTACTTGACAAGCTCTTTGGCAAAGGCCTTGAGGGTGTTGGAAGCGCCCTTGTAACCAGCATCGATGGTCTCGGGAAGTTTGCCGTCGGCTTTGTACTGTGCCAGTGCGCGGGAAATAACGATGGTGGCACGGTTGGTCGAGAAAGCGATGGCGCTTCCGTTGCGGGTGAAGTTGGTCTGGTTGGGAACCTTGAGGTCGGCCGCCATGCGGGAGAGCATCCTGGTGGCCACGTTCACGAGGTCCTCGGTTTCCTCGCCGTTCTTGGGACCGTTGGCAACGGCGATGGTCTCTTTGTCGTAGCTGTCCCTCTCGGGATGGTCGGCAGGCTTGTAGGACTTGACCTCGATCTCGCCGGTCTTGCCGGCACTGATGTTGGCCAGAGCCTGGCATATGGCGTTCTGATACTGCGGGAGGGTCAGTTCCTTGTCGCCGACCTTGAAGGTCTCGGGGAAGGATTCCTCTGTTTCCCAGGTGCTGAATGCGGTCGCCGCCGCATCGACAATCTGAGAAAAGGAGAACTTGCCGACACTGTTGGCATCGGTCTGCTGTTCGGGCTCTTTATGGCAACCGGTAAAGGCGACCAGGGCCGCCACGGCAGTCATCAAGAGGTAGTGGATTTTTCTCATAATGCAGAAATTTGGTTGTTAATAAAAGTTATATATGTGTTTAGTTCCAAAGATCGTTCACATCGGGGAAGGTTCCCAGCTGATAACGGAAAAGTACGACGCCCGAGGCCTTGCTCTGGGCCATGATGTCGATGTCCTTGCGCAGTGCCTCGGCGCTCATTCCCTTGGTGGAAGCATCGTAGGTCTGTATGCCGGACCATGACACTCCTCCGCTCTTTGCAGCCTGCTCGGCATAGTAATCCGAGCGCTCCTTGAATGAAGTATCGCTGAAATTGTACGAGCCGTAGCGGTAGATCATGGGCATGAGGATATGTATGTACTTGGCCATGTCGGCGGGCTTCTGCCCGTAGTACTGGCTGGAGTTGGGCTCCGGCATCAGCGCGGCAGAGGTCACGAGTCCCTCGCCATAGCTGTCGCAGGTCTCGCGGATTTCGCGGCAGCAGCGGTTGACAGCATTGACAGAATTGACTTCCGTGGTCCAGTTGTGCTTTGAGGCGGTGCCGCCGAAGCGGATGTAGTCCAGGTGGACTCCCTTCACGCCCCAAGTTTCGATGTAACGGGCGGCGTCGTTGCGGATGCGCTCGAAAATATCTTCCCGGAAAGTCTTGCTTTTATCGTCGATAGGGCTCACCCAGTCGCCGTCCCAGAAGGCCTGGAGCCACACGTGCACGGCAAGTCCTATCTCGTCGCAGATGCGTATGCAGTTTATGGCCTGCTGGCGGTAATTCTTGTTCTCGAATCCGGCGTAGTTCATCAGCAGATGGTCATAGCCGAGTTTCTTGAGATTGCGTAGTTTGGCACCGTCGTCGGCCGTAAGGTCGCTGAGGTGCGAGCCCCATGCCCACACAGCAGTGGGCCTGGTCTTGGACAGGTCGAAAAGCTCGTTGGCGCGGCCCTCGCTTGAATAAGTCACGTACTTCCACTCGCCGGTGGCGTCCGGAATCCTCTGATAACTGCCGAAGTAGCCCAGGGCCTTGGCATCCTCCGCGCGCTCGTAAGAATCCACGGGATGCTGTGCATCCGGGCCAAGAGCGAGCGTGAATGCAGCATCGGAAGCGATTCCGGTGCGCAGGGCTCCGTCGGCGGTCGAATAGACCTTGCGTTCTCCTGCAGCCAACGTCCCCGAAAGGGCGCCGATGTCCTGACCGGAGAAATACTCGTCTGTAATGAAGAACGACAGCCCGTCCAGGGCGATATCCTGACCCGAGGTATTTACGATTTCTACCCAAGTGTCTATTCCATCGACATCTTCGTGTGCGGCTATTTCATTGATAACCACACCTTTGTATGCTTCGGAAGGATCTGTCTTGGGAAGTTGCTGACACGCCGCGGCAAAAAGAAACGGCAAAACCAGGGCAGGAGCAGATATGTGTCCAGCTAATTTCATTTGATAATTCCTTGTGCTTTGAGGTACTCTTCCGCTTTCACGAGGCCGCCGGTCTTCTTGATGGTTTCCTGGCAGAACTCGTAGCTGAGAGAGGGGTTGCGCTCCACCATGGTGCGGGTAAGGCGGTCCACTACCTTGTTGTTGATAAGATTGGCGCACACCATGCGGTTGCCCTGCACGCGGCCCAGGCGCACCATGATGGTGGTGCTTATCATGTCACACATGAGCTTCTGGGAGGTGCCGGACTTCATGCGGGTGCTGCCGGTTATGAATTCGGGGCCCATGACTATCTCTATGGGATAATCCACATAGTCGGAAATGGGGGAACCGGGGTTGTTGCAGATGCTTCCGCAGGGGATGCCGTGCTCCTTGCAGGCCTTCATGGCCGCCATCACGTAGGGGGTGTTGCCGCTGGCGGAGATGCCCACCACGATGTCCTTGGGGGTGATGTGATGCTTGTCGCGGAGCGTCACCCAGCCCTCGTCCACGTCGTCTTCAGCCTCTTCGAGGTCGAGCACCAGGTTCTCCACGCCGCCGGCGAGCACTGCCTGCCAGATTTCAGGATCTACTCCGTAGGTATTGGGAACCTCCAGCACGTCCAGCACGCCGAGTTTGCCGCCGGTGCCTGCGCCGAGCCAGAAGAAACGGCCGCCGGCGCGGAGCTGATTCTCTATGGCGGTACAGAGTTTCTCTATGTCGGGAAGCACTTTCTCTATGGCCGGTGCCACTTTCTTGTCTTCGTTGTTGATGTCGCGGATAAGTTCGGCGACGGATTTTGTCTCCAGATGGTCGTACAGCGACGGCTGTTCAGTTAGTCTTACACTCATATCAAAAGTCTTTATATTTAATTGTTCCTATCATTTTGCCGTCACGGAAGGCGGCGGCGGTAACTCTCTGCTGGCGGTTGATGGCGAAGGGCCCCTCGTACAGCGGCGAAGAGGCCGTGGGGGCCGTTCCGTCAAGGGTATAGCGTATCTCGGCGCCGGGGGCGTCTACGCTGATGGTGGCCACTTTGCTGTGTTCCGTGTCCTTATGAAGTTCGATGAACGGGTTCCAGAAGGCCTTGCAGTATCCTACGTCCAGGCGGTCGAGCCTGCCAAGGTGGGTTTCGAGGCGGCGGGTGAAGCCGTCCCAATCCTTGGCGGCTTTGGTCCAGCCGGCCTCTGCAATGGCGCACATGCGCGGCCACGCCATATATTCCACGCGGGCGGGCGTGGGCATGTATTCGGTCCACACGCAGCCCTCTACTCCTATTATGTATTTGCGCTCCTCGGGCGTGAGTACCTCGGGCACGGGGTTGTACTCATACATGGTGCGCAGCAAGGTGGGACCTCCCATGGCCAGGGGCTCGCTGTCTGGGTCGGCCTGCCAATAGTCCAAATAGTACTTGGGATATGGGGCCATGACCACCTCGTGATGCTGTTGTGCGGCCTTGATGCCGCCTTCCTCGCCCAGCCAGCTCATGACCTTGGCATTGGGGGCGAGGCCTCCTTCGAGAATCTCGTCCCAGCCTATTATCTGGCGGCCCTTGGAGTTGATGTATTTCTCCATGCGCTGGATGAACCAGCTTTGGAGCTCGTATTCGTCCTTGAGCCCGAGCTTCTTGATAAGAGCCTGGCAGTGAGGACATTGCTTCCAGCTGGCCTTGGGGCACTCATCGCCTCCGATATGGATTACCTCGGAGGGGAAGAGCTCGATTATCTCGTCGAAGACATCCTCCAGGAATGCGAAAGTCTCTTCCTTGGGGCAGTATACCTGCTTGAAGATACCCCACTTGGTGGCGGTCTCATAGTGGTCCTCCAGGCCGCAGCTCAGCTCTGGATAGCAGGAAATGGCGGCCAGGGAATGGCCGGGAATCTCGATTTCGGGGATGATGGTTACATAGCGCTCGGCGGCGTACTTGATAAGGTCGCGTGCCTCTTCCTGGGTGTAGAAGCCGCCGTAGGGCTTGCCGTCGTAGATGCCGGAGTAGAGCGAGCCCACCACGGTCTCCTTGCGCCACTGACCCTTTTCGGTGAGGAGCGGATACTTCTTTATCTCGATGCGCCAGCCCTGGTCTTCGGTGAGGTGCCAGTGGAAGCGGTTGACCTTGTGGAGGGCCATAAGGTCGATGTAGCGCTTGAGGAAGGGGATGTCGAAGAAGTGCAGGCAGCAGTCAAGGTGCATGCCGCGGTACGGGAAGCGGGGGCTGTCCTCTATGTCGCAGCAAGGCAGCAGCCAGCGCACACCGCGCTGCGGAGTTTCGGCAAAAATGGCTTCAGGAAGCAGCTGGTAAAGGGTTTGGAGGGCGTAGAAGGCACCCGCTCCGTCGGCGTACTCCACCACTACCCTGCCCGGCGTCACCCTGAGGTTGTAGGACTCGGGAAGATATCCTGCCTGCAGCCAGAAGATGCCTTTCTCCTCGCCGTGGCGAAGGGGATCGTCGGTACTGACCTTGAGCTCGAAGCCGGCGGCCTTGCGAAGGCGCTCGTTGAGAAAGCCGACGGTCCGCAGCAGAGCGGTGTCGCCAGCGTCTACGTACACGGGGGTATTCCTGTCTATGCAGAAACTGCCCTCGGTGCGCTGGAGGAAGGTAGGCTGCGGGATGACCTGCGGCTCCCCCGCCTCCTGCTTCTGTCCGCAAGAGACCAGCAGCACAAGCGCCGCGGCTATGTATAAGAAGCTTCTATTTACCATAACTGCTGAAGAAACGTTTCTCGGTAACTTTACCGAGAGGCTTGCCGTCGCGGCCGAAGGCACGTGCCTTGATGACCGCGTCCTTGTCCACCATGAACGGAGTGCCGTCATATTCCGGACTCTGCAGCGTAGGCTCCGAGCCGTCAAGGGTGTAATGCACGGTGCCGTCGGGATAGTCCAGCTCGAGGTTCATGGGCTTGGGGAAAGGCAGGCGGCGGTCGTAGTCGAAGATAACCTCGTAGAACACGGGGCAATAGCCTATGTGCTTAGCCTCCAGACGCTTGAGGATCTTTGGCATGCGGGCGCGGAAACTCTCCCAGTCCTTGTTGGGACGGCTCGTCCATGCCACTTCGGAGGCTGCCACATTGCGCGGGAAGGCCATCCACTCCGCCTTGGCGCTGTCGGGGATGTACTCTGTCCACAGGCAGGTCTCATAACCTATGATGTACTTCTTGCTGAGGTCGGGGATGGAATCGACCGCAGGATAGTAGTTGTAGACCTTCTTGAGGGGCATGAACACCTCCTGAGCCAGGTCGTCCGGCTGGTCGTCCTGGTGGTTGTCGAGGTAGCACCAGCGGTTGGGGGTAAGGACCACGCGAATGCCGCGCCTGATGCCCCTGGCTGCAGGTGCATGGCCGCGGTAACTCATGGCGATAGGGTCGTCAAGGGCTCCGCCGTCCAGGATTTCGTCCCAGCCTATGCAGGTCTTGCCGTTGGCCTTGAGGAAGTCGCCGATGCGCTTCACGAAGAAGGTCTGGAGCTCTTCAACGTCCTTGAGCCCAAGCACTTTCATAAGGTCTTGGCAATATTGGCTCTCGCGGTACACGTCCTTGGGGGCCTCGTCGCCGCCGATGTGGTAAATCGGCGAAGGGAAGAGCTCGAACAGCTCGGTGAACACATCCTCCAAGAACTGAAAGGTGTAGGCCGTGGGGGCATAGAGGTTCTTCCAGATGCCCCAGCGGGTCTCTACCTCGTAATGGCGCTCCGGGAAGCAGCTGAGCTCGGGATAGGCGGCGATGGCGGCCGTGCTGTGGCCGGGGATTTCCACCTCCGGAATCACGGTTACGCAGCGCCTGCGGGCATATTCTACAATCTCACGTATGTCGTCCTTGGTGTAGAAGCCGCCATGGGGCTCGCCGTTGCCTATCCAGCTGTGGAAGGCAGTTTCCTTGCGCCAGGCGCCCACCGTAGTTAAGCGGGGATACTTGTCTATCTGGATACGCCAGCCCTGGTCCTCGGTGAGGTGCCAGTGGAACATGTTCTGCTTGTGCATGGCCATGAGGTCGATGAACTTCATCACCTCCTCCTTGGGGAAAAAGTAGCGGCCGCAGTCGAAAAGGAAGCCCCTGTAGGCGAATTCCGGCTCGTCGTCGATTACGCAGCAGGGGGCGGTCCACTTGACCTTCTTTACCTGCTTGTCCGAGTAAATCTCGGCCGGGAAAAGCTGCAGGAGCGTCTGCAGGCCGTAGAAGGCACCGTTGACCTCGGATGCCTCGATCAGCACTTCCGCCGGCCTTACGGTGAGCCGGTAGGCCTCTTTGCCGAAGCCGTCGGCCTTGCGCAGGATGATGCGCGGACCGCTGCCCTTGAGGGCGAAGCCGGTGGAGGCGGACACCTGGGTGCGGAAGTCGGCGGCAATCTCGTCGAAGGACGCATCCTCAACGTTCAGGGCCGTGGTTTTTCCGAGGGTAAATACGCTCTGGGCAGGCACGAGGCTTTTGGGAGTGGGTACTATATCATATACCGGCGGATTTAGCACCGGCACAACGGTAAGGAGGACTGCAAGCAGGACGGCAGTAATCATAGCGCTTGTTGTATGGTTTTGTCTATGGCTTCGGCGAATGCCTCCGGCATGGTATCGGACAGAGGATAGGGAGCCTTTATGTAAATATGCATCTGGTCGATTTCGTATTCGTAGCCCTTGCGGTACTCGTAGGCATGGGCAGACGGGAGATAGGAATTCTGACCGTTTGTATAGCCGGCAAAGATAACTGTCTTGCCGGGGAAATGACTGCGGGCGCCCATCTGGTATTCGCAGAAAGGCTCGCCCTGGGTGAAGAAGAAAATGATTCCGTTGATGTTGACAGCGCCCATGGTGAAGTCCAGCGTGTTGTGCACTTTGCCCTCTGCCAGACGGCTCAGAATCAGGTTTTTCCAGCCTTCCACATCTTCTTTCCAGCTCCAGTTGACCGAGAGCTCGCCGCCCCACTTCTCAACAAGTTCGGCGGCATGGGCCTCGACGGCCTCGGGAGTGATCCGGGCGATGCGGAACGGCAGGCCCACGGTGTCGTTCACCACTTTGAACTCGCCCGTGGGGCGCACCTTTTCGAACTGCACCTTGAGAAGAGAGTCTGCAAGGCTGCGGCCGCACTCTTCGGCATATTCCACCATCTTGGGGCCCTCGGCGGGGTCCATGTTGCCGGCGGCGCCGGTGAGCTGGAACACGTCACCTCCCCAGGCCTCACGCAGTATCTTGCCGCATACGCCAGGGTAATCGGACGACACCAGAAGGCTCTTGTGTCCCATGCACACAGGGTGGCATGCCAGGTTGACTATGGACACTATGGGCGCGCCCTTGGTGTCCAGGAAGCGGACCACGTAGACGTCTCGGTCCACGGGACCTGTCTCCTTCTCGCAGCGGTTGCCGTTGATGCTGGTCTGCGCCTTGCCCACCTCCATCTTGAAGGGACGGAAGGAGGCATCGTCGGTAATGGTCTTTACGGCATTGGCAACCAGCACCTTGTGCAGGCGCTCCTTGTGGGAGTAGTTGCTGCCGCCGGGTTCCGCCCGCCAGCCGCCGTTGCGCGGAGCCGAGTGGGTGTGGATGCAGTGCATGAAGATACGGTCGAGCGGAAGGCCGGACTGCTCTGAGATTTCTTTACGCCACTCCAGGCTCAGCTCGGGCGAAATCTCCATGAGGTCGTTGGAAATGATGCACACCTTGTCCGCACCTTTGCCTACTACAAGGCAGTGGGTGTACAGGGGGAGGTGCAGTCCGGTGGAGAGGTCGTTGCGGGCGGCGAAGCCGGCCAGCATCGTGTGCTCGTCAGGCGTCGTGGAAATGTCGGCGGCGTTGTAATTCATGGTCAGGGCGTCCCCCCGGCATCCTGTGAGGATGCCCAGGAGGACGGCTGCCACGAATGCATAACGGAAGAATTTCATCATCAATAGTTATATCCGGGATTCTGGATGATCTTATGCACCTGTCCGTTCTTGTCGTAGGTCTTGTCTATCTCGGTCTGGGGGATAGGCATAAGGTAGTTCGGGTAATCCTCGGGATTCTCGGTACCGGGCTTGTTGGTGCAGGTGATCTTGCCGGCCTCGGGGAGGTTGTTGCGGCTCGAGTTGGGGAACCACTTCTGGGTAGGGGAAATGGTGAGGCAGGCCTCGCCGTAGTCGACCTCGTAGGTCTTGCCCTTCCAGACATAGTTGACAAGATAAGCCACGTTGTGACCGTTGTTGGAGGTGATGTAGGCCGCACTCTCGCCGGTATTGGTCCAGTAGTAGTTGCGGTCTTTGTTGACCATATTGGCGGGCTGCACGCAGCGGTACAGGGTGTCCTGCTTGCTGCCTTTCTGCAGCAGCATGGTGCGCATGCCGGCGAAGGGAACGTTCTCGTAGGTGGTCGCTATCTTAAGGCGCCTGGTGTCCAGGTAACGGAAAGACTCGAAGGCGAGCTCGATACGGCGCTCGTTCACGATTTCGTCCCAAAGGTTGTCGCCGCTGTCGGTAATCTCCGGCATCATGACGTCGGCACGGCTGCGTATCTTGTTGAGGCAGGCGCGCGCCTCATCCTCACGGTGGAGATGCCATGCAGCCTCTGCGAGGTTAAGATACATCTCGCCCATACGGAACCAGGGATACATCACGTTGCCGATGAGGGACTCGGAGATGTACTTGTCGGGCATGTACCACTTGGTGAGGCCGCTGCCGCCGGTGTTGGTAAGATGGATCTGGTCGCTGGCCTTCTTGGAGGTGACAGGCTCTGGTTTGCCCTTGTCGAAGTCAGCTATCTCGGTGTTCTCGTAAAGGAGGTAGAGCTGAAGCTGGGTTTCCTGATTCTTGCCTTCCTTGTCGAGCCACTTGTACATCTTGGTCGGGTAGATTATGCAGTGCTCGAAACGGGGATCACGGCCCTTGAAGGGGTGTAGGGGATCATATCCGGAGCCCTCTTCGAAGATCTTCTTGCCGTTCTTCATCTCGTAGTCGAGCCACATGGCCTGGGTTGGGTTGAAGCTCTCCCAGCCGCCGCCGCCGAAGTCCATCAGACTGTAGAGCAGCTGGGCCTTGTGGGGCTGGCCGCTGCTCTGCACGAAGTACTTGGCCCAGATGACCTCGGGCGAGTTGATGTCGCGCCAGAAGCCGTCGTAAGTGTCGTCGAGGGCATAGGCTCCGTCCACGTCGGCACGGTCGCAGATGGCCTTGGCGGCCTTATATGCATCTTCCCACTTGCTCTCCGAGTATGCGCCGCGGAATACTCCTCCCGTGGGGAAGTTGGGGTCGTTGAACAAAGGGGAGGCAACGATGAGGGTCAGGCGGCAGCGGAGTGCCAGCACGCAGTCCTTGTGCACGCGGCCCTGGGCGGTGCCGTTCTTGTCGGGGAGAAGCTCATAGGCTTTGTCGAGGTCGCCGTTGATGAATTCGACGCACTTGTCGAAATCGGAACGGACCTCGGCAAAATCGGAGCCAAGATCATCATGAGGCTTGTCCACCAGCACCACGCCTCCGTAGCGCTGGATAAGGTTGGTATAGGCCCACGCACGCAGGAAGTAGGACTCGCCGACAAGGCGGTTCTTGACGTCCTCGCTGAGGGCCGAACCCTTCTGTTCTACGTAATTCAGGAAGTAATTGATGCGGTAGATGTACTCGTAGGCACGGTTCCAGATGTTCAGGAACGTGGTACGGGTATTATGAGCCGGGCCGCCCTCGTCCTGGGGAATGATGGAACTGGGGGTCATGGAGCCGTCGGCTATGTAGCGGGTGGAGGTGCCTCCGTAACGGAAGAAGCCCTCGTCGGAAATGCATCCGGTGTTGCCCTCGGTGAAGGGGTCGGGCAGAACGGTGTAGATGGCGTTGATGTAGCTCTCGGCCAGGGCGTCGCTGTTGAACACTGCCTCCTCGGACATCTTGTCAAGGGGCTTCTTGTCCAGGAATCCGTCGTTGCAGGCGGTGAGGACGGCGACAAATGCAATTATATATAGTATCTTTTTCATATCGGGCGCAGATTAGAATGTTACTTTAACACCGAAATTGAAAATCTTGACCTGAGGATAGGTCTGGTAGCCTTCGTCGCTGGTTTCCGGGTCGATGGTCTTGAGCTCGGAGAAGGTGAGAAGGTTGTAGCCTGCGGCATAGAAGCGGGTGCTCTTGATGCCGACCTGGTGGCCGAACACGCGGCCGGGCAGGGTGTAGCCTATTTCGAGGTTCTTAAGACGCAGGAAGGCTGCGTTGCGATAGTAGAAGGACGTACGGTACACGCCGCCGTTGCCGATGTTGGAGGCGATACGGGGGTAGTTGGTATCGGGATTGTCCAGATTCCAGGCGTTGACTGCCACGTCGGCCTCGATGTTGCCGGACACGGGGTCGGTCAGAGGAGCGTAGTAGTAACGCGCCCTTGCCTGGCCCTGCAGGAGGATGGACAGGTCGAAGTTCTTCCACTGCAGCTCGCTGTTGAGACCGAACACGATCTGGGGAACTGCGGTGAGATCCATCCTCATACGGTCCTGGGAGTCGATGATGCCGTTTTTGTCGAGGTCCTTGAAGTAGAAGTCGCCGAGGCCGGCGCCAGCCATCTGCAGGTGATTCTGCAGGTCATCGTGGGTGCGGTTGATGCCCTCCACCTGATAGATGAGGGAGGCGCCCATGGGGTGGCCGGTGCGGTTCATGTACTGGTGCTTCTCGTCGTAGGGGGTTTCATCCATGTACTCGATGGTGTTCTTGGCGTACATGATGTTGCCGGCCACGCGGTAGCGGAGGTCGCCGCCCAGTGCCTTGTTCTCATGGGTGAGCTGAAGCTCGACACCCTTGTTGGAGACTATACCGATGTTCTCGTCGGGCAGGTTGCCGGTGAGACCGGTAAAGTAAGGTATGGAGGCGTTGCGGGTGCAGAGGATGTTGCTGCGGCGGGTGTGGAAGTACTCGAGCTCCCATCCCAGCAGGCCGTGATGGATGTTACCGTCCAGACCGAGGTTCCAGGTGCGGGCCACCTCCCAGGTGATGTTGGGGTTGGGGACGCCGTCGGGCAGGATGTAGTTCACTTCCTTCTGGTCGTAGAGGGCGCGGTAGGAGCTGCTGGAGGTGTAGGCGTAGGTGGCGAGATACTGGAATGCGGCCACCTGGTCGTTACCCTGCTCGCCGTAGGAGGCGCGGAGCTTGAGGTTGGTGAGCCAGGGGATGTTGTCCTTGATGAAGGACTCCTCGGACAGACGCCAGCCCACGGACACGCCGGGGAATACGCCCCAGCGCTTGCCAACGGGGAAGTTTTCGCTTCCGTCCCAGCGCACGAGGGCCTGGATCATGTACTTGCTCTTGTAGTCGTATCCGGCACGGGCGAAGAAGGAACGGCGGGCGGTTTCGGAGGCATATCCTCCGATCTTGTAGAAGGACTTGTCGGCGTTGCCGGCGAAGAACTGGTCAAGTATGTCGGAGTCGTACTTCTCGATGTTGGCGTTGAAGCGGTCGCGGCGGAAGCTGCTCTGCTCCATACCGGCAAGGGCGGTCACGTGGTGGTCGCCGAAGGTACGGTCGTAGTTGATGTTGGCGTTGATGGTCAGGGTGTGGTAGTTGTTCTGGCTCTCCGTGAGGGTAGGGGTGGTGAACACGCCGCTGTCCCTCTCGCGGTAGGTCTCCGTAATCTCGTCGTAGGAGTAGCAGGGCCAGTTCTTGGACCAGTTCTTATTGAAGTTGTTGTGCACGTCGTATGCCAGCACTGCATTGACGGACAGGCCTTTGGTGATGGCGTGCAGGTCGTAGTTGCCGCGGAAGGTGGTGTTGATGGTGTTGTAGGTGGTGCGGTCGTAACCGGTGAGGTCCTGCACCAGGGCGGCGGGGTTGGAGCCGCTGCGCAGGTAGCCGTTGGGATAGTACGGGGCGCTGGAAGCGTAGCGGCGGGTGGTGATATAGAAGATACCGTAGTTGTCCGAAGGGTAGGCCGAGTAGTTCTTGTGCTGCTGACGGACGTTCAGGTCGATACCGAGTTTGAAGTCGTCGGTGACGTTGATGTCGATGTTGGAGCGCACGTTGTACTGGTTGTAGTTGGTGGCGGACTTGACATAGATACCATCCTGGTACTGGCCGTTGAACTGCACGAAGTAGCTAACCTTGCCGGCACCGCCCTGCAGGCTCACGCCGTATTTGTGCTGCGAGGAGAAGGGCTTGATGATGGCCTTGAACCAGTCGGTGTTGGGGTAGTTGATGGGGTCGTCCTGGTCGATGTAGTGCTGGATCTGCTCCTGGGTGTAGATGGGAGAGGATCCGGTAATGGCGCGGGCGGCGTTGTAGGCCGTGGCGAACTGCACCGCGTCGGCCATCTTGAGCAGGCGGGTGGGCGACTGCATACCGTAGTCGTAGGTGAAGGTCACGGTGGGGGTACCGTCTGTGCGGCCGCGCTTGGTGGTGACGAGGATGACGCCGTTGGCGGAACGGGCTCCGTAGATGGCTGCGGAGGCGTCCTTCAGCACGTTGATGCTCTCGATTTCCTCACCGGTGAGGCGGGAGAACTCATCGCCTCGGCCGGGGACGCCGTCGATGATGATGAGCGGAGAGTTGTCTCCAAGGGTGGAACGGCCTCGGATGTACATGACGGCGTCGTCACGTCCGGGCTCGCCGGAACGGTTGTTGACGATGACGCCGGACATACGGCCTGCAAGTCCCTGGGAGAGGTTGACCGAGGAGTTCTTGACCAGTTCGGCACCGGAAGTCGAGGTGACGGATCCGGTGAGGGTGATCTTGGACTGGGTGCCGTAGCCGATTGCCACAGCCTCCTCGAGGAGCATCTGGTCCTCTTTGAGGATGAAGTCCACGGTGGTCTGGCCGCTGGCGAGCTTGACGGATTGATCCTCATAGCCCATGAGGCTGGCGGTAAGGGTGGCGCCGGAGGCGACATTGTTCAGGGAATAGCTTCCCATAGGATCGGTCATGGCACCGTTCTGGGTGCCGTTCACAATGACCATGGCTCCCACCAGCGGTTCACCGTTGGCGTCCTTGACCGTTCCCTGAACGCGGACACGACTCTGAGCCGTGGCGTCAAAAGTGGTTAAGGCCGTGATAGTGAAGGCCGAAAGGAGCATCAAAAAGAATTTGAATTGCTTCATATAACTTGGCTATTGGTTTTTCAAGTTTCCAAATGTAGTCATTTTTTGGGGAAAATTATATGTTTCAAAACAATATTTATATTTTTGCAATCGGAACAAAGCATTGTTTGGTGAAGGTCAAACAGTATTTTGCTACGGTTTGCAGACCGGCCGCGGCCGTTGCCTGACCCTGTGGATTGAATATGAAAAAAGTCATTTATTTTGCCGGCGGCTGCTTCTGGGGCGTCGAGCATTTTTTCAAAGGCGTGGACGGCGTGGTGTCGGCCACGCCCGGCTATGCCAACGGCAGTGTTGACAACCCGTCGTACGAACAAGTTTACACCGATACCACCGGACACGTCGAAACGGTGAAAGTGGTGTACGATGACGCCCGCGTGAGCCTTGAGCGGCTTCTGATGCTGTTTTTCGCCAGCATCGACCCGCTGGACACCGGCGGGCAGGGCCACGACAGGGGCACCCGTTACCGCACGGGGGTGTACTATTCTGATCCGTCAGACTTGCCTGTGCTCGAGGCCGGATTCGCAGCCCTGCGCTCGCGGCTTGGGGTTTCGCCGGCTACGGAACTGCTCCGGCTCGAGGGATTCTGGCCCGCCGAGGAAAGGCATCGCGACTACCTCGACAAAAACCCTGGAGGATACTGCCATCTGGACTTGAAAGTTTTCAGGTATCTGCGTCTCTATCAAGACCTTGCACTGGTCCTGGAGGGAGAGCCCGACGCCGTCGCCCGCCAGGCCCAGACGGCCGCCATGATATACGAAAGGATGAAGTTCTTCTGGGTAGGATTCTACCGGGTGCTGGACGGCCAGCTCGTGCTCGGCCCCTTCCAGGGTCCGCACGCATGCTTCCGCATAGCCTACGGACGCGGAGTCTGCGGCACCGCCTGGAAGCAGCGCCGCACCATCATAGTCCCCGACGTCGATCAGTTCCCCGGCCACATCGCCTGCAGCTCCGAATCCCGCTCCGAAATAGTCGTGCCGCTGTTTGCCGGCAATCAAGAGACCAGCTCCGAATCCCGTCCGGGAGCTACTGTTCCAACTGGCGAAGGCAAGGAGGTGAGCGGATCCCTGGGCGCTGCGGCTCCGATGTTTGCCGGCAAGGGGGTGACCGGTTCTGAGTCCCGTCCGGGAGCTGCTGCTCTGATGTTTGCAGGCAAGGGGGTGACCGGATCCGAATCCCGTCCGGGACTTACTGTTCCAACTGACGAAGGCAAGGAGGTGAGCAGATCCCTGGGCGCTGCGGCTCCGATGTTTGCCGGCAAGGGGGTGACCGGATCCGA
>CAMJHF010000018.1 GCA_946405435.1 uncultured Bacteroidales bacterium
GCGCCTGTAGCTTTCACCGTGTCAACGATCTTGGCTGCCGACTTGTCGACGAGCATGTGATCGAAAGACTTGAGTTTAATTCTAATTTTCTGACTCATATAATTAATTAATTTAAAATCATTTGATTATTCGTCATCCGAATTGAAGCGGTAGCCGCTTTTTTCCACGATGTCCCTGGCCATGGCCGGAGGCACTTCGGCGTAGTGGTCGAACGACATGGTGCTTGCGGCCCTTCCGGATGAAAGGGTACGGAGCACCGTCACGTAACCGAACTGCTCGGACAGCGGGACGAAAGCTTTGACTATCCTGGCGCCGTTGGCTGTGGAGTCCATAGCCGTGATCTGGCCGCGACGGCGGTTCAGATCACCGACTATTTCTCCCATGTACTCTTCGGGGGTCACTACTTCGAGGTCCATGATGGGCTCGAGCAGTACCGGAGAGCACTTGCGGCAGGCGTGGCGGAAAGCCATGCGTCCGGCCATTTCGAAAGACAATTGATCAGAATCCACCGGATGGTAGGAACCATCCAGGAGGGTGACCTTGAGAGACTGCACCTCGAATCCGGCGAGTACGCCGTTTGCCATAGCCGACTCGAAGCCTTTCTGTACACTCGGAATGAACTCCTTGGGAACGTTGCCGCCCTTCACCTGGCTGTCGAACTGCAGTCCGATAACTCCCGGATCGGCAGGACCGATCTCGACCACGATGTCCGCGAACTTGCCGCGGCCGCCCGTCTGCTTCTTGAAGACCTCGTGGTGCTGGATGCTGCCGGTGATGGCCTCTTTGTAGTTGACGTGCGGGGCACCTTGGTTGATTTCCACGCCGAACTCGCGACGCAGACGGTCAACGATAATATCCAGATGAAGTTCTCCCATACCGCTGATGACGGTCTGGCCGGTTTCCGCGTCGGACTTGACGGTGAAGGTGGGATCCTCCTCCGCCAGCTTGGCAAGCGCGATGTCGAGCTTGTCCAGGTCTTGCTGGGTCTTGGGCTCCACGGCGATTCCGATGACGGGATCGGGGAAGTCCATGGACTCCAGGCTGTAGCGGTGATTCTCGGCGCAGACGGTATCGCCCGTGCGCAGGTCCTTGAATCCCACTGCCGCACAGATGTCCCCGGCCTCTACGAAGGGGATGGGGTTCTGGTGGTTGGAGTGCATCTGGAAAAGGCGCGAAACCCTTTCCTTGCGACCGGTGCGGGAATTCATGACGTAGCTGCCGGAATCCAGATGTCCTGAATAGGCGCGGATATAGGCGAGGCGTCCTACGAAGGGGTCGGTGGCGATTTTGAACACCAGGCCGCAGAAAGGCGCCGTTGCCGATGGCGGCAGGGTGACTTTCTGGTCATTGGCCATGTTGGTAGCCTCAACCTCTTTGACGTCCAGCGGCGAAGGCAGGTAGCGCATCACCGCGTCCAGCAGGAACTGCACGCCCTTGTTCTTGAACGAAGAGCCGCAGCATGCCGGAACGATCTGCATGGAGATCGTGCCCTTGCGCAGGGCGGCTATAACCTCCTCCTCCGAGATGGACTCGGGGTCGGCGAAGTATTTCTCCATGAGGGCGTCGTCGAACTCGGCGGCCTTCTCCACAAGCTGCTCGCGGTATTGCTCCACGGCGTCGACCATGTCGGAGGGGATGTCGCCGAACTCGTAGTTCACAAGCTCGTCAGTGTTGTTGTAGAAGATGGCTTTGCGCGAGATAAGGTCCACGAGGCCCTTGAAATTCTCTTCCGCCCCGATGGGGAGGCAGATGGGCACTGCGGTCGCGCCAAGCTTGGTCTTGATCTCTTCTACGCACGCAAGGAAGTCGGCGCCCACGCGGTCCATCTTGTTGACGTACGCGATCTTGGGCACACCATATTTGTCGGCCTGGCGCCATACCGTCTCGCTCTGCGGCTGTACGCGCCCGACCGCGCAGAATGTGGCGATCGTGCCGTCCAGCACACGCAGCGAACGCTCTACCTCAACGGTAAAGTCCACGTGACCGGGAGTGTCGATCAGGTTGATCTGATAGGTTTCGCCCCCGTAGTGCCAGAAGGCCGTGGTGGCAGCGGACGTGATGGTAATACCACGCTCCTGCTCCTGGACCATCCAGTCCATGGTGGCGGCGCCTTCGTGGACCTCGCCTATCTTGTGGGTCTTGCCGGTGTAGTAGAGGATACGTTCGGACGTAGTGGTCTTGCCCGCATCGATGTGGGCCATAATGCCGATGTTCCTCGTGTATGTGAGATCTCTCTTGGCCATCAGGTCTTAACTAAAAGCGGAAGTGAGCAAACGCCTTGTTGGCCTCTGCCATCCTGTGCATATCCTCTTTACGCTTGAATGCGCCGCCTTCGTTGTTGTAGGCTGCGATGATTTCTGCACAGAGTTTTTCTGCCATAGAGTGGCCGGAACGCTTGCGGGCGAAAGAGATCATATTCTTCATGGAGAGAGAAATCTTCCTTTCCGGGCGCAACTCTGTCGGCACTTGGAAGTTGGCACCACCGATACGGCGACTCTTGACCTCGATCTGAGGGGTCACGTTCTCGAGAGCCTTCCTCCAAATATCGAGAGGAGCCTTGTCAGAATCTTTCATCTTCTCGCCTACCAAATCAATGGCATCGTAAAAAATAGAATACGCGATACTCTTCTTCCCCTGCAACATAAGATTGTTCACGAAACGTGTAACCATCGTGTCGTGGAACTTAGGATCAGGAAGTAGAATCCTCTTCTTAGGCTTTGACTTTCTCATTGTTGTGAAAAATTAAAGATTAAAACACCCACGGGCTACTTCTTGGGCCTCTTGGCGCCATAAAGGGAACGGGACTGGGTCCTGCCCTCTACGCCAGCGGTATCCAAGGCACCACGCAGGATGTGGTAACGTACACCCGGAAGGTCTTTTACACGACCGCCACGTACGAGCACGATGGAGTGCTCCTGGAGGTTGTGTCCCTCACCGGGGATGTAGGCATTGACCTCTTTAGTGTTGGTGAGACGTACACGGGCAACCTTACGCATTGCTGAGTTAGGTTTCTTGGGGGTCGTTGTGTAGACCCTGAGGCATACGCCACGCTTCTGAGGACAAGCATCCAACGCGCGAGACTTGCTCTTTACTTCGACAGACTCGCGTCCCTTGCGGACCAATTGTTGAATTGTTGGCATAAGTGTTTGTTAATAAATAGTATACATTAGTCCCTCATAAAAAAGGGGCTGCAAAGATACGAAAAATTAATTAATTAGCAAGCGCAGCGAACTCAATATCTTTCTCTGCGCGCTCGCGAAGGGCTCCGTCCTTGGCGCAGGCGGAGTCGAGCCACTTGCGGGCCTCGGCGGTGTGTCCCTGCCGTGCCGCGACCACCGCACGCAGGTAATCGGTGCGTGCACCGTCGCCCTCGAGGGCGTCTGCGGCGCCCTGCACATCACCGCTGAGGAGCTTGGCAATGGCCGCGTTGTCGCCCTTGAGCCCCTTTGCGGCGGAGGCGGCCGCTTCATAATCGCCGCGGCGTATGGCCATCAGGGTTTCGTTCTCCTTGGAGATGGAACCGGCCTTCTCGAAGCAGTCTGCGGCCAGTTCATAGTCGTCGTTGCGCATGGCCACCACGCCGGTGGCGTTGAGCACCTCGGCGTCGGGCTCCTTGATCTTGCTCAGGTATGCGCCGCCCAGCGAGGTCTTGCCCTGGTCAAGATAGAGCATGGCCAGGTTGTAGCGGGCGGTGTCGGAGTTGAACTTGCTGATTGCGAATTTGTAGAGCGTCTCTTTGCTCTCGGGAGTGTCGGCTATGGCCGCGAGGCGCAGTATGGAAGGCTCGTCAAAGCGGTCCAGGCCCTTTTCGTCCGCCATTTTGAGGAGTTCTTCGTCGTTGTAGTTACGGAACTCGGTGCTGGTGACGAGGCGGGCCCTGCGCAGAGCTGGGAATACTTTCTTATTTATTTCGGAGTAAATCTGCGAGAGGTTGCGGATTTCGCTTTCGCGGACGGCGGGGTCGCTGTACATGGAAAGGACGCGCAGGATGAGGTCCTTGTCCTCGATGTTGGACTTGGACACCGCCTCCTGGAAGCCCTCCCAGTCCTGACCGATGCTCTTTACTTCGGTACCGGTGAATTCGACGTCGGCGGCCACCTTGTCAAGTGCCTTCTGGGCGGTGCCGGCGCGCTTGTCGGACAGTTTGGCATTGTATTCCTTGCCGCCCTCGGGAGATGCGTAAGCGACTATCTGGGTGCCTTTTATGGTGGTGCGCTCGTCCTCTTTGAGGTACTCCAGGGAGTTCTTGTAGTTGACCATGGAGTTGGTCTCGAACTGCTCCTGGTCCACCCTGTCGGAGTTGACGTCGTACAGGATCCGGCCCTCGGTGGTGCGGTACAGGATGGGCTGGTAGCCGTCGGGCTTGGGCTCATAGACTCCGTCCATGTCGGCCAGCATGTAAGTGGCGAGGCATCCGTCGGCCACCTTGATTGCGTCTATCGGGTAGTCCTTGTCTTTGTAGTGCACCACGCCGCGCAGTTCCAGGTGCGATTTTTCGCATCCGGGCTTGTAGGCGAACGTCAGCTTTTCGGTGACGGTGGCGCCGGCGGAAGAGACCACCTTGTAGTTGTCCTTTACTTTATCGCCCTGATACTGAAGGAGTTTGCCTTCTATCTCACCACCTTCGTACACCAGCACGGGTGTGACGTCCATGGTGGCCTTGGGGTGGAAGTAGCCCTTGGGGCAGGTGACGGTGACGGTGGCGGGAATCTTCCCGGCCTTGATTTCGAGCACCTCGGGAGTGCACTGGATATTTACATCTTTTGCAAGCTGCATCTGCTCGAGCCTGGACTTTGCGCAGGACGAGAGTGCGAGTGCGAGCGCCGCAAGCGCTGCGTATGTAAGAAACCTTTTCATAATTGATACAAATGTTGCTTTGCAGAAATGCAAAGATAAGATTTTTTCATAACTTTGCACAGTTATGGACGCACAAGAGCTTCAGACACTAAAAAACAGATACGACATCATAGGCAACGACCCGGCGCTCAACAGGGCCCTCGAAACGGCGGTGGCGATTGCTCCCACCGACCTCACGGTACTCATCGAGGGCGAGAGCGGTACGGGCAAGGAAAACATACCCCAGATAATCCACCAGCACAGCCGCAGGCGCACCGGCCGCTACCTTGCCGTCAACTGCGGAGCCATCCCCGAGGGCACCATCAATGCCGAGCTGTTCGGCCACGAGAAAGGCGCCTTCACCGGGGCGGTAGGCGAGCGCAAGGGCTACTTCGAGGAGGCCAACGGCGGCACGCTGTTCCTCGACGAGATAGGCGAGCTCCCCAAGGAGACGCAGGCCATGCTGCTGCGCGTGCTCCAGAACGGCGAGTTCATGAAGGTGGGCTCTTCCAAAGTGGAAAAGACCGACGTGCGCGTGATCTGCGCCACCAATGTCAACCTCTCCTACGCCGTGGCTTCCGGCAAGTTCCGTCAGGACTTGTACTACCGTATTAACTCGATCCAGATACAGATGCCGCCGCTGCGGGAGCGCAAAAGCGACATTTATCTGCTGTTCCGCAAGTTCGCGGCCGACTTCGCCCAGAAGTACAACTGCCAGCGTGTCACCCTGGACGTGAACGCCATCTCGCGCCTGTCTTCCTACCGCTGGCCCGGCAACATCCGGCAGCTAAAGAACGTGGCGGAAACCATCAGCGCCCTTGAAAGCAAGCCCCTGAGGGGCACCTCCGACAGGGTAGAGCTGGGCCCCGAAGTGCTGTCCCGCTACCTTCCCGACGAGCAGGATTCCCTGCTGCCCGCCACGGCTCCGTCCGTAGGAGGCGGGAGCGGAAGTCCCCTTGGCGACGAAGACAAGAAAATGATAATCAAGGCCATACTTGATCTCAAGCAGGAAGTCGACGCCCTCAAGAGCGCCATGCACGGCTTCTCTGCTGCTCCCCAGCCCATGGTGCCCCCGCCCTCCGACTATGAGCCCGAAGAGCAGGAATCCTCGTTCGACGAGCCCGACCTGAACATGAAGCAGATGGGCCGGGAGCTCATTGAGCGTGCCCTGCAGCGCCATGGCGGCAAGGTCAAGGACGCCGCCCGCGAGCTTGGCATCTCGGAGCGCACCATATACCGCAAACTGGCCGAAAAGAAAAAGAACCAATGAAAAGGCTGATACCACTGCTGGCCGCCATCGTGCTACTGGGCTCCTGCGGCATCTACACCCTTTCGTTTTCCGGAACCTCCATCCAGTCGGACGTCAACACCATTACCATCAACTACTTCGAGTACAAGGCCATGAGGGTGAACCCTTCGCTGAGCAACGACCTCACCGAGGCCATGCGCAACCAGTTCCGCCGCATGACCCGCCTGGAGCAGGTGGACGTCGACGGAGACATGGAACTCTCCGGAGAGATTACCGGCTACGACGTCACTCCGGCCGCCGTCACCGCGGACGAAGTTGCGGCACGCAACAAGCTCACCGTCACCGTGAAGGTCACCTTCACCGACAAGAAGCATCCCGAGGAGGACTTCGACAAGAGCTTCTCGGCCTTCTCCGAATACGATTCCGCCAACACCCTTGACGCAGTGGAGAGTTCCCTCTGCGCTGAAATCATCGAAAAACTGGTTGAGGATATTTTCAACGCCGCAGTCGCACAATGGTAAGGACTATAGACATAAAGCACCTGAACATGGACGAGCTGCTGGGGGTGGTGAGCATCTATCCCTGGTATGCCGGAGCGCGCATGGAGCTGTGCCGCCGCCTCTCCGAGGCAGGAACGCTGAGCCGAGTGGAGACCGGCCAGGCGGCTTTGTACATGGGCTCGAGGCGGCTTCTGTTCGACCTGCTGCGCGAGACCCGCGGCAATTATTCCGACACCCAGGTCAGCAGCCTGTTGGCCGGAGTGCTGGGCGGGGGAAGCGGGCAGGCGCCGGAGCGGCAGCTTCAGCTAGGGTCTCAGCCTCTGTCTGGGCAGCTTCAGTCGCAGTCCCAACTTCAGCCAGGGCAGATTCAGCAGTCTGGGGCCGATGCTCCTCCGCATTTTTTCGTGGTGGGGGGAGATTATTTCTCGGCGGCGCAGTACCGCGAGGTGCGCCGTTCCGAGGATACGATGTTCTCTTCCTTCGCCTCCGCCGACCGTGAAGACCTTGAGTTCGAGGAGCCCGAAGAAGGCTTCGACCTGTGTACCGAAACCCTTGCGGGAATTTATGCGGAACAGGGCTATCTTAATGAGGCAAAACAAATTTATTCCAAACTAAGTTTGCGATATCCGGAAAAAAGTGTTTACTTTGCAGCCCTTATTGAAAAATTAGACAAAAACTGATATGAACGCATTATTCACAACCCTGACAGTGCTCGTGGTCATAGCTGCCATACTCCTTATTATCGTTGTTCTCCTCCAGAACGGCAAAGGCGGCGGACTGGCCAGCAACTTCGTAGCAGGAAACCAGACCTTCGGCGTCCGTCAGACGGCCGACATCCTCGAAAAGATAACCTGGGGCCTCGTGGCTTTCATCATCGTTGTCTCCGTGGTGGCATCCTTCACCACCGGTACCAATGGCACCGGCGTTGACGTAACCGACAAGATCGAAAACGTCGCCACCGACGAGCAGCCCTCCTTCCCCACCGCCCCCGTCGACCAGACCGAGCCCACCACCGAGGCTCCCACCGAAGCTCCCACCGAAGCTCCCGCCGAATAATCCGGCCCGCACACATATCACGGCCACGGACCCCCGTCCGCGGCCGTTTTTTTGTTTTCCTATCTTCACTTTTTATTTATTTATTTATTTATTTCCCTCCCCCCTTTTTCTTTTTCCCTTCCTCCTTTTCCTCTTTCCTTCCTCCTTTCTTCGCCGCCGCAATCTCAGCATGCCGTCGTCTGGGGTGCCGGCAGATGGACCTCAAACGCCGGAAACGGGCAAAACCGTCTCTTTGGGTGCCAACGGATGGACCTCAGAAGACGGGATGCGGGAGAAAAAGTTTCCGGAGAGGATGGAAAAGGGGGATTGACGGGAAGGCAAGTTCGGCGGAGGGGGTTGCTCCGGAAAAAGTCGCTACGCGACCCCTCCCACTGCGCTTCGCTTGCGGGCCCCTCCCTCTTATGATGCCGAGGGTGGCACATTTTTCCGGAGCATCCCCCTCCACCGAACTTCAAATTCAGTATACCGTCATCTGAGGTGATGGCAGGTGGACCACAAACGCCGAAAACAGGCGAAAGCGTCGCTTGGGGTGCCGGCGTATGGACCTCAAACGCCGAAAAAAGGGGGAATCTGCGCAAAATGCAGACTTGGCGGATCAGTGCGCCAAGCGCTGGTTTGGCGGGCCGGAACGGAAAGGGCTATTTGCGTTTATATGCGGTGAAGCGCCAGGTGAGGCCGAGGTCGAAGTTGTGGACGCGGTCGTGGTTGTCGCCGAAGTAGGCCAGATGGATGCGGAGTTTATCGTTGCCCAGGGGGAAGTACTCCACTCCGGCGCCGCCGTAGAAGTAGTCGTTGCCGGCCGGCAGCACCAGGTCGTAGGAGAGGCCGTCGGCATCCACGTTGGCGGCGTCGTTAAGTTCGTATCCCACCTTGGTGCACAGGTTCCATTTGCCGAGTGTGAGTATTGCCTTTACGATTAACGACCAGTCACTCAGGGGGTTGGCCTGATGGAACGCAAACCGGTCTATCAAGTCGACATCCACCACCAGCTTGCCCATGTCGAAGCGGTTGCCCAGGATCACCCAGTTCATCTTGCGGTGCAGCTCGTCCTCCACCAGGTTGTAACTCCAGATCGTCTTCCACCATGGCCAGATGTGCCCGTTCCAGTAGAGATTGTAGGAATAGGCATTCTGCGTCACTGGGGAAATGGGCGACGGGATGAACTGCGTGGAAATGGCCTGCCCCTCGGCCGGCGAGAAGGTCGCAGAAGCGCCGAAGGCATAGTACTGGTACAGCCTGGCGCTGAAGGCACCGTAGTAATAGACGTCGATAGGAGGAGAGTCTATTTCGTATCCTCCGGCCATGATGGGCTGCTTGCCCGCAGTGAATGACCACTTGGGCGAGGCCTGCCACGTGAGCCAGAGAAAGTCGGTGGCATTGAACGGGTTGGCATCCTCAATCTTCTTGTTGAGGCGCTGGCGCACTCTGAACGTGAGCCCGTCGGCAATCTGTCCCTTTATGTGGAAGTTGAAGTAATCTCCCTGAAAATGAGAGTCATACACTCCGTCGGTGGTTTGCTGGTGAAAGGTGGCCCGGGCGTCGAATGATATCTCGTCGACATGGGCCTGCTGGGCGCGGAGCACAATCCCCGCCGCTGCCAGCGCTAGACACAGAATAGCTTTTTTCATAATCTTCCGCAAAGATAGCAATAATGTGACAATTTGTCACTGGAATATATTTTGACCTGTAAAAAGCCGGGAATTGGAAAAACCCAATGAAAGATTATGGAAAACAAATATGAATTCTTAAGCAAGTATGCCATCGACCTCAACCAGGCCGCGGCATCCGGGAAGCTCGACCCGGTGATAGGCCGGGACGACGAGATACGACGTGTCCTGCAGATACTGTCCCGCAGGACCAAGAACAACCCCATCCTGGTAGGTGAGCCGGGCGTGGGCAAGACTGCAATTTCCGAGGGAATTGCAATGAAGATAGTCAACGGGCAGGTGCCCGAGAACCTCAAGAACCGCCGCGTGTTCAGCCTTGACATGGGCGCCCTGATAGCCGGCGCCAAGTACCAGGGCGAGTTCGAAGAGCGGCTCAAAGGCGTTGTAAAAGAAGTGGTTGACTCGGACGGCGAAATCATCCTCTTCATCGATGAAATCCACACTCTGGTGGGCGCAGGCCGCACCAGCGGCGCCATGGATGCCTCCAACATCCTCAAACCGGCGCTGGCCCGCGGCGAGCTCCGCACCATCGGCTCGACCACCCTGGACGAGTACCAGAAGTACTTCGAGCAGGACAAGGCCCTGGAGCGCCGCTTCCAGAAGGTCATGGTCGACGAACCTTCGCCGGCCGAGAGCATCGCGATCCTGCGTGGCCTGAAGGAAAAGTACGAAACGCACCACCGCGTGAGCATCGAAGACGATGCGCTTATAGCTGCTGTGAATCTCAGCCACCGCTACATCAACAACCGTTTCCTCCCCGACAAGGCAATCGACCTGGTGGATGAGGCGGCGAGCAAGCTTCGCCTTGAGATGAATTCGGTGCCGGAACCCATCGACGACCTGAACGCCCGCATCCGTCAGCTCGAGATAGAGAAAGAGGCCATCAAGCGCGAGGGAACGTCGCTGAAGAGCGAAAAAATCGATACCGAACTTGCCGAGGCGAAGTCCAAGAAGGCGGAACTGGAGAAGCGCTGGAACGAAGAGAAAGGCATCGTGACCGAGCTCAATAACCTGCGCATGCAGATTGAGGAGTACAAGCGCGACGCCGCAATAGCCGAGCGCTCCGGCGACTACGGCAAGGTGGCGGAGATTCGCTACGGCCGCATGTCGGCAGCGCAGCAGCGCATTGCCGAACTCAGCGCCAAGCAGGCGGCGATCAAAGACCCCATCATCACCGAATCAGTGCGTCCCTCCGACATCGCCGAGGTGGTCGCCCGCTGGACCGGAATCCCCGTGGGGCGGCTGCTGGAGAGCGAGAAGGAGAAGCTCCTCAAGATGGAAGAGCAACTGCACAAAAGGGTCGTGGGCCAGGACAAGGCAATAGAAGCGGTGTCCGATGCCGTACGCCGTTCGCGTGCCGGCCTGAGCAACGAGCACCGTCCCATCGGCTCCTTCCTCTTCCTCGGACAGACCGGCGTCGGCAAGACCGAGCTGGCCAAGGCGCTGGCGGAGTTTCTGTTCAACGACGAAAGTATGATGACCCGAATCGACATGAGCGAGTATCAGGAGTCGCATACGGTCTCAAGGCTCGTCGGCGCTCCTCCGGGATATGTCGGATACGACGAGGGTGGACAGCTCACCGAGGCCGTGCGGCGCAAACCCTACTCCGTGGTGCTGCTGGACGAAATCGAGAAAGCGCATACCGATGTGTTCAACATTCTGCTGCAAGTGCTCGACGACGGCCGGCTGACCGACAACAAGGGGCGTACGGTGGACTTCAAGAACACCATCCTCATCATGACCTCCAACCTCAAGGAAGAGGAACTGAGGCTGCGCATGAGACCGGAATTCATCAACCGAATAGACGAGATCGTCAAATTCGACAACCTCACTCCGGAAGACATACGGCAGATTGCACGTATCCAGATGTCGCTGCTGCAGAAGAAGTTGGAAGATGAAAACGTGGCCCTGGAATACACTCCGGCATTCGAAGACTACGTGGTGCGGAACGGCTACGACCCCGACTTCGGAGCCAGGCCTGTCAAGCGCCTCATCCAGCGCGAGCTGGTCAACCGCCTCGCCCGCGAAATCCTGGAAGGCCACATCCACAAAGACAGCGCCATCCAGGTCGACGCCACCCCCGACGGAATCCTCATCCGCCAGAAATAACATCCCCGGATCTCCGGCCTTCCGGAATCTCGCTCTAGTTTGTCCCCAAAGCGCCAAAGCTTTGAGGACAAATTTTTTTCCCCCTCCCTCCATCCCAGCAGACAAAACCAGTCCGTCCTCGCGGAAGGCCGTATTTGAGGACAAACTGCCGAAAAACACCAGTCCGTCCTCACGAAAAGCCGATTCTGAGGACAAACTGCCGGGAAACTCCCGTTCGTCCTCGCAAAGGGCCGATTCTGAGGAGCTGGGGGGCTGCCGGGAGGGGTGGTTTTGAGATTTGAGGGAGATTAGTTATATTTGAAGTCTAAATACTTCGGATATATGATTCGCAGGGATTTTCTCAAGACGATAGGGGCCGTGACGGCTGGGGCCGCAGTCGGCCTGCCGGCGGCTGAGGCTGCAGCAAAAGCTGCGGGAACCAGCCTCCTTGAAGGCGCCGCCGATGCGCCGCAGACGCCGGACGGCTCTTTGAACGATATGCAGCTGCCGATCCGTTCCCTGGCGCCGCGCGTGAACCGCCGCATAACCGTGGTGGTCATCGGTGCGGGCAGCCGCGGAAACGTGTATGCCGGTTACTTCAAGAAGTATCCTGACGCCGTGCAGGTGGTGGGTGTCTCCGACATCCTGGAGCACCGCTGCCGCAAGATGGCCGACGCCCACGGAGTGCCGCCGGAGCACCGTTTCGGCGACTGGAGCGAGGTGTTTAAAGTGCCCAAGTTCGCTGATGCGGTGGTGGTCTCCACCCCCGACGACGTGCACTACGCCCCCTGCATGAAGGCCCTCGAGATGGGCTACGACGTGCTTCTCGAAAAGCCCGTCGCCCCCACTGAGAAAGAATGCAAGAACATCCTCAAGCAGGCTCACAAGTACGACCGCATCGTGGCTGTCTGCCACGTGCTGCGCTACGCGCCGTACTTCATCGCCCTTCGCGAGGTGGTCCGCAGCGGCGCCATCGGCCAGCTGGTGAGCGTCCAGCACATGGAGCCCATCCAGTACGCCCACATGGCACATTCCTACGTGCGCGGCAACTGGCGCGACTCCAAGCAGACCACCCCCATCATCCTGGCAAAGTCCTGCCACGACCTGGATATCCTCCGCTGGATTATCGACTCTCCGTGCAAGAGCATCGTGGCCGACGGCTCCCTGCACCTCTTCAAGCCGGAAAATGCTCCGGAGGGCGCCCCTCTCAAGTGCACCGACGGCTGTCCCCACGCCGACACCTGTCCATACAACGCCATCGACATCTACTGCCGCCAGAAGCGCCACCTCAACGTGTTTGACCTGGACGGCAACCGCGACCCGGACTTCATCCTGCAGCGCCTCCACACTCCGCCGTACGACAGCTATGCCCGCTGCGTGTATCACTGCGACAACGACCAGCCGGACCACTACGTCAGCGAGATGGTCTTCGAAGGCGGGCAGACCGCAGCCTTCTCCATGGAGGCCTTCGCACCCCACGGCGGCCGCCGCACCCGCATAATGGGCACCATGGGCTACATCGACGGCGACGGCACATCCTTCACACTGTGGGATTTCAAAACACGCACGCCCAAGGTCTGGAACCTCAAGGTCAGCGAAATCCCTGAATACAAAGGCTCCGGCCACGGCGGCGGCGACTGGCCCTTGGCCCGCGACTTCGTGGAAGCCGTGGCGGCGCACGACCCCAGCCTGCTGTCCAGCACCATAGACGTATCGATAGAAAGCCACGTGATGGGCTTCGCCGCCGAGCGCAGCCGTCGCAGCGGACGTAAAGAAAAAGTATAAAATAATCAATATGAAAAAGTTAACCTCCATCGCAGTCTTGAGCTGCCTAACCCTGGCAGGAGCTTGCTCCGGCGGCCAGACCAAGTTCGAAGCCTCCATCACCGGTGCCCCCGGCGCCACCATCAATCTGGTGAATGTGGCCACCCAGGCATCCATCGTGTCCAGCACCGACAAGGCCCGCCAGCGTACGATAAGCGGCAAGGCCGAGCCCATGGCCCTTATCTCCGTCACCCAGAAAGATGGCGGCAAGGATTTCCTCTTCTTCAACGACGGCACCCCCATCAGCATCGACATTACCAACGGTGCACTCACCGGTTCCGAGCTCAACCAGAAAGTGAATTACTACAAGGGCTTCCTGGGCGCCATCGAACGTGCCTACGAGAAGGCTGTCAGTGATTACAAGGCCCGTACTCCCGAGGAGCAGAAAGCCGGCGAAGAAGAGTTCCGTTCCCTTATCGAGGGAATGGACGAGTCTTACGAGGAAATGGTGCAGAGCATCATCAAGGACAACCCCGACAACCTTATTCCCGCGGCTTTCGCCTCCGACATTGCTCAGACCCTTGATGACGATGCCGCCAAGGAGTTCTTCGAGTCCGACGCCCCCTATGCCAAGCATCCTGCGACCCTGGCCGTGAAGGCCAAGCTCGACGAGCAGAATGCCCGCTGGGCCGAGATCGAGGCTGCCAAGCAGGCCGCGATAGGCAAGAAGTTTACCGACCTCGAGGAGCCCGATACCGAAGGCAAGATGCATAAACTCAGCGAGTTCCTCGGCCGCGGCCAGTGGGTTTTCGTAGACTTCTGGGCCTCTTGGTGCGGTCCTTGCCGCAGGGAGATGCCCAACGTTGTGGCTGCATACAAGAAGTATCATCCCCTCGGCCTCGAAATCGTGGGCCTGTCTTTCGACAACGACAAAGAGGCCTGGCTCAAGGCCATCAAGGACCTTGACATGCCCTGGATTCATCTTTCCGACCTCAAGGGCTGGGAGACCGTGGCTTCCGACGCCTACAACATCAAGTCCATTCCCTCCAGCATGCTGGTTGATCCCGAGGGCATAATCGTGGCCAGGGACCTGCGCGGCGAAGAGCTTGGCGCCAAACTTGCTGAGATTTTCGGAAAATAGTTAATGAGACGCCTTTGGACAATATTCCTTTGCATCATATCCGGACTGCTGCTTAACGGCGGCCTGGGGGCACAGGAATTGCCTTCTTTGTCCAAGGCTTCTGAAATCACCACCGGCAAACTGCCCGACGGCATTACGTACTATCTTGTAAACAATGCCGCCCAGTTGGGTTTTGCCGATTTCGCCCTGGTCCAGCCCTCTCGTGGCGAGGGAGCCAGGGAAGACCTTGTGCATCTTCCCAATTTCCAGGACCGCAAGCCCTATCATTTCCTGGCCCGCAACTCTGTCGGCTATGGCGAAAGGGGCTACATACAGCGTACCCGGGGAGCTACGGTGTTCCGTTTCCAGAACGTGCCGGTGGCTGCTCCTGCGGTATGCGACTCTACGCTGCTGCTGCTCTTCGACCTGGCCCGTTCTTCCCAGTACGAGCAGGCGCTGGTAGTCAGCGGCAACATCGACGTTCCCGCCATCCAGGAGCGCATCCGCATCCTGTCCATGACGCTGTCCAAGCGTACGCCGGTGGATTTCACTTCCGGCTACGATTGGCAGTCCCGCGAGGAGGCGAACGTGAGCGTGGGCAAGTCTCCAGTGGGTGAAATCCGCCTCAGCTACCGTTCGCCCCGCACCGACCCGGAGATGATGAACACCATCCAGCCGGTTGCGGCGCGCCTTCTGGCGGAGGAGTTCGAGATGATACTTTCCAGGCGCCTGCGCTACGCCTTCCGGCAGGCCGGCATCCCGCTTGCCGACTTCCGTTTCCGCTATGTGGGCAGTGACGCCACCGCCGGCGACGAGCTGTTCCTGATGAACGTCTGCACCGATGCTTCGAGGATGGAAGATGCCGTATTCACGCTTGCCGGCGTTCTGTCCGCGCTGGACGATTTCGGCACTCGTCCCGAAGAGGTGGCGTTTGCGAGGAGCGTGATAAGCAGCGCCGCCGGACGCGACAGCGGCAATCTCCCCTCCACCAACACTTGGTACGTGGACAAATGCATAGCGTCCTATCTTTACGGTGCCAATCTGGCCTCCAGGGCCACCCTGTCATCGATTTTCCATGGGCGCAGGCTTGATATAGGCAGGGAGACGGAGCTGCTGAACCGCTTCATCTCGGCCACTCTCTCGCCCAGGCGCAACCTCAGCATGCACTTCGGCGCTCCGGTGCTTCCAGACGGCGGCCAGCTGGAAACCGCCTTCGGCAAGGGCTGGGAGACCAAATGCACCGCCCTGCCGCAGCTGCCCACGCAGGCGGACACCCTGCGTCTGGCTTCACCGCACCGGAAGGTCAGTCTGCGCACAACCTCCGCCGATTCCTTCAGCGGGGGCAAACTGTGGACTTTCTCGAACGGCGTGAACGTGCTTTTCAAGAAGACCAAGCTCAAGGGTGCTTTCCACTACGGCTTCATGGTCAAGGGAGGCTGGGCCGACGTCAAGGATATAAGCGGTCCGGAATCTGCGTTCGTGCAGGATGTGCTCGGACTCGAAAATGTGGCCGGCATGAACGGGGCGTATTTCGCCGACCTTCTGGCCATGAACGGCATTTCCTTCGAGCCGCAGGTGGACCTGTCGGATGTGCGTTTCACCGGTTCCGCCCCCAAAGGAGCCTTGTCTCTGGTACTCAAGGCCATGTTGAGCGTGGCCAACGATTCCAAACCCGACGGCGAGGCCTTCAACCGCTATTGCGCCGAGAAGGCGATACTCCTGGAACGTGACAAGTTTTCGGCCTCGGGCACCAAGGCGGTGCTGGACAGCACCATGTGCCCTGACTATAAGTACGCTACTGGTAGCCACCCGGTGCTTCCGAAGGCCGACTTCCCCAAGCGCGTCGACGATTATCTCGCGCTCCGCGGTTCTACGGTGCGCAACGGCCTGATAGTGCTGGTGGGCGACCTGGACGAGGCTCTCACGCTGCGCCTTCTGTGCCGCGGCCTCGGGGATCTCAAAAACAACAGGCAAAGGGTTGTGAGGCCGCGCGAGGCTTACCCATTAAGAGAATGCTGGTCAACTTCTTACGACCATGGCAGCTGGCGCCAGAGCGGCCTTAGTGTGTCTCTGAGCGCGCTGCGGCCGTTCAGTCCGGAAAGCGGCACCTGCCTGCAGCTGGCTTGCACGGTCCTGCAGAATGAACTCGTACGGGCTTTGGCCGACAAGGGAGTGCACTGCAGCGTCACAGGCACTGCGGACCTTATCCCCGCCGAGAAGTTTTCCGTCTATATCAGTTGCAAGGCCTGCCCGCCGCAGAGTCTTCCCGCCGGCGTGGTTCCGGCCACTCCCGCAAGGGCTTTGGAGGTGGTGCGGGAAGTTATCAACCGCCTGGCCGTCAAGGGCACCGATCCGGTGACGTTGTACCTGAGCAAGACAATGCTCAGCAACCGTTATGCCTCTTCGGAGGCCAATCCCGCCCAGTTCAGGGATATAATCCTTTATCGGAACTCCATGGGAAGGGACGTCTTCAGCGGCTACAAGGAAAGGATCTATGCCGTCGGCGCCGAAGACATCCGCCTGCTGTTCGAATCGCTGTCCAAGTGCCAGTGCGAGTACGTGGTTCAATGAAAGAGTTCGGGACGATAATCCAGATAGGCGACATCCTGGTGAGTGAAGACGTGGTGCTGGAGTACTTCGCCTGCGATTATGCGGCTTGCAAGGGCATTTGCTGCATAGAAGGCGACGCCGGGGCTCCGTTGCTTGAATCGGAATTGCCTGGGTTGGAGAGGGATTATCCCCGGTATTGCGGGGAAATGCTCGAGTCGGGGCGTGAGGCCGTTGCGCTGAACGGTTTTTTCGAAATCGATCCTGAAGGAGAGCTGGTGACGCCGCTTGTTTGCGGATCGTCCGCCTGCGCGTTTGCGCATTTCGCCGAGGACGGCTCGTGCCTTTGCGCCATAGAGAAGTGCGGCTGCCGCAAGCCCGAGTCCTGCTCGCTGTACCCGATCAGGGTCAAACGCTTCAAGGGCGGAGGGATGGCGCTGAACCTGCACAAATGGAAAATCTGCCGTCACGCCTTCGAGAAAGGCAGCCGCGAGGGAATACGCGCCTATCAGTTCCTGAAGGGCCCTCTGGTGCGCGTCTTCGGCCAGGAATTCTACGACGCGCTCTGCGCCGCCGCAGAGCATTGCATCAAGGCCGAGCCTTAACACAACGCTCACAACCATCCTCCCCCCTGCCCCCCCAGGGACCATCGCGCCACCACCTCGGTACGCCCCTGTGACGCAGGTCTCGCATTTGGAGCAGGTATGTATAGCATTTCCCCCGGACGCCCTGCTTGGTCGCTTGCGCTCCTACGTCTTCGGAACTTTTCCTGGACGCTCAGCTAGGTCGCTTGGCCCCGAAGCCCTCGGAGCTACCCCTGGACCGTGGATGTTCTATAGCGTTTTTGGTAAAGCGCTGTCCTCCAGGAGCTTACCGGTAGTTCCCAGGGGAAGAATCCCCCGGGAACTTTAGCAAGACGTTGGGAATCAGGAGTTTATGAAAAACGCCCTGTGGTGCAAGTCTCGCATTTAGAACAGGTGGGAATAGCGTTTTTGGTAAAGTGCTGTCCTCCAGGTGCTTACCAGTAGTTCCCAGGGGAAGAATCCCCCGGGAACTTTAGCAAGGTGTTGGGAATCAGGAGATTATGAAAAACGCCCCTGTAACGCAGGTCTCGCATTTGGAGCAGGTGGGAGAACAACGGAGGGGCATTGTCGCGAGCGTACAAGGTCGGATTTAAGTGGGATCACCTTGTACGCAAGATAGGCTTTGGACGCCATTGCAGGGCCGAAACAGCGTACAAGGTCTAAGGCGAAAAAATCGACCTTGTACGCTACAAGGGGTGAAGAGTCGATGGGGATAAAGTCAAAACTCGCTCATTGTCAAAGGGATTCGAGATGTAAATAAAGGGCGGAAAGCCTTGTTTTTTACGCCGTAAATACTAAATTTGCAACATGCGCTGGTATCTGCAAATAGATCAGGCGATACGCCGCTCTTCCGCCTCGTTGCGGAAGAATCTTCTTCTGAAGGGAGGTAATCTCTTTAGCATCAACATCTTGCCACTTCTTTAAGAACATTGGCCAAGGCCTTTGCTATTAATAGTCGTGCGTTCCCAACGTGATTCAAATCAATTTAAAACGGTTAATAGTATGAAAAAGAATCCCACAGCAATGGAGTCCTATGCGGCTCCGAAGGTTAATGAGTTGATTATTGACATGACGGTTTCGGTGTTGCAAGGTAGCAACCCTAGCGGCGAAACACCGGGAGAAGAAGATCCTGAATAGTTATCTCATGAGACGTTTATTTGTATTTTTGTTTGTATCCTTCACCTGTGCCATTCTTGCTTTATCATGCCAGGTCAAGGAACTGGCCCAGGACATCCCGACTAATTATCGACGGGGCGCTGTCGCTCAAGGCGAAGTTACGTTAAATGCTTATGCTGATGATTCTCCGGGAACAAAGACCGGATTGGATGCAAACCGTAGATTTATATGGAATCCTGGAGATGAGATTATGGTCTTCAGTGCCGGAGAAGTTGCCAAGTTTACAGCCATCAATACCGAACCCGCATCTGCCGCTAAATTCAGGGGGACGGTTTCGTTTATTATGGGGCATGATGAGACAGGCGACATTTCTTATTCCTGGGCTTTGTATCCCTACAATGAAAATGCTGTTTATGAAGAACCAGACGGCATATCCAAGACGGCAACCATCACAACCTATATTTTAAACGGGCAGATTGCCAAGGCCGAATCTTTTGGGGATGGATATGCTGTATCTATCGGACGGGCTGAAACCTTGGATATTTATTTCAAGAATGCTTATTCCGGCTTCTTTATCACATTCAGTCGTTCGGACATCACTTCTATTGAGTTGAAGTCTCTCAATAATGAAAGCCTGGCGGGAAGGTATACTATCGGTTTGGATGATTCGGGCTCTGTCCCGACGCCATATGTCAAGGAAGTGGTTTCCGGTTTGGACAAGATTACATTGTATGCTCCGGAAGGGGGAACATTCCAACCAGGTGTCAGGTATTATATAATTACCCTTCCTGATGTAACCATTCAGACAGGGGTTTCTTTTACGGCTTACAGAAGCGACGGGTACGAAGGAACATATATCTTGAATTCTACCCGTCCCTTCAATCGCAATGCTTTCAGGAACTTGTCTGACCCCGTTGATGTCCGTATAGAGAATCAGGGTACCGGTTGGATAAAGCCCGGGGACAATCAAATCTGGTATACTACTGATAACCATGAGGTGTGTGAATATAAGGTATCGGCATCCACTGGTAATGTGGTGGTGTCCAACACCTACGATGCCGTGGCCGACAAGGGTGTGATTACCTTCGAGAGTCCGCTGACCGTGCTGGACGACAAGGCGTTCTATATGGCCGATTACAGTTCGCAGCTTTCCAGCGTTACCCTTCCTCAGAGCCTGCAGGTAATCGGCGAATCATCTTTTGAGCTATGTTGGCGCATGATGTCGGTATCGATGGGCAACAATGTCACGTCCATAAGGTACAAAGCTTTTTATAACTGTCAGAACCTCAGGGCAATTCAGTTGCCCGACGGACTTCAGGAGTTATGGCCGTATGCCTTCGGCAGCAATATGGTTTTGGAAAGTGTTGAGATTCCTTCATCGCTAAACACTATTGGAGCCAATCCATTCTACTATACTCCACAGTTAAGCACTTTCAGAGGCAATGGCGCCACTGCAGACGGAGCTTTCCTGCTGACCGACAACGGAGAAAGGCTTGTGTCTTTTGCAAAGGCCAACCACGTCCACAAGCTGTCCTGTACCATACCTCAGGGAGTAAAGACACTGGGCGGCTATTCGTTGGGCTACTCCGAGTTCACCAGCCTGTCGCTGCCGGATGGTCTGAAAGAAATAGAAGATTTTGCCATGGTCAGGTGCCAATACCTGAGCGAACTTACAATTCCTTCAAGCGTTCAGTCAATTGGCAATGCCGCTTTCAGGGATTGTTTTGGCCTGACCAAAATTGTGATGAAGGGTGCCACGCCCCCTACACTTGTGACTACTGCAGCCTTCTCGGGTTCGACGTGTCCGATCTACGTTCCTCTGGGCTCCAAGGCAAACTATTTAGCCACAACCAATTGGGGAGACCTTGAAAGTCGTATCGTGGAAAGCGAGTATCCGGCGGACAATCAGATTTACTACACTGGAACTGCGGAGGCGATTTATACTCTCGCATCAGGCTCTTCCAATGAATTTGATTTTGACCAGACAGGATTCTTCTCCGATCTTGGCTATGGCTTGATTACATTTAAGCAGCCTCTGACCGTCCTGGATGACAGAGCCTTCCAGGCCGGCTCCAGCAACAGCAACGCCTCCATTACCGGCATTGTCCTGCCGGAGGGCCTTTCCGTTATCGGAAACTATTCTTTCTCGGGATGTTCAAGCCTTGCTTCGGTATCCATGGGCGATAATGTTGCAACTATCGGTGACAGTGCTTTTTATGGCTGCTCGAGCCTGGCCTCAATTGACCTTTCGGATAATCTTGAGGTTATCGGGAGCGAGGCTTTCGGAGAATCCGGACTTACGGGTATAAAGATTCCCCAATCTGTGACTTGCCTGAATGCCAGCTGGTCTTCATTCCCAGACGGTGCCAGTGACTCAGGTTATAATTCGTTTTCTGGATGCGTGTCTTTGCGGAGATTTTCAGGGAAGTATACTTCGCAAGACGGCGCCTTCCTGATTGGTGACGATGGCTTATTATATTCTTTTGCTCCGAACCATCCGACTCATAAGTATAAATGCGTTGTACCATCTGGCGTTACATATATAGGTGTTTATGCGTTTTTATCATCTGTATGCAAAAAAATTACACTTCCAGAAGGGCTTGAGTGGATTTTTGCGGGCGCTTTCGCTGACAGCCAGCAGTTGGAGGAAATAAACATTCCTGCATCCGTACAGGCCATTTACAACCAGGCTTTTTCCTATTGCCCCAATTTGACGAAAGTCATGATGGAGTCAAGTACGGCGCCAGCTCTTACGGCAGGAGCTTTCAGCAATTCTCTCGCGGTAAAGATTTATGTCCCGGGCTATAACACCGGCTATGATTCCGGAAACTGGGCGTCGATGGCAAAGACTGTGTACCAGGCCGACAATGAAGTGTGGTTCCATGGCACCGGCACCGATTTCGAGCTCCAGTGCAACAGGGTGAAAGCCGCCTGCGGCCAGAACGCTTCCGAAGCCGAGGCCATGTCCTGGACCGTCGATGCAAACAAGACTTACGAACCTGCTGTTCCTTTCCCTTCGTCCACCGTGACTGCCGGTTCTACAGTTTGCGTGGTCAAATTCCCCGAACCGGTTCAAGAAGTGGTTGATAACGGTCTTGAGAACGGCAGCAGCCCTTACCAGGGTTGGTATGAAGGTCAGAATAATACTACTCTTGGAGTCCTGGAATATATGTCGCTGCCCCGGACGGTCACTTCAATCGGGGCTCATGCATTCTCGGGCCATGCCGGGCTTGCCGACTTCCCGGCATACTTGGGCGGAATCAGATTACTGACAATCGGAGAAAGTGCCTTCTCCGGGTGCTCATCAATCGAGACAGTGAATCTGCAGAATGTAGAAAGAATCGAGCGGTGGGTGTTCAGTGGAGCGGATAGTCTGCGTTTTGTGACATTCGGGCCCAATCTGAATTATCTTGGCTATGAATTCCTGAGAGTCCAGAATCCGAACGCTGATCTAGCCATACAGTTCCTGGGAACTACGCCCCCGACCTTGGCCCCCGGAGCGTTCGGGCTTTCCTCTGGATATTATAGCAATATTACATTCTTAGTGCCCACCGGAACCCTTGCTGCGTATCAGCAGGTGCTGTCTCAATACGGGAGTTTCAGAGAATATTAAGCGAAAGTTTACTTAAGAAACACAAAAAACACCGCCAGCACAAGGCACGCGAAGGCGGCAAGATGATTCCACTGGATGGTCTGTCCCTTGAACACGAACATCACGATGACCGTGAAAACCGTAAGGGACACGACCTCCTGGATCACCTTGAGCTGAAGCAGGTTGAATGGGCCTCCGTTGCCCTGGAAACCGATGCGGTTGGCGGGCACGGTGAGGCAGTATTCGAAGAACGCAATACCCCACGAAAACAGGATGACCACGATGAGCGGCCATCCTGTTGATATTTTCATCTCGCTGAGCTTGAGGTGCCCGTACCAGGCAAAAGTCATGAAGATGTTGGAGAATACCAACATCAGTACTGTCCAGAATCCGTTCATTTACATCTCCGGAATAAACATAACCTTGCTGTAGAACTCCTTGCGCCCAAGAATCATGTCGAAGGCTTTCTGGTAGTCCTGCAGGCCGAAGCGGTGGGTAACCAGCGGGCGCACGTCCACGATGTGCTTCCTGATGGCGTCAAGGGCTGTGCGCCAGTCGTTGCGCGAGTCGTTGTAACTGCTGTTCCAGGTGCCGCGTACGGTGAGCTGCTTGCGGAGGAGCTGGCTGTAGGTGGCCTGGGTGAGCGTCATGTCGCCGAAAGGATTGCCCATGCATACCACGTGGCCGAAGCTCTTGACGGCCTTGACGCAAGCCTCCCAAGTCTGGGTGGCGCCGGCCCCTTCGATGCATGCGTCCGCTCCGCGGCCGCCGGTGACTTCGCGTATGTATTCCGAAGCGTCGGTCCGGGCGCTGTTGACGGCATCGAAGCCCATCTTGACGGCAAAGTCCACCTTGGCCTGGTCGATGTCGCAGAGGATGATGCGAGAAGCTCCGGAAGCCTTGCTCCACAAAGCCAGCATCATGCCTATGGGGCCGGCTCCGAAGATGGCTACGCTGTCGCCGATCTTGATGTCTGCGAGTCCCACGGCATGCAGGGCCACTGCGGCCGGCTCGCACATTGCGGCCTCCTCGTAGGAGATATCGTCGAAGAATACCAGGTTCCACTCCTTGACGGCCAGATACTCGGCATAGGCCCCGTCGCGACGCGAACCGTAGTAGTCGTAGTCGGAGCACTGGGCATATTCGCCGACCTGGCATGCTGCACACTTGCGGCAGGGGATAAGCGGGAACACGGCGGCGTTCCTGCCTATGAGTCCGGGATTGTCGGCATCGACAATCTGCCCCGAGAATTCATGTCCGGGGATGGTCGGGAAATGATAAGTTCCTTTCTTGAATATCCGTGGAATATCGCTGCCGCAGATACCGCAGGCCTTGATTTTCAGGAGAACTTCGCCCGGCTCGCGCACGGGATCGGGGACTTCTTCGTAACGAAGATCGCCCACTGCATGTAGATTCAACGCTTTCATACCGCGAATTTAGCAAAGAATTTATATTTTTGTCCTGCCGTGAAGGAGTTTTTACCAGTCCGGTCCCTGAACCGCGAGATACTGCGCCTGTCGCTGCCCAGCATTCTGGCCAACCTCACCGTGCCACTGGTAGGCATGGTGGATACCGCGCTTGCCGGGCATCTGGAAGGAGGCGCCGCTTCGTTCATCGGCGGCATTTCGGTGGGTTCCATGCTCCTCAATCTGCTGTACTGGAACTTTTTCTTCCTGCGCACAGGCACCGGAGGGCTTACCGCCCAGGCCTACGGGCGGAGGGACGCCCATGAGTGCGCCCGCATCTTCGTGCGCGGTATCGGCCTTGCCGCCGTGCTGTCGCTGCCGCTTCTGGTGTTCCAGCGCCCATTCGCCAAACTGGGGATGCTGCTGGTCAACGCCTCGCCGCAAGTCAGCGGGCTCGCCCTCCGGTATTTCTTCATCCGCATCTGGGCGGCTCCTGCCACAGTGGCGCTGATGGTGTTCCGCGGCTGGTTCGTGGGCATGCAGGACTCGGTGAGTTCCATGTGGACCGACCTCGTGGTGAATTCCGTCAACATCGCCGCTTCTATCCTGCTGACATTCGGGTGCTTAGGCTGGCAGGGGATGGGGTTCGACGGCATCGCCACCGGAACCGTTGTGGCGCAGTGTTCCGGCCTGCTGTTCGTGGTGGCGGTGTGCGTGTTCAAGTACCGCGACGTGTTCAGCACGGTGGCGGGAAAGTACCTCCGCGAACTGCTGCACTTTGGCAGCCTGGGGCCGTTCCTCAAGATGAACGCCAACCTGCTCGGCCGTTCGCTGTGCTTCACCGCCATATACATGGGCTACACCATCATCGCCGCGGGATTCGGCGACGATCTGCTGGCCTGCTCGTCCATAATGATGCACCTGCTGATGATATTCTCCTACTTCACCGACGGCTTCGCATACGCGGGTGAGGCGCTCACAGGGCGGTTCATCGGCGAAAGGGACGCCGTGCAGCTGCGTCGCACCGTACGGTACGTATTTGCCTGGAGCATGGGAATCGCCGTGCTGTTTATCGGCATATATGCCGCAGTCGGCGGGCCGCTTGTGGGGCTGTTTTCCGACGACGCTGCGGTGGTGGACAGGTGCCGCAGGTTCCTGCCGTGGCTGATAATAATGCCGCCCCTTGGCTGCGCTGCGTTTACCTGGGACGGAATCTATCTCGGGGCCACCGAGTCGAGGAGTCTTTTCGGAGCCATGGGACTCGCCCTGCTGGGGTTTTTCGGCTGCTGGTACGTGGGTAAGCTGCTGATGGCCGGCGCACTGCAGCCAGGGGCCGATGCATGCTTGCACCTGCTGCTGGGGGCCTATTTCGCCCATCTGGCGGCCCGGACTGTCTATCTCACGGCTGCATATCGCCGCAGGATCAAGGTCTAGTCCCAGACAAGCAGCTTGAGGCCGGGGCATAGCAATTGTCCATTCTTACCTCCCATAATAGAATCATGGAGAGCGGTCATGCTCTTTAGTAAATCTATCAGTGTGCAACTGTTAGATAGCTTAATGTTATGGTCCAGTCGAATCTGTTCCCCGTGACTAATTCCAATGTTGATTATTATACAGGTTTTTTCATAGGAAAGCAATTGAACAACAACAATCAGAGAAATAAAGGATTGAGATGCGCAATTCCGAATGTAATAATAAAGAACTTGCCAAGAGAAAATGAAACGCAGGTCATGGAGATCTGCGTTTCATTTTGTCTTGGTAAATCTGTTAATTTATTTTCCTCCGCCTAAGTTTAGTTTGATGCCATCTCCACCCCTCTCGACGTTTATGGAATTACTCATTTTTTCCATAAAAGAATTCCTCTTTTTTGACTTGAGTGATTTATCGTAATCGGGATCGCTGCTTTTTTCTGCATTTTTGACATTCTCGGATATGGCCCTTAAATATAGTTGCCCCTGTGAAGCCGAAGATTTTTTAAGAGCCTTGAACTCGTTGTTGTCCAAAATCTTTTTAACTAGCAGGGTGTGTTGTTGTCCCTGATATTCAGCATACTCCACAAATGCTAAATCAATAGAATCTTCAGTGCTTTCACCGGTAATCGGATTTATATCCTTTTTTATAAGAGAAAGAATCAAGGAAGACTCTTTTGGGAAGAACAGGCTGGATTCCGAGAGAATCTGGATGCTGTTGCCCTGGATATCTTTTAGAATAACTGGACGGATCAAAACATCTTTGATTGAATTCTGTATTACTTCCTCCAAACGTGTGACATGACATTTAACTTGATTTGAACGAAGGATTTCACCAGTGGCTGTTTCAATTAATTCCAACGAGAAAGAGACGATGTCATTTTCCCCGATATAATCAGCAATATTGAGAACATATTTACCTGCATCAGCGGCGATTTTCACCGCTGTCTGCGTTTCAATCATTTCCTCGGTGCGTAGCTGCTGTCTCTGCTTTTTAGTTTGAGCAAATAAATCTCCATTGATGAAAGAGACAAAAGGAAGGGACTCGATAGCTTTAGTCGTGTAGTAGTCAACGGCATACCTGTAGTACCCTTCTACCGATGTCAAATCGTAGGGAAGACTAAAAAAGACAACAGCGTTGTTATACAAAGGGATGTTGAATAAAATGCTCGGATTTGGATTCGCAGATGTGAAAGTTGTTGTAAAATCGTACTTTGAAGAAGATAATTCACCTATAATCTCTTTGGGGGCTTGATCCATTTTATAAACCAGATGTGTTACTCCTTGCCCTTCACTCAGCTTCTCGATTTCATATGCCGTGTTTTTCCCTGTCCCTTGGCCGACCTGCTCTAATACTATGAATTCCTTACTCATTGAGTTCAGTTCATGAGATATAAGAGAGGGCTGATATACAGATAGTACATCTACATCATTGATGGTATAAAATGGGTATTTAACCTTTCTTGAGATTAACTCCACCTTTTTCCCTTTTAAGTTTCGCATTTCGAAATAAGACGGAGTCACACTACGTAGAAGAGAACGGATTGCGTTATTAGTCCTATTGTTAAATTCTTCACTTTCTTTATTGATTTTTCCAGCATTAACGGCGGCCTTTATATTCCGAATCGTGGACTGCGTTTCTGAGGACAAAAGGGCACCTCCATATCCTTGGTCAAGAACACTAAATCCCATATCGATACTTTCAGAGTACTGATGGTTTGTAGAAACATCAATCATTTTAACTTGAAGAAAGGACTTTTGGTAAATATTTGAGAAGTTCACTACAACCCAATCAGTCATAAAAAGATATTGGGCGCCCATATTTTTAGAGTCAGAAATCAATTGATCAACATACTCATCTTTACTAACACGTAATGAGGCGGCGTCTGTATCTTTAAAAATAACCTTGTAATGGTATTTATCTAAAGATTGAACAGCTTTATATAGAATTGCATAGTTCATAAGCTCAGACATGCGTTTAATTTTCTCAGATTCAGATTGATTGTATTCATTGTTATCAATTTCCAGCCCGGATGTCATTGCGGTTACGAGAACAGTCGCAACTGGATCTGCTAAGAAATTTATCATTTTAACAGTATTGTCAGCACTGTTATATGGCGTTCCCGGCACTCTTTTATCTCTAGATGCTGCAATTGCTTGAATAGCAGCCTTTTCCTGCTGGACCAGTTGTCCTACCTGTTGAAACATTTCTTTTTCGGATAGTTGTTGCCCATAGGAAACAAAGCCCGAGAATGGAGCGATCATGAACAATAGCGCACCAACGGCGAAACAAATCTTGTTACTCATGTTAAGATATTAATTATTAATTTGTTAAACGTTTCTTTTAGGTTATTTACATTACACTCAATTTGAGTGCTCATCATTTCTACATCACCATCTTTTACGATTAAATGAAAATGAACAATGTTATTTATGTTTTTTAAATTTGTGATGTTAATATCGTAACGGCTTTGTGTGAATGATTCATTTACGACACTACCGTCTAAATATGATTCGGACTTCTGTAATTCTCGTTCTTTCTGGAATTCTGAATCATTATCGTCCTTCAATCGTACCCGACCATATTCCCCAAAAGCAGTTTTCAAGGTCAGCATAATCAGAGAAGACAAATCTAAATCAGAAGAATTTATTGAATATGAACAACTTGAAATTGGAATCAGTTTTTCATCGCTGAAAACCCCTATTATTTTGCTTGTGGACACTGGCCACTTGTTATTGATGGGGACCAAATACTTGGCACCGTCTTTCTTTATTCGCTTTGGATCTATAGAGTCCAGATACTCAAATCCACCATCTTTCTCAATGAACAAGACTAACTTGTTGTCTCCAAAAGCACCTATACCTTCATCTGGGTACATGATAATGTTCTTCTTATCAAAGGAAGTCATTATCAATTTGCCATATATATGACTGAATAAAAAGTGATCAATATAATTTACAGCGTCAGAATATGCTGTGCTTTCATTAATACTTTTACCCTCATTATTAAGTGATATGCTACCAAGATCTATCTCGCCCGTGCTTATGTCATAATCTTGAATTAATAAATACCAATATGTGCTTTGCCCCATTTCAATCGCAATTGTCTCTATGCGTATTATGTTTGTCGCTCCAGTTTGCCTTGCATGGACAGCATTACCATCTAAGTAATCTTCATCCATACTCTCTTCTAACACATTTTTGACTGTATTAATTCCAGAGACAGAGCGAGTGACAGTTTTTATACCTGCTTTTTCGAATTTTTCAGCGACTATTCCAGCCAGTTTGCAATCTAGGCTGCCAGTCGAAGACTTAGTGACAATATGGCCGTAGGAATCTATTTGAACGATTGTGTGTGAGTTTTTTATCGCATACTTTTTTTTCGAAGAGGCGGGGACTTCAGTATAAAGAAAAAGGAATGCTATAAGAATTAGAAAATAATAATGCGGAGTCTTCATGTTCAATAGCCATTGTTATTTCTAATATATTCAACCGCGACTGTCTTAATTGCCTCTGTCATTTCGCGCTGGTTAGCACGTTCGTAATCGGCTAGCTTGTTCTCAAGGTCCAGCCGTCGGTTTCTATAATCTGCTTCGTCTTTAAGTGCTTGCCGGCGGTCTTGAAGATTATCTTCGTATTCTCGACGGCTATCCGCATATGCCCTCTCTTCTTTTAGTCTCCGTTCTTCATAATCCCGTTTGGCCTTTTCTATAGCAGCCTGCTCTTCAGCCGTAATTCTTGCTTCGGCATCTTTTACTAGCTTATTATATTCATTGTCTTGCTCGGTACCGGTAATATGATAATCCCATAAAGTTTTAAGAGTTCCTGCGGCATCATGAGATGCCATTAAATTGCGGGCCTTGACCAAGACTTCATTGTTAAGTTCTTTTATCTCTAATGCGATTTGCTCAGCAACGTAAGTATCTCGTTGTTGATAAATATCACATGCCTTGGCATATGCTTTCTTATACGGCTCAAATAGTTCTTCGGGGATTGTAAGCAGAACCGAAATTGCAGCATCAAATTCTTTATTCTCAACCAGCATATCCGCATTGGCGAATATTTTTTCTTGCATTGCTTCATAGTAGCTGAGGATCTGACTTTTCGCCTCATCAAATAAAGGCTTTAAGTTTCCATATGATATTTTTTGTACGCCGTTTTTTATAGCTGCTTCCTTTGTTGTACCAGATCCTTTGAACGGGAAAGAAGAACTGGCGAACACGGTTCCACTATCTCCTTCCTGAATTGTTAAATATATCTCTCCAGTAGTAACATAAATAGTCTTCATCCCGCCCTCAGCTTTCCTCATATCAATGATTGATATGGATGGCGTCATGAAAAATGCATTATTACCGAATGAAGAAAAACCGGCAGCCGCTGCGATGTTAGTCAGTTTATTCTGCAAAAACACTTGATTATCTTTTGTCTCTTGTGTCGCAGTAGGAAGAACTTTAACGCCAACAACTATTTTCCCAATGTCATCAATTGTTTGTGCTTCAGATAAAATAGTGATGGCAAGCCCCAAAAGAATAATCGAAATGCGTCTCATATTACTTGATAGTTATGTATAAAGTGTTACCCTTAAGAGATCTAGAGATACTAACTCCTAGCGAGCGGAAGAATTTCAAGGCGCTCATGCTGTATTTACTGGCTGTGAAATTGGCTCCAGTATCATCAACGAGAGGAAGCTTAATGTCGTCGAATATCATATTCAAAGGAGAGACTCCTTGAAGATGATAATTGTTGTTATAACTGCTGGAATCGACCCAAAGCTCTATCTCATCTTGCAAAGTCAATCCCTGTGTTCCCACTTCGGATTCCATATTGTATACTGATCCTTCGTCAAACGTGATAATCATCATGATGGATCGCCCCTCTTCGGAAATGTCCGTGAATTTTGTCTGCATTACCCTTAGAAAATCATCGGCAACAGAAGAGATTGCCTTCATGGATAACTTTGCAATGTCATCAGTATAAAAAGGACCGCATTCTCCTATTTTATTGGCAAGAGATGTACCTGTGGCTATATCATAAGCTGTAACATTGATCTTCACACGACTTTCCGGCTTGCTTTGGCCTGAAACGGTGGTCTGTTGACAGATAATTTCAGCTTCCACATAAATATCAGCACCAGACATATCGATAATCGCTGACTTAATATCTGATTGATTGTCCATGTTCATGACATTTGCCGTATTTGCCGCCTTTAACCTGGCGACAAAATCAATGGTGGAGACTCCACGCTCGTCAAAAGCTTCTTTAATTTTGGATAGGGCTATTCGCTTATTAGAATCTTCTTCAAGGACCGTACGGATATCCTCTCCTTCTTTTGTATAAGGGATAACCATTATTTTGGGCTGTACAACCGTTTGAGCTTTAGTATAGAAGGAGAATAGTGAGAGTGCAATTGCGGTTGTGTAAAAGACAATTTTTTTCATATTCCGAATTTTGTTCTTATATTATTCTTTTCCAGGTCTTTACGCAATTCATACGGTTTCACTGTAACTTCATAGAGAGTAGATTTCCCGACACCAGATTTTCTGAATTTTGAAAGAATTATGCAATCTTTAACAAAATCAGCATATCTCCAGCTATAAAGGTCTTTGAAATAGGACGGATACTTATCAGACAATAACCTCTCTCCTTCATTTAAAAGAGGTTTATTAAATCTGGTTCCTTGAATGCCCTTGAACAGTACACTTCTAATAGCAGCCAAGCATGCACACTGATGAAGCTCCTTTTTAGAGTCACAGTAAACATAAACTTTGAAGGTTATTTCGCTTTGATTTTCAGAAACGGTCTCGCCTAACTGATATGGCACAACTTGGGCCTTGCTGATGAATGAACAAATCACAAGCAAGCATAATAATAGTATTTTCTTCATAGTAACATGAATTATGTCAGGACTCGATGAGCCAATGTTATAGAGAATGATTTAAAACAGCTGAAAATACAATTAATCAGACACCACTTTACCATCGTTTATACTATTAAGATGTTTTAAATACTCATCTATTAATTCGATGTCTCTATTATGACAGTACATGATTAAACGAGGGAGGTAAAATAGGGCCTTAGCATTGGATTCTATTTCTTTTTGCTCTTTTTCGCTGAAACAATCAAGAGCACTTGGAGCCAAATCAAAAGGCATAGATGAGTCTATAGCTCTTTTAAGTTCAAATTTAACAATGCTGTCTAGTTTTTCTAGGGCCTTTTTTTTAATGGAATCACTTTGTCCCATACTCTAGTAGTAGCTTTACTGACTCGTGCTCCTCAGTCATATTAAAAATACAAAAGTGTGGAGCCGATTCGCATACATCGAGTCAAGGTTCTGGAAGGACCTATGAGAAATGAATACGACCGATACTCCACACTCGACGATATATGAAGCTGGTCGTAGAACACGACTTGCGACAATATCAATGTCGAGCGGAGTGTCTCATCGTCGTCCTTCTCATAAAAATTTTCCAGATTTTGACTCAGGACAACGCGAAAACACTTTCGCTAATATGTCTGCCAAAGGCCATGCCTTTGACGTGTACAAAGATAGATAATTATTTAAAAAAAAGAAACTCTCTTTTTTTAGAGGGCCTGGACCGTCAGAAGCAAGGCTTCCTAAATAGTGTTAATGGCCTTCGCAGGATCAAGGTCTAGTCCCAGACGAGCAGTTTGAGGCCTGGGATGCGCTCGTAATGTCCGGCATTGCCGGTAACCAGCGTAAGGTCATTGTCGATGGCGATACTTGCAATCAATAAATCCATATCTTCTATCCTGCGACCTTGTTTTTCCAACTCGGCGCGAATCCTGCCATAAGTAATGGCCGAATTGTCAAAAGAGAGACAGGCGATCTTTGACTTCAGCCATTCTATACGCTGGAACTCCACTTCACGGCCACGCTTGAAGGCCCCGGCATATAGCTCGCACAAACAAACTGATGCCGTACAACTAAGCCTCCAGCCTATCTCCTGAACTTTTTCCTGCACTCCCCCCTTGCCTCTGAAAATATCCACAAGAATGCATGTGTCGAACAAATATTTCAATGATTCCATCAAAACTCCTGTATTTCGCGGCTTCCGCTGCCGCTCCGCAATTCTTCCATGATTTCCTCTGTTGTTTTATCCCCCCAGGGATCAGGATCTCCTGGTTCGGGCCTCGGCATATCGGCAAAAATACCGGTATAGGGCCCCGTGTATGGCTCTATCTTCTTGATATGCAGCATATTACCTTCAAGATATAGTTCGACTTCATCTTTCTCTCTTAGGGCAAGAGCCTTTAGAATATGGGATGGAATAATAAGCCCCTTGCTATTACCGATCTTGATAATGCTTCCAAAGTCTGAACGGTGGAAAGAAATCATTTTTATAATTTTTTCCGGCAAAGATAGCGCAATCATTTGTTAAAACAAAATTTTAAATATGTTATAACATTTTAATTCAGTTCGAACACGAGTTCCACGTCTCCGAAGCGGCCGCGCACCAGGTCTTCTTCTTCGAAAAAGTGCGTGGAGAGTTGTCCGCGCCATACCATGTCGTCCTTCTCGTTGTACGGCAGGTCTACAGTAAGGCCGTAGGACTTGGACTGGACCTTCACCATCACGTCGCACTTCCAGCTGGTCCGGGTGCCTCCGTCGTCCTCTGTGATCATGAACACCACCTTATCCAGCTGTGAGGTGTAATCCCCCACCAGGATGGCCTGGAACGGCAGGTCATGGCCTACATAGCGGCGCTTCACAACGATGATGAAATCGGTGACGCTGGGATAGAAGAGCTTCAGTTCCGCGTCGGTGGAGGCGTTGAAGCCCTCTACGCTGCCGCACTTGATCCAGAACTCGCTCGCGCCGCCGAACCAGGAGTCGTAGTTGCGTTTCATCTGGAAACTGGTCATGAGAAGCTGGCGGTGGCGGGCCGAAGGCGCCGCAGCCGCAGCCTCCCCGGGCGCAACGACCTTGAGAGGAGTGAAGGTCGCGTCTGAATTATTGTTGAACACCCACACGGGATGGTCCACGGCCATGGCTTCGTCAACAAGCACGGAGTCAACGACATGCAGTCCGTTTTCGCCTTTTGCAATGCGGTAGCCGTAGTTTGTAGACGCACCGTATCCGGGGTCGAAGGTAATGATGGGCCAGCTTTCGCCGTCCCAATTCTCGGAATACGGCCAGTAGAGTTGGAAGTCGGTCCGCGCAAGGGCTTCGAGCATGGCGTCGGCGTCGCCGCTGCGCGTGCCGGGACGCTCTTCAAGGTAGTCCCTGATAAGATTGCGGAGAGGGTTGGTGCACTCGCTGGCCGACTGCGCCCGGGCCTGCGGCGTGTCTCCGACTCCGGCGCCTGGACTTCCCACGAGGCAGTTCATGGTATATTCCTCGTCGTAGCCATTGTCGGAGGAATGTCCGACGGCGTTGAATACTTCGTGCAGGTGCTCTTCTTCCAGCGGCAGCTGCGTGAACATGCGGGCAAGCCCCTGGGGCGAGAAGTCAGGAGTGGCTGGCGACGGAGTATCGGTGACGGTTTCCCTGCCGGTGCAGGAGACAAGGGCGAGCAGCGCTGCGGCGAAAAGGATGCGGTTCTTCATAGTTGCAGTTTTTGCCTGCAAAGTGACGAAGAATTATCCGTTCGGGCAATCTTTGTAACGCTTATTTTGAAAAATGGCCTTACGGTGCCGCAGAAGGGCTATTTATAAAAAGTCACGAAGCGCTCTTTACCCCTGAAATCGCTTGCAAGAGCCACGTCCTTGAGCCCGGCAGCAGCAAAAACACCGGCCGTATCGGCTCCGAGCTCCTCGTTGATCTCCACTATCCCGAAGCCGCCGGGCCTCAGGAAGCGCTGCGCCCAGCGGGCAATTGCACGGTAGAAAAGCAGAGGGTCGGCGTCAGGCACGAACAGGGCCAGTTCCGGCTCATGCTGCAGCACATTGGCATGCATCTGCGCACGTTCGCTCTCGCGTATGTACGGCGGATTGGCCGTAAGCACGTCGAACGGCGCCCCCTCGAATTCCTCCGGCACCTGAAGGATATCCCTTTGGACGAACGTAGGCCCGGGGGAGGGGGTCCCTCTGGATACTTCCGCTTCGCTACATCCCTCCCAGCCAAAGGCTGGGCCCCTCCCGTTCACATGGCCACGGGCGGCCATGGTATCCAGAGGGACCCCCTCCCCCGGGCCGAACTTGTCAATCTGAGATCCGGCAACAGCGAGCGCTTCGGGGGAGATGTCGACGGCGGTGACGCGGGCGCCGGGGCGGTCGAGCGCCAGTGTCCAGGCGATGCAGCCAGAGCCCGTGCACAGGTCCAGCGCCGAGCCTTCCGCCGGTAGCTTTTCCAGCGCCGCGCGGACCAGTTCTTCCGTCTCGGGCCGGGGAATCAGCACCCCTGGACCAACCCGGAAGCGGCGCCCGCAAAACTCCTGATATCCAAGCACATACTGCAGCGGTTCGCCGCCCGACAGGCGCCTCAGGTCTTCCTGGATCCCATTCAGACTTCCGGCCGGAATCTCGAAACCTGGCTCCACGATGTGGGTGTACGACTCTGTCCCCAGCCGTTCCGAGCACAAACGCAAAACGAGACTCCTTGCCTCCTTCGGAGGATAAAGAGTCCCGAGAGCAGCCGCTCCCTCACGTATGAACTGCGCGAGGAGCACTAAGTATTATCGATGATGCAGGTCAGGAATTCAGTGATGCCAAACCCGGCCGTGCGAATCATCTTGGGCACGAGCGAAGCGCTTGTCATGCCCGGTATCGTATTGACTTCCAGGAAGTAAAGACCGTCAGCAGCGGCGATGTAATCCATCCTTACGACGCCCTTGCACCCTATGAACGAATACAGGCGGCAGGTGGTCTGCTGCAGCTCGGCGGTGAGCGCGGCGTCTATTGGAGCCGGGCAGATCTCGCGGCTGTGACCATTGTACTTGGCGTCGTAGTCAAAGTACTCATTGTCGCTCACGATTTCGATGGGCGGAAGCGCCCGCACCTCGGTGCCGTCAAAATATGCCGCACAAGTGAGCTCGCGCCCCGTAACTCCCTGCTCCACGAGCACCATGGGACCTTCGGTGAACGCAAACTGCACGGCCCCGGCAAGGTCCGAAGGATCGCCCACGCGTGTGACCCCGAAGCTCGATCCGCCCTGAGTGGGCTTGACGAATACGGGGAAGCGCAGCTCGGCTGAAGCCTTCTGTACAAAGGCGTCCAGGTCTTCGCCCTGACGCACCAGCAGGTCGGGAGCGCACTTCACGAGGTCGCGCACATAAGACTTGCAAGCGTACTTGTTGAACGCTATCATGCTGGCGTAAGAACCGCACGAACTGAACGGAATGCCCAGCATCTCCAGGTAGCCCTGCAGCTGGCCGGTTTCGCCCGGGGCGCCGTGCTGAACCACATAGGCATAGTCGAATTTGACCTTCTGTCCCAGCACGTTCACGGAAAAGTCGGACTTGTCCACGTCGGGACGGGCCCCCTCCGGAAAAGTGACGCGCATGGAATTGATGCGCCTGCATGCCACCAGTTGCCACTTGCCGAAGCGCGCGAATATTTCGTAGACATCGAATTCCCTGTCATCGATCGAGTTTGCAACGTATTCTCCGCTGCGGCATGACACCTCCCACTCGGAAGAGTCGCTGCCGTAGATGACCGCTATCGATTTATATTTTCCCATATCAGTTGAAATAATAGTCTGTTTCCTGATTGCTTTCCGACTCGGTGGCTTCGGTCAGGTCCTCGTCACCGCCGAGGAAGGTGCCAGTGCTGGTGCAGTCCAGGCTGAAATTGACCGACGGCGGCGCCTGGAAGGTTTCCTGCTCGTTGAAGATTCCGGCGGCTATGCACTTCTTCATCCAGATGCCCCAGATGGGCAGGGCCATCCTGGAGCCGTCGAGGGAGTTGAAGTGGATCTGCCTGTCCTCGCCGCCTATCCATGCGCCCGCCGTAATCTTGGGCGTGTATCCTATGAACCAGCCGTCGGAGCAGTCGTTGGTGGTGCCGGTCTTGCCGGCTATTTCGCCCTTGAGGTTGTAGGCATAGCGCAGACGGCTGCCGGTACCTCCGTTCACCACGCCCTGCATGAGGTTGGCCATGAGGTAGGCCGAAGAGGCGCTGATGGCCTCGCGCTTGGAATTGGTGTGCTCGGTGATTATGTTGCCCTGGTTGTCCTCTATGCGGGTGACGTACAGGGGCTCCGAATACACTCCCTGGGAAGGGAAGGTGTTGTAGGCCGCAACCATCTCGTACAGGGCAATGTCGGCGGGACCTACACAAAGCGCGTACACCTCGTCCACGTGGCTGTGAATACCCATCCGGTGCATCATCTGCGCCATGGCCTGGGGGCCGAACTGCTTCATGAGGAAGGCGGAAATGTTGTTGGAGCTGTTGGCAAGTCCCCATTTGAGGGTAACCGTCTTGCCTATCATTTCCTTCTTGTCGGTGCTTCGGGGAGTCCACGTGGTGCCGTTCCAGTTGACGAAGGTCTGGGGGGCGCAGACCACCCTGTCGCAGGGCGTCATGCCCTCCTGCATGGCGAGGGTGTACAGGAACGGCTTGATGGTGGAGCCCACCTGGCGCTTGGCCTGGCTCACGTTGTCGAACTTGAAGTAACGGTAGTTGGGCCCTCCCACATATGCCTTGACGTTGCCCGTCACCGGCTCCACCGCAACGAACCCGCAGCGCAGGAACGACTTGTAGTAGCGTATGGAATCGTTGGGCGTCATGGTAGTGTCGATGTAGCCCTTCTTGTTCCAGGAGAACACGCGCATCTTGACAGGCTTGTCGAACTGGGCGAGGATCTCGCTTTCGTGCACTCCGGCACGGCGCTGGAGGCGGTAGCGGTCGCTCCACTTGCGGGCCTGGGCCATGAGGCGGTCGACGGTCTTCTGGTCTATGTCGTTGGCGAACGGCTTGTTGCGCTTGTATTTCAGTTCCTTCTCGAAGGCTCCCTGGAGGTATCCTCCGAGGTGCTCGGCCACCGCTTCCTCGGCGGCCACCTGCATCTTGTAGTTGATGGTCGTATAGATGCGCAGGCCGTCCTTGTCCAGGTTGTAGGACGAGCCGTCGGGCTTGCGGTTCTTGTTCAGCCAGCCGTAGATGGCGTCGGAGGCCCAGCGCAGCGAGTCGGCGGAGAACTCCTCGGGGAATTCGTAGTCGGAGCGGCGGGGCTTCTTGGCGTTCATGTCGCGGCGGAGCATGTCGCGGAAGTACGGCGCATGCCCTGAATTATGGTCCATCAGGTGGTAGTCCAGAAGGATGGGAAGCTGCTGGAGGGAGTCGCGCTGGTCCTTGCTGATGTAGCCGGCCTTGGCCATGCGTCCGATCACGAAGTTGCGGCGGGAGAGGGCGTTGTCGGGGTTGAGCACCGGGTTGTAGCGCGTGGGCTTGTTGACCATGCCTATCAGCATGGCGCTCTCTTCTATGTTGAGGTCGCCGGGCTGCTTGGCGAAGAAGGTTTCGGCCGCCGACTTTACGCCGTAGGCTCCGCTGCCGAAGAAGATGGAATTGAGGTACATGGCCATGATTTCCTCCTTGGTGTAGTCCCTCTCGAGGCGCACGGCGGTGATCCACTCCTTGAGCTTGGTGAAGACCAGCTTGAGCTTGCTGCTCTTTTCTTCGCGGGGATACAGGGTTTTGGCGAGCTGCTGGGTGATGGTGCTGCCGCCGCCCTGGCTGGAATCGCGCAGGAGCAGGGTTTTGACGGCCACGCGCGCAAGACCCTTCATGTCCACGCCGGAGTGCCTGTAGAAGCGCACGTCCTCGGTGGCCACTGCCGCATGCACAAGATTTTCCGACAGTTCCTCGTAAGATGCGTAGGTGCGGTTTTCGATGTGGAAGGTGGTCAGGACCTCGCCGTCCTCGGCCAGGACCTGCGTGGCCAGCTTGTTGTCCGGATGCTCAAGTTCCTCGAACGAAGGAAGTTTGGCGAACAGCCCCACCGCCACCAGAAGCACCAGCACCAGTGCGAACGGCGCAATGAGGATTATCCAGAACCATTTGGTTATCGTGCGTTTTGTTTTATCGGTCATTTTTCTCACTTGAAAACACAAAATTACGATTAATTTGGAAAAACACCTTAAATTTGTAGCCGATATTTGAAAATATGGAACCGAATTTAGTGATAGTAGAGTCGCCGGCCAAGGCGAAAACCATTCAGAAGTACCTCGGAGCGGGATATGTTGTAAAGTCCAGTTTCGGGCACATCCGTGACCTGCAGGACAACAGCCTGAGCATAGATATAGAGCACGGCTTCAAGCCGGAATACGTAGTGCCGTCTGACAAGAAACGCGTTGTCAGCGAGCTCAAGAAACTCTCTGACGGAGCCGCTACCGTGTGGCTCGCTTCCGATGAAGACCGCGAGGGGGAAGCCATCTCCTGGCATCTCACGGAAACCCTCGGGCTCGACCCTGCCAAGACCAAACGTATTGTATTCCACGAAATTACAAAAGACGCAATACTGAACGCCATCAAGAATCCCCGCACCCTGGACATGGACCTGGTCAATGCCCAGCAGGCCCGCCGCGTGCTCGACCGCCTGGTGGGATTCGAGCTCTCTCCTATCCTCTGGCGCAAAATACAGAGGGGGCTTTCGGCCGGCCGCGTGCAGTCCGTGGTGCTGCGCCTGGTGGTGGACCGCGAAAGGGAGATCAGCGCCTTCAAACCAGTTGAGTATTACCGCGTCGAGGCTGTTTTCAACGTGGACGGCACCAAGGTCAAGGGCACCCTGGACAAGCGTTTCGCCAACCAGGAAGAGGCCCGCATCTTCCTTGGCGACTGCATCTCCGCCGTGTACTCGGTGGCCGAAATCGACAGCAAAGAGGGCCTCAAGGTCCCTCCGGCCCCTTTCACCACGTCCACCCTGCAGCAGGAGGCGGCACGCAGGCTCCACCTTCCCGTGAGCACCACCATGCGCCTTGCCCAGTCGCTCTACGAAAGGGGTCTCATCACCTACATGCGTACCGACTCCACCAACCTCTCCACGCTTGCAGTCGGCACGGCCAAATCGTTCATAATGGACAACTTCGGCCCGGAATATTCCCGTCCCCGCCAGTACAAGACGCATTCCAAGGGCGCCCAGGAGGCGCACGAGGCCATACGTCCCACGTACATATCCAACACCGACATCGAAGGCACCCAGCAGGAGAAGAAACTCTACCAGCTCATCTGGAAGCGCACTGTGGCGTCCCAGATGGCCGATGCCAAGGTACTCAACACCAGCGTGCAGGTGGGCATTGACCGCCGCCCCGAAAGATACGCCCTGCAGTCCACACAGATGCTGTTCGAGGGCTATCTCAAGCTCTACCGCGAAGAGGCCGACGACGAGGATGAAGGAGCCGACCAGGAAGCGATTCTGCCTCCGTTCTCCCGCGGACAGATTCTCGATTTCGTGCAGGCCGACGCACAGTGCAAGTACACACAGCCGCCGTTCCGTTACTCGGAGCAGACGCTCATCAAAAAGATGGAAGAGCTGGGAATCGGCCGTCCGTCCACCTACGCCCCCACCATCACCACGCTCACCAAGGCCCGCGGCTACCTGGTCCGCGGCGACAAGGAAGGCACCAAGGTGACCGTTCAGGACCTGCACCTCAAGGATGGCGGCATCTCCGCAAGTTCCAGGGCCGAGGTGCTCGGAGCCGAGAAGGGCAAGCTCCTCCCCACCGACGTCGGAGTGCTCGTAACCGATTATCTCACAGGCAACTTCGCCGACATAATGGACTACGACTTCACCGCCAACGTGGAGAAGGACTTCGACCAGATTGCCGATGGCAAAAAGCAATGGGACAAGACCATAGCCGATTTCTACAGAGCTTTCCACCACAAGGTGGACGCCGCCATCAGCAACAAGCAGTACAGCCACCTGGAAAGGCAGATAGGTATCGATCCATCTGACGGCCAGATGATTACGGCACGCCTCGGCCAGTTCGGACCGTACGTGCAGAAGGGCGAAGGCGAAAACCGCCAGTCCGCCAGCCTCAACAAGGGCCAGATAATCGAGAACCTCACCCTGGAGGAGGCCGTCAAGCTGTTCGACCTGCCCAGGACCGTGGGTGAGTATGAGGGCGAAGAGGTCGTGGCCACCAAGGGACGCTTCGGCCCTTACCTCAAGTGGGGGGACAAGAATGTCTCCATCCCCAGGAGCAAGGATCCCCTGAAAATCAAGATAGACGAATGCATCGCGCTTATCGAGGCCGACAAAGCCAAGAAAGAGGCTGTCGTAGAGCCCATCAAGGAGTGGCCCGAAAGCGACATCAGCATCATCAACGGCCGTTACGGCCCATATCTTAAACACGACGGCAAGAACTACCGCCTGCCCAAGGACGTCTCCGCGGAAAAGCTCACTGAAGAGCAGTGCAAGGCTATCATCGCCGGCAGCGAACCCACCGGACGCAAAGGGCGGCGTTACGTCAAAAAGAAGTAACCATGGCCAACTATCAAATCGACGACACCGACCGCAAGATTCTGTCTTTTCTAGTTAACAACGCGCGCATGCCTTACCTCGAGATTGCCCGCGAATGCGGCATTTCCGGTGCCGCTGTGCACCAGAGGGTCAAAAAGCTGGAAGACAATGGCGTGATAACCGGCTCCCAGATGCTGGTAAAGCCTGGGGCCCTGGGGCTGAACGTGTGTGCCTTCATCAGTATCTCGTTGTCGGAAGACAATAAGTACCAGGAGGTTACGGATGCTCTGAGGCACATTCCGGAGATTGTGGAATGCCACTTCGTGACGGGACGTGCCGCCCTGCTCCTGAAGGTGTACTGCATCGACAACGACCACCTCATGGAGACCATCCTCAACACCATCCAGCGCATCCCCTACGTCCAGTCTACGGACACCATGCTCTCCCTTGACCAGGCGTTCGAACGTCAGGTCTGGGTAAAGAGCTTCAAGAGCACGACGTTCAGGAATTTGTGATTCCTGAACGTCGTCTTCGACTACCATCCCCCTGCACCCCCAGGAGCATGGCCGCAGGAACAGGTAGTCTTCGGCAAAAGTAGCTGCGCGACCCCTCCCACTGCGCTGCGCTTGTGGGCCCCTCCCTCTTATGATGCCGAGGGTGGCACATTTTGCCGAAGACTACCTGTTCCTGCGGCTGAATCCCGATCCAAGGGGTAGATATACTATTCGACGAGGAGGCGGGCCAGGCGGAGGTCGTCGGGCGTGGTGATCTTGATGTTGAAGCGCTCGCCGGGGATGGTCTCGATACTGTAGCCGGCGCGTTCGGCCACGGAAGCGTCGTCCGTGAATGATGTGTCGTAGGGGAGGCGATACGCTTGTTTGATAGCTTCTGAAAGAAACATCTGCGGAGTCTGCACGGCAACCAGGCGGCTCCTGTCCGGAGGGCAGGCTCCCGGCTCGGTGCTGCGGAGAGTGTCCACGACCGGCACCACTGGAATGAGCGCCTTTGGCCCTTTCGCATCCCGCATGCGCACAAGCATGCCGTGCACAAGGTCCGGAGTGGCGAGGGGGCGGACCCCGTCATGGATCGAGACAATGGCTCCGTCTGGCACTTTGGACAGGGCGTTTCGCACCGAGTGGAAGCGGGTAAGCCCTCCGTGTACGATGGTCTGCGGAAACGATACGGCGTACTTGATGCACAGATTGCGCCATACCTCCACTCCGCTTTCGGGCAGCACCACGATTACGTGCGCCGCGGGTTCCGCCCTCAGGAAGTTCTCTACAGAACGCTGCAGGATGGGAATTCCTCCAAGCTCCAGGAACTGTTTGGGCGTGCTGCCGCCCATCCTGGTACCGCTGCCTCCGGCCACAAATACTGCGTAGACCTCTCTTGCCATGTCAAAAAAAATATCTAAACCAGTAACAAATTTAGTGGATTTTGTTGGATTTTGATTAAATTTGTGAGAATATACGTTACAACCAAGCAATATGGCATTTTCCTTCCTAAACCAAGAATTGGCCATCGACCTCGGTACCGCCAACACCGTCATCTACCAGAATGACCAGATAGTGCTTGACGAGCCCAGTATCGTGGCTATCGACAATAACAGCGGCAAGTGCATAGCCATAGGTCAGAAAGCCAAGCTCATGCACGAGCGTAACAACCCCGGCATACGCACCATACGCCCTCTGCGCGACGGTGTGATCGCCGACTTCAATGCCGCGGAAATGATGATCCGCGGCTTCATCAAGCAGGTAAACAGCAAGCACCGCAGCCTCTTCACCCCCAACCTGAAGGTGGTAGTAGGCATACCTTCCGGCTCCACCGAAGTTGAGATCAGGGCCGTGCGCGACTCCACCGAGCACGCCGGCGGCCGCGATGTCTACCTTATCTTCGAACCCATGGCATCGGCCCTCGGTATCGGCCTCGAGGTGGAGGCCCCTATCGGCAACATGGTTGTCGATATAGGCGGCGGCACCACCGAGATAGCCGTCATCTCGCTGGGCGGCCTGGTGGTGCAGGAGAGCATCCGTACCGCAGGCGACGTGTTCACCACCGACATCCAGACCTATCTTCGTCAGCAGCACAACATCCGCGTCGGCGAAATCACTGCAGAGAAGATCAAGATAGCCGTTGGCGCCGTGATCCCCGACCTTGTGGAGGAACCCGAGCCCTTCATCGTGCGCGGTCCTAACCTCATGACCGCCCACCCCGTGGAGGCTACCATCACCCATCAGGAGATCGCCCACTGCCTGGACAAATCCATCGCCAAGATAGAGACATCCATTCTCCACGTGCTGGAAAACACTCCCCCCGAGCTGTACTCCGACATTGTCGAGAACGGTATCTGGCTCTCCGGCGGCGGCGCACAGCTGCGCGGCCTGGACAAGCGCCTGACGGACAAAGTGAACATTCAGTTCCACGTCTGCGACGATCCGCTGCACGCCGTTGCCCGCGGCACCTGCGAAGCTCTCAAGAATACCGACAGATATTCCTTCCTGATGCGATAGATGGCAAGGGCGGGAAAGTTCTACTCGGGCCTTTTTACCGCGGTGATCTTCATTGGACTGGAGATTGCCGCGATCTCTTTGCTGGAGCGCTCTTCCACCCTTCAGAACATCTGGATCAACCGCGCGAGCCACAATGTCATGGCGGCCACATGGGGCAGCATGAACAAGGTGCGCGGCTATTTTGACCTGCGGGCGCAGAACGAAATCCTGGCCGGCCGCAATTACGAGCTTTTCAAGGAGCTCCAGCAGTACAAGGAACTGGAGCAGGCAGCCCGCGTGCGCGCCAAGCTGGATTCCGCCGGCACCCTGCCCTCCCACTTCAACTATATCCCCGCCGAGGTTACAGCCATGGGCACGAATTCCCGCCACAACTACATAATCCTCGACAAGGGCTCGGAGCACGGCGTCAAGCCGCAGAGCGCCATAATCACTCCGAACGGAGTGGTGGGGATGATTTACTCGGTGGACAAGCGTTACTCCTACGGCCTGTCCCTTCTCAACGACAAGGTGAGCGTGAGCGCCCGCATCGGACGTGAAGGTATAGTGGCCCCTCTGGTATGGGACGGCAGCGGCTCCGACCGCGCCATCCTGAAGGACATCCCCCTGCATCTTACGGTGGAGGTGGGCGATACGGTCCGCACGAGCGGCATTTCGGCGGTGTATCCGCCGGACATCCCGATAGGCGTCACCACCGGCTCGCGACTAATCGACGGTTCCGTCAACGTGGTGGACGTGAAGCTGTTCGTGGACTTCTCGTCGCTCCGCTATGTCATCATCGCGGAGAATCCCGACAGGCAGATAATAGAAAAGATGGAAGAATGAAGAACTGGCGTTTCATATTGATTTGCGCTGTGCTGCTTGTCGCCCAGGTTGTGCTTGACAATTTCTTCCCGCTGCGCCGCTATGTGCTCATAAGCATACTGCCTGCGATTGTTCTGCTTATGTCCTTGGACATCAGGCCTGTGATGGCAATGCTGCTGGCTTTTGCCGTGGGCTTCGTGGTGGACTTTTTCTCTACCGGCATGCTCGGGCTGAGTTCGCTTGCCCTTGTTCCTGCGGGCCTTGCGCGCGGGGCCGTAGTAGGCCTTGTGTTCGGTGACGAACTCACCGCCCGCGGCGACGAGCTTTCGCTCCAGCGCCTCGGCATCCCCAAGATGGCCCTTGCCGCGATCCTGCTGTGCTCGTTGTACTTTGTAGTGTACATCTGGGCGGATTCGGCGGGGACGGTGCCCTTCTGGCCCGCCGCGCTGCGTTTCGCGCTGTCGGTGGCGGTGAGCACTCCGTTGTGTTTGTTTGCAGCCCGTATGCTGAGGCCCTGACGCCATGGAAAACGACAACAGGTCCACAAAATTGCTGATAGGGCTCGGCCTGGTGCTTCTGATGCTTCTGGGCAGGCTTTTCTATGTCCAGATCATCGACGACGGCTACAAGACAGACGCCGACAACAATTCCCTGACCCGCGAGATGATCTATCCTCCGCGCGGCGTAATCTACGACCGCAACGGACTGCTGCTGGTGGGTAACAAAATATGCTACGACATCCTGGTGACCCCGCGTGAGGTCAAGGAGTTTGACACCCTTGCCCTTGCCACGGCCCTTGATACGACCGCCGACTTTGTGCGCGAGCGCATGCAGTACTATCATGATTACCGTTCCCGCATAGGCTGGCAGACGCTTACCTTCCTCAAGATGGTCAGCGCCGAAACCTACCTCCGCTTTGCCGAGGAGCAGTTCCTCTATCCCGGCTTCAAGGCCCAGGTGCGCAGCCTGCGCGAGTATCCCTTCAATGCCGGCGGCAATCTGCTGGGCTACATCTCGGAAGTGAGCCCCGAGTATCTGGAGGACCACCCCGACTACAAGGCCGGTGATTATTACGGCCGTACCGGTCTGGAAGCCGCCCGCGAGCAGGAATTGCGCGGAAGCAAAGGATGGCACATCTACCTGCGCGACTCCCGCGGCCGCCAGAAGAACTCCTACCACGACGGCGACTTTGACGTGGAGGCGGTGCCCGGCAAGGACATCGTCACCACCATCGACGCCCGGCTGCAGCAGTACGGGCAGCAGCTGATGAAGGGCAAGAAGGGGAGTGTAGTGGCCATAGAACCATCTACAGGAGAGATTCTTACGATGGTGTCGAGCCCCGGCATAGACGTGGACGTGCTGGCCGACTTCGGACGGCACTACAGCACCCTTTCTCGCGACAAGAACAAGCCCCTGTACAACAGGGCGGTGTCGGCGTCGTACCCTCCCGGCTCGGTGTTCAAGCTCGTCAACGGTCTGGTGGGCCTGGAGGACGGAGTGCTGCAGCCGTGGATGCAGTATCCTTGCTACAACGGCTATGTGTACACGTCCAGCGGACGCAAGCTGGGCTGCCACACCCACCGGTCCCCCCTCAATCTCGAGGATGCCGTGATGATGTCCTGCAACGGCTACTTCTGCTACGTGCTCAAGTCCATTCTCGAGAATCCCAAGTATCATTCCACCGAGGAGGCGTACATACACTGGCGCGAGATGGTGATGAGTTTCGGCTTCGGGCGCAAGCTGGGCAGCGATTTCCCTTCGGAGCTAAGCGGCAACATCCCGTCCGCCGACTTCTATAACCGCTATTACAAAAAAGGGCACTGGCGCTTCCCTACCATCGTTTCCCTGTCCATCGGGCAGGGTGAGATCCTGACCACGCCCCTTCAGATTGCTAATCTTGCCGCCATCATGGCCAACCGCGGGTATTACTATATCCCGCACGTGGTCAAGGAGTCCGAGGGCGTGGAGATAGACCCCAAGTACTACGAAAAGCAGTACACACTTGTGGATACGCTGCAATTCCACAAGGTCATCAAGGGCATGTGGAAGGCTGTCAACGCCCTGGGCGAGGGAGGCACCGCCAACGCTGCGTATGTGGCGGGGCTGGATATCTGTGGCAAGACAGGCACAGCCCAGAATCCGCACGGCAAGGACAACTCCGTGTTTATCTGCTTCGCCCCGATGGAGAACCCCAAGATCGCCGTGGCGGCGTACATCGAGAATGCAGGCTTCGGCGCCACCTGGGCCTGCCCTATAGCGTCGCTGCTGGTGGAAAAATACCTCAGGGGCGAGATATCCGAAGGGCGCCGCGAGGTTGAACGCAGAGTATTGACAACCAGATTGATAAACTGATGCAGGAGGATTTACTTGACAGGGGTTTGAAGAAGACGGTGGACTGGAGGCTCATCGTCCTGTATCTTGCGCTCATACTGTTCGGCTGGGTAAACATCTACGCGGCGGTTCAGTCCGGGGAACCTTCGTCAATCTTCGATCTCGGGAGCAACAGCGGCAAGCAGGCCCTGTGGATGGCCGGTGCCGTTGTCCTGGCGGCGCTCGTGCTGTTCGTCATCAATCCTTACTTCTGGGAAAGCGTGTGCAAGCCCGCCTATGCGGTGGTGCTGGTGCTGCTGGTGCTGGTTATCTTCATGAGCAACAACGTCAAAGGCTCGCATTCGTGGTTCGAGCTCGGCCCGGTCAAGTTCCAGCCGGCAGAGCTGTCCAAGATTACTACTTCGCTGCTGCTTGCGTCCATAATGAGCAAGCCGGGCTTCAGGATGAACAACTGGAGGCACTTTGCCTTGGCGGCGATGATCGTGCTGCTGCCTATGCTGGTGATAGTGGCCGAGAGCGAAACGGGCTCCGCCCTTGTCTACACGGGATTTATCTTCGTACTGTACCGCGAGGGCCTGACCGGGTGGATCCTGGTGCTTGCCGGACTTGCGGTGCTTCTTTTTGTGCTTACCATACGGACTCACTGGTGGATCTCGCTGATAGTTGTGGGGGTGGTGCTGCTTGTTTATCTTGTGTACTACCTCCGGAGGACGCCCTCGCTGAGGCTGCGCCGCAGGGTGGTGCGCAACGGCCTTATGGCGGCGCTGGCAGGAGTGGCGCTGGTATTTGCCGCCGACTTCCTGTTCCACAAGGTGCTCAAGGATTATCAGCGGGAAAGGATCGAGGTGGTTCTGGGAATGAAGGAGGACCTCAAGGGAGTTGGCTACAATGTGCACCAGTCGCTCATAGCCATTGGCTCAGGAGGCTTCTGGGGCAAGGGTTACCTCAAGGGGACCCAGACCTCTTTCGGCTTTGTTCCCGAGCAGAGTACGGATTTCATTTTCTGCACCGTGGGGGAGGAATGGGGCTTCGTCGGCACGCTGGCCGTCATCGTCATGTACGGACTTTTGCTGCTGTGGATAGTCAGGGATGCCGAGAGGGCCCGGAGCGCCTTCACGCGCATATACGGCTACTGCGTGGCGTCGTGCTTGTTCATGCACCTGTTCATCAATATCGGCATGACGCTGGGGCTCATGCCGGTCATAGGCATCCCGCTGCCGTTCTTCAGCTACGGCGGCTCGTCCCTGTGGGCATTCACGGTGATGCTGTTTATCTTTATCGCCCTGGACAGGCAGGAGAAGAAGTATTTCTAGGCGTTCAGCTGATTGAGGGTATCGGTAATCAGTATCCGGAGATTGTCCGTTTGCGGGCGGTACAGGACTGCGTGCATCCCTGCGGCGAGGGCTCCGTCCACGTTGGCGAGGGAGTCGTCGATGAAGAGACATTCCTGCGCTTTGTGGCCGCTGCCTTCGATGGCCAGGCGGTAGATTTCGGGGTCCGGCTTCAGGAGCTTCATTTCGTGGGAGAGGAACATTTTCTTGAAAGTCTTGTCCAGGGGAAGGCCTGCACGTTCGAAATTGGGAATGTGGAGGGTCATGGACAGCTCGTTGTTGTTGCTGAGCAGGAAGATGTCGTATTTTTGCCCGAGTTCTTTCACCAAGGCTACGTCTTCAGGGGCAGGGGTGCCGAAAAACTGGTCGTGGCAGCGCAGGATGGTTTCAGGTGTGGTTCCGGGAGTGCAGTGCCTGAGGCACTCTTCGATGAACTGGGCCATGCCTATGCGCCCGGCCTCCATGTCGAGGAAGATGCCGCGCTGGTGGCAGGGGTCCAGATACTTGTCCACGTCCTTGAATCCGGCGATGTTGCGGTAGGCCTCGATGCATTTGTCGAGGTGCAGGGGCAGAAGCACTCCGCCCATATCGAAAAAAATGGCTTTTATCATAAATCGTGGGCAAAGTTAGGAAAAAAACTTATCTTTGCACCGTCGCGCCGCGAAGCCCGACCCGCCTTGGTGGTGAAATGGTAGACACGAGGGACTTAGAAGTGTTCTTTGAAATAGTTATTGTAAGAGACGACATTAAATACTATATTTACGTCTGCCATGAGGAAAAGTAGATATAGTATAGATGATGTTAGAGAGGCAATAAATTGTAGCAAATCTATTGCTGGCGTACTTCGTATATTGAATTTACGACCAGTTAATACGGATAATCGAAAGGAGAATCTGCTACTATTATGCCCTAATTGTCATGCACTTACAGATAACTATAGAGGAAGAGCAAGATTGAGTGCACTCTCTGAAAAGAGGGATGTAGAATGTCGTAAATTCAAGGAAGCCTTAACGGGTAAAGCCGATGGTAATCTTGAGCCAAGCCTTCGAAAGGAGGAAGGTGCAGAGACTAGACACGACACACCTAAAGAGCATAGCTCCACGGTGAAGGAATAGTCCAGACCACAAACAGAAATGGTGGCGAAAGCCATAGTGGTAAGAAAATCCCTTGGCCCGAAACGGCCGTGCGGGTTCGATTCCCGCCCGAGGCACCTTGAAACCGCCTTGTAGATATCTGCAAGGCGGTTTGTTTATTTAGGTGGCACGAAAAG
>CAMJHF010000019.1 GCA_946405435.1 uncultured Bacteroidales bacterium
TCGTGAGGTCATACTGGCGGTCGGCTAAATCGGCCTCCATCTGAATGACGTCGGCATGGCCTTTCTGACCAAGTTCTTCCTGCCTGCGAGCCTTTGCCAGCGCCTGTTCGGCCGTGGAGACCTGCTCCTCATAAACATCGCAGAGGCGCTTGTAATAGACCACGTTGTAGTACGCTTCCATCACCGCCAGGCAGATATCGGCCTCCACCTGCTTCTCCTGGGAATCGGCAATCAGCATACCCGTCTTGGAAATCCGGTAGTTATTCACCGCCTCAAAGCCGTTGAACAGGTCGTAGCCAGCCGAAACGCCGTAGTTGTTGTGGAACGACGTGGTGTTGAAGTACGTGTTCGTCTGCGGATCGATGCTGCGGCCGAAATTGTAGTAGGCATAGGTCTGGGCGCTGATTTGCGGCGTAAACAGTTTCAGTGCCGCATCCCGCCGGTCGATTTGTGCGTCGCCTGTGGCTGCCTGTTGGATGCGGATTTTGGTGGAGTTGGAGATGGCGTACTCCATACATTCTTTCAAGGTCATCGTAGTCTGGCCGCTGGCGCTGACTGTCTCAGCAAGCGCCAGGGCAGTAACTACACATATAATGAAAAGGTTTTTCATATCAATATTATTTTTCCATGCCATGTACTAACATTCCTCGTGCCAAAAGTTTTAATTGGCTGATTTGTACTGATTTACACACATGGGCACAAAAAGAAAAAGTGTAAAGCTTTACATTACACTTTACACTTTCTTTACAGTCTTTCAACCGGGACGGGTGAGTATCACATAGTGCCCGCCGGTCCTTTAATCAGCCAGAAAGCGAATCACGGCTTCATTGAATTCCCTCGGATGCTTGCTGGCTACAAAGTGATCACCTTCCAGCAAGACGATCTGAGCTTCAGGAATAGACCTGGCAATCAGTCGGGTATGAGACTCTTTTATCATATCCTTGGTGCCTGCGATAACCAGGGTCGGAGCCTGGATATGCGACAGTTCTTCCGGTCGCACATTGGGGTCGTTGACCATCAGTCCCAACATCTCGGCGTTTCTCTTGGCTTCAGGACTTTTCCGCGCAAATAACCTTGCTATCCGGTAGCCGACTTCGATGGGAATCTGTACGCTGCGTTTCACTCCCGACGCATCCAGATTGGCTCCATTGAGGATCAGCTTTCCGACTCGGTCGGGATGGGTCAGCGCAAACACCATGGCTATGTTACCGCCGTCGGAGAAACCCAGCAGGTGCGCTTTCTGAATGCGATGTCTGTCCATAAACACCAGCAGGTCATCCGCAAACTGCCGGATGCTGAACGGTGCTTCGCCGCGGGGACTCTTCCCGTGTCCTCGCGTATCCAGGGCAATCACACGGAAATGTTCAGCCAGGGGCTGCATTTGGTGCTCAAAGTAGCCGAGTTCCTCTCCATTTCCGTGAAGCAGTATCAGCGGGAATCCGTCCCCAGCTTCGATATAGTGATGCGTAAACGCAGACACGGGCCTGTCTTTCCGATACAGCTTCACATCCCGCGCCATGCCGCTTTTAATCACTTTTTCTACATTTTTTTCTTCCTGCAGGAAACCATTTTTCTCCAGCACCCTGACCGATGCCACGTTCTCCGGGAAGACCTGACCGGTAATCCTGTCAAGTTCCAATTCCTGAAATGCAATCCGGCAGATCTGTCTTACTGCCTCCGTACCGATCCCTTGAGCCCAGTATGCAGTCAGTATCATATAACCGATTTCACCGACGGCCTTGTCTACTTCGGCCTTCCGTTCAACGGAAATGCTGCCGACGAGTTCGCCGTCGGCCCAAACTGAACGCCAGATACCATCCTTTCCGTCCTTCTCCGCCACCATTCCAAGCCACCAGTCGGCATCCGCCTCAGTATATGGATACGGCAACCGGTCCGACAGGAATGTCCTGTCGACGGCATTGCACAACGACATAAGCGCCGGCTTGTCTGATGTGTTCCAGGGATGAAGGGTAATCGTCATCTTGATCAATACCCAAAAATAATAAAAAATATCTATCGGAAAACCATCCGGAACACCGTCTGGCTTACATCGCTCCCGACGAGGTCGATGCTGCCGTTATGCTGCCGCATAATTTGCCGGGAAATGCTGAGACCGATACCGGAACCATCTTTCTTGGTAGTATAGAAGGGGATGAATATCTGCTCCTGGGCCGAGGGCGGAATGGGCTCGCCGTCATTGGCCACCATGACGATAACCTCGTCGTCCTTTCCCGTCCTGGCGCTGATGTCGATGTGCTTTGCACCAGCCTGAAGAGCATTTTTGATGAGATTGATGAGAATCTGGGATATCTGCCCTTCATCGGCATATATAATCAGATCGTCCTCCTCCGGCTTATATCGGCAGGTGGCGCCACAACTGGCTGCAAACTCACTGTTCAAACCGATTACACTGTCCATCAACTCATTCAACGCAAGTGCTTTGCGTATCGGCTTCGCTACGCCTGACAGCTGCCTGTAAGTCTGAACGAAGCCGATAAGATTCTTGGAAGAATCGGAGATGGTCTCCAGCCCGGCCTTGATATCCAGTTCGCTGTGGCCGTTCTCATCTACCGACTTGGCCATGGCATCGCTTAACGAAGCAATAGGGGAGACTGTATTCATTATCTCGTGCGTGAGCACGCGTATGAGCTTGGTCCAGGAATCCTGCTCGTGGGCCTGGCGCTGCTTCTCGAATATGGTCCGGATGCGGTTGAGCGTGCGGTTGAACTTATTGGTTTCCTTAAAACGGAAGTTCAACTCTCCGTCCTCCAGGGCATCCATCATATAGGCCACCTTTTTGATGTCCTTACGGCGGGTGCGCAGCGAGGCGGCCACCGCCACGATGACAGCGACGATAACAACGAGCGCTATTATTTGCCAGGTACTCATAGATTCTTCGCTTCGCTCAGAATGACATTAGAGGCCATACTTCTTCATTTTGGCGTATAGCGTCGGACGGCTGATTCCCAGGGCCTTTGCGGCGGCGGAGATGTTGCCGCCCGTACGCTCCACGGCTTCGCGCACCAGTTTCTCTTCCTCCTCGTCACTGACGGATTTGAGCGGGTTCGTGCCCCCTGTCATCCTGAAGGCGGAGCCTGGAGAATCGGTTTGGATGTCCTTGGCCGACAGATTCTCCGCTTCGCTCAAGATGACGGCCTTCTCAATGCAGTTCTGCAGTTCCCGGATATTGCCGCTCCAGCGTCCGCCCTGCAGTACAACTTTTGCCGATTCGTCCAGTCCGCTCACGCTCCGGTGATACTTTTGGGCGAACTGGCTTATGAACAGCTCCGCAAGCGGCACTATATCCTCCTTCCGCTCTCGAAGAGGAGGCAGGACGATATGCACGGTGTTGATGCGGTAGTAAAGGTCCTCGCGGAAGCGGCCTTCACGGACCAGCTGTTCCAGATCCATATTGGTGGCGCAGATCAACCGTATGTCTACCGGGATCGCCTGCGAGCCGCCTACGCGCACCACGCTGCGGTTCTGAATCACCCGCAGCAGCTTTGCCTGCAGGTGCAGCGGAATATTTCCGATTTCGTCCAGGAAGAGCGTCCCGCCGTCGGCCTGCTCGAACTTGCCGGCGTGGTCTGCATGCGCATCGGTGAAAGCACCTTTGACGTGACCGAAGAGCTCGCTCTCGAACAGGGTTTCAGTAATGGCGCCTGCGTCCACCGCCACCATAGGCTTCCCGCTGCGCAGGCTCAGGGCATGGATTTCCCTTGCGAGGACGTCCTTGCCGGTGCCGTTTTCGCCGGTGATGAGTACCGTGGCGTCTGTAGGGGCGATTTTGTCAAGCGTCCTGCGGATGACGGCCATGGGCTTGGAGGTGCCCCAGAACATAGATCCTTCGCTTCGCTCCGGAAGACTATCTGTCATCCTGATGCTGGAGGCCGAAGAATCTCTCCCCATAGCCTTCCGCGCCTTGTCCCTGGCGGCTGAAAGAGTTGCCACCAGCTTCTCATTGTCCCAAGGCTTCACGATGAAATCGAAAGCCCCGCGCTTCATCCCTTCAACGGCAAGCTGGATATCGGCATAGGCCGTGAAGAGGACAACCTCCACCCGGGGCATCATCTTCTTGATTTCCCCGGTCCAGTATAGTCCTTCGTTGCCTGTATTGATGCTGGTGTTGAAGTTCATGTCCAGCAGTACCACATCGGGGCGGAACTGCTCGAGCGTGCTTACCAGGGTAGCAGGCGATGGAATCGTCTTCACCTGCTCAAAATACATCGGCAGCAGAATCTCCAGCGCCCGGCGGATGCCCAGGTTGTCGTCTACGATCAGTATCTTTCCTGTCTTTGAAGCCATTTCGGGTACAAAAAATGCAATCAAAAAAAGCCTCTCACAGTAGTGAAAGGCTCTTTAAGCGGTGCGGAAGGGACTCGAACCCTCGACCTCCGGCGTGACAGGCCGGCATTCTAACCAGCTGAACTACCGCACCAGGTGCGCTGGTCTGCGTCAAACGCGGATGCAAATGTACGTATTTTTTCTGGATTTGCAACAGTTCTTCAGATTTTTTTTGAATTATTTTACAAAAACCGTATCCGCCTTGTCGATATACATGACTCCGTCCAGGTGGTCGCACTCGTGCTGGAAGATAATGGCCGTAAAGCCATCCACGGTTTCCGAGGCGTGGACGCCAGTCTCCGGATCCACGTAGCTTATGTCGACTCTACTCCAGCGGGGCACTATTCCGCGCTTGCCCGGGACGGACAGGCATCCTTCCGGCCCCTGGACAACGGGTCCGTGGAGGCTGTCGATTCTGATGTTGGCATAACATTCAAACGGTTCGCCGGGTTTGTCGAACCTCTGCACGCAAACCATCCTGCGGTTGATGCCAACCTGCGGGGCGGCTATGCCTACACCGTCCTGCGACGGGTCCTGTACCGTATGGAGCATGAAAGCGGAAAGGCGCCCGATACGGGCGGATCCGATAAGGTCCGGTCCGAAGTCGCGGCTTACCGTGCGCAGGACCGCACTGTCCTTCGGCAGCTGATATACATACATCAGCGAGTCGGAAGAATCGATGATTTCCTTTTCCCGTGGTGTCCAGGTGCTGCAGGAAACGAGCAGCAGGCAAAGAAACAATAATCTATATTTCATTTCCGTTTGCATTTTATTCAAGAGGATATATGCCGGCGCCGACAAAATCTATCAGGTCCGAAGGGCGTATTTTCAGCTGAAGCCCGCGCACCCCGGCACTTACGTATATGTAGTCGTACAGCAGGGCGGATTCGTAAATGAAAGTCGGCAGAGGTTTTTTCATGCCGACAGGGGAGCAGCCGCCCCGGATGTAGCCGGTCAGGGGCAAAAGCTCGCGCACGTGTATCATCGCGGCCGATTTGTTGCCGGATATGCGCGCGGCTACTCTCAGATCCACTTCCATGTCTCCCGGAACCACGCATACGAAAAGGCCGTTGCGGTCGCCTCGCAGCACGAGCGTCTTGAAGACGGTCTCCAGGGGCTCTCCAAGCTGGGCGGCAACGTGCCCCGCGTCCAGGTTCTGTTCATCCACTTCGTAGGGTATGAGCTCGAACGGGACGCCGGCGGTTTCCAGGAGCCTTGCAGCATTGGTCTTCTGAATCTTGCCTGTCATGGCCTGCTGCGATGTGACAGGCCGCGGAACTCGGAGCGCGCCTTGCGGACCTGAGAACGGAAGGCTTCGCTGCTCTGGAGCCGGGCATAGGCGATGCTGGCGGCCAGGCGGCTTGCGTCTACGTCGCTCTGCCAGTGTGCTCCGGCTATAACGCGGCTCTCTCCGGCAATGTAGGCTCTCTCAAAGAGGGCCTCGGTGGCTGCAGGGTTGACTTCTGTAAGCAGCAGTGCTGCGCTCCATGCCCGGATTGTGTGTCCGGAGGGGTAGGAGCCCTCGCCGGACAGCTCGGTTTCTTCCCAGACGGTCAGGGAGTGTTCGTTGAAATATACGTACGGGCGCTTGCGGCTGTAGTGGGCCTTGGGCTCGAGACGCACCTGCTCTATCGTGGATATGCCGTCGACCAGAAGCTTGAAAATCTGTGGCGTATCTTCAGCATTGATCGGATGCCCGAAGGGGGTGCTGAAGATTGCCGCAAGGGTGTCCAGGGACCAGGTGGCGTCGCGGATTGCCAATTCTGCACGCTGCTTGTCCTGTCTCATTTTCTTTCCCCACATGTACCTGAGCACGTCATAATCGAATGCCGAGGAACCGCTGTCCGGCGGCGCAGGGAGACATTTCAGCATGTCCGGCATCTGTTCTTTGGTGAAATAAAGCTCTTGTGCCGAAGCGGAAAAGGAATTGAGAAGCAGCGCTATCGCGGCGGCAAGCGGAATGCGGGTTGCAAAAAGGCGTTTCATAAAAACAAAGGTAATACATTTTTTGCTAACTTTGTGGAGTAGAGTATGTCCAGAGAAGGAAAAATAACAATTAAGGGGGCCCGGGTGAACAACCTCAAGAATGTCACCATCGAGCTGCCCCGCGGCAAGCTGATTGTCGTTACCGGTATTTCCGGCAGCGGCAAGTCCAGCCTGGCTTTCGACACTTTGTTCGCAGAAGGCCAGAGACGTTTCGCCGAAAGCCTCAGTTCCTATGCCCGCCAGTTCCTCGGCCGGATGAACAAACCCGACGTAGACCTGATAGAGAATATTCCGCCTGCAATTGCCATCGAGCAGAAAGTCAATGTGCGAAACCCTCGCTCGACAGTTGCTACCACTACGGAAGTCTATGATTACTTGCGTCTTATCTTTTCGCGTGCCGGCAGGACATTCAGCCCTGTATCGGGGAACGAAGTCAGAAAAGAAGGACCGGCCGACGTACTTGGGTGGCTTGGGTCAGGCCCTGGCGGAATAATGTATATCCTCGCCGACCTTTCATGGTCAGGGCGTCAGGACCAGACCGAATTGCTGCTCCAACTGAAGGAGGATGGATACAACCGTCTGTGGGCGGACGGCACCGCCGTAAAAATCGAAGAGGTGCTCAGCCGCCAGGACTATCCTGCCGACGCATGGTTGCTTATCGACAGGTTCAGTTCCCTTGACGACCGCCAGCGCCTTATGTCCAGCATTTCAGATGCCTTCTCGCGAGGCGACGGGCGCATGGCCATAGCCGGAGACACTGGCATCCTCAGGTGCTTCAGCAGCCGTTTCGAGCTGGACGGAATCAAGTTCCAGGAGCCCGACGACTACCTCTTCAGCTTCAACAGCCCCTTAGGTGCATGCCCCGAATGCGGAGGGCTTGGCAAAATCATAGGTATAAGCGAAGACCTTGTCGTACCCGACAAGACCAAGAGCATATATGACGGGGCGATAGCATGCTGGAGAGGGGAGAAGATGGGCTGGTTCAAAGACCACCTGGTCCGCCTGGCACCCAAGTTCGGGGTTGATGCTTTCCGGCCTTATTGCGAACTTTCAGAGAAGGAAAAAGACATAATATGGAACGCCCGATCCGTCCGCGATGACGAGAACAGCCTGATCGGAATCAACGAGTTCTTTGAGTGGGTTGAGACGCAGCGCTACAAGATCCAATATAAATATATGCTCAGCCGGTTCAGCGGACGAACCACCTGCCAGGCGTGCAAAGGCTCACGTCTTCGCAAGGAGGCGCTGTGGGTAAAAGTGGGTGGCAAGAATATAGCGGAACTGCTGAATATGAACGTCCGCGAACTGCTCGATTTCATGGAAAACCTGCAGCTCGAAGCCAACGAAATGGCGGTGACCGCCGAGCCCAGAGCCGAGATAATATCGCGTCTGCGCTGCATAGATGATGTCGGCCTTGGCTATCTGACGCTCAACCGCGCCTGCAACACCCTCTCGGGAGGGGAGAGCCAGCGAATCAACCTGGTAACGGCCATAGGCTCCAGCCTCGTTGGCTCCATGTACATTCTGGATGAGCCGAGCATAGGGCTGCATCCTCGTGATACTGAGCGTCTTATAAAAGTACTGAAACGCCTCCGGGACCTTGGGAACACGGTGATCGTCGTCGAACACGACGAAGAGATTATCCGCGCTGCAGACTGGCTCGTGGACATGGGACCGCGTGCTGGCGAGTTCGGCGGAAAAGTAATATACGAGGGCTACCCGGGCAATTATTCCAATGACCAGCTGGAAACATCTCTGACTCTGCAGTACCTCGACGGAGTGAGACACAGGTATGTGCGTACGCGCCGTCCATGGCACTACAGCATCACGGTGGAGGGCGCCCACGAACATAATCTCAAAGACATAGATGTAAAATTCCCCCTCGGCGTGCTGACGGTGGTCACCGGCGTCAGCGGCTCCGGCAAGTCCAGCCTTGTGGGCGACATCCTCTATCCGGCCCTCAACAGGCGCCTGAACGATTCCGGCGACCTTCCGGGAGTCTTCCGCGGCCTGAGCGGCAACCTCGACCGGATACAGAGGGTGGAATACGTGGACCAGAACCCTATCGGCCGCAGCAGCCGTTCGAATGCCGTGACCTACCTCAAGGCGTACGACTCGATCCGCGACCTGCTGGCGGCCCAGCAGTATGCCAAGATCAACGGTTTCGGCCCCAACTACTTCAGTTTCAACCAGGACGGCGGCCGCTGCCCCGAGTGCCAGGGAGAGGGCGTGGTCAAAATCGAGATGCAGTTCATGGCCGACGTTACCATGGTCTGCGACGAGTGCGGGGGCAAACGCTTCAAGCCCGACGTGCTCGAGGTCCGCTACCGCGGCAAGAATATCGACGACATCCTGTCTATGAGCGTGGCGGAGGCTTCAGAGTTTTTCTCGGAAGGAACGGAGCCGGAAGCCAGGGATATCGTGGAAAGGCTTCAGGCCCTTCTGGATGTCGGCCTCGGCTACATACGCCTGGGGCAGAGCAGCAGCACCCTGTCGGGAGGGGAGAGCCAGCGCATCAAGCTGGCATATTTCCTCAATCTCAGCAGACGGGACAAAAAGTCGGAAAGGATTCTCTTCATATTCGACGAACCTACTACGGGCCTGCATTTCTACGACGTCGAGAAGCTGCTGAAGAGTTTCGACGCTCTTCTGGCGGCAGGTCATTCATTGATAGTGGTCGAGCATAACCCGGATGTTATCCGTTCAGCCGACTGGATCATCGACCTAGGTCCCGATGCGGGCGACGATGGCGGACAGGTAGTGTTCGAGGGAACCCCCGAGGACATCAAGTCCGCGCGCACATTTACAGCAAAATACTTATGAATTCCAAGGTATACCAGTTCATAAAAGGCCGTATGGGGCAGTTCAAACGCATTGAAGATGCGTGCAAAGGCGTGGAGAACATCATTTGGGTCCATGCCGCCTCGTACGGTGAATTTGAAGAGATCCGCCCGGTGATCGAGGCCCTGAAGAGAATCCGTCCGGGGTTCAAGTTCCTCGTCACCTTCTTCTCTCCGTCCGGATATGAACACCTCAAGAACGACAATGTGGCGGATTTTGTATTTTACCTGCCTCTCGATACGAAAAGGAACGCCCGGCGCTTCCTGGATCTGGTCCGTCCTGTCTGCGTGCTTGTCTCCATCAGCGACTACTGGCTTAATTTCCTGCACGAAATACGCAGGCGGGGGATTCCTTCCTATTTGGTATCGGCCCGTTTCCTGCCTGGGATGGTTTACTTTAAGCCTATAGGGAAACGCTATCTGGAAGCGTTCAAGACCTGTTTTACCAAAATAATAGTCAACGACCCTTCCTCGTTGGACGTACTTCAGGCGGCCGGCGTGACCAATGCCGCGCTCGCCGGCGATCCGCGCATGGACAGGGTGAATGCAATCGCTTCTACGCAGTGGTCGGATGCGCTTGTGGATAAATGGTGCGGCGGGCAGAAAGTATTTGTGGCCGGCAGTACGCTTCCGGACGAGGATGACGAGTGCATAATCGCAGCAGCCAATGCTTTCCCATCGGACAAGTTCATCATAATTCCGCACGAGCAGGGAGCCGGACAGCTTCAGCATCTCGAGACATCCATTCAAGGACGTACCGTTCGCTATTCCAATCCTGGCGATGATTTTGAATCCGCCCAGGTGCTGATAGTAGACACGGTCGGCATGCTTTCCAAATTATATCGTTACGGATTTGCCGCCTTCGTCGGTTCCGGGTTCAGCGGAGAGTCCGTGCACAGCGTCATCGAACCGGCGGCGTATGGCATTCCGGTATCTTTCGGCCCCATATTCGGCACGCAGATGCACTGTCGCAAGCTTATTGATGCAGGAGCTGCGAAATCCGTCGGCAGCAAAGAGGAATTCTGTGAATGGTATGCGTCATTAAAGTCTAATCCAACGCTCATGAAGGCTATGGGAGAGGCGGCTCTTGCATATTGCCGGAAGAGTGGCGGAGTGGCTGAAACGATAGCCCGTATGGTATTGTTTTCAGGAAAATAATAATATATTTGTAGTCTATGCGCAAAAATCTACAAATAGCCGCGTGTTTGCTTGCGGCATTATCATGGGCCTGTTCCCAGGAGCCGGAAGTCGAAATCGACAGCAATTCCGGACTTGTTGAAATGTATCTGGATGCGTCCGTCGTATCCTCCAAGGTTGCACTTGGCGACAATATGCTTTCGCCTCTCTGGCAGGAGGGAGATGAGCTCGCGGTTTATGACGGTCTTGCTCTCAGGAAGTTCCGGCTCGTATCGGGAGCCGGCACCCAATCTGCCGTTTTCTCCGGTCAGGCATATTCTGGAGCAAGCTCCCTGACTGCAGTATATCCGTACTCTGCCGCCAAGGTTTCCGCGGGCAAGGTCACATACACAATCCCTGCTGACCAGACCGTTTCCGCCCCAGGAGCTGATACAGCCGCTCTTGTCATGCAGGCCAAGGCCGCAGTCGGTGCTACACTGAAATTTTCCAACTGTACCTCTCTTCTCAGGTTTTCCGTTCCGGAGGGAGTCACCAAAGTTACCTTTATCCTGGACGATTATCACGCCGCCCTGTCGCTTCCCGGCATCGCCGGAACATACGCACTTGCCATTGAACCGGGAATGTATTCTACTGTTACGGCGCTCATCCGGACATCTGATTCCAGCTTCATCATGGAATCCGGCAATATGCTCATCATTGACGCGAGCACAAGTATTTCCATGGGAGCACTGTCGCTTCAGAAAAGCGTCATCACTATCAGCACCCCCGCTGAAATGACCTCCTTCCTTGGTTCGGCATCTGCCACCGACAAGTCCGAGGCATACATTGTCAACGACATCGACATGACCGGTACCCAATGGACTCCGGCAGCAGGTTTCGGCGGTGTCTTGAACGGCCTGGATTATACTGTGACAGTAACCGGCGCCACTGGACCCTTGTTCGAATCGAATGACGGCACAATCAACTCCCTGGTCATCGACGGAAGCATAACATCTTCCGGGCTTGAGTGCGCAGCCCTTGTCCATACGAACAACGGCATTGTCGTGAATGTAACGAACAAAGCATCGCTCAAAATTGAGAAATCAGCCGGTTTAACCCTTCCGATTGTCATGGGCGGTATTGCCGCATACAATTACGGCTCGATTTCCAGCAGTTCCAATCAAGGAGAAGTGAAGTTCTCCAGTTCTTCGTCCATTACCGGTCTGGCTTTGGGCGGAATAGCAGGATACAGCGAAGGCCCCCTGTCGCTCTGTAGGAATTCCGCACCAGTTTCGGTGTCGTTCAAATACGGCAACGGAATGTGCGCCCTTGGCAAGATTGAATCATCGGCGGCCAATCTGGGTGGTATCGTCGGTGCCGCCTGGGAGGGCTTCAGCCTCAAGAAGTGTTACAATTCGGGCAAGATTACCTACATAAATGACGCTATCGAGAATTGCTCTTCGAAATACCAGCGTATCCAGATAGGCGGCGTTGCTGGCTCTCCATATGGAAGCATTACGGACTGCGGCAATACCGGAGATATGTATATAACCGCCGTCACTTCCGACAGGTCTGCTTTTTCAGCCCTGAATTATATTCTTGACGTCGGCGGCATTAGCGGCGGCAGTTTCCATGAAACCGGGGATTATCAGGCTCTCAATGATCACACTGATATAGTCGGATGCACCAATGACGGAGACATCGTGGTAGATTTCGATGCTACGGCGTCCAATTCGCCGATAGGCGGCATCGTGGGCTGGCCCAGCGGAGAAAAACTGTCAACGTCCTGCCGTGTGTCCGGATGCACCAATACCGGCGACCTTACCATGTCCGGCAAAGGCAAGGTGCGGCTTGGCGGTGTAATGGGCGGCACCGGGTCTTTGGATAATTGTACCAACAGCGGCAAAGTCTATGTGAAATCAGCCGACGCCAACTCCACCGCAGGTGGTATCTGCGCATTCCACTCTCAGGACCATGCGCTTTACAAGTGCGTCAACACGGGTAATGTCGTATCTGATGTGGCCCTGTTCGGTTTGGGCGGGCTCATTGGCTGCCACGGCGGTGTCAACCTCACTTCATCCCTGTCCTGCAAAGTCCTCTGCGATGTTATAAGCGCAGCATCCGACCGTGGCAGTGTCGGAATGGTTCTTGGTACCTACAACAAGGAAACCACCAAAGCGGTAGTACTCGGAAGCACTGAAGAGCCGATAGAAGTCAAGGGCCACGTGCAGGCTGGAGGCGTGTCCACCGAGCTCAACGAAAAAAACTTCGAGAATTACCTTTCGGGAACGACTTATGTGTCTTCCACCCACTTGATTTATGCTTATTGCACTACGCCGGCCCCTGACGAATATGCTGAAGGAACAGTCAAATACGATGATGGCCAGCCTGCTTCCGGCATCAGCGTAAGCGACGGCTTCAGTGTGGTGACGACCGGTGCGGACGGCAAATTCAGGCTGAATGTCAGCCAGGACTGCTGGTATATCTACGTTTCCATTCCTTCGGATGCCGTAATAGGCAAGAATTCCAACGGCTGCCCTGATTTCTATCTGCCTTACAAAGGCACGGATTACAAATACGACTTCACCCTGAAGCGCCAGGCCGTGGAGAATGAATTCATGCTCTTTGCCCTTGCCGACCCTCAGGCGCACAATTCTAACAGAGGTACGGGGAAAACCGATACGGACCGCTTCAATCTGGAAGCTGTTCCTGCCATCAACAATGTCATCTCCCAGCAGACTCTTCCATGCTACGGAGTGACACTTGGCGACATAGTGTATTCCGAAGGCAGTCGGAACTCAAATGGCGGAATGACCACCATGCGCACCCACTGTGCCAAGATCAACATGCCTGTGTTCCAGACCATGGGCAATCATGACTATACCTACTTCTATTCCTCCAAGCCCCTCACCGTAGACAGCAAGGGCAGATCCCTGTACCTCCGGGCACAGCGCAAGTTCGAAGAAGTGTTCGGCCCGATCAACTTCTCCTTCAATCGCGGAGACGTGCATGTCGTGTGCATGAGAAACATTATATACAACAGCACGACCGATGCTTCCGACTACATCCTCGGCTACACGGACGAGCAGTGGGAGTGGCTCAAGGAGGACCTCGCCAACGTTCCTAAGACCAAGTCGGTAATCCTCTGCGGGCATATACCACTTGTCAACAGGACCGGCGCCGACTACAAGCATGTCAATGACATAATGACCCTGCTCAAAACCTACAAGTCTCCGAGGATCTTCTCCGGGCATACCCACTACAAACGCTACTATACGTCAAAAGGCATTCCCGAGCACATACATGCTGCAGTTTGCGGCCAGTGGTGGTGGAGCAATGTCGAGGGCGACGGCGTGCCCAACGGTTATACCGTCTACCATGTCAAGGGTACATCTTTCACCGACGAATTCTTCATCGGCATTAATAACAATATGAATACCAGGGATTACCAGATACGCGCATATCGCGGCAATACTACCAACGGCGGATCGTACGCCAGGTTCAAGTGGCCGCACGAAGCAACGCGTCTGATGATCAATGTTTTCAACGGTGACAGCCGCTGGACGGTAAGAGTATACGAAGACGGCGTTCTTGGAGGCATCGCCAACCTTATGACTTACAAGCGGCAGACCTATTCTTCCGTAACAAACACTACTTACGTCGTGGATGCGGATTCCTCCAACGACTGGTGGGCTATAGGATACCATATCGGCGTGAGAGGCAGGGGCCGTACCAGCGATTCGTACTACACCAGCATGTTCCACATGTATACATACACCGTCAAGAATCCCGATGCGGCTTTGAAGATTGAAGCGACTGACGGATACGGCAACAAGTACACTTGCACCGAGATCTTCGACTCGGATTCCTATTATCCTGCATACATGAAGTTCGGGAATGTCAACTGACACCATTTTCGACCCGCTGCGGCGCAAGGAGGTGGCAGCCACCCCGGAAGAACAGGTCCGTCAGTGGTTCATCAAACTGCTGCTTGATGCAGGCGTGCCGGCCCACTTGATGATGAGTGAGGCGGCGGTCAGCTACGGAGGCAGGCGCTGGCGTGCGGACATACTTGCGTATGACCGCGACGGCCGGCCGCTGGCCGTGGTGGAATGCAAACGTCCCGACGTTGGTCTTGATGCAGAAGTTGCATTCCAGGCCATGCGGTACAACATGGTTCTGGACGTCCGCTGGCTGATGCTGACAAATGGAGGCCGGACATTGGTGTTCCGCCGGGAAGGCTCCGAATTCAAACCTTATCCAGCCATTCCTTCATTCGAACAGATGCTATGCCTACAATAATGTCCCAATTCCTGGACCGGCCGATATTCCGGCTGGTAGGGCAGGTGGCCTCGGAAAGAGGCGTCCGGGCCTTCGTCATAGGCGGTTACGTCCGGGACTGCCTTCTGGGCCGTGCCTGCAACGACATAGATATCGTGGTCGAGGGCAGCGGAATCGATTTTGCCGCGGCAGTGGGGCAGAAGTGCGGGAAACAGGCCGCTTATTTCCCCAGTTTCGGTACGGCCATGCTCAAGTACCACGGGGACGAGATTGAGTTCGTGGGGGCCAGGAAAGAGTCTTACCGCCGCGAGTCCCGCAAGCCCATCGTGGAAAACGGCACGCTGGAAGACGACCAGCTGCGCCGTGACTTTACAATCAACGCCATGGCTTTCAGCCTGATGCCAGGCAGCTTCGGCGAACTGGTGGACCCCTTCGGAGGCGTGCGCGACCTTGCCGCCGGTATTATCCGGACGCCCCTGGACCCTGACACCACCTACTCCGACGATCCTCTGCGCATGTTACGGGCAGTCCGCTTTGCCGCTAAATTAAGTACCCCGGAGCAGGAATTCAAGATCGTTCCGGAGTCGATGGAATCAATGCGGCGCATGGCCGGACGGCTCTCTATCCTTTCTGTGGAACGCATAACCGAGGAACTCACCAAGATGATGGCAACACCGCGTCCCTCGATGGCGTTCCGCCTCATGGACGAGGGATGTCTTCTGGAGTGCATCCTGCCCGAGCTTACAGCCCTGAAAGGGGTAGAGACCGTGGACGGCAGGGGACACAAGGACAATTTTGCCCACACTCTTGCAGTACTGGACAATGTGGCAGAAGTCTCGGACAGCGTGCCGCTGCGCTGGGCCGCACTGCTGCACGATATAGGCAAGGCAGCCTGCAAACGCTATGACCCCGCGCTCGGCTGGACCTTCCACGGACATGACGTGGTGGGCAGCAAGATGGTTCCCGGAATATTCAATCGCCTTCGCATGTCCCAGGATGAAGGGAAATTCGTCAAGAAGATGGTGTGGCTGCACATGCGTCCGATTTCACTCGTCGACGACGAAGTCACCGACAGCGCGGTGCGCCGGCTGCTGTTCGATGCCGGAGACGATATCGAGTCGCTCATGATTCTGTGTAATGCAGACATAACGTCAAAGAATCCTGCCAAGGTGGCCCGGATCAAGTCCAACTTCGAACTGGTCAAGCGCAAGATGGCCGTGGTGGAAGAGAAAGACAGGATACGGAATTTCAAGAATCCCATTACCGGCGAATATGTCATGCAGGTATACGGTATTCCGCCCTGCCAGGAGATTGGCCAGTTGAAAGATATGGTGAAAGAAGCCATCCTGGACGGGGCCATTGGCAATAATTTCGAGGAGGCGGATGCTTTTATGCGCCTCAAGGCTCCCGAACTTGGACTGCATGAGAAATAAGTATCTCACTTACATATGCTCTGTCAGGCGCTATTCGGAACGCACCTGCGAAATATACAGAGAGGTCCTGGAAGACTTCGTGCGCTTCTGTGACGGCAGCGAGGATTTTGCAGCGACAATGAATGTCAACGCAATAAGGGCATATGAGGTATACTTGTTCGATACGCGGAAACTTTCGGCACGCACGGTGTCGCAGCATCTCAGCGTCCTGAGCGGATTCTGCCGCTTTCTCATGAAAGAAGGTGTCATCCAGAGCAATCCGGTTCATCTTGTCAAGCGTCCCAAACAGGAAAAGCGTCTGCCGTTGTTTTACAAGGACAAGTCGATGGAGGCTTATTTCGAGAGCACCAAGGGGGACCCCGAATTCGGGACTTATGAACAAAAGCTCAACAGGCTGATCATCAGTCTGCTGGCCTCTTGTGCCCTGCGGCGTGCAGAGCTTATTTCGCTCAATGTCGGCTCCGTTGATTTTGCCCGCGGAACCCTTCGCGTAAAAGGAAAAGGAGATAAAGTGCGCGAAATTCCTCTCATTCCTTCGCTTTGTGAAGAAATTTCATTATATTTGAGTGCAGTCAGTTCTTTGACAGACGATGCTTATGAGCCTTCGGCCCCTCTGCTGCGAACCAAAACAGGCGCCCGCCTGTATCCGGTATTCGTGGACAGGGTGGTCAAGAAAGAGCTGGCGGCAGTGCCCGGCATAACCGTACGGCGTTCCCCGCATGTGTTGCGCCATACGCTGGCCACGGAACTGCTGGCGGACGGAGCCGACCTCAATTCCATTAAGGAACTGTTGGGACATTCTTCGCTTGCCGCCACCCAGGTTTATACGCACAACTCTGTCGAAAGGCTGCAAAATGTTTATAAAAACGCCCACCCAAGGGCTAAAAACGGAGGTAAAAATGGAGATTAAACTTAAAACCCTCAAGTTCGATGCAGGCGAAAAGCTTGTCGCCTTCGTCGAAAAGAAAGTGGCACGCCTGGAGCGCTTCTTCCTCGAAGGAGTCGAGCCTGCAGCCGAAGTGTCGCTTGAAGATGTGAAGGAAGGCAAGAAAGCCAAGATCCAGATTCATCTTCCCGGTGACGAACTCATCATCGAGCGTGTTGCCGACACCTTCGAAAACGCAATCACGGGAGCCGTGGATGCCATGAAGGAAAAGCTCACCCGCAAAAAAGAGAAAATGTTTGAGAAATAAGATCCTCTTGGAATGTGAAAGGCGGCCCACCGGGCCGCCTTGTTTATTTCTGGAGCTTGACTTTCAAATGCTTGATCATGTCCTTTGTCATGGTCTCGAGGTTGTAGGACGGTGACCAGCCCCACTCTTTGCGGGCGCAGACATCGTCCATCTTGTTGGGCCAGGAATCTGCTATTGCCTGGCGCACGGGGTCTACTTCATAGCGCATCTTGAAGTCGGGGTAGTGCTTGCGTATGGCCTCGTAGACCTGCTCGGGGTCGAAACTCATGGAGGCGATGTTGAAGGAGTTGCGGTGCACGAGGTAGCGGGGGTCTGCCTCCATCAGCCTGATGGCGGCCTTGATGGCGTCTGGCATGTACATCATGTCCATGTAAGTGCCATGGGCGAGCGGACACACAAATTCTTCGCCTTTTACCGCGGCGTAATATATCTCCACGGCGTAGTCGGTAGTGCCGCCGCCGGGGAGCGTCTTGTATGAAATGAGACCGGGGAAACGGACGGACCGGGTGTCTACGCCGTATTTATGGAAATAATAATCGCTGAGCAGCTCGGTGGCCACTTTAGTGACGCCGTACATAGAAGTCGGACGCTGGATGGTGTCCTGCGGAGTGTTGTCGCGGGGTGTGTCGGGGCCGAAGGAGCCGATGGATGAGGGGGTGAAGACTGCGCAGTGCTTCTCCCTGGCAACCTCAAGTACGTTGAGCAATCCATTCATCTGGATGTCCCATGCCTTGAGGGGAAGGCGCTCGGCGGTGGCGGACAGCAGGGCTGCGAGGTTGTATATGGTGTCTATGTCATACTTGTCGACAATATCGGCGATCTGCTTGGCGTCACATACATTGGCCCGTTCGGAGGGACCGCTTTCGAGCAGTTCGCCCGTGGGTTCAGAACCTGGGATATAACCTGCTACAATCTTGCCGTGGCGATAAGTTTTACGCAGTACCATTGTGAGTTCCGAGCCAATCTGGCCCGTGGAACCAATTACCAGAACATTTTTCATTTGGTGCTATTAATTGTGCTGCAAATTTAGTAAATTTGTAGCATATAAACGCTAAAACTGAGTCACTATGTACGGTAAATTTCAATCTTACTTACAGCAGGAACTGAAGGCCATCGACGAGGCCGGTCTTTACAAACGCGAGCGCACTATATGCTCTCCGCAGAGCGCCGAGATCACGCTTGCCGACGGCAGCAAGGCACTGAACTTCTGCGCCAACAACTATCTCGGACTGTCCGATAATCCGCGTCTGATAGCAGCGGCCAAAAAGGCCATGGACGAAAGGGGCTTCGGCATGTCTTCCGTACGTTTCATCTGCGGCTGCCAGGACCTCCACAAGGAGCTCGAAAAGGCCATTTCCGCGTATTTCCATACCGATGATACAATATTGTACGCCGCTTGCTTCGATGCCAACGGCGGCGTGTTCGAGCCGCTCCTGACGGCAGAGGACGCCATTATCTCAGACGCTCTCAACCATGCCTCCATAATCGACGGCGTACGCCTTTGCAAGGCTGTCCGTTACCGCTATGCGAACGCTGATATGGCAGACCTCGAAAGGTGCCTTCAGGAGGCTCAGGCGCAGCGTTTCCGTATCATCGTTACCGACGGTGTATTCTCCATGGACGGTAATGTCGCTCCCATGGACAAGATATGTGAACTTGCTGAAAAATACGACGCCCTCGTCATGGTTGACGAGAGCCACAGCGCCGGTGTGGTAGGCAAGAGGGGCAGGGGAGTCGCCGAACTCTTCGACCTCTACGGCCGCATCGACATCCACACCGGTACGCTCGGAAAGAGTTTCGGCGGAGCCGTTGGAGGATTTACCACCGGCCGGCAGGAGATTATCGACATGCTGCGCCAGCGCAGCCGCCCGTACCTTTTCTCCAATTCTCTGCCGCCCATGTTGTGCGCCGCGGGCATAGAGCTTTTCAAGATATTGGATGAGAGCGACGAACTCCACGACCGCCAGCAGGAGAATGTATCGTATTTCCGCGACAAGATGATTGCCGCCGGATTCGATATCAAGCCTACCCAGAGCGCAATATGCGCCGTGATGCTCTACGACGCTCCCTTGAGCCAGAAATTTGCGGCCGAGATGGCGAAGGAAGGCATATTTGTCACCGGGTTCTATTATCCTGTGGTGCCAAAGGGCCAGGCGCGCATACGCGTACAGCTCAGCGCCGCCCATACCCGGGAACATCTTGACAAAGCGATTGCCGCATTCATCAAGGTAGGCCGCGGACTTGGCGTCATCAAGTAAACCCGCGCCACAAAGATTTGCATTTGCAGAAAATAATATGCAATTTTGCGGCATCTTCCATTGGGGCTGTTCTGGTTTTGACAGCATTGACGACGGAAGGTAAGCACGTCGGGCGCCGGCATACGGCCCGTTAATCCCGGATGTCAAACAATTAGTAGGCAACTACAACTATTCATACGCTTGCTAATCTCCAAGAGATTCAGCATTAACCGAGTCCGCCAAGGCAGCGGAACGGCGTATATCCCTCCGGCTTTAAGCCGCTTATGTCCGGACCAAGGGGTATCATTCAAAGCGGATGCACGGAACCGCCGCCTCCACGTTCCGCCAAGATTCAGAGGATAAGCAACGGTCAAGGGCGCTTTCCCTCATGCCGCTGCCGACAATTAAAGGAAAGATAAGCGTGTAGAAAGCTTTTTGGCGCTTTGTTTGGACGCGGGTTCGACTCCCGCCAGCTCCACAGCCAATAAAAACGGGGGTCCTGCCGGTCCATTTTCGCCTTGACAGGATCCCCCCGTTTCTTGCCCGTTCCGCCCGGTCCATTCTCGCCCTGACAGGATCCGCCCCGTTTCCTGTCCATTCCTGTCGGTCCTCTCTCGCCCTGACAGGATCCGCCCCGTTTCCTGTCCATTCCGCCCGGTCCGTTCTCGCCCTGACAGAATCCGCCACATTTCCTGTCCATTCCGTACGGTCCTCTCTCGCCATGACAGAATCCGCCACGTTTTCCTGTCCGTTCCTGTCGGTCCTCTCTCGCCCTGACAGAATCCGCCACGTTTTCCTGTCCGTTCCTGTCGGTCCTCTCTCGCCATGACAGGATCCACCCCATTTCCTGTCCGTTCCGTCCGGTAGCGTGCCCGGCTGGTCTTTTGACGGGCGGACCTGCTACGATAACAGTCCTATTTGCTCCCAGCCCGCCCATGCAACGTCCAGCCGGGCACGGTATAGACTCACCCGGGGCATACGAAGAGGATGAAAGTGCGGCTACGGAACTCAATGACAAAACGGATGAATATAGAATATAAAGCGAGCTGCGTAAAGAATGCACCGGCACACTTATCCACAAAGCGCAGCCAGATAGTCAACCAACCCATTGGCGGGCACCGTCGGCCGATAAATGTCCTGGAGGATAAACTATTGATACTGAAGGGTTAGGGCATATTTAAAGTACCCGAAACAGGAACTTTAAATAAGAATAACGAATTAATTACCAATCCGTTAGACTCCAGCGAGACCGATTATGGTGAAATACAACGAATCTCCGCCTTTGGTAGTGTACAAGGTCAATTTTTGAGCTCTCGACCTTGTACGCTATTTATGCACTGCAATGGTGTCAGAGGCCGATCTTGCGTACAAGGTGGTGCCACTGAAATCAGACCTTGTACACCTATAATTCGTTCTGAGGCCGTCCACACATGGTATACGGCATGTGTGGCGGACTGTCACCAGCACACCGGAGCGGCAGTACCGGCAAGGGGCCGGAGATGGGGGCTAGCAAGGACGGGCATGCGGAGCCCGCACCCCGAAGCGCCGAAGACCAGACACGGGAGCTCCGAAGCCCGGACTCCGAAACACCGGAGTCCACACGCGGAAGCACCGGGGCACATACTCGAAAGTAACGAAGCCGCACCCCGAAGCGCCGAGCCCATACCCGGAAACGCTGGGGCCGGGTTCAAATATAGCGAACCCGGCCCGGCGGAATGGACAACTGTGTCGTGAGACCTAACCCGCCAGCTCCACGGCCAATAAAAAACGGGGACCCGTCGGGCCCCCGTTTTTGTTTATTTGATTTCGAACCGTATATCCATCGGGATGTGTTCGAGTCCCAGGATCAGGTTGTCGGCATCGAAGTTGGGCGAACGTTTTGCGTACTTGGCTTCGAACTCGGCGGCGAAAGCCGCGTCACCTGTAGCCTGCGTCTTGAGGATAAGGGCGGAAAGGTCGGCCAGGGCAGAATCCATCTTGCCATAGTCCAGGGTGTACTTGCCGTCATCCTTGCGCACGAAGGCGCCGGCCTCTTGCAGATAATTGTAGATGGCGGTATTTGCACGTCCAAGTGCGGACCCCTCGCCGAAGCGCTCTGAACGGAGCAGGGAAGCGAAGAATGTGGCGAGCGCGTCGTTCTTGGTGAAGATATTATGGATGTCGTAGTGGTTCTGGAGCTTGCATACAAGCAAGGTACCCAGCACGTTGCCCTTCATCTCCTCGAATATGAGCGCGGAACTGCCGAGAGCTTCGGACACATTGCCTTTTCCATTCACTGTTTCCTTGACTCCAAGGCCGTGGGCGACCTCGCGGAAAACGATGTTCCAGAAGAATGCGTCGGCAGACAGGTTGGCTGCAGACTCGGAGTCGAGAAGGAGGGTCCCGGTAGGCCAGACGACGGAATTGAACTTGGCGTGAATCACGTTCTCCATGATTATGGTGCGGGAGCCTTTGTCGCGCTGGACGTCGGCATCGAAGGGCAGGTTGATTGCGATCACCTTGACGCCGGCATTGGCCTTGCCAGCGTAGCACAGGGCATTGCAGGAGAAGATATTGGATCCGGCGCCGGGCTGGAATGCCTTGTATGCGTCATCACAGGGAATGTACTGCTGGAATTCCTCGAGGCGGGAAACATACTTCATCAGTTCCTCGGTCTTCTTCTCGTTCTTGAGCAGCACGAAGGCCTCATACGAACGCTTAATACCCAACAGCTGGTCATCTACGACCTCATCCGGACCGATGACAAGGTCCATCTTGCTGTCGGTCATTTCCAGCCAGTCCATACCGCTCTGGTAATAGTTGTCCGTGAGCAGGGCGTCGGCCTTGCTGAGCAGGTACTTCTTGACGCTGGGCTTGATGGTGATGTCGGCGGCAGCGCGCAGGTAGTTGGCGATCTTTTCGAGCTGTTCTTTATACTCTTCGTGGTACCACACTGTCTTGAGGGCTCCGTTCTCGTCCCTGCGGATAAGAGTGTAGTTGCTGTTCTTGTCGGGGTCGGCAAACTGCTCGAATTCCTGCACAGTCATGTCAGAGGGGTAGAAACCGGCTCCGGCGGGACGGTCGTCGTAGCCATCCACGAATGATTTGCCGTCAGTGCGGTCCCAGGGGCCGTAGTTTATCAAGGCAAACTCCTTCTGCGCAGGGTCGTCGATGCTTGAAAGCAAGGCTTCCTTGTCGCCGAAATACTGCTTCCAATAAAGGTCGTCTATTTCCTTGGCGGCGAAGCGGTAAAGGTTGAGCACTTCCTTGCCGTTGTCGGTAATACCGCTCAGGTCCGGAGTCTCTATCGTAACCACGGCATAGTCTGCCACTTTCCTGTTGAATTTGGAGTGGGGCTTCTCATTGCAAGCCGAGGCAATGGCCATTGTAGCGGCCAGAACTAACACAAACTTTTTCATATGTCAAAGCATTATCATTATCATAACTTGTGCGGCCACCACGCGCAGGAACATCGTGAGCGGGTAAACCGTGGCGTAATTAACGGCGATGCGGCTGCTTCCGTACATCTGCTCGGAGAATGACAGCAGGGCAGGGTCTGTCGTGCCGCCGGCCAGAAGACCGCATATTTTGAAGAAATCCATTTTGAATACAAAGCGGGCCAGGACAGCGGTAATCGCCATGGGCAGCAAGGTTATGACGGCGCCGTAGATGACCCACATATAACCGCCGCCCACGAGGCTGCTTATGAAATTCTCGCCGGCCCCGAGTCCTACTGCCGCCATGAAGAGCGATATGCCCATTTCTCGTATCATGAGGTTAGCGCTCAACGCCGTATATGTCGTGATGCGAAGCTTGGGCCCGAAATAGCCGAGCAGGATGGCCACGATCAGCGGACCGCCTGCGAGACCGAGCTTGAGCGGCTGGGGCATTGTCTTGAGATGTATAGGAATAAGGCCTACAAGCACGCCCAGGGCGATGCCGAAGAAAATAGGCACCAGATTGGGTTTCCTCAGCGTTTCGGGCTGGTTCCCGACAAGAGTGGCAAGGTGGTTGATGCTCTCGTCCGGACCTACGACCTGGATGCTGTCGCCCACCTGCAGGATGAGGTCGGGGTCGGCCTGAAGGTCGATTCCGCTGCGGAGGATGCGGGTGACTGTAACGCCGTATTTCTTGCGGATGTTGAGTTTCCTGAGGCTCATGCCGGTTATGGAACTCTTGGTGATGGACAGGCGCCTGTTGACAAGCTGCGTATCGGGGCGCTGCCAGTCTTTCATGACCACGGGGAACGACTGTCCGAAGATGATGCCGATCTTGTCTTTGTGCTCTATGTCGGTTACTATGAGCAACTTGTCTCCTTCCTGAAGCGGCATGTCAAGATCCGGGAAAAAGACATCGGACCCGCGCATCATGCGGGAAACTACAAGATGGTCCGAGTTGCCGCCGCCTGTGATGTCATGTACGGACTTGCCGAAGATGGCAGGATTCTCGACCATGCAGGCGATGCGGTATGCATTGGCAGGATCGTTTTCCTCCTTGGTGAGAGCTTTTTCTTGTTCTAGGTTTACACGGCAGATCGCCCGGAACAGGACGACCAGCATGAGGGCGCCAAGTACGCCCAGAGGGTATGCAACTGCGTAAGCGGAAGCCAGTTTGGAAGAAGCTTCGCCTGCCGCATCGGCGGAACCGCCGGAAGCCATTATTGCGTCGGACACCGTCTGCTGGGCAGCACCCAGTCCGGGCGTGTTGGTGACGGCACCGGACATGATTCCGGTCATGATTGAAAGGTCTTCACCGGTAATTGCATGGATGCCGAAGGCAGTGAGCACGGCAAGCAGCACGAGCCCAATGGCCAGCAGGTTCATGGAAAGACCGTCTTTACGGAAAGAACGGAAAAAACCAGGACCGACCTGAAGGCCTATTGCAAACACGAACAGGATAAGACCGAAATCTTTTATGAACGAGAGCATCGTAGGATTGATCCGCAGCCCGAAGTGGCTGAGGATGATGCCGACGAACAGGATCCAGGTGGATCCAAGGGATATTCCTTTGACTTTGAAGCGCCCTAGATACAATCCGGAGGCGATTACGACTGCAAGTATGAAGATGGCACCTGCGGTGCTCCCAGAAGTAATGAAATTCATAGACTTAATATTTTGGCAACCAGCTCCACAAGCAGTTCTCCGGGAGTGGCTGCTCCGCCGTCGCCGCCTTTTCCCAGATAATCATATTCGCACAGCAGGGAAATAACGCTTCTGGATTTGGGAAGAGGATAATTGCGGACGGCCGCATCATATTCACGGTAAAAGTATGGATTCACACCGGCAAGGGCCGATGCTTTTTGTTCCTGAGACACTGCCTTGCCGCTTCCCAGCAGCGCGGCATATTTCAGGATACGGTAAAAATGCATGAACAGGGCGCTTACAGCCTGAGGCATGTTGAATCTGGCCGCAGTGCCCAAGTGCGCTGCAATCTTAAGAGCTTTGGCGGAATTCCTGTAAGAAAGCTCCTTGGTAAGTTCAAAGATGCTGAACTGGCGGGAGATACCTACATTCTTCTCTATATCTGCTACAGATACCGAGGTGGTCCCTTCGGGCAGATTCTTGAGCAATTTGTCTGTCTCTACGGCTATAGTCGAAAGCTCGGTTCCCACAGATTCTGCCAGCAGGGCGGCAGCTTCCGGCTCGATGTTCAGGCCTTTCTCGAGGTAAAACCGGGTAATCCAGGCCGGCATTTCATAATCCCTCAAGACCGGGCTGTCGAGTACTACGCCGGTTTTCTGAACGGCTTTGTAAAGGGCCTTGCGCTTGTCCAGCGATGCGCCGCGCAGGAGCAGCACAAGTACGGTCGAGTCCAGTGGAGAATCGCAGTAAACGGCTATCTCGTCTATTCCCTTCATCATCTGCGCTTCCTTTACGACCACCAGCTGACGATCGGCCATCATCGGGTAGCGGCGCGCGGCTGTAACAATCTGCTGCGGGGTTACATCCGCCCCGTAGCAGATTGTCTCGTTGAAATCTTTTCCGAATTCGTCGACACAGTTGTCGATGATGGCCTGGCACACCATTTCGGGATAGAAGGGCTCTTCTCCCATGAGTACGTAAACCGGCTTGAAGACGCCCAAGCGGGCATCTTCAATCAGTTTCCGGCTCAGTGCCGGCACATCTTCCTTCGGGCGTGCCGCCATCGGTCAAATGTTTTCTACAAGTTCGAGCACACGCTCACGGACTTCTTCTATACTGCCGGGGAATCCGGCCACCTCATGGTATTTACCGGTCTTGCGGTAGTACTCTATAAGCGGCTCGGTCTGGGCATGGTATGTTTCGATGCGGTGGGCTATCGTAGTCTTTGAGGCATCGTCTGCCCGGCCTTCGATTTCGGCTCTGTGGGCGATGCGGTTGAAGACTTCTTCGTCCGGAATCATGATGGAGATAACTCCGGTCACGGTCTCGCCGCGTGCGGCGGTAATCCTGTCGAGGGCTTCGGCTTGAGGCAGGGTCCTCGGGAAACCGTCCAGGAGGAAGCCGTCAATCCCGGTGCATGAGTCGAATGCTTTTTCGATCATGCCTTCCACCACCTCGTCGGGGACGAGGTTGCCGGCCGCGATAAGGTCGCGTGCCTGTATTCCGAGAGGTGTGCCGGCAGCAATTTCAGCCCGGAGGAGTTCGCCGGTAGAAAGATGCTTTAAATTGTATTTCTGTGCAAGTGCCCCCGCGTGCGTGCCTTTGCCTGCTCCCGGAGGGCCGAATAAAATAAAGTATTTCATTTGTCTAATACGTATATGTCTTTAAGGTTGCGGCCAAGACCGTCGTAATCAAGTCCGTGACCTACGATAAAGTCGTTGGGGATTTCCATTCCCACATAATCTAGCTTGATGTCTTTGTCATAGATGTCGGGTTTCAGCATCATGGTCGCTATGCGCACTTCGGAAGCTCCGTTGGCGAGAAGGAGTTCCCTGAGGGCAAGGATGGTGTTGCCGGTGTCGACTATGTCTTCACATGCGATGACACGTTTTCCGGACACTTCTTCAGTAAGACCCTGGACGGTAAGGACTGTCCCGGTGGTGGAGGTACCACGATATGAACTCAGCTTAACGCTGCCGAGTTCACAGGGGAAATTGAGACGCAGGTAGAGCTCGCCCGTGAAGGGAAGAGCTCCGTTAAGGGTGCAGATGACTACGGGGACGTCCTCGCAGCCTTCAAAGTCCTTGTTGATACGCTCCGCAATCTCGTCGATGGCTTCCATGATGCGTGAACAGCTGATGAATTTGCGGAAAGTCTTGTCGTGAAGGGTTACCTTTTCCATGATGATGATTTATTTGGGTTGTTTGTCAAGGAATTCAACCACGTCGGCAACAGTCTTGAATCCCGCCAGTTCCTGGTCGGGGATGACTATGCCGTATTCGTCTTCGACACGCATGAGGAGCTGCAGGATGTCGAGAGAGTCGGCACCAAGGTCTTTTTTTATCTCGGACTGGAGCGTAATGGTCTGAGGGTCGCACCTCAGCTGTTTTGCCAGTATGGCTTTTACTTCTTCAAACATGGCTGTCAATATTCGTAATGTTCGTATTTGCTTATGGTATCTTCAATCTTGGGGCCGAGTTCGCTGAGCTGCATCCTGTATGCCTGTTCCACGCATTTGAAGACGGCTGTAGCCTTGCTGCTTCCATGACCTTTGACTATTACCTTGGAAGTGCCCAGGAGGACGCTTCCTCCGTAATTCTGGTAGTTGAAAAACTCTTTTTCGTCGCGGAACATCCTGGCCATGAGGGCGGCGCCCAGCTTGTACAGAAGCTTGGAGTAAATGTCGGCCTTGAGTTTCTTGAGGAGTTCCAGGGCCGTGCCTTCCGTAGTCTTGACCAGGACGTTTCCGCTGAAGCCGTCCGCAACCACGACGTCGTAGGCGCCGCTGAGCAGGTCACGGCTCTCCATGTTGCCCACAAAATTGATTTCTGAGGTTTCGCTGAGCAATTTGTATGCGGTCTGGCGAAGCTCGTCGCCCTTTTCGGCCTCTTTGCCCACGTTAAGGAGTGCGACGCGTGGATTCTTGACGTCATACACATTTTCCATGTAAAGCGAGGCCATGATGGCAAACTGCCTGAGGTGCTCGGGAGTCACCTCCACGTTGGCACCGCTGTCGCACACACCTACGATTCCGCCGTTCATCGTTGGAAGCAGGGGACAGAAAGCCGGACGGATTACGCCCTGGAGCCTGCCGATGCGCGTGAGGGCTGCAGCCACAAGGGCGCCGGTGGAACCGGTGCTTACCATGGCGGACACGGAATCGTCGTCGCGCAGCATGCGTATTGCCTTGATCATGGAAGAGTCGCGCTTGAGGCGGATTACATCCGTCGGGCGCTCGTCACAGCCGATGACCTGGGGGGCATGCAGTATCTCCACCCGTGCGGCATCGTAGCTCCGCGACTCGAGGAGGGGAGAGAGAACGGCCTGGTCGCCGCTCAGTACAAGATGAAGGTCGGGATACTTTTCGAGAGCGGCCAGGGCTCCGTCTACATTGGCCTCGGGACTGTGGTCGCCTCCGAAGCAGTCGATCAATATCTTAATCATACCAGTTTCTTAACGTATGCACGGCGCTTCTTGTGATTGACGCGGCCGAAATGTTTCCAGAGATTCTGAATGTCGTAGTTGTCTTCCAGATTCAGGTTGGTCTCGGCGTATTCTATACCGTCCTGCCTGAGCATTTTCATGAGTGCGGCGGCGAAGACTGCGCTGATGCCTTTGTTGAGGTACTCTGGGTCAACTCCCACAAGACCAAGGTCTATCACGCGCGGATGACGCTTGGCTTTGAGGAAACGGACAAGCATGGGCAGGGTGATGTGTCCGTCAGAAGCACGAAGAGCGTCTATAATGCTCGGGAAGCAGATCCCGAAAGCCACGATCTTGTCTTCTTCATTGAGGATCACGGCTACGAAACGCAGGTCCACGATAAACTTGAAACCGTCTATCATCTGCTTCTTCATGGCCGCGGTGAACGGCACAGTGCCGTACAGTTTGTCGTAAGACTTGTCTATCAGTTCAAAGAGACCGTCGGCATATCTGTTTATGAAATCGTTGACATTCTTTGCAGGACCCAGGCGGAGCTTGTAGCGCTTCATCACGAATTCGCCCAGTTTCTCCAGGTTGCCGTCGTAATCTTCAGGTACTGTAAGCTTGCTTTCGGTCCAGTCGACTTCCTTGGTGTAGCCGTTCGCCTCGATAAGCCTCTGGTAGTAAGGGAAGTTGTATTGTTCCTCAAATGTGTTGGGCTGGTCGAATCCCTCTATCAGGAGCCCCTCCCTTTCCAGGTCGGAAAAGCCCAACGGGCCATGGGCGGTGTCCATGCCCTTGGCTTTCGCCCATGACTCCACGGCTCTGAACAAGGCGTCGGCCACTTCCTGGTCGTCGATGCTGTCGAAACGTCCGAAGCGGACCCGCTTCTCGCCGTTCTTCAGGTTCGCGGCTTTCTGAACGATGCCGCATATGCGTCCGACCATACGGCCGTCGCGATAGGCATTGTAATAGACGGTATCGCATGTATCGTTGTATATGTTCTTGCTGCCGAAGATATTGCGCTCGTCCATATACAGCGGGGGGCAGAACCATGGCACGCCCTTGAAGAGCTTGAGCGGAAAGTCTATGAATTCTTTCTGCTCACGGCGTGTCTTGACTTCGCGGACTTCAATCATGGCTTATCTGTGTTTGCCGTGAAAGCATACTCCCATTCCATTGGGGCCGCAGTGGCTTCCGATGGTAGGGTTGACCATGGTGACGATGATCCTGAGGTCGTCGCCAAATTTCTGGCGGAGTTTGGCAACGAGGATGTCCACCAGTTCCTGGCAGTCGGCATGGCCGATAACTACACGGTGGGACTTGACGTCCTCTCCCAGTTCCTCGACGTATTGTACAAGGCGGTTGATGGCCTTCTCGCGACCTACTTCCTTGCCGATGGAGACCATCTTGCCCTGCTCGTTCACATAAATGACGGGCCTGATGCCTATGAATGATCCCATCGTGGCAGCCAGACCGCTCACGCGTCCGCTGCGACGGAAGAACTTAAGGTCGTCGGCAATGAAATACAGAGGGAATTTCTGGACTTCTACCTTTGACCATTCCATTACTTCTTCGGGTGTCTTGCCGGCCTTGAACAAGTCGCCGATCTCGAGCACGATGTTCAGGGACTCAGCCGAGATGCCGAGTGTGTCCACAGACCAGAACTTGCGCTCAGGATATTTGGACAGGAGGTTCTTGACGGCTATGTCCATGTTGGCAAACGTATTGGACATTCCGGAAGAAAAATGGACGTAGAAAACATCATTGCCGGCGGCGAACTCCGGCTCGAAATACTTGACGTACACGGCTTCGCTCACCGCGCTGGTGGTGGGCATGGTGCCCTGGCGCAGCATGTTGTAGAATGTCTTATGGTCGAAATCCTCGCTGTCCACGTAGGGATGGTAGAGTTTGCCGTCCACGGCATAAGGCATGGGGATGACTTTGAATCCGTACTCCTGGGCGATTGCGGGAGTTACGTCGCAGTCGGTGTCGGTAAAAAGTGTCAGCATAATATCAGCATGTAATCATATACGGCTTGTCCGCCGTAGTTGTAGATGAATTCAGTGGAAGGGTAGGAGGCGCCAAGCTGCGAGCAGATGCCGGCGGCTTCTTCTTCGGTGGAATCGGATCCGCCGAAAATGAGCACGACATCGTGGGAGCCGGCGTCAAGCGTGTCTGCAAGGCGGACGGCAGCGGAACTGCGGTCGTCCGAGCTGCAGAGCACTTCGCCGCCGCGATATCCGATGAAACCGCCCTTGTGGACTTCGACTCCGTCCTTGACGGTGTCCCGGTTGGCAGGGGAGACCAGTCCGCACTCGACGCCTGCGGCGATTTCTTCAGCGGCACCGGCGATTTCTTCGGCGTCGCCGGCTGTAGTGTCCAGCGAAGCGATGGCTACATAGCCTTGTCCGGGATCTTTTGTCGGAACCACTATGATGCGTGCGTCGGTATAGACCTCGGCTGCCTGCCTGGCGGTCATAACTATGTTGGAATTATTGGGAAAAACAAAAATGTTATCGGCCGGAACCGTATCAAAGGCACTTATGAAATCGGCGACCGCCGGGTTCATGGTCTGGCCTCCTTCCACGACATAGTCGGCTCCGATCGTGCGGAACGCCTCGCACAGGCCGCTTCCGCTTGCCACCGTGACCACTCCGAACTTTTTCCGCTTTTTGGGAGCGGGCTTTTCCGCAAAGGAGGAATTGTGATGCTGGAGCGTCATGTTCTCTATCTTGACGGTGAGGAACTCACCCCAGCGCTGGCAGTGGCTCAAGATGTCACCCGGAGTTTTGGTGTGCACATGCACTTTTATGATGGTGCCCTCGCGGAAGAATACAACCGAGTCGCCGGATGCAAGGATATAGTCTTCGATCTCCTTCTCGTCGAAAGTGTCGAGATTGACCTTGCTAGCCTGAAGGCGCAGGAGGAATTCAGTGCAGTAGCCGAATTCAAGCTCTGTATTCTCATCGAATGCAGAGAGGTCGACCTTGTTGGAATCTGTCCTGGGTCTTGCTGACTCGCCGTTTTCTATTCCCAGCAGCGCATCCTGGAATCCATAGAAAATCTGCAGGAGTCCGGCTCCGCCGCTGTCCACGACTCCGGCTTCTTTGAGCACCTGGAGCTTTTCGGGAGTCTTTTCAAGCGAATCTTCCATTCCGTGCGTAAGGGCGGAAATGTATTCTTCCATGGATTCTCTGCCGTGGGGGACTGCCGAACTGGTGCCCTCGCGGACTACGGTCAGGATCGTGCCCTCCACCGGATTGGAAACAGCTCCATAAGCCTCTTTCACAGCAGCTTCCATGGCTGCGGCAAAGCCGCTTGTGTCGGTGTCCTTTAGGCCGGAAAGGCCTTTTGCAAGGCCGGCGAAGATGCGGGAAAGGATGACTCCGGAGTTGCCCCTTGCTCCCATCAGCATGCCGGACGAAACGGCTCCTGCGATCTCTCCGAGAGAGGCTCCGTGGAGGGGAGAAGCCTGGGCATATCCGGCTTCGAGTGTAAGGCACATATTGTCACCCGTGTCCCCGTCGGGGATGGGAAATACATTCAAATCGTTGACGGCCTGGCGGTTTTTGCCGAGGCGGGCACAGCCTTGAGACAACATCTTCAAGTACAATTCACCTCCAAGGCTGTAGGTCTGTACAATAGTTTTTTGCATATAGGGTGCAAAGTTAATCAAAAAAATCGTATATTGGCTGTGCCGATACTATAATACTATGAAAGTACTTCTTACCTTCATGCTGCTCCTCTCGGTCAGCCCCGATTTCGACAGCGCCGTGCTCTTTCTCACCGGCGCCTCGAGCATGGAAGATTTGGATGAAACCACACTGGAACGCTTCCGTGCCCTTCAACTGAGACCGTTGGACCTTAACCGTTGCTCTCGCAGCCGGCTCGTGAGTTCAGGACTTATGAGCGCCTTCCAGGCGGCGTCACTGCTCGACTGGCGGCAACGCTCCGGAGACATCCTGTCTTATACCGAATTGGGACTTGTCGACGGATTTACTCCCGATTATGTCGAAGCCCTCAAGCCGTTCACCACTCTGGAATCTTCCGGTCCTCCCGGCAAACGCCGCCAAGTCAGAATGCACCACGACCTGATGCTGCGGGCTTCCGCGCGCTCCTCCGGAGATGAAACGGAGCATTGCTATGGCATGAAGTACAAGGCCGCCCTGGGAGAGACCGCGGAACTCAACTGGTCGACGCGCAATTCATATTCAGACAAGAAGTTGGGAATAGGTACCGTAAGCGCCGCCGTATACGGACGCAAATATCTCGGAAAAATGATTCTGGGGCATTTCAACGCCCGTTTCGGGCAGGGGCTCAACCTCTGGAGCGGCTTTTCCATGCAGCCCTGGAGCTCTGTCCAGGCCATGCGGAAAAACGGTACGGGTCTTAGTCCGACAGGGTCGTTTTCCCCATCCCACCTGGGCGCCGCGGCAGATTTTGAATTCGGACGCTGGAGCGTAGCCATGGCCTATTCCATCAAAGAAAAAATGCCTGTCGGGGCTGTGGCTTACACCGGAAAGCGTTTCACGGCCGGACTTACGGCAAGAACAGGGGCTGTTGGTGCAGACTTCAAACTCGGCTTCCCGAACGTAGGGGTTTATGGAGAATTCTGCTGGCAGGGAAGACCGGACGGGGTTCTCGGCCTCAGGTGGCTGCCATCCTACGGAACGGAGCTTATTGGCTTCGCGAGGTTCGCAGACGGGCTGCCGGAAGCAGCGGCAGGTGTCTCCGCACAGTCTTTCAGCTCGGTTGTGTATTGGTCTTCAAAGCAGGCCAGAGCCTTTGTCAAGTATAATCCGCAGCTGAACGCGGGACCGGTGACTATTGCTCCGTCGCTAAGGCTTGCCGCCTGCAGGAAAGACGGATGGAGGCTTGAAGCCAGGGGCGAATTGCAGGCGGTGGCCTGGGAATGGATGCTGCGCAGCAGGCTTGACGTGGTTAAATGCAACGGCGTTTCCTGGCTTTTCTGCAGCGAGGCAGGACACACCGGAGGAAGGCTCCGGGCATGGCTGAGATGGACCCTTTTCAAGGTCGAGAATTGGGACGACAGGATATATGTATACGAACGCGATGCACCCGGAACATTCAACGTCCCAGCATACTACGGAAAGGGCTGGGCACTGTCGCTGGCAGGGTCATGGAAAATAGCTGTCCGGCATGCAATGTATTATAGGATATCCTACATCGAATATCCTTGGAATTCAGACTATAAGGCGCCTAAACTTGAAGTTAAGGTTCAGTACCAGCTGAGCCTTTGATTACATTGATCTGACGGCCGTCCATCTGGATGCTCAGCGGCAGCCGTCCTTCTATTTCACCGTCAAGTTCGAATATGTCTTCCGACGCCTCGTCCATGGGGGCGATCAGAAGTTCCCTGCACTTGCCGGAAATAACATGGGGAGACTTGTCCACAGTCCCGTTGAACAGCCTTGGAATCTGCGAGACAATCAGGCGGACGGGAAGTTTCGGGACAATCATATAGTCCAGGATTCCGTCATCGATGGATGCGCCGGGGACCTGTCTCATTCCGGACCCGCTGAAGGGGCCATTGCCGAGCGCCACCGAGTAGCATGGGCCTTCGAAAACCTCTTTGCCGTCGGCAATCACTTTGAGCGAGATGGCACCAAGGTTCCTTACGGTATGGAGGAGTGCATTCAGGTATATGAGTTTGCCGCGCCTGCCGCTTTCTTTCTGGAAATTCACCCTGCTGCATACGTGAGAGTCGAATCCGGTGCCTCCGACGTTGGCCATGTAACTTGTTTTTTCTCCTCCGCCGGCCACGCGGACAAGGTCCATCTTGCCGAATGAACCTCTGGCGATCAGATTCGCGACAGCGTAGAGGTCGTTGGGTACGCCAAGGGATTTTATCCAGTCGTTACCGGAGCCTATCGGCATGACGCCGAGCGTGAAATCTTCGGACGGGACGCCGGATTCGTCGCAGTAACGGGCGATGCCGATGAGAGTTTCGTGGAGGGAACCATCTCCGCCGACGGAAAGAAATTTGCGGTATCCTGCGGCGGCGGCCTCATGGGCCAGCATGGTCGCATGCCTTTTGTGGTCGGTCATGGCGGTGGTGAATTCTATTCCAAGTTCGAGCAATTTGCGCTCCGCAGGAATCCACCTCGACATGGTTTTGCCTGAACCGGCACGGGGGTTGACAATGATGTACCAGTCAGTTTTAGTGTTAGTCATAGTGCAAAAGTACGAAATTATTCTTATTTTTGCATAATATGGGAAAAGTAATAGCTATAGCCAATCAGAAAGGAGGAGTAGGCAAGACCACCACCGCCATCAACCTGGCCGCGTCTCTTGCCGCGCTGGAAAAGAAAGTGCTCATCATCGACGCCGATCCCCAGGCGAATACCACGTCGGGACTTAACTTTTCTCCCGATGACGACAGCCACCGCAGCCTGTACGAGCTCATGGAGGGAACAATCTCCGTAGAGGATACGCTGATACAGACGGAAATGGACGGCCTGCACATGATTCCGTCGCATATCAATCTCGTCGGAATCGAGATAGAAATGATAGGCGAGGAAGACCGCGAGTCCGCCCTCAAGAAAGCTATTGCCCCGATACGGGACCGCTACGACTACATCATCATTGACTGCTCACCTTCATTGGGCCTGATAACCGTCAATACGCTTACGGCCGCTGATTCTGTCATTATTCCCGTCCAGCCGGAGTTCTTTGCCCTGGAAGGACTTGGGAAGCTCCTGCAGACGATACGCATAATCCAGAACGGCCTTAATCCGTCGCTGACGATAGAGGGGTTCGTGGTGACGATGTTCGACGGACGGACAAAAGTGCATCAGCAGGTGCTTGCCGAATTGCGCGAGCACTTCAAGGACCTTGTCTTCAAGACAGTGATCCAGCGCAACATCCGCCTGAGCGAGGCGCCCTCGCACGGAAAGCCTGTGCTGCTCTATGAGATATCCTGTACCGGCTCGTCCAACTATCTCAACCTTGCGTCCGAGCTGCTCGAGCGCAACGGTGACAAATCCGCAAAGCAATGAGTGTAAAGAACAGGGGCCTTGGAAAGGGCCTTGAAGCATTGATGGGCTCGGTTCCTGCAGCGGCCGACCTGCTGCGCAAGCCCGTCGGATACATCAACAAGCAGGTAGCCGGCACCGCACCGGCCTCCGACGCCGATATACTGCGAATCCCCATGGACATGGTGGACGCCAATCCGTTCCAGCCCCGGATGAACTTCGACCTGGTCGCACTGGAAGAATTGGCGGCGTCGATACGCAGCCTCGGCCTTATCCAGCCCATCACAGTCCGCCGCGTTTCTTCGGGCCGCTACCAGATAATCAGCGGCGAACGGCGTTTCCGCGCATGCCGCATGAACGGAATGAGCCTCATCCCCGCCTATGTCAAGGAGAGCGATGACCAGGGCATGCTGGAGATGGCCATTGTGGAGAATATCCAGCGCCAGGACCTTGACCCCATAGAACAGGCCTTGAGCTTTCAGCGTCTGATCGATGAGTGCGGCCTTACCCAGGAACAGATGTCGGACCGTGTAGGCAAGAAAAGGGCGACTGTCGCCAACACCCTGCGCCTCCTGAAACTGCCCCTCAAGGTCCAGCACGACCTCAAAGTGGGACTTATTTCCACCGGGCATGCAAAGGCGTTGCTGGGTGTCGATGACCCGGCCCTCCAGCAGCAGCTGTGCGACGCCACTGTGTCCAAGGGACTCTCCGTCAGGGAGCTTGAAGCCCTTGTACGCGAGGGCAGGATTCCTGCAGCCCAAAAACCTTCCGCAGAAGTGAAAGAACAGCTTCCGGAGCAGTACAACCGCCTTCTTTCCTGCATGGGGCGCTATTTCAGCCGCGACATTTCCGTCAAACGCTCAGCCGCAGGCAAAGGGTCCCTGACCGTGAGGTTCAACTCCGACTCCGAGGTGGAGGCATTCCTTGAAGCACTTGAACAAGCCGGCCGATGAAACGTATCCTGCTGTCTGTGCTGTTGGTGCTGTCTGCACTGTCCGCTTCCGCGCAGTTCCGTTCGGAGGCTTTCCAGCAGCAATATACCGACGAGAATTCTCCGGGCAAGGATTCGACCGACGTGATGTTCTCTTTCAAGGAGTACTTTGCGGGCCTCGGGCATCGTCAGCCTATCAAGATCGGTACGATGTTCGCCGGCTCCCTGGTATGCATAGGCGGCGAGCAGATATACAACAGGCAGTATTGGAAGCTCCCCATAGTCTATTCCGCGATAGCCGGTCCGCTGGGCGCGGGCATCTATCTCAATACCCAGGGACGCCACGAGGCCGCCAAATACTGTTTCATAGGGGCCGGCGTGGCATATTGGGCCACCCTGATGGACGGCGTCGTCAGTTACAGGACCGATAAGTATCCGCTCCCGGGCAAGGCTACCCTCTATTCATTGCTGCTCCCGGGACTCGGCCAGGCATACAACGGCGAATTCTGGAAAATCCCCATATACGTCGGAGGACTCGGTGCCGCTTATTATTTCTACGACTCCAACAATATCAACTACCAGCGCTACAGACGCATATACAAGGAGGCGACAAACAAGGACGTACAATACACCGGTCCGATTACGGCCGAGCAAGCCCTCTATTACCGTGACGTATTCCGCCGCTACAGGGACTACTCGGTGCTGGCCATTGCGCTTGTCTACCTGCTTCAGGTCATCGATGCCAACGTTTTTTCCTACATGCATGATTTCGAAATCGTGGACGACATGGCCATGAGCGTCAAACCTTCTGTGATAATGCCCGATACCCAGCTGGCGTTCAATCCATCTCCGGCGTTCGGTATCAGCGTCGGCTTCAAGTTCTGAGAGTCATGCGCCGTCTGTTCCTGTTTTTCATTGTTCTCTTGTTCACCGTCCCAGCAGGCGCCCAGTTGCTTCCTGGGGGCAGGATCAAGGCACTGGAACAGGAAAACAAAGAACTGCGGCACAAAATGGATTCCCTTAGGGCGCTGGTCGACAGTCTGCGCGCCGCCGATTCAGACGAAGTCTCTCCGGATACGTTGGATCAGGGAAACAATGTGCCTGCGGGAGGGATGCAGGCAATGGACTACACCCCCGAGATGACCGACAGCCTGCTCGCGCTCTGGTACAAGAACAATTTAGGCAGGGGAACCGACATGCAGGCCTTCAACATGGATACGGTCCATCTGGCCTCGTCCGTGAGCGATTCGGTGATGATAAAGCGCCTGGCCGCCTTGAATCCCTATTTTACGCTTCCTTTCAACGATGTGGTCAAGAACTACATGGTGCTCTATTCCGAGCGCAGGGGCGAGGCTATGAAGCAGGCTATGGGGCTGAGTTCCTACTATTTCCCGATATTCGAAGAAACCTTCCGGAAATATGGCATACCGCTGGAACTCAAGTATCTTGCCGTCGTGGAATCGATGCTCAAACCCACCGCGACCTCACGTGCGGGGGCCAAAGGTATCTGGCAGTTCATGTACCGTACAGCCCGTTCCTATGGATTGGAAATCAATTCGTTCGTTGATGAACGGATGGATGTTGAGAAGTCTACGGACGCCGCTGCGCGCTATCTCAAAGCCCTGCATAACATGCTCGGAGACTGGTCGCTGGCAGTCAGTGCGTACAACTGTGGAGCCGGAAACGTGAACAAGGCAATCCGCCGTGCCGGCGGAAGCCGCGACTTCTGGTCCGTATATCCTTTCCTGCCTCAGGAGACCAGGGGCTATCTGCCCGCCTTCGTGGGAGTGATGTATGCCTTTGCCTACAGTTCGGATTATGGGCTCGAGGCTGCCCAAGTGGGCATGCCCGGACAGATAGACACCTTCCACGTGCACAAGAATCTTCATTTCAAGCAAATCAACGAGGTAGTCGGCGTTCCGCTCCAGGATCTTCAGTACCTGAATCCGAAATACTACAATGACATCATCCCCGGCAGCGGCGGGGAATGTATTGTCAATGTTCCATACAGCTGGAGCGCCGCATGGCTCGCTGCCGACCAGGACTCTCTGTACTCGCACAATGCGTCGCTGTACTTGTCCGAACATGTCCTGAAAGACGCTTCTTCAGGCAGCAGCGGCAGCAGTACAGGAGGCGCCCGTACGGTCTATAAGGTGCGGAGCGGCGACACTCTGAGCCATATAGCACGCAAGTACCACGTGAGCGTGAAGCAGCTTATGAACTGGAACCACATGCGAAGCGACAGGCTCAGCATCGGACAGAAAATCTACATCTACTAGACTCCAGCGTGGAAGTGCGGGCCGAAGCGCGCGAAAGCGGCGCGGTCCAGGGCTTCGCGGTCATCCGGATGGGCAATGGAAATCAGCAGCCTCGCCCGTTCCTGAAGGCTGCGGCCATAGAGGTCCACCGCGCCATACTCCGTAACCACCCAGTGGGCGTCCGCCCTTGGAGTAACCACTCCTGCGCCCTCATTGAGAAGAGGGACTATCTTCGAGACACCCTTTGTCGTACGTGAGCTCAATGCTGTAATGCTTTTCCCTCCTTCAGACATGGATGCGCCTTTCACGAAGTCCAGCTGTCCTCCCGTGCCGCTGAAAATGCGGGTGCCGATGCTGTCGGCGCATATCTGGCCGGTCAGGTCGATTTCAATGGCAGAATTGATCGCAGTGGCTTTGTTGTTGGCGGAAATGTTCCTGATGTCGTTCACATATTCAATGTCCCTCATGCTGACGGCGGGATTGTGGTCGATGAAAGAATAGACATCCTTCGAACCCAACAGGAAAGAAGCGGTCACGATGCCCCGGTCGATATTCTTGCATGCGCCGTTGATGACTCCCGACTTGATGAGGCGCAGCAGGCCGTCGGCGAACATTTCGGTGTGCAGGCCAAGATTGCGATGGTCTCCAAGCTGGGAGGCAAGGGCATTGGGGAGGGAGCCGATTCCCATCTGCAGGCATGCTCCGTCTTCGACGAGTTCCGCGCAGTTGCGTCCTATCTGCATCTCGATGGGACTTGGCTCCGCAAAGGCGGCATTGTCGAGCGGACGGTCGTCACTGACCAGATAATCGAAGGCGTCGAGAGGGAACAGTTCGCCGTAAGAATAGGGCACATTGGGGTTGACTACACCGATTACCAGGCCGGCGCTGCGGATTGCGGCCGGAGAACAGTCGACCGACGTTCCCAGCGACACCCATCCATGCTCATCCGGCAATGATACATTCACGAGGGCCGCGCCCAGCTTTATGGAACCGCTTCTATAGAGACGCGGCGTTTCGCTCAGATGCACAGGCAGGTAATCTGCGTAACCGGCATTCACATTCGCCCTCACATTTGCACCGACGAAGAAGCCCTGGTCGAAGAAAATGCCCTCGTAGCGTTTCTCACTGTATGGCGCAGGACCTTCGGTGTGGAAGTGATGGAAATGGAGGTCGCAGACATCTCCTGCATCGGCCCGGCGGCAAAGAGCCTCTATCAGGCAGTGCGGGACGCTGGCCACGCTGCTGAGATGGATGTGACAGTGTGACGGTATGTGGCTTACCGCCTCATCGGCGGAGACGAATGCGCAATCGAACATTATGACGCAAATATACTTATTCTTGGCGATAAAACTACACCTACTGCAGCAGGTCGTACTTTTTTATAAGGGAGGAAATCTCCGGGTCCAGACGCCCGCGGTGTACGAAGTTTCCGTCCTGGGCACATGCCCTGAGATAGAACTCGACGCCGCTGCGCTCATCGCCCTGCCTGGAGCTGATGACGGCCCTCAGATAATCGGTGCGGGCATCGGATGGCAGGGCGGATAGTACTTCCGCCGCCGATGCATTGCGGTCAAGCGCCACGAGGGCCACGGCAGTATTATAATCGGCATATGGCCTCAGAAGTTTGAGCGCCTCTGCATAATCGCGCTCCCGCAGGAGCTTTACGCCGCGGGCATAGACCGTATCAGGCTCTGTAGTGTGTATCGTATCTCTGACCATTCCCTTGCGATGCAGGTAAAAATCGAACTTCACTATCCTGAGCCGTGGATACAGATGCTCTCTCAAATACCGGTATGAGTCATGCCCGGACAGTGTCTTTTCGCGTTCGTCCAGGTCCTTGCAGCTACCGGACAAGTGATTGTAGTAAGTTTTGAATTCTTCCGTGAGGGTTTTGTCCGACTGCACAAGGGCGTCCAGCATCGACCAGTTTTCACCGCCGCTGCGGCTTTTGAAATGTATCCTTGGCAGGTCCATTTTGACCTGCGGTTCATCGCCCAGGACCAGATAAGCACCCGAATCCCTTGCAAGGGAGTCGCGCAGCCTGGATGCGAAATCTCCAAAGTATCCGGCCGATGCCCAGGCGCGCCTTTCAGACAATAGTTCATTGGAAGCAAAAAGCCCTTCGGGAGACGCGTATGAGGCGATAGTGATTGAATCCAGGTCGAATTCTTCGTTCAATATGAGGCTTTTTATATTGCCCTTGATGCGCCCTATTTCTTCCGGGTTGTTGCCCAGCTCCGGTTCAACCGCCCATTTGCCTTGCGGGAATTCTATGTAGCATGCCGTATTAGCCTGCACGCGGCGGCTTATGACCTTGTCTACGTAACGCTCCGTGTTGTCGGCAAGTGATGATAGAGAGGAGATGTAGAATGTCAGAGGCTCGGAGCGCGGGATTGAATAGAGTCGTCTGTCTTGTTCGCGTATGTCTCCGGAGAGGCGGATGTCTACGCGCCTGAGGGCCGGGGAAGTGTGTACTGTCTGGACATAGTTATAGACAAAATCGCCGTCCGGAGTCTGCAATACCGTATCCAGCCTTATGCCCTCGCTGACAATCGGCGCCTTGACATAGCGGCGGAACATTGCGTCTTTCCTGCCTATCCTGCGCCTGTTTCTACGGACAAGATAGCCGTAGGTATAGTGCTCGACGGCCTGTCGTTCCGTCACTCCGTACATCGATGCGAAAGTGTCGTCGGAGACAAATGCGGTATCGGTTTTGAGCGCATAAATCTGCGGCAGGTTGCGCTCGAGGAAGATCTCGAGGTCATGTTTGTTGATGAACAACGTCGTGTCGGTGATGATGCTCTCCAGGAATTTCCTGTACTGCTGATAGCCTCGCAGCTGGGCTTTGCGATAGGCGCTTCCGGTTATGACCACAGGGTCGAGCCGCAGGGAGTCATCCAGATAGAACATGTCGGGATTCAACCTTAACTGCCATTTGCTGTCAAGCATGCGCCCAGGCACGCGCACCTGGAATTCGAGGTCAACTTTTCCATGCCTTTCGGCTACGTTCCTAAAGCGGGCGGTGACATAAGAAGCCGTTATCCTGTCAGTTGCCACCATCTCTCCGTCGACGTCCTTTATGGCATTCATTATCAAGGTCTGGTGCCCATCCAGATCGACCACGCGCAGGGTATCGTGCGGGGTATCTTCTATGGTCTGTACGGGTTTCAAACTTTCTTCGTCCGGGAGAGTCAATCCTGCCAGCATCTCGGCCTTTCGGATCCTGTTGAGTTTGCGTGAAGTCCCGCACGATGCGGCAAAAACCACGATTACAGCGGCCAGAGGCCATATTGTTCCTTTGCATTTCATGCCGCAAATATGGAGCAGCCTGCGCGTATAAACAAAGAACCGTAAAAATCCGCAACGAGAAATTTACGATTCTTAAAGAAATGGGGCGCACTTAAAAAAAAGCGGCGCACGATTATTTAGGAAAGACTATATCATAAAAAATCTATGCTGGCGTAGCAAGGGCGCAGGGCGAGGTGCCGATGGATGCTGAAACCGTTTTTGTTGACACCGTCTATGTCGTGGTACTTGCCCACGTAGATGCGGTCCCCGTTGTGGTCGGTGTCCGAGCACCACACGAAATCGTGGTACCAAAGATACTGACCGCAGGCCAGAAAGAATGCGAAAAAAGTATATACGCAGAGTACAGCCGGCGGAAAAGCCAAGTCGGTGCCCAGCAGATTCTCCGGGGAGACGCTTCTCGTATTCTCAAGCACATTCTTGCGCAGGAGATACCATCTGGAAGCGGGAACCCGCCTAACGAAGTCTTCCTTGAGATACCAGTCCTGATTGTAAAGGCAGGGCTCAGACTTGTCTGGGTCTACGCCGAAAACCTTTCTGAAAGACAGGATATCAAGGGGAGAATCCGGCCGTCCCGGATACCCGAGCACAAGCAGAAAGTCCCTGCAGCGGGATTGCAGCACCTCGTCCGGGAACTCTATCGGGGGGATGCAGTCCGGATTCAGGGCTGGCATTCCCATGGCGGACAACAGTTTGCCGACCTGACGCGGACCAATGAAATTCTGCCCGAAAAGGGCTTCAGCCTCACTTATATGCATAATCCCAGTTGTGATTCTTTCCACTTTTGATACTCGACAACTTCCTGGGCGGTCGCCAGATGGCCGAGCGCAGAATACTTCTCGATCCGTTCAATCTCAGCCGCCAGGCGGTCGAAGCGCATGCCCCATCCGCTGTTGACGAACCAGTTAAGGTTGCGTACGGGAGCATTGTACAGCAGGATCCCGCTCTTGGTATCGAGTACAACCCGCAGGAAAGTGAGGTAGGCCCTGTACTGATGCTCATGGGAGGCTACCAATGCAAGCTTCTTCCATCCGTTTTCCATAGCCATGTTTATCACCTCGATTGCCTGCTCGCGGGTATGCTGTGACTTGGATTCGTGGATGAGGTCCTTCTCAGGGACGCCCTGGCCGAGGATGAAGGGAGCTACTTCCTCATAGGGGAAACTGCCGTAGTCCTTGTCTATTATGTTGCCGCTGAACACTATGCGGTCTACCTGACCGGACTTGTACAGGTCCACGGCCTTCTGGAAGCGGAAAAAACCGTCTCCTTCCAGGAGGATGGCGGCGTCGGAATGCATGAGGCAGTCATTGTCGACGATCGCAAGTATTATTTCTCTGTCGGTAATCATTATAAATCTTCCCAGAAAAGAGGATCGCGGGCAGGAATGTCCTTGTTGACGGCCTTGCCGATCACTGTCTGCTTGAATTTGGGCGGGATGCCGAGAGCGGGACGCAGGACGTCGATGTCTTCTTCTCGGAGTATGTCTCCCTTTTTGAGGTCGCGCTTCGCATACAGGCAGCGCCGCTGCACGAAGACTGTTTCTCCCTCTTCCTTCACAACTTCCTTGCGGGAACTTCCCATGGCACGCTCGACTTCGCGTATGGAATCAACCATGAACTTGAACTCCGCAGGCTCCATCGAGTGCGGATGGTCGGGGCCCTTGTCGTGTTTGTTGAGCGTAAAGTGCTTTTCGATGACACGCGCACCGAGGACCACGGAGGCAAGGGCCACCACATGGCCGGGGGAGTGGTCGGAATAACCTGTCAGGCAATCGAATGCAGACTGATAGGTCTTGAGCACGTTGACATTTGCGCTGTCGATTTTGGACGGGTAGTTCGTGATGCACTGCATGAGTACCAGGTCGGCGTTGCCGGTCTTTTCGATCGTGCGGACAGCCTCGTCGATCTCCGACATCGTAGCGTCACCTGTGGCAAGCATGATGGGTATACCTTTGCGGGCGGTGTAGTCCAGCATTTCGAGCCATGTTATTTCGCCAGAGCCGATTTTGATGAACGGCAGTTTCATGTCGGCGCACAGGTCCACGGCCTCTTTGAAATAGGGGGACGTGGAAAAATCAATCCCCACGCTCTTGCAATAGTCGGCGATTTCCTGATGCCATTCCATCGGAAACTCCACATCCTTGAAAACCTCGCTGACTGTACGCCCCCAGGAGCCGTGAACGCCATGAAGAGTCATCTTCGAGAAACCGCCTTCGGAAACGATGCTCTCGGCCTTGAATGTCTGGAATTTGGCGCAGTCGGCGCCGGCTTCCTTCGCCGCGTCTATCAGGCGCTTCGCCTTGTCAAGGCTGCCGTCGAAATTGCCGCCTATTTCGGCGATGAAGTAGGTCGGATAGTCCGGGCCTATCATTTTGTCGCCGATTCTGATGTTTTTGTTGAATTTAAGCATATTGGTAATCAGTTTAGTCGTTTGAATCCCGACTGGCACACAGGGCCGTCGAGGGCTTTCATGACATCGCGCCCGTCCTCGAAATCCCGGATGTCGGCAAATATCTTGTCCAGTTCCTCGAAATAGTGGTCGATGATGTCGGGAGTGTGGGCGATGCAAGTGTACATGCTGTTGCCTGCAAGGAATCCTTTTTTGAGCATTTCCTGGGTGATGTAGGTCTTGTATGCCAGATGGTTGGGGCTCTTGAAAGTATAGCCGGCAAGGGCCGGAATGCCCCATTGCTCGATCTCGAGTCCGTATTTGTCGGCAAGGGCCTGCCAGCGGCGCTTGTTCTCCAGTCCAAGACGAGTTATGGTCTCCCAAGATTTTACCCTTTCCATTTCTGCGAGGGTGGCGAGAGCCGCCGTAGGGCCTATGCGCTCGGTCCAGAAAGTACTGCTGATCCAGGACCCCTGGGCGGCATCCATAATGTCTTTTCTGCCGACCACGGCGCATATAGCGTATCCGTTGCCCATGGTTTTGCTGAACACCGCCATGTCCGGCTCCACGCCGTATTTCAGGAACAATCCTCCGAACGTCTCGCGGAAACCGCTTGTGCATTCATCGAATATGAGCACGATGCCGCGTTCGGTGGCCAGGTTCCTGACCTTCTGCAGGAAGTCGTTTTCGGGGCCGAAATTACGGCAGACTTCCATCTTGATGATGCCAAGGTCGGGATTGCCGTCGACGATGGCCTCGAGTTCTTCGAAATTATTGTAGTGGAAGGGAATAGCCGTGCCGCGAAGTCCGCGCGGCACGCCTCCTGTGGGGATGCCTGGCAGCAGGTGTCCCGCCAGAGCGTCGTTCTCGCCCAAATTGACGGACACATACCAGTCGTGCCATCCATGATAGCCGCAGATGGCTATCTTGTCCTTGCCGGTGAAGGCGCGGGCAATGCGCACGCAGACCGAGTTGGCCTCGCCTCCGCCCCTGGTGTAACGCACGCCCCCGGCCCAAGGATTCATCTCCAGGAGCTTCTCGGCGAGGTATACTTCTTCGGGGCAGTTCAGGGTGGTGAGGTTGCCGTCGCGTACTACCTTCATGACTGCCTCGTCGACAGCCGGATTGGCATATCCAAGAGTGTTGGTGCCTATGCCCATCATGGAACAGTCTATATATTCGTTGCCGTCGAGGTCCCAGACGCGGCAGCCCTTTGATTTGCTGAAATAAGAAGGCCAGTTCTCGGGGAGCAGCTGCTCAGGTCTCTTGGAGAGGAGCATGGTGCCGCCCGGGATCATGGTCTTGGCTTTCTTGTAAAGATCTTGGCCTTTTCCCATTATTTTATGATTTTGTCGTTTGCTAGTGATTTTGCGTAACCTTCGTTGCGCATTATTGATGAATTGATGGATTTAACTTCAGGATGAGCGTCTAGCCATGCTATGTAGTCGGAGCAGCGGCCCTCTATACCCAGGTTTTCTATGAGCGCCTTGATAAGTTCGAAGTCCCTTGGCTCGTCGATAGTCATGCGGAGTTCCGAACGGTCTTCGGCAGCGGTTACGTTGAACGAGCTGAACAAAGTGCCGCCCATTACGCTGGAGTTGTTCTTTATATAAGGAGTGACATGTTCATGCTCGCTTTGGAGGCGGGCTTCCTTCCATGCCTTTTCAAGGGCGGAAAATTTGAAGACTTCAACGTCCATTCCGTCGGGGTAGGTGGGGACAAGGGTGTTGGAGGCATAATCGTAGCCGCCCTCTATGCATGTGCGGATGGTGAGGTCGATTATTTCCGGGTCGATCAGGGGACAGTCCGAAGTCAGGCGGACCACATAGTCCGGATGCCCGGGGAGCGCGGTCTGGTAAAACCTGTCCAGCACATCGTCGACCGAACCCTTGTGATAGCCGACGCCAAGCCTGTCCGCTATATCCGTGATGTATACGGCGCCTTCTTCCGGCGTCGTCGCCACTTTCAGGGCGGTTATCAGCCTGGATTTCAGGATGCGGCGCAGGTGGATCTCGAGGAGGGGCATGCCTCCAACTTCCTTCAATATCTTGGCAGGCAGCCTGGTGGAACCATAGCGGGCCTGCGTGATGGCCAGTACTTTCATTGTGCGACGGTTTCCTCCTCGGGATAGACGAATGGCTTAAGACCCTTGGCCGCGTCAGCGGCAGTAATGCGCACGCCGCCGTTGTCAAGGTCGATGAGGGTATAGCGGTCGTTGCCCATGCCAAGTTCTTTCATATAGGAGAGCTGGCGATGGCCGTGGCGGCTTTCTATACGCTCGACAAGGGCGTGGCGCTCTTCTTCCTTCATGGCGTACACGATGTCGACGCAGGCCTGGTCCACAGCCAGGATGTCGGTCGATGAGAGTATGCCCACATTGGGAGTGACGACCGGCTCGGCGGCAAGCCCTTCGCAGTCGCAGGATACCGACATGTTGCGCATCACGTTAACATAAGCGACGTGCCCGCCGAAATGGTCTATGCTGGCTTTGGTGGATTCGGTCATCCTCTCCATGAATTCTTCCTGGGCGATGTCCCACTGGTCAGGCTGGCCCGGGGTGGTGTGTATCCAGGCTTTGCCCAGATGCCCGTCTGCGCATCCGATTCCGATGTTTTTATTGCTGCCGCCGAATCCGCCCTGGGTATGTCCCTTGAAGTGGGTGAGGGCGACCATCGAATCGTAATTCAACAGATGGGCACCGACAGACATCTGCTTGAACCACTTGCCGCCGTTGACCGGAAGGCACACATTGCCTTCCTCGTCCATGATGTCGACGGGACAGAATGTCCAGCCGTTTACTTCCAGGGTCCGACGGTGCAGGGGAGTGGTGGAACGGTCGCCTTCGTAGTAGGTGTTGGTCTCTATGATCGTGGCGTCGGGTATGTCCTTCTCGAAGAGGGCCTTGACCCATTCGCGAGGTATAATATTGGGGCCGTTCTGCTCGCCGGTGTGGAGTTTTACGCCTACTTTGCCGGTGATGCCTCCGTTTACTTTCTCATAGGCCTTCGCAAGGCCCTCTGGAGAAAGGTCGCGGGTGAAATACACTATGGATTCTCCGCCGTTGCGCTGCTCGTAGGGGACATATTTGTCTCCACCCTTGCCGGGGACCGGAGTCTTTGCCGTGTCCCTGCGGGAATAATAATAAATCAATGCGGCTGCTGCAGCCACACAGGCCAAAGCTACAAAAACCAGGTTCATAGGCTCGAAATATTCATATTTCACAAATATAATGAATATTTTCGGGATAAAGAAAAGAGCAGAAACCCTTTCGGATTCCTGCTCTTTCAGAAACTTTAGAGCAATGATTACTTCGTGATGACCCTGGCCATTTCGAGAACCTTGTTGCTGTAACCCCACTCATTGTCGTACCATGCGCAAACCTTCACGAAGGTAGGATCGAGCTGGATACCGGCCTTCTCATCGAAGATGGAAGTGCGGGGATCGTTGCGGAAGTCGGTGGCGACGACGGCGTCGGAGGTGTATCCGAGAACACCCTTGAGCTCACCCTCGGAGGCGGCCTTCATGGCTGCGCAGATCTCCTCGTAGGAAGCGGGCTTTGCAAGCTCGACGGTGAGGTCGACGAAGCTAACGTCGGAGGTGGGGACGCGGAGGCTCATGCCGGTAAGCTTACCGTTGAGCTCGGGGAGAACCTTGCCCACTGCCTTGGCTGCGCCGGTGGAAGAGGGGATGATGTTCTCGAGGATGCCGCGGCCGCCTCTCCAGTCCTTCTTGGAAGGGCCGTCGACGGTCTTCTGGGTTGCGGTTGCAGCGTGTACGGTGGTCATGAGGCCGCGGACAACGCCGAATTTGTCGTTGAGAACCTTGGTGATAGGAGCAAGGCAGTTGGTGGTGCAGGAAGCGTTGGAGATGATGTCCTGACCGG
>CAMJHF010000020.1 GCA_946405435.1 uncultured Bacteroidales bacterium
GATCCCTGGGCGCTGCGGCTCCGATGTTTGCCGGCAAGGGGGTGACCGGATCCGAATCCAGTCCGGGCGCTGCTGCTCTGATCTTTGCAGGCAAGGAAGCGAGCGTCTCCGAATCCCGTCCTGGCGCTGCCGTTCCGACGGGCGAAAGCAAAGAGGTGGCAGGAGATCAACCAGCCTCCCCCGCTGTATGCGCCGTGCTTGACATCGACAGCCAAAACCTCGGCACCTTCGACCAGGTCGATGCCATCTGGCTCGAAATGATCGCCGCCCTCGTCTGACGCGCTGTTCGCCCAGATGATTGCCAACCCCGTCTAACGCTGTTCACCCAGATGGTTGATTCTGTCAAAGCGAGAGCAGACCGGCATGAACGGACAGAAAATCAGGCGGATTCTGTCAAAGCGAGAGCGGAACGGCCGGAACGGACAAGAAATGAGGCGGATTCTGTCAAGGCGAGAATGGACCGGCCGGAACGGACAGAAAATCAGGCAGATCCTGTCAAGACGACAACGGACCGGCCGGAACGGACAGAAAATCAGGCGGATCCTGTCAAGACGACAACGGACCGACCGGAACGGACATAAAATGGGACGAATCCTGTCAAGGCGAGAGCAGAACGGCAGGAGCGGACAGGAAATGTGGCGAATCCTGTCAAGGCGAGAATGGACCGGGCAAACGGACAGAAAATGGGGCGCCACCCAGTCTGACACTGCCGCGCCCCTGATAGGCTACCGTCCCGGCATAAAACGCTTTTTAGCGTGCTCCTCGGTCCATCAACTGGGACGAGGGGCATATTTTCACCCGTTTCCGTAGCCTCTCGGTCCAGCGGCTGGGACGAGGAGCACGTTTTCACCAGTTCCCGTAGCCTCTCGGTCCATTGGCTGGGACGAGGGGCACGCTTTTGCCAGCTTTCGTACCCTCTCGGTCCAGCGGCTGGGGCGAGGAGCACGCTTTCACCAGTTTTCGTAGCCTCTCGGTCCACCGATTGGGACGAGGAGCACGCTTTTGCCAGTTTCCGTAGCCTCTCGGTCCAGCGGTTGGGACGAGGGGCACATTTTTACCCGTTTCCGTAGCCTCTCGGTCCAGCGGCTGGGACGAGGAGCACGTTTTTGCCAGCTTTCGTACCGTCTCGGTCCAGCGGTTGGGACGAGGAGCACGCTTTCAGGGACATTGCCTTAATCCGGAGTGTAGGGCCTGTGCCCAGAGAGGGGGGAGAAACGCGTGGAGGACGAAAGTGTCGCAGTTATTTCTTCGGTAATGGGGAAGATGGGGGAGCAAGGGGGAGATGTATGGATAGACAGAGGTGGGTCGGAGGAGCCGATCAGAGGCATTAAGGGACTGACTAAAAGATTCTTCACTTCGTTCAGAATGACAGACTTCGGAATGGCAGTGCTCGGAATGACAGTGCTCGGAATGGCAGTGCTCGGAATGGCAGCGCTTTTAGATTGTTCACTTCGTTCAGAATGACAGGCTTCAGAATGAGGGCGGTGGTTCAGTATTATGGTCATTGTCATTCTGAGGCGGGGTTGGGGTCCGCCGAAGAATCTATTGTGTCGTCATCCACTTTAGCAGGGGCGGCGCAAAAACGGCCTCATGCAAGTGCGACGTAAAAACGGCCTCGGGCAGGTGCGACGTAAAAACGGCCTCGCGCAAGTGCGACGTAAAAACGGCCTCGCGCAGAGGCCGTTTTCCAACTTTTAAATGTGTGACGGTTTTTGGGGTTTGCAGATGTTTCTGGGTGCCGATGTTTTGGTGAGGCTCCCGGGTTTAGGGAGGAGGCTTTCGGGGTTAGAGTATGTCTGCTGTCCTGAAGTAGATCCCGGTGTTGGGGATGTTGTCTGCGATGTCCTCGAGGACGTTCCAGGCGTAGTAGGTGCTGTAGGTGTTGCTGGGCTGGAAGCGGAGGGTGAGGAAGCGGTCGGAGAGAACCGACTCGCGCCACTGGGCCGTGATGGCCACCCTGATGCGTCCGCAGCTCTTGTAGATTTTGAAGTACATCTGGAACTGGTTGTGAGTCATGGGATCCGCCCAGTCGAAGGGGGTAGGTATGAAGCTCACGTCGCTGCGCAGCCAGTTGTAGTTGTTGCCGTAGGAACTTACGGTGTAGTACCTCTCGTCGAGCAGGCGGGCGATGTAGTAGTAGGCTTCCATCTTGCTGCTGAACAGCGTGTTGACCACTATTTCAGCCGCATTGGTCCTGTCGTACACCTGGACCTTGGTGTAGGTCCTGACCGTAGGCATGGGAGGACGGTTGCCGGGATAGGCGTTGTTGTAGCCGGGGACGTAAGGCTTGCCGTAACCGGCGCCGTAGCCGTGTCCTGCAGGAGGACGGTTGCCGGCCGGGCCGCCGTAGCCTGCGCCGCCGCTGTACCCACCGTTACCATATCCGCCATTGTATCCGCCATTGCCGTAACCGGCGTTGCCGCTGCCTCCGTGAACCGTTCCGTTCACGCTGCCTGCGGTGTTGCCGCTGCGGCTTTCGATGCCGGAATTACTTCCGGAGTTCGAAGGCTTGCCGCCGCCGCTGACGTTGCCGCCGCTGACTTTGGTTCCGCCGTTGCCGCCATAGACGCTGCCGCTGGAACTGCCGTTGGAGTTCACGCTGCCGGCCGAGCCGCTGCGGCTCTCGGTGCCGTTGCGCCTGGCGCCCTGGGTGTCGGGAATCTGGCGGAGTTTATTATCTGTTGCCGACTGATTGGAGACGCTTGTCGGAGTCTGTGCCCTGTCAACCTTTTCCTGCTTCCTTTCCGCGCTGGCCTCCTGGCGTGCGGTTACTGTTCCGTTGCGGCGGGCGCCCTGCTGTGCAGACGCTGCGAACGCAAAAACCGTGATTCCTAAAATCACCATGAGGAGTTTGTTAATTGTTTTCATAAGGCAGTGTGTTTTAAAGGTTTCACAAGGGCTATGGCAAAGACCTTGCCAAAAATACGGGCAATTTATTATCTTTGCTCCATAATGAGCACCGTACTCCCCCTTCTGGCCCTTCTGGCGACTCTGACGCAATACGTCAACCCGTTTGTGGGCACCAATGCGCACGGGCATACCTTCCCGGGGGCCTGCGCGCCGTTCGGAATGGTGCAGCTGAGTCCCGACACCCGCCCCAGGGCCGGCGACTGGGACGGATGCAGCGGCTACCACTACTCCGACAGCCTCATCTACGGCTTCAGCCACACGCACCTCAGCGGCACGGGATGCGACGACTGGTGCGACTTGCTCTTCACCCCAGGAGGCATGCCGTCGCGCTTCAGCCACAGCCGCGAAAAGGCATCGCCCGGCTACTACGAAGTATGGCTGCAAGACACCAAGGTACAGGCCAGGATGACCGCAGGAAGGCGCACAGGCATGCATGAGTACACCTTTGACGGTCCCGGGCCCTACACCATCACCCTGGACCTCCGGCACCGCGACCCGCTGGACGACTGGGCCATCCACACCGGCCCCGGGTGGTGCAGCGGCAAGCGCGTCTCCAGCAGCTGGGCGCGCGGGCAGCAGCTCTACTTCTACATCGAATTCTCCAGGGATCCGGTCAAGACCGAGTTGCAGGACAGCGGACGCAGGGCCGTATTCACCTTCGACCGGCGCAGAATCACCCTCCGCGCAGCCATCTCCAGCGTGTCGGAGCATAACGCCAGGGCCAACCTCGAGGCGGAAGGCAGCAGATCCTTCGAAAGCCAGAAAAAATCCACCCGAAGGGCCTGGGAGGCCTATCTGCGCAAACTCGAATGCCCCTACACCGACCGCGAGCACCGCATCCGTTTCTACACGGCGCTCTACCACACCGGAATCCACCCCTCGCTCTACTCGGACGCCAACGGCGAGTACCGCGGCATGGACGGCCAAGTCCACAAGGCCGAAGGCTGGGAGCGCTACACGGTGTTCAGCACCTGGGACACCTTCCGCGGCGAGCATCCGCTGCTCTTCGAAATAGAACCGGAACGCAGCGCCGACTTCATAAACTCCATGCTGAGTATATGGGAAGAGAACGGCAAGCTCCCCGTATGGGAGCTGTCCGGATGGGAGACCGACTGCATGATAGGCTACAACTCCGCCCCGATTATAGCGGACGCCGTGGCCAGGGGCATCAAGGGCTTCGACGTCGAAAAGGCCTTCGAGGCCCTGCTGGCTAGCGCAGAAAGGCCGGAGCACGGCATGGAGAGCTTCCGCCGAAACGGCCTGGTGCTTGCCGACGACGAGCACGAAAGCGTGTCCAAGACTCTCGAGTTCTCCTACGACGACTGGTGCGTGGCGCAGGTGGCCAAATACCTCGGACGCGACGAGGAGTACAGACGCTACCTGCGCAGTTCGCAGAACTGGCGAAACGTTCTTGACCCCTCCAGCAGCTTCATGCGGGCACGCCTCAACGGCCGATGGTATGCTCCTTTCGACCCACGCGAGGTCAACAACAATTACACCGAGGCCAACTCCTGGCAGTACAGCTTCTTCGTGCCGCACGACATCCCGGGGCTGATCGGGGCAATGGGCGGGGCGGAAGCATTCGAGCGGCGTCTGGACAGCCTGTTCTCTGCCCCCGAGGGCACCACGGGACGCACCCAGGCCGACATTACGGGATGCATAGGGCAATACGCCCACGGCAACGAGCCCAGCCACCATATTCCGTTCCTCTACAATGCCGTCGGGCGCCCGGACAAGGCGCAGGCCACCGTGGAACGCATACTCGAAACTCTTTACTCCTCCGCCCCGGACGGCCTGTGCGGCAACGACGACTGCGGCCAGATGTCGGCGTGGTACGTGCTGAGCTCGCTGGGGCGCTACCCCGTCTGCCCCGGGGCAGTCTCCGGGAGTATTCCCGAACTCCGTGCCCAAGGCATCGTCACCAACCCATGGTTCGAGGTAGAGAGCGACATATTCCTCGATTCGCTCTGCGTAGCCGTGGGCGGCGAGGGCGAACTGAGCTGGAGAATCGCAGGAGAGGAGCGTTTCAGACCATACCAAGGTCCATTCACAGTGTCGGAAAGCTGCACGCTCGAGGCCGTCTCGACAAGGGACGGGAAGAGCAGTCACGTGACCCGGTGCACGCTACACAAAGCATTCAGCGACAGGGACATAGAGCTACATTCCAAATATAACGGGCAGTATTCCGCAGGCGGGCCGACGGGCCTTATAGATTCGCGCCGCGGAGGCATCAACTGGCGTACGGGAGGCTGGCAGGGCTACCAGGGGTGCGACTTCGAGGCCGTGGTGGACCTGCGGACAGTCAAGGATGTGAGCCGCATCGCCGCAGGCTTTCTGCAGGACGCCCGTTCCTGGATATGGATGCCGGCGGAGGTGGAATTCCTAACGTCGGAAGACGGTGTGGACTATGAGCGCGCAGCCATGATACTGTCGCCCGTGGACGGAAGGGACATGACCGTACAGACCTGGGAGTGCAGCTGGAGCGGCGCCCAGGCGGTCAAGGCCCGCTACGTGAAAGTGAAGGCCAGTAATTTCGGTCCCATACCAGAGTGGCACCAGGGCGCCGGATATCCGTCGTTCATCTTCATTGACGAGATTACAATTCAATAAAATTCCTATATTTGCCCTATGGACTTAAAGAACTTATTATCAAGCATCACCCGCAGCCTGAGCGGCGGAAAGCTCAACCTCGGCAACCTGGCCGGCAAGGTGGAATCAAAACTCCAGAGCAAGACCAAGACATTCACTTTCCAGGCGCTTCCCGCCACCCTGGCGGATCTCAAAGCTCTTCCGGAGGCCTCGCTTTCAGACCCTTATGCCACGGCCGCACTGAGCCTGCTCGCCCTTACCCCCTTCCAGGACAACAAAGAGGCAAGTGTAGAGATGCTCAACTTCCTCAAAGGCCCGGACAACTGTTCACCTGCCGAAATCCAGATGATTTCGGACCGCTTCATGGACGGAAAGTTCTACAAGGTAAGGTCATTCTTCGAGGGAGCCACCCCCGCCAACGGCTACACACCCGCGCAGCCCTACACGGTCAAAGTCTCCTCCACTCCCTACTCGTTCGACAACGAGAACTGGGCCACCCTGTACCTGCATTCGGGCGGATCCGACTCCCCCAGGCCGATAAAACTGCGCAAAAAGCCCAGCACCGGCCAGTGGTTTATGGTTGAAATCCAATACCTTGGTGATATACGCACCCCGGTGGCGGAAGACAAGTGGGCCTAGTATCCCAGGAGTCTTACATCCTTCATAATCAGAGAACCTTCTTCCGTCTGCTCGATGGTCTTCTCCGAGCAGAAGAGGGTGCAGTCCGTGAGGCTGACGTCGTGCACGGTATCCTTGGTGCCATTGACGCTGATGCCTATGCGGGCGTCGCGGCAGACTACGCCGCTTATGTGGATGTCGCGGAATTCAGGCATGAAATCGGTGGTGCTGGCAATGCTGCCCTTCTCGCCCACCGCCACATTTATGTAGCCGGTCTCGAAGACTATCGCCTGGTCCCGTATATCGGACATGTAAATCCTTGATATATATACGTTTGAGCTGCGTCCGCCACGGCCTTGGGCGCTCTTGAAGCGAAGGCCGGTGTCGGTGCCCGAGAACACGTTGTCGCACACTTCCACATCCTCCAGGCCGCCGGAGAATTCGCTGCCCACCACAAAGCCGCCGTGGGCGTGGAAGACAGTGTTGCCGCGCACCAGGACGCGTGCCGTGGGACCGTCTTTCAGGGCTCCGGCGCCGGCTCCAGCCTTGAGGCAGATGCCGTCGTCACCCACGTCCACCGTGCAGTCGGCAATGAGCACGTCGGTGCTCTGCATCAGGTCTATGCCGTCGCCGTTCTGGGCGTTCCAGGGGCACCGGACAGTGACGCCGACCACGGCCACCTGCCTGCATCGCTGCGGCACCAGGTGGAACTTGGGGGAATTCTGGATGGTGACGCCGCTCACCAGCACCCTCTCGCAGTCGGTAAGACGGATAAGGTGGGTGCGGAGTTTCTCCTGCGCCTTGTAGTCGGCGGCGATATCGGGATAGTTCTTAAGACCGAAGGGATACCACAGGCTGCCGTCATCGGCGTCGGTGCCGCCCAGGCGGTGATAGTCTTGCCACTCCACGTCGCTGACCTTGGAGCGCTTGACGGCACGCCACCATTCGCCGTTTCCGTCGATTATGCCTTCTCCTGTGATGCTCAGGTCTTTACGCTTGCTGGCGGTGATGGCGGGCGTGACTTTTCCGTCTTTCCGCACAAAGAGGGACTTGTCCGGAGAGAAGAGGATGACGGCGTTCTTCTCAAGGTGCAGGTCGCAGCGGTCCTTGAGCACGATGGGGCCGGTGAGCCATATTCCGGCCGGGACCACCAGGTGGCCGCCGCCCTTCTTCTCGAGAGCCTTGAGGGCAGCGGCGAAGGCGTCGGTGTTGAGCGTGACTCCGTCGGACACGCCGCCAAAGTCGGAAAGACTGACGCTGTACTCTGGAATAACCGGAGCAGCAGGCTCGGACAAAGACAGTTGGAGACCCTGGTAATACTTGGCATAAGGGCCGGCATTCAGGCACTGGAAGGCCAGAAGCAACAGTATGGGCGTGAATAATTTACGCATCGCGATGACTTTTCTTTCCTATTATGTCTGACGGAGTGGAGGCATCTATGATGCCCTGGATATAGGCATTGATTGCGGCAATGCCGGACCAGAGTTTCGCGGGGGGCCAGGCATTGCTGCCGCCGGAGCCGATGTAGCCGTCGGGGAACTCCATGAACATGTGCCAGCCGTAGCCGTCAAGTATCTCCATGTCAGGCAAGTATGAATTCTTGAGTTTGTTGAGGTTGTGCTCCTTTGCCATGGCGCCTATCTTCTCGAGGGCGTCGGAGGGTGCTTTCAGGACTGTTATTTCATCGCTGCAATCAGTCGAATAGGAGATAGTTACTCCTCCGTCAGGAGTCTGCGCCACTTCGTACCATGTAATGTAGTACATCATGGTGCCGGAGTAACTGTACTGATAGCTTACGGGGGTTCCTTCAGGAAACTTCGGGCCGCATCCGAAAAGTGCAAGTAAGGTGGTAAGGACCATAAGGGTTTTCATATCGAGCTAACTGAAAAGGGTTATCAGGGTATCTTTGTCCAGACTCGTAAGGTCCAGGTCGGGCATGTCCGATTCATAGAAGCCGGCCTGCAGGAGAAGTTCTTTCAAATTTATGAAAGCCAGGGCTTTACGAGCCAGAATCCGCTCTTTCTGGCCGGGTTCGGCTCCACCGCTCACGCGGCTCTCGCCGGTGCGGAGGTCCATCAGGTAAGCCCTCCCTCCGCATACGATGCCGAGCATCTTTTCCATGGAATCGGAGGTCAGTTCTTCGCTCACGGCTATGGAGTCGGGGCGCACCATGTACCCGGCTTTCAGGTCCACGATGTCCTCCTGCCCGAAGAAGAAGCGGAAACGGCTGCCGGGAGCGCCGTTGTAGCGGTTGCAAAGTATGGTGCCGTTGGGGCAGATGTCCTTGCAGTAGATGATTTCGGAGGCCTCCGGTTCAGCGGTGGTGAGGTCGCCGGAATACACTGTGGTGCCGGTATTGAAATCGGCGTTCCAACCCACCTTGGAGCCCGTCCAGTCCACGAAACTGATGTCGAAATCGTAGGTCCCCCACTCGTTGCGCCAGTAGATGCCGAAGAAATTATGCCCCTTCATGGGGTAGCTGGAGCCGAAAGGCAGATTGCCCAGGAAGTTCTTCTCCGAACTTGGGCAGCAGAGGAGCAGCTCCTCGGGGAAGCGCACGCCGCAAGCCTTGGGGGCCAGACGGTCCACAAGGGCTTTCCGCAGCTCGTCCTGCAGGGCTGTAAGATATTCTGTGTCTTTCACTTCGGGGGCTTTTGCAACAAACACCTTGCCATTGCGGACGACATACATCTGAAGCGGCTTGTTCTCGTCCAGGGTGAGCAGGCGCTCGCGCACTGTCTGGAGCAGCGCCACCAGCTTGAACGAGGTGGCGGAGGGCAGCCTGTCCTGCACCTCCGAAAGAGGCGGGCGCGCGCTCAGAAGCGTCTCCCAGAAGCCCTTGGCAAGAGGCTTGTGGAAGCGCGGAGCCATGCGGCGCAAACGATTGATTATAACCCGGTTGAGTGAACCTTCGGCGCCTCGGAAGGCCAGCATCTGGGGCTTGAAGCGGTAGAAGATGGACGCAAGTTTTTCCAGCTCCTCCTGCGTAAGAGAGTTGAAATCGAAGGCTTCGGCGGCCACCTTGATTTTGCCTATCTGCTCGGCCGAACGTATGAGGAGGGTCTCCCCCGTGGCGGCGTATACGATATAGCGGAAAAGAGCCACGGGATCGGAAGGACGGCGGCCGAGCGCCTTGCACAGGACAACCAGGGCCTCGCGGTTGCGGATGCTGTCGACGTCCACGGTCCCGATGCCCTTGGAGACGCCCTCCAGCACCGCCTCGCACAGTAGCTGCACGGTGTCGCTCTTGAGGGCGATGCCTGCCTGTAGCATGCCGAGGCAGCGCTTGAACAGTTCCTGTTCCGAGATCACATCGATATATGTATAGCTCTCGAAATCAGGAACTTCAGTCAGGCCTTCCGGGATATACGGCTCGCCCGTATAGCCTGTGCCGTAGGTGGAGGCATAGTGCCTTATCTGGTCCAGGAAAAGCTCCAGGCGGTCTTTAGAGACCACATCCTCCCAGGTTTTGTAGAAGGTGGAATTGGGGTGGATGGTTTCGCTTTCGATAAATGTGCGGACGTCCTCTCCGAACACCTGGGGATTAAGTATGAAGCCCCTTTTGAGAGCCGCCTGCTGAAGCTCATAAATATCTGTCACAAAGGGCGAAGCAGGCGTCGCGGCGCGCAGGAATTTGATAAGTTTCGGATTCATACAAAAAAAGGACCGCGGAAAGTAGCGAGTCCGAAGACTCCAAGTAATAAATAGGAACTTTCTTTGCGGTCCGGATGCAAATATAACAAAAATGATTATCTTTGGTAAAACTTTATCAATTATGGCATCTATCATCGATTTGATTTCCCGTCAGGTCAGCTCCGTGGCCGGCGGCGCTGCAATCCCCACCGACCTCAAAGACAAAGTGCTGGGCGGCCTTTCCCAGTCAGTTCTGGGCAGCCTCACACAGACCGTATCCACCGAAGGCGGCGTAGACCGTATCCGCGAGCTGGTAACCGGCAAGGTGAGTCCGGACAAATCCCCCGTCACAGACCTGGCAGGCAAGATCTTCGACAAAGACATCCTCAGCAAGCTCAACCTCGGGGCTGCAGGCGGCTCCCTCAAGGACCTCGTTCCCCAGGTGATGGGCAGCCTGTCCGGCATCATCAAAGACCAGGACGGTGACGGCGACATAGACTTCAACGACCTCATCCTTTCCCTCAAGGGAGGCAGCGGAAGCGGCCTGTTCGAAACCGCCAAGAACATACTCGGCGGCCTGTTCGGCGGCAAGTAATGAAGCGCTCCACCGTTGAGGCCCTGGTGCTGCTGGCCGTTCTGTGCGCCATGTTCGGCGTACTGGGCTGGCGTATGGGTGGAGAGAATCTCATAAACACCCTCACCAACACCGCACACAACCTGCTTCTGAACACGGTGTTCTACCTCATGGGCATCACCGTGCTCACGGGGGCGTTGTCCAAACTGCTGGCGGAATTCGGCGTGGTGAGGCTGCTGGAGAAACTGCTCCGGCCGCTCATGAAGCCGCTGTACAACCTGCCTGGCGCTGCAGCGCTGGGCGGAGTAATGACATTCCTGTCAGACAACCCCGCCATCATCGCTCTCTCCAAGGACAAGACCTTCTCTTCGTACTTCAAAAAGTATCAGCTGGTGTCGCTCACCAACTTCGGCACCGCCTTCGGAATGGGCTTCGTGGTAGTGGTTACCATGATAAGCTTCGGCCAGGCCGGAGGAGCGTTCGTGGGCTTGTTCGGTGCGATATGCGGTTCGGTCATTTCCACCCGCCTGATGCAGCGCAGCTGCCGGAAGGCCTTCCCGGAAATGGAAGAGCCGGTGAGCTCCGAAGGACCTCTGGAGCAAGCAGGAGCAGAGGATGACGCGCCCTCGAAGAGCGTTTTCATGCGCTTCCTCAACGCCATCCTCGACGGAGGCAAAAACGGTGTAGAGCTCGGTCTGGCCATCATTCCGGGCGTGCTCATCATCACCACCGCCGTGATTCTGGTCACCTTCGGGCCGGGAGCCGACGGCTACACCGGCGCCGCCAACCAGGGCGTGCCTATCCTTCCATGGCTGGCAGAAAAGATACACTGGGTGTTTGAGTGGCTGTTCGGATTCGAGGACATGCGCCTCATAGCCTTCCCCATGACGGCACTCGGCTCGGTGGGAGCGTCGCTCGGTCTTCTTGGCACCTACAACGATGCCGGCATCCTCAACGGCAACGCGATAGCGGTATTTACCGCAATAGGCATGTGCTGGAGCGGATTCCTGTCCACGCACACCGCCATGCTGGACTCCCTTGGATACCGCAAGGCCATTTCAAAGGCGCTCGGAGCCCACACTGTGGCGGGACTTTGCGCGGGCGTGATCGCCCATTTCACTTACATGTTGTTCGCCCTTCTGTAGAAAGGTATGATTATTGAGAATCGTTTCAGTATGAAAAAGTTATTGATAGTTTTGCTGGCGATGCTGGGATTCGGCGTCGCAGCTTCGGCCCAGACGGTCTATTCGGTGCAGTACAAGAGCGACGCCGACGTAAAAGTCTATGTAACCAACTCCAAGAGCGACGCCGACCTGGTGGTGTACAAGTGCAAGTACAAGAGCGATGCACAAGGCACCAACAAGGGTCTGTGGTTCTTCACCGACTACAAGAGCGACGCCAAGAAGAAGGTGTACTTCGTGGATTACAAAAGCGACGCCGACCTGGTGGTTTATTTCTCGGACTACAAGAGCGACGCCGGCTGGCGCAACCGCAGCAAAATGCATAAGATGCAGTGACAAACCTGTTCCTGATACTCATCGCGGTAGTCATCCTGGCAAGTATATGGCTTAACAACATATCTTCCAAGATAGGTATTCCCGCCCTGCTGGCATTCATCCTTCTGGGGATGCTGTTTGCCAACACGGGCCTCTGGCCGGTTGAATTCGACAACTACGTGCTGGCTGAGGAGACCTGCACTATCGCCCTCATTTTCATAATGTTCTACGGCGGATTCGGCACCCGCTGGGAGGCCGTAAAGCCCGTTGTCTGGGAGGCCGGACTGCTGGCGTCGGTGGGTGTAGTGCTGACCGCCGGCCTGGTGGGAGTGTTCTGCCACTATGTCCTTCACTGGGGCTGGCTGCAGGGGATGCTTTTCGGAGCTGTGGTCAGCTCGACCGACGCCGCTTCGGTGTTTTCCATCCTCAGGGGCAAACGCCTCGGCCTCAAGAACAACACCGCGCCGATGCTGGAGGTGGAAAGCGGAAGCAACGACCCGGCCGCATACATGCTCACGACCATCATCATTTCGATTATGAACGGCACCGCCACCGGAGGAGCCATCGCCTGGAGCATATTCGCCCAGCTGGCGTTCGGGGCCGGCTTCGGGGTACTGATTGCCAAGCTTGCCTCGCTGGTTTTCAAGCACATGGAGTTTCCGACCGAGGGCTTCGACTCGCTGTTCATCCTGGCGGTAGCAGTAGCGTCGTACGCACTTCCCACGCTGGTGGGAGGCAACGGCTACCTGAGCGCCTACCTCGTGGGCATGATGCTGGGCAACGAGGACTTCAGGAACAAGAAATCGCTGGTCAACTTTTTCGACGGCGTGACAGGGCTCATGCAGATGCTTATCTTCTTCCTCCTGGGACTGCTGGCCCGGCCGATGCTGTTTGGCAAGGCGCTTCTGCCAGCTCTGTGCATTTTCGCATTCATGCTTCTGGTCGCCCGTCCGGCTGCAGTATTCAGCATATTGACACCTTTCCGCAAGTATCCGTTCAAGCAGCAGGCGCTGATTTCGTTCGTGGGGCTGCGAGGGGCCGCTTCGATAGTTTTCGCCATCATGGCCATGGTGGCTACGGGCGATCTGGAATACGACATGTTCAACATAGTGTTCTGTCTGGTGCTCATATCTATTGCGGCGCAAGGCTCGCTCATCCCGTTCATGGCCAAGAAACTCGACATGGTAGACCCGAATGCGGACGTCATGAAGACCTTCAACGACTACACCGAAATGGCGGAGATGAACTTCGGGCGAGTGGCCATTACACCCGACAGCAGCTGGGCCCAAATGGCCATAAAGGATCTTAACCTTCCGCGCAACGTCCTTATAGCCATGATCTTGCGCAACGGACAGAGAATCCAGCCCACAGGCGACTTCGTCCTCCTGCCGGGCGACGAAGTCATAACACTCACGCACGGCTACAAAGACACCACGGCCTCCCTCTACGAAAAAACCGTCAAGGTCAGCAGCCGCCGCGTCGGCCGTCCCCTCGCGGAGAATCCCGGCAAAGGCCTCGTCGTCCTCATCCGCCGCGGCGAACAAAACATCATCCCCCAGGGCGACACCATCCTCCAGGCCGGCGACCGCCTCGTAATCCTCTACATCCGCCAGTAGCCTTTTGATCGGCTAATTTATCGAAAAGCCCTTCCTGCGGCGAGGGCCCGCCTGTCTTGTCCTCATAATTCCCCCTCTGCGAGGATGAACGGGGGTATTCTGATGATTTGTCCTCGGAAATAGCCTTCTGCGAGGACGAATAGGGGTTTTCTGATTGTTTGTCCTCGGAAATAGCCTTCTGCGAGGACGAATAGGGGGTTTCTGATAGTTTGTCCCTGAAAATGGCCCTCTGTGAGGATGAATAGGGGTTTTCTGATAGTTTGTCCTCGGAAATAGCCTTCTGCGAGGACGAATAGGGGGTTTCTGATGTTTGGCCTTAAAAATGGCCCTCTGCAAGGATGAATGGGGGTTTTCTGATGGTTTGTCCTCGGAAATAGCCCTCTGCAAGGATGAACGGGGGTTTCTGATGATTTGTCCTTGAAAATGGCCCTCTGCGTGGAAGAATGGGGGTTTCTGATGGTTTGTCCTCGGAAATAGCCTTCTGCAAGGATGACCGGGGGTTTTCTGATGGTTCGTCCTTGGAAATAGCCTTCTGCGAGGATGAACGGGGGTTTTCTGATGGTTTGTCCTCGGAAATAGCCTTCTGCAAGGATGACCGGGGGTTTTCTGATGGTTTGAAAGGGTTGGCGGCGGAGGGGGATTCGCCGGAAAAATGTGCCACCCTCGGCATCATGAGAGGGAGGGGCCCGCAAGCGCAGCGCAGTGGGAGGGGTCGCGTAGCGACTTTTTCCGGTGAATCCCCCTCCGCCGCCCATCTAACTCCACTTGCCGTCGCTTGGGGTGCAGTCCGATGGACCTCAAACGACGAAAACGGGCGAAAGCGTCGTTTGGGGTGCTGGAAGATGGACCTCAAACGACGGAAATGGACGAAAACGTCGCTAGGGGTGCCAGCGAATGGACCTCAAGCAACGGAAACAGGTAGAAGCGTCGTCTGGGGTGCAGTCCGATGGACCTCAAACGACGAAAACAGGCGAAAGCGTCGCTTGGGGTGCTGGAAGATGGACCTCAAACGACGGGAGCGGGTGAAAAAGTCGTCTGGGAGTTCTGACGGAGACGGGGGTGCTGGCAGACGTAAGGGTGCTGGGGGAAATGGGGTCCTGGGGGACATGGAGGCCATGGGGGCCATGGGGGGAAAGAGTGCGGGCGGTGGGACTCGAACCCACACGCACGGGGCACAAGATCCTAAGTCTTGCTTGTCTACCATTTCAACACGCCCGCAGAGCGGTGCAAATATACGAATTATTTGTCTTCCAAAGAAAATTCGTTAACTTTACCTCCCGATGACTGCGGAACAGATAATCAGCCTGATTCACAGGGAGGTGAAGCCGGCCCTCGGCTGCACAGAGCCTATTGCGGTGGCGCTTGCCGCCGCCAAAGCCGTCGAAATCATCAACGAGAATTGCCGCTGCTGCCACGACTGGCGGCTGACTGCCGGCATTTCTCTTGACATTTCCGTGAGCGGTAATATCCTCAAGAATGGCATGGGCGTGGGCATTCCGGGCACCGGGATGGTGGGACTTCCCGTGGCTGCGGCCCTGGGCGCCGTGTGCGGCAATTCGGCCAAGGGCCTTGAGGTCCTGGGCGACCTGACGCCGGCAGCCGTCCAGAGGGCCAAGGACCTGGTTGCCGAAGGCCGCGTGCACATAAGCGTGGCCGACACTCCCCACCTGCTCTACGTCAAGGCCACCGTCACCGTAGACGGAGGCGCCGTGGCCACCGCAGAGGTAGCCCCAAAGACCGATGTTTCACCCGGCACCTCCCCCGTCTCCGAGGCGGCCGCCCAGGCTTATGCGGTCATAGAGGACGACCACGACAGGATTGTCGAGACCAGTTTTGCCGACAAGGTGCTCATGTCCTCCGAATCCGCTGCTGCCGCCACAAGGCACACCGATTCAGACTACGACCTCACGGTCCGCGACATCTACGACTTTGCCTGCAGCGCCCCATTCGACAGCATCTCCTTCATCCTCGAGGACAGGACACTCAACCTCGCCCTCGCAAAAGAGGGGCTCGAGGGCGACTACGGCCTAAAGGTCGGCAAGGCCATCCGGGAAAACCAGAAAGAAGTTTTCGGCGACGACTTCATGAGCTACGCCATGGGACTCACTGCCGCCGCGTCCGACGCCCGCATGGCCGGATGCACCCTCCCCGCTATGTCCAACTCTGGCAGCGGCAACCAGGGCATCACAGCCAGCATGCCCATAATAGCATATGCCCTGAAATACGGCATTGCCGATGAGCCGCTGGCCAGAGCGCTGATACTCAGCAACTTGGTAGCCATCCATATAAAGCACTACCTGGGCAAGCTGTCGGCCCTCTGCGGCTGCGTAGTGGCCTCCACCGGCTCGGCATGCGGCATAGTGTACCTGCAGGGAGGCGGCTACGACGAGGTGTGCTACACCATCAAGAACATGGCCGGCAACATCACCGGAATGGTCTGCGACGGCGCCAAGGTCGGATGCGCTATGAAGGTGGCGTCCGGAGTGTCCTGCGCCGTGCAGTCGGCGGTGCTCGCTCTGCGCGGCACCTGCATACCCTCCACAGACGGCATCATCGAGGACGATGTGGAGAAGACCATACGCAACGTGGGCGCAATCGGCTCGGCGGGCATGAAGACCACCGACCGCATGATACTCGACATAATGCTCTGCAAATAACCACCAAAACTAAATAACACAATGAACCAGAAACTTTCCCCCGCCGACTACATCGCCATGGAAGAGCGCTACGGAGCCCACAACTACCATCCTCTTCCCGTGGTACTGGAGCGCGGACAGGGCGTCTTCGTATGGGATGTCGAGGGCAAGCGCTACTTCGACTTCCTCTCCGCCTATTCCGCCGTGAACCAGGGACACTGCCATCCCAAAATCGTCGAGGCCCTTTGCGAGCAAGCCCACAAGCTCTGCCTGACATCCCGCGCCTTCTACAACGACTGCCTGGGCCCCTACGAAAAAATGGCCACGCAATTCTTCGGCTACGACAAGCTGCTCCCCATGAATTCAGGGGCGGAAGCTGTGGAAACAGCCCTCAAGCTGGCCCGCCGATGGGGATACAAGGTCAAGGGGATACCCGAGAACGAAGCCCTCATAATTGTGTGCGACGGCAATTTCCACGGACGCACCATCACCATAGTCACCATGTCCTCGGACCCCGACAGCTATTCGCAGTACGGCCCCTTCACCCCCGGATTCATCCAGATTCCCTACAACGACACCGCGGCACTTGAAAAGGTGCTCGACGAAAAGGGCGACCGCGTGTGCGCTATGCTGGTGGAGCCCATCCAGGGCGAGGCCGGAGTCTACGTTCCTTCGGACGGCTACATCAAGAAGTGCTACGACCTGTGCCATGCGCACAACGTGCTGTTCGTCGCCGACGAGGTGCAGACCGGAATAGGCCGCACCGGCCGCATGTTCGCCTGCGACCACGAAGGCGTGCGCCCCGACATGATAACCATAGGCAAGGCCCTGTCCGGAGGCGTCCTTCCGGTGTCCGCCGTCCTTGCCGACGACGAGATCATGCTGACCATACTCCCCGGCGAGCACGGCTCCACATTCGGCGGATTCCCCCTCGCGGCCAAGGTGGCCGTGGCGGCCCTCGAAGTCATACGTGACGAAAAGCTGACGGAAAATGCCGCCCGCCTTGGCGAAATATTCCGCGAGCAGATAAGCTCGATCCGCTCCCCGTTCCTCAAGGCAGTGCGCGGCAAGGGCCTTCTGAACGCTGTCATCACCGAGCCGTCAGGCGGCATCGAGGCCTGGGACATCTGCCTGCGCCTCGCCGACAGGGGCCTTCTGGCCAAGCCTACCCACCGCCACATCATCCGCTTCGCGCCGCCTCTGGTAATCACCGAAGAGCAGCTGCTGGAAGCCACCGGCATCATAAAAGAAGTATTCGAAGAACTAGCATAAAACCACATCTATGAATAACGCAGTAATCCAATTCCCCCTGCCCCAGAACGAGCCCGTAAAGGCATATCTGGAAGGCTCCCCCGAGCGCAAGGCCCTGGAGGCCGAGCTTGAGCGCCAGTACAACACCGTCCTCGACATACCCCTCATAATAGGAGGCAAGGAAATCCGCACCGGCGATACCGCCACCGTGGTCTGCCCCCACGAGCACGGCCACGTACTGGCCACCTACCACCGCGCCGGCGAAAAAGAGATACGCATGGCCATCGACGCCGCCATGCAGGCACGCAAGCAGTGGAGCGAAACTCCCTGGACCACCCGCGCCGCGATAGTGCTCAAATGCGCCGAGCTGCTGGCCACCAAATACCGTCCCATCCTCAACGCCGCATGCATGCTGGGCCAGTCCAAGAACATCTACCAGGCCGAAATCGACTCCGCCTGCGAGACCATCGACTTCTTCCGCTACAACGTGCACTACGCGTCCAAGATATACGCCATGCAGCCCAAAGACGGCGCCGGCAACCTCAACCACACCGAATTCCGGCCCCTGGAGGGCTTCGTGCTGGCGGTGACCCCGTTCAACTTCACGTCAATAGCCTCCAACCTTTGCATGACGCCGGTCCTCATGGGCAACGTGGCCGTGTGGAAGCCTTCCAGCACCGCCACCCTGTCCAACTACTACCTCATGAAGCTCTACAAAGAGGCTGGCCTCCCCGACGGAGTCATCAACTTCCTGCCCGGCAGCGGCGCCCTCATAGGCAAGGTGGCCACCGAATCCAAGTGGTTTGCCGGCATACACTTCACAGGCTCCACCGGCACCTTCGGCAGCCTCTGGAAGCTGGCGGTCGAGAATCTGGACCGTTACGTCAGCTACCCGCGCCTGGTGGGCGAAACCGGCGGCAAGGACTTCATCTTCGTACATCCTTCCGCACAAGTCAAGCCCGTAGCCACTGCCGCCTTCTGCGGCGCCTTCGAATTCCAGGGTCAGAAATGCTCCGCAGCCTCGAGGATGTACGTTCCCAAGAGCCTGTGGCCCGCAGTGCTGGAACAGATGAAACAGTTCGCCTCCGAGGTCAAGACGGGAAGCGTGATGGACCCCTCCAACTACATCAATGCAGTAATAGACGAAGCGTCCTGGAACAAGATAGACGGCTACCTCACCTGCGCCGAGCAGTCCCCCGACGCCCGGATAGTGCTTGGCGGAGGCCGCGACAAGAGCGTAGGCTACTTTGTGGAGCCCACGGTGATCGAAACCACCGACCCTCACTTCAAGACCATGGAGGAAGAGATTTTCGGCCCCGTGCTCACGGTGTATCCCTATGACGACGACAAGGTGGACGAGGCGGTGCGCCTGTGCGACACCACATCGCCCTACGGTCTCACCGGCGCCGTGTTCGGACAGGACCGCATGGCGGTGGAGCGCATAACCGGACAGCTGCGCTATGCTGCCGGCAACTTCTACATCAACGACAAACCCACAGGTGCCGTGGTGGGCATGCAACCGTTCGGCGGAGCACGCGCGAGCGGCACCAACGACAAGGCGGGCGGCGAGTTCAACCTCATCCGCTGGGTAATCCCCAGAGTGATAAAGGAGACGCTTGTCTCGCCCGAAGACTACAGATACTCATACATGAAATGAAAGCAGAAGCAAGAAAGACACTGATAATCCTGGCCGCACTGCTCCCGCTGGTCCTTCCGGCGGCAGCCCAGCCTGTCTCTTGGACTGTAAGCGCTTCAAAGGCAGGCAAGAACGTCTACGAGATCAAAGCCGTTGGCGAACTCAAGGACGGATGGCACATCTACGACCTGCAGGAGTACCCGGGAGGGCCCAACTGCACCGTTTTTGAAATAGGCGGCGACAACTTGGAACCCGAAGGGAGCCCGCGCATCACCTCCGCCACCAAACGCGGATTCGACGACATATTCGGCATGGAAATCGGCACCTGCGACAGTCCCGTCACCATAGTCCAGAACGTGCGTGTGCTCAAGGACGGCCCGTGCGACGTTGACGTTCACCTCGAATGGCAGGCCTGCAACGACGGCAGCTGCATGCCACCACAGGACTACGACACCGTGGTGCAGGTGGAGGGCAGGGGCATAGCATCAGAGGGAGCAGGCTCGCTGTGGAGCCTCATTATCGAGGCTGTGCTCTGGGGGCTACTCATGCTTCTGACGCCCTGCGTGTTCCCAATGGTGCCCATGACAGTGTCTTTCTTCCTCAAGCAGAGCGGAACGCCTGCCGCTGGCAGGTTCAAGGCCCTGATGTACGGAGTTTTCATCGTGCTGCTGTACACCGTCCCGATATCTCTGATCATCGGCATCACCTGGATTTTCGGCGGCAGCACCGTGACGGCGGACATATTCAACTGGCTTTCCACCCACTGGCTGCCCAACATCATCTTCTTCTTGATTTTCATGGTGTTCGCGGCATCGTTCTTCGGGGCGTTCGAGATTGTGCTGCCCAGCAAATGGACCAACAGCGCCGACCGCAACAGCGACCGCGGCGGCCTGGGCGGAGTGTTTTTCCTTGCACTCACGCTGGTGCTGGTGAGTTTCAGCTGCACGGGGCCCATAGTGGGGACGGTGCTCATCAAGAGCACTCAGGGAGAGTTCTGGACGCCAATGGTCACCATGCTGGCGTTCAGCGTGGCGTTCGCACTGCCGTTCGCCCTTCTTGCCTTCTTCCCTTCGGTGCTCAAGAAACTGCCCAAGAGCGGCGGCTGGCTCAACAGCGTCAAGGTGGTGCTGGGGTTCGTGGAAATAGCCCTCGGCCTCAAGTTCCTGTCGGTGGCAGACCAGACCTATCACTGGCACCTGCTCGACAGGGAGGTGTACCTGGCCATCTGGATAGTGTGCTTTACGCTGCTTGGATTCTACCTGCTGGGCAAGATACGCTTCAAGTACGACAGCCCTGTGGAGCACATCGGCGTAGGACGCCTGGCGCTGGTAATCATCGACTTCGCTTTCGTGGTATACATGATTCCGGGCATGTGGGGCGCCCCTCTCAAGGCCCTGAGCGGCTACCTGCCACCGCTGGAAACCCAGGACTTCGTGCTGGGACAGGGAGGCCCGCAGGCGCCGGTGCAGGCGGCCCCGGAAGCTCAATTGCCCGGCATTGTGGACATGCCGCACGGGCTCAGCGCCTACACCGGTCTCGAGGAGGGACTCGAGGCGGCCAGGGCTCAGGGCAAGAATGTATTCGTGGACATTACCGGCCACGGATGCGTCAACTGCCGCGAGATGGAAGCCCGCGTGTGGAGCGATCCGGAAGTGCTCCGCAGGCTCAGGGACAACTTCGTGATGGTGGCCCTGTTCGTGGACGACAAAACCCGGCTGCCCGAAGACAAATGGGTTACCAACGACAACGGAAAGGCGCTCAAAGACGTGGGACGCGTGAACTCATACATAGCCCTGAAGCGCTTCGGCGTGAATTCACAGCCCAATTACTTTATCCTCGACCCGGAGGGCAACATCATCTCCGGACCACGCGGATACAATCTTGACATTCCCGGATTCACGCAATTTCTTGACGGAAACTAATCCTTTAAAAATAAAGAATATGGAAGCAGAAAACATCAAAGATCCCCGCGATCTGAACGGCGACGGCAAAGTGACCATCGACGAGAAAATCAAGTACGTAGCAGGCAAGGCCGGCGAGAAAATCTCCGAGGTTGCCGAAGATGTGAAGGAAGGAGCCAAGAAGCTCTACGACAAGGCCGCCCCCAAGGCCAAGGAAGCCCTGGCCGAGGCCAAGACCAAACTGGACGGCCTCAAAGACAAAATCGACGACAAGATCGAAGAGAAGAAAGCTGCCAAAAAGGCCGCCAAGGAAACAGCCAAAGAAGAGAACGAAGCATAAGGCAAGGTGCCCGTTCTTGCCGGGGACCATGCCCGGCAAAGGGCCTCCCGTCGCCTTCTGCGGCGTATTAACGGGCAAGGTGTAAGCCTATTTTCTACACCTTGCCCGTATTTTTTGTCTCCGGCGCCGGGCCTGTCAATTCTTACCTTAAAACAAACAACTCCCCAAAGCCCCGCCACCTCCGGCCCGCCCCCCAGGCCTAAACTTGGCGGTTTTGGGCCCGCAGACGCTAATCGCCCGATCAATGGGCCTGAATTTGGCGGTTTCGGGCCCGCAGAGGCGAATCACCTGGCCAACGGGCCTGAATTTGACGGTTTTGGGCCCACAGACACGCAACGCCAAAACAACTGGCCTAAATATGGCTGTTTCGGGCCCACCGACGCTAATCGTCCGACCAACGGGCCTGAATTTGGCGGTTTCGGGCCCGGGAAGGCGAATTAATTGGCGAGGCGAGGGTCTGTTGAGTTTGAGGGCCGTAGGAGCGAAACGTACACAAAAGAAAAGGGTGATTAAAAGACAAAAATCTTTTAATCACCCTTTTCTTTCTTTGTTTGGTGCCCTTTAGGCTATTAGCAAGCCTGCCGGGTCATACAGTACTGATTGTTCTACCTTTGATGACTGCCCTTCAGGTGATGTCTCTTCTTTCATGACTATATTTCCTAAATCCGCATTGTAATAAAACGGACCGAGTACTTGAGTTTCAAAACCGAGAAATGAGAAATCCAGATAATACCCCGATGGTATATCTATAGAGAAGTAACCATTAATTGCCGTTATGGTGCCATAATTAGCAGGAAGATTCAAATTATTTCTTGCCTTTATTTCGAACGCAGGCCAAGAAATTGTTTCATATTCTTGGCATACATAGCCGGTTATGTTAACCATATACTGACCATGTAATGTTTGACAAAAGCAAAATGCAATTATCAAAGATAAAACCAATCTTTTCATCTTATCTACTCAACGGGGGTGATAGTAATATTTGATGTATGGCCATCACGGAAATAATAAACAGATGAATCGAACCCGCCCTTGAAGGTGCTGATCTGCCCCGTAGTGGTATTCTTGGCTGTCAGGTCAAACTCCACGCGTGAATCTGTGAACGTGACAGAGCCTCCGTTAATGAGGAACTTCGTCCCAGTATAAGAGTTTGTTATATAGCTTCTGGCCGTTGGCAAGAGTGTCTGCGGACCGGGCTCGTTGGAGAAGGTGTACGTACCTGCAGGTACAGGGGTGCCGCAATAACGATTATTCAAGGCATTTTTCTCATAAACCCATTCTTTGTCCGTGTTGATAGTAACGTTAACCGAGAGGTTATCATTCACGACGGTCCACTGGACCCAGAATGTACTGTTATTCTCGGGCAGACCGAATTTAGGGCCATACCATATACCCATGTAGGAAGGATTGAAGCCGCCGGAGGTAATGACGAACGCATCTTCATCAGGACAAGCCATCATACCCGGCTGGGCATCGGGGACAGCCAGCGTGACCACGGGATTCCAGTCATAGGTGGCAAGGTCATTCATGATGGGATTTCCGTCTTGATCGTAGGTCCAGTAGCCCTCAGCATCAAGCACGTAGGCTTGTGTGGTAACATTGGACGTGACCGCAAAGGTGTACCTCCCGTCCTCTTCCTTGGTGATGGTGAGAGTAGGGGCGCTATTGAGTTTGAAAGCATTTTGCTCAATGGTATTTCCGCTCATCTTGAAGGTTCCGGGAGTTGTTTCGACGTAGCCCGTGTTTGCGGAATAGAAGTCGATATCCTTGTAGGTAAAGGTCCCTGTAGGAAGGCCGCTGCCGGCTGCTCCGGAATCGGTAACTACTTGGAAATCAACATAACTTATGTGATCATCGGTGCTGCCGGACGGGTCGGAACTAAAGACCAGCGTTATGTCCCAGATAAAGTTGTTGCCTGCATAATAAGTGTAGTAGTTGCCATAGCTGGGAACGCTGAATGCATTGGCTCCGAAGTTGTCCTTGGCGACGGCGCCAAGAGGACCGTTGTAGGTAAAGACGTGAATCCTCTGCGTGTCGTCCAGCAGCGAAGCAGTGACTGAATAGTTGTCGCCCTGGCCGGAGACTACAACCTCACCATCGATTACGGGAACATCCACTCCACCCTGGGTGAACTTGGTGACGTTGCTGCCGATCAGGCTGAAGGTCTTGTCCGCAAAATTGGCTGCCGCATCGGGACCGTAAGTGCCGGCAGGCACGGTCGCAGGGTCGATTTCACCTTCTGCGGGATTGGAGTTGAGCACAAGCTCCACGCTGCCGTACTGGGTAGCGAACTTGAGCAGGTACTGGCCGAATGTGGTGTAGCCCTCCTCTTGGTCATAGATGAATTCCTTGTTGCCGAGATAGGTGACTTTAGGCTCCGACATTTCGCCGGACTCGGGATCCTGCTTGACAGTAAGATAGATGGTGTGCTTGACGATGACGATGGATACCGTACCTTCACGGACGGAAGCACCGTCATTCCGGGCGACAGCGAGCTTGACGCTGGAAGTGCCCATGGCTCCGGGAGAAATCCAGTCGACTGAAGATGTGACTTTGTCGGGCTGGGCGCTCACGGGGAACTCAATCTCCTGTGCCATGTAATTCACGCTCACCTCAGCGCTTTCGGATGTCTCGCCCACGGCTTCCTGGGTGACTGTCACAGTCTCGCTTGCGGTACCGGCCTTGATGGTAATCTGGCCGCTGCGGGAAGCGTTGGCGGAATTGGTCTGGACGGAGACCTTGACGGTGGCCGTTCCGGCCGCTCCGCTGGTCTTGTCGATGGAGATGAAGGAACTGCCTTCCGTGACGCTTGCAGTCCATTCTGCATTGGAAGTAAAGACAAGGTCATAGCTCTTCTCTTCCCATGCCGCCTGGATGGTGCTGCCGGTAGAGAGGGTAATCTTGTCGGGAATTACTTCCTTTTTGCAACTGCCGGCCAGAACGGCTGCGGCCAAAGTTGCGAAAATCAACAGATACTTTTTCATACTGATAGAGATTAAAAATTAAAGATATTGAACTACTGACTTAATGAATTATCTATTTCGGAGATGACAAATTGAAGCCTGGCCTTCTCGGCGCCCCTGCGGCGGAGGGCGGCAGATTCCAAAGACTTGCGAAGATGAATCATGGCATTGTAGCATACCGCCTCAGTGTCCCGGGTATATTCCGGGGGCACACGCGTAATGTCCAGGGCGAAAGCCTTGTGATTGGCCTTGTCGTAATTGACCTGCAGCATGGGGCTGCGCCCCCGAAGGGACACGGCGTACTGCTGAATTGCAACCTCGGTGCCCGGAGCGAGGGGCTTCCCTGCCCTGACGTCTGCAAGAAGGGCGTCCTCAATGTCGCGCAGCGCTTCAGCCAGGGTATAAGACCCGGGCACAAGCTCCTCCGACATGGCAAGGTACCCAAGACGCCTGTCCAGTCCGGACTGGGTCCAGGCATACATCCTGGCCATGGAACTGACGTTGCTGTTGGCTCCGGCCAGCGAAAGCAGTTCCCGCTTGTCGTCCAACCAAGTAAAGGCATTCCAGCAGTCTATTATCCGGCCTATGGCTTCTTTCTGCCTGTCCGAGGGCACGGCAGTATATTTTGGGGTGGAACGGTTGTCGGCCATGAGTCCGCCCACCTGGCTGCTCATGACAAAGGCCATCCTGTTGACTCCGAGGAAAATATAGTCGGCAAAGAGCATCTTGTAGTCATCGCCCACTTCTTCCCGGTCTATCCATGAAGGGGCATTTTCCGCAACCCATTCGAGACGTTCCAGGACTGTGTCACAAGTCCTGAACGGGTCGTTGCCCAGGTCCTGCGATATGCCGCGTGGATCGGACGAACGCACCTGGGGCAGGAAAAGATATTCGGCGTCTGAGTGGTGACTCTCCAGCCACTCATCCCTGTCCAGGGATTCGTCGTAAAGCCAGCGTATGGCATACATATCGTACGCGCCGAGGCGGGAAACCACAGTGGCGACTCCCTTCTCACGGTCTCCGGGACGGGCCAGAAGGTTGAACAGGACATCGTCGGTGACGGAAGCGGTGATGCCGTGCTCCGCCGTGAACGAAGGATCGCGCAGCTGCTCGGGCGAGTAGGCATAGCTCCCGGCCATGTTGCGCACAAGCCCCAGGCACAGCCCGAAAACGGACATCACCTTGGCCTTGAGCGCCTCGGCCACGGCATCCTCGGGCACATCGTACCGCTGGAAGCGGGTATCGACGTCGCTGATGAACACCATGCCCTCGCGGCGGGCGGTATATACAAAATCATCCGGTATGGTCATGCAGAACGAGAGAATCTCCCCTGTCTGAGGGTCGGTGGTAAGACTAGCGCCTACGGACGAGCCGATGCCTTGTATAACTGTGCTGACCAATGGGTTGCAGGAATTGAAGCCCTGAGCGGGGAAAGGCTCGGCACATACGCGGCTGCCAAGTCCGGCGGCCTCGAAAGCCCTGTTCCACTCCAGCAGGCCTTCCGTAACGGCGTCGCGCCAGGGACGGGCCAGGAGGGTGTCAATGTAAACGCATATCCTGCGGTCTCCCGACAGGTTCCAGCGCGATGCCAGCCTGCGGTTGCGGAAGCCCTGCGACGAGGCCTCGAAAGACGGGCGGCTGACAGTGCGCACGCCTATGCGCTCGTCTGCCTTTAGCGGCTGCAGGCTGCTATCGGAGAGTAGTGTCAGGCAGGTTTCCACATCGCCGGTAAACTTCCATGTACCCACCAGCTCGCCGAAAATGCCGCCCAGCTTGAGGTCGAAGGTGAGCGTGCGCAGGACTCCCACGCTGCCCGGATACGCCGTAATGTCCTTGACGATGCAGAAATCCTTCTTGAAAGTAGAAGAAGATATGGAGTTGTCTCCGTACTGGCGGCCCTTGAGGTCGGCGACAACCTTGCGGGAAGGGTCGAGCAGCTTGTCGGCCTCCACTACGAAGGCCGTGCTGTCCGCGTTGCGGTATTTGATGGGGAGAGCCATCACTATGGCGTCTGTGCGGGCGTTTTTCATCGATTCCGACACTGAAAGGTCGTCGGCGAAGAACGCTCCTGCAGGCTGCAGGAAAAGGACAAGAGAGTCAGTGGCGGCAATCCTGTATGCCTCGGAGGCCGAAATGTCGGTACCTACCGGTATCGATGGAGTGGAGCTTGTGCGCACCCTGGAGTTGAGCAGGACGCGCCTTCCAAGCAGCGAATCAGGAATCTCCAGCAGCAGCTTGTCCTTCTGCCGGAATATGGTAGCGAACGAGCTTCGCTCCTCCAGATCTTTGGAAGAACGGAACTTGGTATACGGATCTTCGGCCCGCAGCTGAAGGCACAGGGCGCAGAAAAGCAATATTGCGACTGTCTTTCTCATTTCAGCGAAGTTCCGTAGGTTATGTAAGACTGAAGCAGACGGTAGTGGGCCTTGTCCACGTCGTTTGCGGAGCGGATGCGTTTTTTGAGGACGTCGTTGACGCGGGAAAGCACGGCATAGATGTCGGCGGCCGACACATCTCCGCGGTTGAAGATATAGCGGGGGAACCACTCGAAGCCGCTCACCTCGCTGTAGACCAGCGTGCCTGCCGGCATCTCCAGCCCCTGGACCGAAGAACCTTCAAAACTGCGGTCGGCGCCGGCCGGAATGCCCATGGCGCCAGTCCTCAACAGGCTGAGCACAAATTCCTTCTGATACATGCGCTGAGCCTTGGTGAGCCCCTGCCGGCCAGGCTTTTTCCAAGTGTAGTCGAATATGCGGTCTATGCAGTCGTAGAAGCCGAATTCACGGGTATCCACTCCGTCGGCATAGGCACAGTTGAGGGGTGCTGCCATAAGGGAGGAGTACACCGCCCTGCGGAGGGCGAATGCCGGGGAGCCGAGAACCGGGAGCTTGTCCAGGACGGACTTGTCCTCTATCCAGTCCAGGTCGTCGAGCATGGAGAAGACCTCGTCCATGCAGGCCTTCTGCCAGGAGGCGGGGATATTCACGAACGGCTTGACGCCGTCGCCGGATATTGTCTCCTCGCGGTACAGGCCGCCGATGTTGGCCAGCACATGGCCTGCATAGCGCATGTACTGGTTCACTATTCCTTGATAGACCGAGGTGCGGTACTCATAATCAGTGTCGCCCTCGGAGAGCCAGTCCATAAAATTGGCAGTCACGTACTTGAGGTTGGACAAACCGTAGCGTGTAGCCTTGATGACGTCGTCGCCCAGGTCCTCCGCCTGGTTGCGCGGATCGAAGAACGTGCTTACCATCTGCTGCTTGCCGTAGTGGTACCAGGGAGCCACCTTGAGGGAGTCGGTAATCATCTGCCTGGATATGGCGGACTCCTCGCTGAAAGAGGATGCCTCCGGAATGGGAACGTAACCCCAGCGTATTGCCCAGTAGTCGTACTTGCCGAATTCGGGCGGGGTAAGGCGGGCTTTGTCGCCAGGCTGCGCCACATAGTTGAACCGGGCGTAATCCATTATGGAATAAGTAGTTCCGTTCTCTGCCGTGAACTCCGGATCGCGCAAGCTCTCCACCGGTATGCATGACGAAGCGCCCATGTTGTGCATCAGTCCCAGACAGTGGCCCACCTCGTGACGGATAACATAACTGAGGGCGTCGCCGAGTTTCTCACGCGGGATGTCAAGAGTGCGGATGTCAGCGTCGGCCTGCGATGTCTGGATGAACATCCACTGGGAGACGAGGCGCACAACGTCGTGGTACACATACACCGAGGCATTGAGGATTTCGCCAGTGCGAGGGTCGGTCCAGGAGGGCCCCATGGCGTTCTGGATGCCCACTGGCTGATAGCGCACGCAGCTGTATTTGATGTTGTCGGGATCGAATTCCGGATCTTCTTCGGGAGTGGGGAAATCGCGGGCGACCACCGCATCCTTGAAGCCTATGCGCTCGAATGGCTTGCACCAGTCGCTTACCGCCTTGTGGATATATGGCTTCCACCACTGCGGGAAGCAAGGGTCGATGTAGAAGACTATCTGCTTCTTGGGCAGGACTTTCTCGCCGCGCGCCCAGGCTGCGCTATCAGACGGCTCAAGCCTCCAGCGGTTGGCGAGCCAGACATCCTTGGATGAAGTGCCCACGCTGGCCATGGTCCTGCGGCGGGTGAAGAAATAGCCTATGCGCGGGTCGGCCACGCGGGGACGGTAAGTCTGGGACGGAAGAAGCAGCAGCGAATAGCACATCTGGGCCGTAAGCTGCTCTTTGTCAATAACTTTGCGCCCACCATCAGCGGTAGCCGAAAAAGTATAGGTACGCGATGCCGTCACAGACACGTTGTCGCTGAAGGCACGGGCGTCCCGGATGAACGAATACTCTTTCTTGTATTGTTTGTCTATCTTGTATGCCTGATAGGAAGACAGGCCCACGAAAGGAGAGAAGTCGTCGTTGTCTGCCAGAATCCAGTCGGTCACGTCTATCACCGCGCTGCTGTCAGGGGCGGACGCCTTGACGTCGAAGCTGGCGATTATGGCGCCCGGCGTGCTGTTGAACAGCTCGCAGTCGTCGGACACGTACTCGACATTACTCTCGCGAAGGAAAACTTTCTTGCCCTCGCGGCCCAGGGATACCATCTGTATGCCGTTCTTGGAGCCGACAAGGCCGGCGCCGTTGTCGCTAATGGACTTGACGGTGGCTCCGATTACCATCTCCCTGCCATAAAGGGAGTCGGGGATTTCGAAATAGGTCTTTCCCTTTTTGAAGTGGACCGTGAGGAAACCTTTCTCGGTTTTGGTGCCGGAGCCGAGCAGCTTCTCGTAGGGAGTCTGCTTGGGCGCTGCGGCAGTGGTGTCTTTCTTTTCGGTCTTCTTGTCTTTGACGGTGCGTGCGTCCAGCTGCGGCCCTGCGAAGGCAAGGGCGCATACAAGCAGCAGTATATTATATAAATTCTTCATTATCTGAGAGTTGGCGCGATTGCAGTGATTTCTCCGAAGCCTCCGAAGGTGCCGTAGTCTCCGTTGAAAGTAAAGAGGCCCGTGGCAACGTTGAATCCCCGCAGGTAGAACTTGCCCTCGCCGGTAGATTCGTTATAGGTGGTTATTATCAGCATGTTACGATGCGTCGGCAGCACATAGCCGTAGGAGGAAGCACTCAACTGGCCGGTGCCGTACCAGGCCTGCCTGTACTGCTGGATTTTGGTGATTTTTTCGCCCGGGTCGGACGGGGTCCAGCTGAGCTTGCGTACCTGGGTGATGTTGCCGGAAATGACCGTGGTGTAGAGCTCACGCTCCGTGGCGTAATAGAATATGTCCCCGTTGTCGCAGAAGGCGATGGAAACGGCCTTTTCTATATCCGGGCCTTCGAAAGACACCGATGAAGCCACATCCTTGGGACCGTTGGCCTCCACGATTACCACGTGGTACGCCCCGTTCTTGTCTTTCACAAGGAAGGCGGGACGCATGCTGCGGAGACATCCTCCCTGCAGGCAGACGGAGCCGTCGAGCGGGAAATCGAGCATGCCGTTGGTGTCAATTTTTCCGAATGTAGCTGCCATGAGCTGGAATGCCCTCTGGATATAGAGGCCGTCGGAATCATTGTACACGCATACAACCCCCTGATCCGGACACGCATAACCTACACTCTTGGGCGTGAAGTTTATGGGATTGGAGGCCGAATTTGCAACCTTGGCGTACACATTGTCTATGCTGCAAACATGAGCGTAAGCCTGCCCGTCTATGAACATGAACGAGCCGTAGCCGCCGAAGTTGAACATTGTGGACGGACCGAATTTATCCATGGTCTTGCTGTTGAACAGCTGGGCGTCCTGCTCCCGCACCTCGAAGGAAAGGGGATCGAGAGCGAAGACATGGTTCGGGCTGCCGGCAAGGATTCGGCGGGAGTCATAGACTCCGGACTGGGTGTCCGTAGTCTGGAGTATGCAGTTGATCCGTTCGGGATATACGCCTCCGTTGGCTAGGGAATAAAGCCCCCTGGTGGTGCGCGGAGCACTGCCGCCATACCCGTAAGTTGTTGCGGTAGAGGCCACTATACCAAAGTCGGAGCTCTTTCCATCGGGAAGCATGTAGCTTACCAGCAAGCCCTCGCCAAGGGAGGAGCTTACGGAAAGGTAGCAGCTCTTCATGGCCTGCAGGCCTGTTTCGGGGTCGGTTACGCGGACCGAAATGACATAGGCAGTGCTGGAGGGGGTGTTGGCCACGACATAGTCCAGGGAAGGCTCCTCTCCGAGCTCGGCCCTTGCTTTGCTGCTGCCTGCAGTGATGTCTATTTCCCAGAGGAACTTGAGGTCGGCATTGCCCTTTTCGCCCATGTAGGCGTTTACGGCAAGATGGATTTCCTCACCGTACACAACGTCCAGCCGCTCGGGGAGGCCGGTCACGACTATGTCGGGAATAATCTGCGTCGCCTCGGTGCTGAGGTCCTTGTAGCAGGAGCAGAGCATCAGGCAGCATGCAGCCGAAATTATAATTTTGGAGTGTCTCATCGCTTACAGGCTGTTGAGTGTTTCAAGTATAGTGGGAGGGGTCTGGCCCTCCTGAAGGCCGTCGCCGTCGCCCACGGCCACGGTGTATGTCTTGTAGAGCTCGTAGTCGCTGCTGTGGCGGTACGGGTCGCCGGGATTAGCAAGGTCGTGCTTGCGCACTATTTCGGTGATTTCGTGGTTGGCGGCGAACCACCATGTGGGAAGCTGGTATATCAGGCCTTCTTCTGCAGCATAAACCTTGCTGCATGTGTACTTCTCTATTTCGTCTCCGTATATTTCCACGAAAATCTTATGAAGATTGCGGCTGTAGGTGCGGCTCAGGTAAAGGTGCCAGTAACGCCAGACATGCTCGACCGGCCGCTCATAGGCTTCCGTCCAGGTGACTCTGGAAGAGCACAGGCTCTTGTAGCCCTCGCCCAGATAATCATTGGCTTTGAGAGTGATGCCTATGCTTCGGGAGTCCGTGCCTTCGGGGAGTTTCTTGACGCGGAGTACAATGGCTCCGGAGAGTGCTCCGGCAGGCACCTCGGCGCTAACCACTTCATAGTCCTGCCCGCGAACCGCGGAAATGTCCTCGATTTCATAGGCGATAGGGCGTGCCTGCCCGGACACAGGGCCAATAAGCTGCACGGCAACGGTGAGGTCGCGTTCAGCCTCGGTCATGCCGCGGACGGAGAAATTGTTGGTGCCCTGAAAAAAGGCTACGGCGCTGTCTTCCATCTTGAACACCGGAATCTCAGATTTGGCACAGCCGGCAAGGGCCAGAAGAACCGCAAATGAATATATCTTGATCGCTTTCATTTTTCCTGTATATGTCCGTATGATGTTTCTTCAGTAGGGTAGGGATAAAGCAAGTCCAGCTCAAAGGGGAACAATTCTACGACTACATTTGAGGCTGAATCTGTGAGGTAGCGGCCGCAGCGCTTGCGAAGGTAGTATATTTGTCCTTCGGCAATAAACTCCCTCACGAATTCCTCCCAGAAGAAGATGTGGGGGGACTGCCCGAGGATGCTGTTTTTCGGTGTGACCTTATCTTCCACGCCGCGATGGGAATTGACCATATTAAAATAATCGGCGGCCGTATCAAGGTCACCCTTTCGTATGGCAACCTCGGCGCATATCATGCAGAGCTCGGCAATTCGTATCATGGGCTGACGGTTCCTGTAAGTCCCGGAGCTGCTGGAAAAATACTTGTTGATGCGGTATCCACTCTGGCCGTATGTGAGCATCATGGCAGGCCCGCGTATGTCGCCGACGAGCGTCGTGTAGCCTTCATCCGTATAGATGTAAGGGGATTGAAAAAGATTGAATACCACTTCGGAGCTGAGCAGCAGGTTGTTGGAGCCGTTGCCGGCTTCCTTGAAGAAATATTCGCTGACGATATCGAAATAGTCCGAAATCTCCAGGGTGAAAAGATGCTCGCAGGAGAAGGTATAGTCCCTGTCGTCATTTTTAATAGTGTTCAGCTGTTCCACCGGATCTATCCAATGCACCACCTCTTTCTCCAGGGTTTCATCCAGGATTTCACGGGCAAGGGCAGCGGCCTCGTCGTACTTTTTCTGCCACATGAGCACACGGGCCTTGAGCGCCCGCACTGCATACCAGTTGAGGTGGAATGTGCGCCTGCTCCAGAAACCATCGGCATTCAGGGCTTCATCGAAGCCTTCCGGGACGCTTCCGCGAATAGGATCCACGGCCAGCAGTTCCAGCGCCTGGTCTATGTCGGCGTTCAGGAGGGCGACGGTCTCTGTGTAGCTGTGCTGCACCGACGGTTCTTTTTGATATACAGTCACATAAGGAATAGCAAGCTTGGAGGCGTTCTCGCCGTCCCAAGACGGAAGTCCGAACATCTTCAAAAGGTCGAAATGCAGGTAGGCACGTATGGCGAGGAGTTCGCCCTTGATGAGGCTGTACTCCAGATCATCGGTAATGACGTCCCTGTGATTTTCCAGCTCAAGCAGCATCTTGTTGACGTTTGCAATCACATTGTACCCGCTCTCCCACATGGATTCGAAGTAGGGGAAAGAGACTGCGTTGGTGTACTTTTGATTCTGCAGTTGCTGGTAGATGTTTCCGTTCTGGGGAATCAGCGGAGAGGCGGTGAGCTCATTGACGAACCATGTGTAGTTGCGGCCGTAGCATGACGTGGAGCCCATGAGCATGTATACCCCGCTCAGGGCCTCGTGAAAACCGGCCCTGTCGCTGAAAAGCTGCTCGCCGGATATCTGGGAGGACGACGTTGCCTCGAGCCACTTCTGGCAGCCCTGCAGGCAGACCAGCGGAAGAACGATTATGAAGAGTTTGAGTATCCTTTTCATGGCGCTTAGAAGGTTGCGGTTACCGAAAGGGAGAACGACCTGGCATAGGGGTAGGACGTTCCGCGCTCGATATCGATTGAAGAGAAGGTATAGAGGTCGTTGGCGTAGAAGGTGGTACGCAGGCGCTGCATTTTCAGCTTCCGCACCAGACTCACCGGGAATTCATAGTAAACGGAGATGCTGGACAGGTTGAGTACGTTGTTCTTCTGCACGAACCGCGACGTAGGCATGGTCATGTTCATCACCTGGCTCGATTCATTGTTCACAAGGGCGCCGCCGCTTCGGAACGGCATGACCTGTCCGGGTTCGTACCAGCGGCCCAGAAAGATACGGCGGTCCACATTGTCTTCGATGTAGGTGTTCTCCACCTTGTCGATGAGGGTGCTGTTGTAGAGGTACCCTCCTCCGTAGTAGGTCACCACGAAGTTCACTCCTACGCCCTTTATCTCTCCGTTGAAACCGAAGTTTCCGTTGAACAGGGGATCGGAAGAACCGGAGTAACGCAGGTCTTCGGCTTTCCAGGTGTTGGTGATGGTGCCGTCCTGCTTTATGAATATTTCGTCTCCGGTGACAGGGTCGATACCAAGGGACGGCACCGTCCAGATGGCATGCAGGGGCACACCGTCAAAATACTGGATGACCGGGGCGGTCTGCGAGTTCTCTTCCGCCACGGCCTGCTGCTGCTTGTTGAAGGCCTGCATGGCTTCCGAAATCTGCAGCACGCGGTTGTCGTTGGTGGCGACTTTGCCGAAAACGCTGAAGTACGAGGCGCCTCTCTGGTATAGCATGTAGCTGAGCTGCAGTTCGATACCCTTATTGCGCACGAGGCCCAGGTTGTCGCTCACGGTGCTGAAGCCCGTAGAGGGCAGGATTGAGCGGCTGAACATCATGTTGCGGGTGTCGGCTATGTAGGCGTCCACCACCATGTTGATACGGTTTGTGCGGAAGTCGATTCCGACGTTGTAGTCCATCTTCTCTTCCCAACCTAGGTCGGGATTCTCCATGTTGGTGAGGTAGGCGCCGGAGAAACCATTGTAGTAGCCGCTGCTGAAGTAGCGATAGACGGGAAGCGAGGTGTTGGTGGTGAAGTTCTGGTTGCCAGACGACCCGAGCGAAGCACGCAGCTTGAGCTGGCGGAGCCAGGACTGGCCTTCCATGAATTTCTCGTTGTGGAGGTTCCAGGCAAGACCGGCGCTCCAGAACAGACCCCAGCGGTTCTTGGTGCCGAACACCGAAGAGGCGCTGGCCTTGAGGGTGGCGTCTGCCATGTAGCGGTTGTCGTAGGAATAACCCGCCGTGAGCAGCGCTCCCAGGTTGCGGTTGAGGCCGTCGCCGCCGGTGGGTATAGCATCCTGGGCATACTGCCTGGCGTAGGTTATGGACTGCATGTTGCTGTTGGGGAAGCCTTCCGTGTAATGGGTGATTTCCTCGTAGTTGGTCTCCGAAATATTGTACTGCGCCGTGGCGAATATATCGTGCACCGCCGCGATTTTTTGGTTGAACTGGGCGGAAATATCAGCGGAGAATGTGGTGTACGTGCCGTTGGACACGGTGTAGGAGCCCCTGCGCAGGAATGTTTCATCGCCTGTGGGGGTGTTTGCAAAGTCGGTGTGGTCCGCCGGACGGAAGTCATCCGACTTGGTGCGCTGGCTGTTGATGCCGGCGCGCCCCACGAGCCTGAGGCTCGGCAGCACCTGGTACTCTGCGTAAAGGTTGTCCGTAAAGTCCATGTATTCACCTGCATAACGAGTTCCTATCAGGGCATTGTACATGGGGTTTGTCACGGCAGTGCCATAATTGAAAGTGGTGCCGTTGCTGCCCTTGTAGCCGGACGAAAAGAGTATTTTCTTCAGATTTCCGTCAGCGTCGTAAGGTGTGAAGTATGGATTCAGCCGGGCGTACTCGTAGAAACTGCCATATGGAGAATCTTCCTTGTTCATGAACGCGATGCTCATTATGTTGCGGAACGTCCACTTGCCAAGACGGTACGAGACGTTGACGTCGCCGGAAATGTTGCGACGGTAGGAGCCTTTCATGGCGCCGTTCACCTGGTTGTACGAGAATGTGGCCAGGGCTTTGAGGTCCTTGCCGCCAAGCTCCACTCCGAGGGAGTGCTTATGGCTTATGCCCGTGCGCAGGGGCTTGGACAGCCAGTAGGTATCCTCCCCTTCCAGGGCCCTTTTGAGGCGCATGTTGTAAAGCTCTACACCAGAAACAAGAACGTCGCTGTCTGTCGATTGTTCGTAGAAACCGTAGCGCCTTTCCACTTCCAGTTTCTCCAGTGAATTGCAGAGGTTGTAGCTGCTCAGGTCGGGAATCTCGGCGGTGACGCTGCCGCTGTAGGTTACCATGGAACGGGTGCCGGTGAGGGCCTTGGTCTCGATGACTATCACGCCGTTGGCACCCTTGGAGCCATATATAGCCTTGGCCGAAGCATCCTTGAGGATGGTGATGCTCTGCACGCGGTTCATGTCCATGTCGGTAATCTTCTGGAGCGAAGTCTCGAAGCCGTCCAGGATGAACAGGGGCGTGTTGCCGGATGTGAGGTAGTCGCTCTTGAGAGCCTGCGTGGTGGCGGTGGACAGGGTGGAGGCGCCGCGGATCTGGATATTGGCCATGGCGTTGGGGTCGGAACCAGCGGACAGGTTCTCCAGCACTACCATGGACGGGTCGATGTTCTTCAGGGACGCGATCACGTTGGTGTTGGACATGCGCTTGATCTCGTCCGAAGTGACTGCCTGCACCGAGCCGGTGAAACTGTCTTTTCGACGGGTGAAGATACCGGTCACGACCACTTCTTCCAAGGCCTCCGCATCGAGTTCAAGGTAGATTTTGGCCTCCCCCTTGAGGTCTGCGACTTTGATTTGCTGGGTCTTGTAACCCATGGTCTCCACGGAGAGGGTGGCGTCGGCCGGAACTCCGGTCATGACAAAATGCCCGTCGGCATTGGTCGAAACTCCGATTTTTGCTTTCTTGTTCATGACAACCACGCCGGGAAGGGGATCGCCGTTCTCGTCGAAAACGGTTCCCCTAACTTGCCGCGTGTTCTGTGCAGGGAGAGGGAATGGCAGAAAAGTCATTGCCAACAGCAGCAAAAAGCCGCCGAGGGCATACTTTGCCCTTATACTTGCTATTCTAGACATATCGAGTTTACACTACTGAACTTCAAAGATGAGAAAAAAAGTTTAAAAATACAACCTTTTATATCTTGGAATGGATTTTGCGTAGAGGCATTGTAAAACGTTAAAAAGGCACAGCTATGAAATCCACAAGAATTATCGCACTGCTCTTTGCGGCAGCATTTCTGAGCACAGGCTGCGTCAGAAGTTATTTCCCTGGTCCTTCTTCGGAGAGCGGCTCCGGCATGACAGTTATCGACTACGACGTCACTTCCGGCAACTGGCGGGAGCTCAACGGAATGTTCGAAGCGGTGCTGAGCGTACCGCAGATTACCAGCCACATCGTCAGTGACGGCAACGTCCAGGTCTCGCGCCGCTATCCCGGCGAGAACAACGGCGCCGACATCCTTACTCCCCTTCCGGCAATACGCACCGAGGTCGTCGAGGCCGAAGGCGGCGGAGACTACTACTTCACCACCTTCATCGACTACGAATGGTCCAAGGGCACAATAAGCATCTACGTCACCACTTCCGACCTCTACACCGGCGACCGCCCCGGCGACATGTACTTCCGGGTGTTCATAAACGAGTGACAGTCAACCTAGTAACTCATGGCAGAACTAAGATGTCCCAAGTGCGGGAGTGTCTTTTCCGTGGACAAGGCGGACTACGCTTCCATCGTAAACCAGGTCAAGGGCGCCGAATTTGACGCCGAGGTCAACCGTCGTATCGCCGAGCTGCATCGCCAGAAGGAGGCGGAAGAGAGGGCGCGTGCTGCGGCTCAGGAGATGGCCCACCAAAATGAATTGTTCAAGAAGGATCAGGAGATAGCCGAACTCCGTTCGCAAGCCAGGGTGGCGGCGTCGGAAGCGGCGCTCCGCGAGAAGAGCCTTCAGACTGAATACGAAGGCAAGTTGCAGGTGGTCAAATCCGAGGCTGATTCCCGCATTCGTGTTGCGCAGGAGGAAGTCGAGCGCCTCAAGGACTTCAAAACCCGCCTGTCCACCAAGATGGTCGGCGAAAGCCTGGAGGTGCATTGCAGCACCGTCTTCGAAAGCGAACTGCGGGCCCTGCTCCCCAACGCATACTTCGAGAAGGACAACGACGCCTCCGGCGGCAGCAAGGGGGACTTCATCTTCCGGGACTTCGAAGATGGCATGGAATACGTGTCCATCATGTTCGAAATGAAGAACGAAATGGACGAGACGGCCTCCAAGCACCGCAACGAGGACTTCTTCCGGAAACTTGACGCCGACAGGACCGCCAAGGGCTGCGAGTACGCCGTGCTGGTGTCCCTGCTTGAGCCTGAAAGCGAACTGTACAACGGCGGCATCGTGGACGTCTCGCACCGCTATCCCAAGATGTACGTCATACGGCCCCAGTTCTTCAAGGCCATCATCACCCTGCTGGTGAACGCAGCCAAGAAGTCGGTGGAATACAAGCGCCAGCTTGCCGTCGCCCGCAGCCAGAGCATCGACGTCACCAACTTCGAGGGGCAGCTGGAAGCCTTCAAGGATGCCTTCGGGCGCAACTACCGCCTTGCCAGCGAGAAGTTCAAGACCGCCATCGACGAGATCGACAAGTCCATCTCCCACCTCCAGAAGATCAAGGACGCCCTCATCGGCTCCGAGAACAACCTGCGCCTGGCCAACGACAAGGCCGACAACCTCACCATCAAACGCCTCACCCGCGGCAACCCCACGATGAAGGCCAAGTTCGACGAGGTCCGCCGGAACAATCAGGAAGACTGAGTGGCATGTGAAAGGCCGTTTTTTTTTCTTACATTTGCATCCAAACGGCACTTCAAGTGAAGATAATCATCAAGGGCATCGTCATTTTGGTCATCCTTGTCCTGACCTTTATCGTTTATTGCAACGTAAGGGTCGGGCTTTATTCCAAGTCCCGTGTGTATGATTCCGTCTCCGACATCCCGCATTATCATACCGCCCTTGTACTTGGGACATCACCGCGCGGAAGGTTTGGCGGGGCCAACGTATTCTTCGTCGCCAGGATCAACGCCACCGCCGAGCTCTACAATGCCGGCAAGATAGACAGGATACTCGTCAGCGGAGACAACAGGCACGCGAATTACAATGAACCGGCAGCCATGAGGCAGGCCCTCATGCAGAAGGGTGTTCCGGGCGAGATTATCTTTCTCGACTATGCAGGCTTCAGGACATACGACTCGGTCATCAGGGCCAAGGAGGTGTTCGGGCAGAACAGTTTTATCGTCGTGAGCCAGAAGTTCCATAATGAGAGAGCCATTTTCATAGCAGGAAAGAAGGGTATCGATGCAGTCGGATACAATGCCTATGATGTACGGCACGGATATGGAGTCGTCACTCACGCCCGGGAATGGGGGGCTAGATGCAAAGTTTTTCTGGACCTGATTTCGGGGAAGCAGCCGCATTTCCTGGGAGAGCCGATAGATATAGGTTGAAAAGATATGAATAAAGAAAGGGAAATCTGGATAGACTGGCTCAGAATTATCGCCTGTCTGTTTGTTATGATGACACATTGCTGCGAAGGGTTCTATTTTGGAGACGGCGGCGCCCTCATCATGACACGGAGCGACGCCCTTTGGGTGACGCTGCTGAACACTTTCACACGCGCCTGCGTGCCGCTTTTCGTAGTGGCTTCCAGCTATTTGCAATTCCCTTTGCACTACTCTACGGGTGAGTTTTTCCGCAGGAGGCTCGTCCGCGTCCTCATTCCGCTGGTGGTCTGGTCCCTGGTATATGCCTTTGTCTGGGGAGACCCTGTTCAGAACCTCAAAGACCTGGCCCTCAACTTCAATTACTCTGCCGGTCACCTTTGGTTCGTGTATATGCTGCTCGGCGTTTACCTCCTTATGCCGCTGCTTTCGCCATGGGCCGAAAAAGTCGGGAAGAAGGAGCTGCAGCTGTTCCTCGGTATCTGGCTGTTTTCCACCGTCATTCCATTCATCCGCCAGTGGGCAGGGGGCCCTGCAGAGGTCATCTACGGACCTTCGGGCATCCCCAATCTGGCCAAATATCCCCTTTGGGGCGAGGCCAGCTGGAACAGCTATGGCACATTCTACTACATCAGCGGATTCATTGGATACTTGCTGCTCGGGCTGTATTTCCGTAAGTTCGTAAAACAGCTCTCCTGGGCGAAGACGCTCGCCATTGCGCTGCCCCTTTTTGCGGCAGGATTCTTCATCGGCGCACATGGATTCTACACGCGCGTCCTTGCCGATGCCGGCGGCACTTTCCCCGTATCCGGTCCGGTAGGCTTTGCCGCCATCTGGGAGACCACCTGGTTCAACGACACCCTGGGCCTTGCCCTTATGACAATCGCTTGGATACTAATTATCAGGAAGTTCAACTATGCAGGTCCGTTCTACCAAAAAGTCATCCTGCCCGTATCCAAGGCCAGCTACGGCATGTATCTCTGCCACATGCTGGTCCTCAGCAGCGTCCTGACATGGATATGCGGCCTGCTTAAGCGCGGATCCGAAGGGCTTCTCGGTGTCTGGACCACCCCTGTTGAAGTGCTTTCCACCGCACTCATCACATTCGCCGTCACGGCCGTGCTGTGCGTCCTGGTCCAGAAGATTCCTAAAATAGGTAAATATATAGCGGGATAAATGAAGCGGCTTCCTCGACACCTCTTACACCGACGGCGCCAGATTCGTCTTCGTCCTGCCGGTTAACCAGACATAAACCCGCCATGAAAGAATTCATTATACCGGCCGTAGCGGCACTTGCCCTGGTGTTTTCCTGCAGCAGGGAACCGGATGCGGATTCTTCCGTCAAGCTCAGCTGCGTGCAGCCTGCCTTCCTGCAGCCTGGCGAAAAAATCGCGCTGATTTCCCCATCGTACTACACTCCGATGGAGAATGTCGATACCGCCGCAATGGTCCTCAAAGAATGGGGCTTCGAGCCCGTCGTGGGGCCCAATGTCGGCAATGTGTACCTCGGCCACTATGCCGGGACGCCCCGAGAGAGGCTCGCCGACTTGCAATGGGCGCTGGAAGATCCTTCCATCAAGGCAATCCTGTGCAACCGTGGCGGATACGGCACCATAAGGCTCGTCAACATGTTGCCGGAGAGCATTGTCAGGGCAAATCCCAAGTGGCTTATCGGCTTCAGCGACATTACCACCCTGCTGGGAGTTAACACACGCTGCGGCGTAATGAGCATCCATGGCACCATGTGCTCGCTGCTGGCAAAATCGAAGGGAGTTGACATGTCAAGCACGCTCCTGAGGGATATCCTCACCGGCACCATTCCCGAATACGAACTTCCGGCCAATCCGCTCAACATCCCGGGGCGCGCCACAGGTACGCTGGTAGGCGGTAACCTGTGCACATTCTCCCCGATCCTCGGGACCGACGCCGATGCCACCCAGGGCGAAGACATCATCCTTTTCATCGAAGAAGTAGAGGAAAACATGAGCCACATCGACAGGCTCATCAACACACTGCTACTCAACGGAGTATTTGACCGTTGCAAAGGTGTTATCCTCGGCGGATTCACCGACTGTGAGGCAAATCTGGATTTTGGCAGCGTGGAGGAGATGATATGCTCCTACCTGGACGATTACGGCATCCCTGTTCTCTGCGGCTTCCCCGCAGGGCACGACGCAGTCAATCTTCCGCTGCTGATGGGAGCGCCTGTCACGCTGGACGTCACCGCAGCCGGCTCCAGGCTGACCTTCAACGTCGAAGGCTTCCGCAGGAGCGTCTGGACGGAGGATGCCATGGCAGAGGCTGCCGACCACGACAGGCTGGAGGCCGAGAAGCAACGCAAACTCATCCGCATCGTAGACTTCATCAAGCACTACGACGGCTACGGGAAATAATTCAATAGGCGAAGCAAGGGCGAGCGTGGAAGAAGACGGAGATACTCGAATCGCCCTTCTCTTCTTTTGACCTTGTGCACCATCCATCATAGCCTTGAGTTAGAGAGAAAAGGTAACACCAGGCATAGCCCGACCCTGCGTATGTCGAGGACCAATAAAACACATGAATGGACTCTTTCCGAAGCATTTGTTCGACTGTGGGCATCATGGCAGTAAGCTGACCCCTTGAGGGAAGGAACCATCTCGTAGCGCCTTCCGGGCGTGCAGTTGCACATTCATAGGCAGCATGTGCGGCAGGGTAATCTTCCGAGTGATACTGATTGCAGAAAGCAAGGCCGTTCATCGCGGACTGATCAGTAAATCCAGTCTCTGCAGCATTTTTAGCCGCCCACTGATAAGAAGCTCTGTCCCCGCCTTCGCTTTCAAGAGAGAGTACGAGTATGCGGGAGCCGGGAGCAGCGACTTCAACGTCGGAAGAAGAGGTGTACGCTATAACGCCGATGGCGTCCGAAGTGCTTGTAGATGAAATTGTTCCGTTCTGGCTGACGTACCAGCCGTGCCAGGCACTGCAGTTCTCGCCGAACGATGCCTTGATTTTAAGCCATTCGATTGTGCCCGAACCGGTATATTCATTGAGGGCCACGCTGACAGTATAGTACTTTCCGTTTTCGAACGACGTTGGAACGAAGTTGCCTTTATGAGAGAATCTGTAAACTTTGGAGCCGGTGGTGGCGGTGAGCGTCAGGGGGACGTTGTCCAGGACACACCCGGGAATGGCAAGGTAGAAAACGTTGGTTGCCGATGCCGGGAGGGCTGTATAAGATTTTCCGTTTATGGAAATGCTGAATCCGGTGGCATTCAGGTCGCTGAAGTCGTTCTTATCTTTCAGTCGGAACCTGACGATGGCCTGCTGGTTGACAAAAGACGCCTCAGTAGATGTCACTGACGTTCCGTCAACCGTAGCCGTGACGGTGGCCAAGGCATAGTCGGACACTTTGTCAATGCTTTCTGCACTGCCGGTCAGCGTACCGTCCTGAGCTGAATAATCATCGCTCAGGTACTTAAGGAGGAGTTCCTCTCCGTCGGCGGGGAGAGAAGAAAGCGTACCTCTGAAAGTGGTGCTGCTTCCGCTTGTTTCGGCGATGAGCTCGCCATATTGCTTGGAGGTACCGTCGCTTGTCCAAACAGTAATGACATCTCCGGCCGACCACGTGGAGACAATCTTGTACGGAGTCTGCGAAGTATCTTCTTCCAGTGCTTTGGTATATGCCCTGGAGGCCTTGACGGTCATGGTATAGACCTGCTGGGCGGGGGTGGGTTCGGGGAGGGGTTCGGGTTCGGGGACGGCTTTGCTGCAAGAGATGGCCAGGAGCGCCGCCAAAAAGCAGTATAAAGAGTTGAATTTCATAATACAAATACTACCTTAATAGTTCCAGGAATAATCTCCTTCTCTCTCATAATCATTGCGTTTCCCTTCAAAATTACTAAGGTCGCATAACGAGTGGCCGGAGCTGACGATTACGACTTTGCTCTCCGGTGCAACATACAAAATCTTTCCTTTGTTGTCTAGCATAATAACACAGTTTTCAGGGCGTAAAGATAATTATTTTTTTGCCGGAATCCCCCAGACCCACTCTTAAGGCTCCGCCTCAATAACCGCCTGCGATTCTTTCGCCGCCGCCCCCCCCCAGGGCCCAAAACCGCCAGTTTCGGGCCCACCAGCACCAAAAAACAACCTCCCGGGACCATAATCGCCAGTTTCGGGCCCAACAGTGCCGAAAAACTGCCCCCCGGGGACCAAAATCGCCAATTCCGGGCCCAACAGCACCGAGAAACTGCCCCAAGGGCCCATAATCGCCAGTTTCGGGCCCACCAGCGCCGAGAAACTGCCTCCCGGGCCCATAATCGCCAGTTTCGGGCCCACCAGTGCCGAAAAACTGCCCCCCGGGCCCAAAATCGCCAATTCCGGGCCCACCAGCACCAAAAAACCGCCCCCCGGGGACCAAAATCGCCAACTCCGGGCCCAACAGCATTCCAAACCCACGGCCTTATTGATTCCGATCGGAGCAGCCTGAACCACAAAGCAACAACAGCCCGCAGAATAAACTCTGCAGGCTGTTGTCGTGCCCCGGGCGGGAGCTAAGATGTTGGTGAAAGGTGGGGATTATTAAGGGTTTGAACCCCAATTGGTTACCACTCTTATTGAAGCCATCAAAACAATCCACGAAAAATGTGGTCAAATGTGGCCGATTGTTGTAAGTTGTGGTCAAAACGTGGTCAATAAAACATAGAGGGACAGACTATTTATCTTCGTAGTGCCCGTATGCGGACAGAACATCTACTTTCACGACAGTCTCTTCTATTTCATATACCAATCTATGCTTCTGGGAAATACGCCGGGACCATTGGCCCACTCTGTCTCCGGAGAGGGGCTCTGGCTTTCCAGTTCCGACCTTTGGGTGTTCCTGAAGTTCAGTCAATTATTTGCCTGCTTATTTGAAAGCGGCAGGTTCAGATTTTTTCAGTTTTGACAGATCCTCTATTGCTTGAGGCGCAAAAATGAGTGTGTACATTAAAGACTAGCCAATAAAGAATCCAGCTCCTCTTTCCCAGATACCGAGGTGCCTTTACCTTCGGCAATACTCTTGCGAGCCTCATCAATGCGGGCAAAGAACTCCTTCTTGCTGATAAGGCTGTCATCTTCAGTTATTGGCACAATCTTGAAACTGCCTGTGCGGGACGTCAAGATTACGCTCTCCCCACCGGCGGCCAGTCCTAGATACTTGCTTTGATTTGCCCTGAAATCACGTATGCTTACAACGGTCATAATTACATCTTTTTTACAAATATAATGAATACCATTTTGGCATCCAAATTTTTTGCAATAAAAGTGCCGTGACAAACAAAAGTGACCGAAAAATCTATCTAGTTCTAGAGGGTCTTAAGAATATTGATTAACTTTGAGGGTTAGATAAATCGAAATTTGTCGAAACCATGGAGTATATCAAGGTAACGAAAAAGAATCTGGAGAAGGA
>CAMJHF010000021.1 GCA_946405435.1 uncultured Bacteroidales bacterium
AAAATGGGAGGACGAATCATGAAAAAGTTTGGCTTTATTTTCAGTGCAGCGCTGTGTGCGCTCCTTTGTGTTTCCTGCAACAAAGAACTTACTCCTGCAGATCCGGACATAAAAGATCCCGGACAATCTTCCGTTGAGAAAGTTCATATGTCCTTCACCGCCGGCATCGGCACTAAAGTTTCTCTGTCGGAAGGTGAATCTTCAGTTGATATTGTATGGAGCAGCGACGACCATATCGCAGTATGGGATGGTACGGAATGGTGCGACTTTGCAGCAACGTCCGTAGATGGCAGTTCTGCGGTATTCGAAGGCGAAATCACTCCTAACGATGCCTTTGCAACAAGCGATTATATTGCCGTATATCCTTTTGCCGCAATAGCTGATCCCTCACAGCAGGCTATTACTATTAAAGTCCCGGACAATCAGGTTGTTCCGGAAGGCGGGGCAGTGGATCCTTCGGCACTTGTTTCCGTAGCAACATGCAGTGCAGAGGGGCTTCTGTCCTTCGAGCAAGTGTGTGCGCTGGTTAAGATTAATCTTGCCGAGCAAGACATGTCCGCCATCACCCTTGAGGGCACGGGACTTGCCGGCACGGCGACCTGCGCCGCCGACGGCTCAGTCTCATCTGTCTCAGATGCAGCGGAAAAGATAACGCTGAGTGCTGCGGCAGGAACTTTTGCCGCCGGTGATTATTACATCGCCGCGCTCCCCGCCACCACCACCATCAAGGTTGGCATGGTCCGCGAAAGCGACGGCTACACCGGAGTCCGTTCCACCGCTTCTCCCGTCACCCTTACCCAAGGCGGCGCCAAGATATACATCAAAGACTCCGCACTGAATTTCGAGTATAATATCTATACTCCGGAGCAGCTGCTTGGATGTGCCAGTCACTGGGCTGAGGCCTTTAAAGAAACTGTCAATATTTTAGCCGACCTTGATATGTCCGACATCACTTGGGGAGCAAAAAATTTTGCAGGACATATGAAAGGGAACAATCACAAGGTTTTCAATTTGTCGGTAAAAGCTAGCGAAGATCCCGGGTTCATCAGGAATCTTCTCGGCACTGTAGAGAACCTGACATTTGGTTCCTCTGACGGAACGAACTATGATGGTGAAAGCAATTTCACAATGGATAATTCAAGTTCTGGAACGAGTTGGACCTACGCCGGTCTCTTTATTCGCATCAAAACCGGAGCGATTATAGATAACGTCAAGAATTATATTCCACTTACTGTCACTGAAGAAACCAATGTTAAGCATAGAATTGGAGGTTTGGTGGGAACGGTCAGTGCAGCTGGAGGTAAAATATCAGATTCTGTTAATTATGGCTCAATAACCGACAAATCCACAACAATCACTACTGCAGCCGCATCTTTTATTGGCGGTATTCTTGGAGAGATGGACCAAACAGTTACTATTGAAAATGTGGATAATCGAGGCAATATAGAATGCCATAACCGGTTTATCACAAGTATTGGTGGTATTGCAGGCAGTGTATATGGAGGTTCATCCATCAGTTCTTGCCGCAATTATGGAAATATTGATTGCGTAGGTGATCTTCAGCTCAACGGCAATCTTTTTATTGGCGGTATCGCTGGTAACGGAGCCTCGGACTATACCAACAAATCTATATTCACTGACTGTGAAAACCATGGGAATATAACTGTTGGAAATACATATAATAAAGCGCTGGAAGTCGGTGGATGCTTTGGCTGGACAAGAAATGCCAATTTTATCAATTGCGACAACTTCGGAAGCATTTCATCTAAGCATTATCAAGTGAACCGGCTTGGAGGTATTGTCGGTTCCGCCCATGCTGCTTCATCTTTTGTCAACTGCGACAACAGTGGTTCAGTTACCCTTGCTCAATCATCAGCCAATAATAATTGGCAAGGAATCGGAGGAGTTGCCGGGTTCTCGGAAGGCGCCGGCCCATCTTTCTCCGGTTGTACAAACAGAGGTGTAATTAATGTTGCCCTTAACTCTGGCGGATCTTCATATTATCGCTGTGCCATAGGAGGAATTATTGGCATGCCTTATACCGCTGCTACATTGAGCAATAATGTGAACTATGCCAACGTAAGTGCGAGCAATTCACACTCGTCCGCTCCTTATTGCTACGTTGGAGGCATCATTGGCCAGGATTCTGGCGCATCTGCAGCTTCAAGCATCTCAGGAAATGTCAATTACGGCACCATTTCCAACAATTCAGACAATTCTACATATTCCGCAGCAGGTGGACTCTATGGCAGCATTGCCGTAGCTACATCAATAAGTGGCGACAAGAACTTCGGTTCCGTCCTGGGCGTCAATGCCGGAGCTGTGGCGGGAGTAAACTCGGCAACCATCTCCGCAACTCTCTGCGATGCGGTTACTGTTAACGGGGTCGCCAAGGCTGATGCGGCTAATGAGGCAACATGGCTGTGCCCCGCCGGCACCGGAACCATCACTCCCACCTACGTCGCCCACAGCGACAGCGAATAGCAGTTGTTGGTTTTCATAATGTTTCTTCGGCCCGGGGGTGAACGTGAAGGTTCCTGCCGGGCCGAAGTTATTTATATTTATTCGGATCACTCAGTGTCCGCGCGGCCGGAGGCTACTTCACTTTGGAATTGTAGCGCGTGGCGACTTTGCCGTGGGAGATGCCGACCAGTTTCTTGGCTATCATCTTGCGGCGGATGGGGGCGACGAGGTCGGTGAAGAGGACACCGTCCAGGTGGGACATCTCGTGCTGGACCATACGGGCGGCAAACTTGTCGAAGGTCTCGACATGCTCCTGGAAATCTTCGCCCCAGTAGCGCAGTTTGACGGAGGAAGGACGGCGGACGCTGCAGTAGACTCCGGGGATGCTGAGGCAGCCCTCTTCGTACTCGATCTGTTCGGGACTCTCCTCGAGCACCTCGGGATTGATTATGGTGCGACGGAAGCCTTTGAGATATGGATAGACGTCCTGCATGACGTCTCCGTCCACAATCAGTACCCTCAGGCTCACGCCTATCTGGGGGGCCGCAAGACCGCAGCCCTCGGAACGTTCAAGGGTATCTTTAAGATCTACAATAAGTTGCGTTAGTTCGTCACGCTTGCTCAAATCGGCCTCTGCGGCCCTGGTGCGGAGCACTTCCGAGCCGTACAAATATATTGGCTGTATCATTTTTTCTTGTCGAGGTATGCCTGCAGTATTATCGCAGCACTGATTTTATCAACGGAATTCTTGTCGCGGCGCTGGCTCTTCTTCATGCCGCCGTCTATCATGGCCCGATGCGCAAGAACGGAGGTAAAGCGCTCATCTTCAATGGCTACCGGCACATCGGGGAAAGCCTTTTGCAGCCGCACAAGGAACTTGTCCACGTCGGGTGCGGCCTGGGCGTGGGAACCGTCCAGATTGAGCGGATAGCCCACTACAAATTTGGATATGGGCTCCCTCAGAGTGTAACTTTGAAGATAATCTATTATCTTTGCAGAAGGTACGGTTTCGACCGGAGAGGCAAAGATGCCCAGGGGATCGCTTTGCGCAACCCCTACGCGTGCACTTCCGTAGTCTATTCCGATTATCCGTTCCATGGAACCGCAAATTTAGCAATTAATTATGGGGAAAAAAAATCCTAAGGCCTACCGCCTGAGCATCATAGAGGATGACTCCCACCGCATGATACGCTCCGTGCGCATCACCCCTCTGGGCATTGTACTCACCGGCATCACCACTTTCGTAGTGGTATTAGGGGCGCTTTACGCACTCATAGCATTTACCCCCCTGCGTACCACCATCCCGGGATACCCCGACGCACACTTCCGCAGGGAAGCCGTCAACAATGCCATAAAAATCGACTCGCTCGAGAGCGCAATCACACGCTGGAAGCTCTATTCCGAGAATCTGTCCCGCGTGCTCTCCGGCGACTCTACCATCAACATAGACAGCCTCCTCGTGGCGCGTGAGGCCGCCGATTCCCTTTCGAAATGAAAAAAAGAAGGATAGCGATCCTGGGCTCCACCGGCTCCATCGGCACCCAGACACTGGATGTCATCCGCCAGCACCCCGACATGTTCGAGGTGCAGATGATTTCCGCCAACAACAATGTCGAACTACTTGCAGCACAGGCACTTGAATTCAATGCAGCGCATGTGGTCATCTGCAATGAAGCAAAATATGACGCCCTGTGCAAGGCCCTCGAAGGCAGCGACTCCCACACCTGGACCGGAATTGACAGCCTGTGTTCGCTGGTGCAGTCGGACTCCGTGGACATAGTCGTCGGGGCCATGGTCGGTTTCAGCGGACTGCGCCCCACCCTGGCTGCGCTGGAGGCCGGAAAGATAGTAGCCCTTGCCAACAAAGAGACTCTGGTGGCCGCAGGAGCGCTGGTCACCCGCACCATGCGCGAGCACGGAGCGGTCATACTCCCCGTGGACTCGGAGCACTCCGCCATCTTCCAGTGCCTGCTGGGAGCAGAGGGCAATGCCGTAGAAAAGATTCATCTCACCGCTTCCGGAGGGCCTTTCCGCACTTGGGACAAGCGGCGCATAAGCGGAGCCACAGCCGCCGACGCCCTCAAGCACCCCAACTGGGACATGGGCGCAAAGGTGACCATCGATTCCGCCACCATGATGAACAAGGGATTCGAAGTCATCGAGGCCCGCTGGCTCTTTGACATAAAACCGCGCGACATCCGCGTGGTAGTGCATCCAGAGTCCATCATCCACTCCATGGTGGAGTTCGAGGACGGGGCCGTCATAGCCCAGCTGGGCTGTCCGGACATGCGCGAGCCGATAGGCCTGGCCCTTGCCTTCCCCGCCCGCATAAGCGTGGGCAACAAAAAACTGGACTTCGCAAGCCTCGGAAGCCTGCACTTCGAGGCGCCCGACACGGACCGTTTCCCCAACCTGCGCCTTGCCTACGAGGCCATAGAACGCGGAGGCAATGCTCCCTGCGCCCTCAACGCCGCAAACGAAGTGGCCGTGGCCGCCTACCTCCGCGGCCAAATCGGCTTCTACGACATATCGAGAATCAACGAAAAGTGCCTTCTCGGCCTGAATTTTGTAGCTGAGCCTTCGCTTGAAGATATATTCGAAACGAACGCAGAAGTTGCACGGATAGCCGATGGTTGCATTAATTAAGACTCTCCAAGTCATACTCGCCCTCTCGATACTCATAATCATCCATGAGTTCGGGCATTTCATGTGGGCGCGCATATTTGGCATCAAGGTAGAAAAGTTCTATCTGTTCTTTGACGTAGGCGGAAAGGCCATAGCAAAATGGCACTGGGGCGGTACTGAGTTCGGCATCGGCTGGATTCCCTTCGGAGGCTACTGCAAGATTGCCGGCATGGTGGACGAGTCCATGGACCTCGACCAGTTGAAAAAAGAGCCTCAGAGTTGGGAATTCCGCAGCAAGCCTGCCTGGCAGCGGCTTTTGGTGATGGCCGGAGGCGTGCTCAACAATTTCATCTTCGCAATATTCGCGTACTGCCTCATCGCAGGAATCTGGGGCGAGGCGTTCATCGACAACCGCGACGCCAGGATAGCTCCCAACGAGCTGGCGCAGGAGATGGGCTTCCGCCTTGGCGACCACATCATCAGCTTCGATGACTACGAACCCACCAACTTCGGTATGCTCCAGGCCGACCTGGCAAGACGCAACGTGCGCACAGCCAAGCTTCTGCGGGGCACCGACACCTTGGACCTTTACATCGACCAGGCTTACATAGGCGACGTGCTCAACAGTCCGGGGATGTTCGACCTTGCGGTTCCTTTCGTGGTGGACTCAATGCGCACAGGCTCTGGCAACGAGCACTGCGGCCTCACCGCCGGTGACCGCGTAATAGCCTTTGAAGGCCATCCTGTGACATATATCCAGGATGCCCGTGAGGTTCTTGCAAACCTGAAAAGCACCACCGCCGAGGCCCTGGCCGTTCGCGGTGCCGACACTCTGGCGCTCCCCGTCAAGGTTGACAGCCTCGGGCAGATCGGCGTATTCCTTCAGCTTCCGCAGATTGAGAGGCGGCAGTATACCGCCCTCGAGGCAATTCCGGCAGGTTTCCGTCTTACCTGGGACACCATAAGCGGCTACGTACGCGACCTCGGGCTCCTCGCCCGTCCGTCCACCGGGGCATATAAGTCCGTTGGCAGTTTCATAGCCATAGGGCAGGTATTCCCTTCCACCTGGGACTGGTACCGGTTCCTAAGCATCCTGGCCCTGCTGTCGGTCATGCTCGGAATCATGAACCTGCTGCCCATTCCGGCGCTGGACGGTGGCCACATCCTCTTCACTTTGTATGAGATGATAACGGGACGCAAGCCCAGCGACAAGTTCCTGATTGTGATGCAGATCATAGGCATGATACTGCTGCTCGGCTTGATGATACTGGCGTTCGGTAACGACATAATACGACTAATCAGATAGTTATGAAAAAGATATTGCTAATTCTTTCGGCCGTACTGGCCCTGGCCTCCTGCAAGAACACCAAGGCGCTGCTGCCCAATGTTAGCGGCAAGGCAGGCGAAATCATCGTAGTAATAGAAAAGGCCGACTGGGAAGGCGCTCTCGGCACGCAGGTACGCGACCTGCTGGCATGCGACTGCCCGTACCTGGCCCAGAAAGAGCCTCTGTACACTCTTGTGAACGTGCCGCCGGGAAGTTTCGGCGACCTGTTCAAAGTGCATCGCAACATCCTGTATTTCAACATCAACCCGCAGATGGACAGTACCGCCGTCAAGTATCGCAGCGACGTGTGGGCGGCCCCCCAGTGCCTGGTGCAGGTGAATGCTCCCACCTCCGAGAAGGCCTCGGAACTGCTGGCGGACAACGGCAGCAAAATAGTAAGCTTCGTGGAGCAGGCGGAGCGCGACCGCGTAATCCGCAACTCCATACGCTACGAAGAGCGCGAAATCGCCCCCAAAGTGTCTGAAGTATTCGGCGGCTCGCCCCACTTCCCCACCGGCTACAAACTCAAGAAACTTACCTCCGACTTCGGCTGGATAGCCGACGAGAAGCAATACACCATGCAGGGTGTGCTCATCTACAAGTATCCCGTTGCCGGTAATGACCTCACATTGAACAAGATAATCGCCCGCCGCAATGCTATCCTCAAGGACAACGTGCCCGGCATGTTCGAGAATACCTGGATGACAACCGGCACTTACATGCCCCCGACCCTCGAGTTCATACGTTTCCGCGGCCGCGATTTTGCACAGGTACGCGGCTTGTGGGAAGTGGAGAACGACTACATGGGCGGTCCGTTCGTGTCGCACTCGTTCTATTCCCCTGACGGGTCGGAGATTATCTGCGCCGAGGCCTTCGTATACGCGCCAAAATACGACAAACGGCAGTACCTCAGGCAGGTAGAGTCCATACTCTTCTCCTGGGAGTGGGCTAAATAATCAGAAATTGCACCCCAGCGTTATCAGCGCCGTGTTGCGGAAGCGCCCGCCAAGATATTGCGGATCCTGCAGCATGGCGCTGAAACTGTCTGACAGTTCCATATAGGGTATCAGCCTGGCAGAAACCACATAGGAGTAGCGGAACCCGGCACGGGCTCCGGCGGCTGACGCCGTGTCGTATTCGAACTGACGGTAAAGATAATCGTCGAAACTGATGTAGCCGGAACTTGCACCGGGCACTAGTGTCGCGTCTTCTTTAGGGGTTCCGAAGCCCGTCCGGAAACTTCCGGAGAGGCTGATTGTAAACACGGACCGTCTGGAGTAAAAGCTCTTGTCGGCGAACACTTCTGCCTTAAGCGACTCGGTATCCGAATGCCGCGTGAAAGGATACAAGACGGCGCTGCTGACGAGCATGCTGCCGGAAAGAGATGCGCCGGCGGTAAAATCCGGCATATAACGTTCCATGCCCTTGCTGAACACATAGGACAATCCTGCAGAGGCTAGATGCCGGTCGGAAATATGGTTCTGTCCAGAATACTCCACACGGGTATTCTGACCGACCGGAGTTACATAGCTGAACACATTCTCGTTATTTCCAAGCAGTTCATAATCAATGTCCAGTGACAACTTGTGGAGGGCGTCTCCGCGCCGTTTTACAAATTTGCCGCGGTAGCTTGCTTCCAGCCCGGAGAATTCGAAGAATATGGCCGTAGAAGAGGCCTTCCCTCCCCAGGTCCCTTTGCGGTACAAGACATCCAGTTCGTTGACGATGCCGCAACCGGCAAACTGCAGTCCCAGGCCGAAGAAATCATTCTGCATGGGGCGGGGGTTGGTCAGCGATATGTAATTATAGTCGCCCGTAAGTTCCGCGATGGTGCCGAGAAATCCTCCTTTATCGGCATAGATGAAATACTGCTTGTCGGTGGTGCCATATATACCGCTGCGCACCTGCTCGATTGTGTTTCTGTAAAGCAGGGTCAGTCCAAGCATCAGACTGTCCGACGGCCGGAAGCTCACTCCGGCCTTAAGATTCATGTCCATCCAGACATTGCTGAAGCGGGGGTCCTTTATCTTGGTTTGGTCGGCGGACACATAGTCAAGGCTGATTCCGGCGGACCATTTGTCGCTGAAACGGTATGATGCGGCGCCCAGCATGGAGTACGTTTCCTTGTTTTTGCGGCCGAGAGTCAGAGTGTTGCTTTCGAGAAACGAGACGGGATTATAAATCGGCTCCATAAGCACGGGACCGCCCATCTTGTCCCCGGAAAAGTAAGACCAGGACAGCCGGCCACGGAAACTGATGCGGTCGGAGATGCTTATGTATGACTCGGTATGGGCTGCGGTACGGTAGCTGTCGGGCGAGTCTTCAAGTGAGAGAAACGCTCCGTCGTCTTTGCGGAAAGACAGTTCCGCCATGGAAATATGCCCCTTGAAAGCGGAAATCGCAGCCGGATTGGATACCATGAACATCGGATCGGAGCCAACCCGGAAGTAAAAATCACGACATGGTTCCTGCTCCTGGGCGGCAGCGGCAAAGCCGGCGGCCAGGATGCAGAAAGAAACTGTCAGGCTGCGTAATTTCATTTATTTACTTTTTCAAAGAGCTCTTGAACCGCTGGTGGAAGTCTTTGCCGGAATCGTTGGTCTGGCTGAAGATGATATGTGCACCGGCTGCAATGGAGGCCTCGGCGTCTATGCCGGAAGGATCCGTGGAGCCACCTATGTCCGATGTCCCGAGGGAATAGCCGTACACAAGTTTGCCCTGGTTTTCCGGCAGAGCTTCAGTGGCTTCTTTGTCCACGTTCCTGTAAATCGTATAACCTTTGCCGAGAGTCATTGTGATGTACCCCGTATTGACATCGGAGGTGAAGCGGGGATGGCTCGCCGCCAGGTTGGCCGCCGCAAACACTTCAATGGCGCCGATGACGCTTTGTCGCGGAAGTTTTGCTGCCCAGCCCGTTGCGGTGGTGCCGCCGGTAAAGTCAAAGGCCGAGGTATCGGTACACAAAGCCTCCAGCTCTGAATGACTCATCTTTGCTATAAAGAACGCCGGGCTGGAATCAGAAAGCGTCCATGCTGTCTGCTGATTGATCTGGTAGCCGTAAAGATAATGAGTCACCGGAATCGACTCTGATACCGCATGCTTCTTATGAGTGAAGGCCGGGATGCTTGTATTGGCCAGCCAATAATACGAAGGGTCGGACAGATTGACGGAAGCAGTGACGGTGGCAGTGTGATCTATTGCGGCGTAAACCGCAATTACTATCTGGGAGTAAGCGGGAATCTTGACTTCGCCGGGGAAATACCACATGGCGCCTCCTGCCGGCAGCCAGTCCTCATTTTCGTATATGAGCCCGCCGGACACATAGTACTTGTTGCCGTTCGAATGTGCGTTGTAGGGATTCAACGCACCGATTACGAGGTCAGAAGCATCGGCCTCGAATTCGGAATTGTTGTATATGATGATATAGTGGTCGTTGCGGGTATAGTTTGAACCGTCGTCAAGGGGGCAGCCGCCGGTGTAGAGTTCCTTGATGATGAGCTGCTGGGACTCTACTTTCTTAAGGTCCAGCCTGAACGGGGACGAGGGTGCTGCGGTCACAAGTACCGAAGAGTTGGATCCATTGAGTGTCAGGCGTTTACCATCCTCTACGGTCTTGTATGTAGTGGAAGCGGTGTAGCTGCCGGGAGTGACGCTGAAAGAGACTGAGCCGGATGCATCGGTCCTGTCGTCGAAAGACACCGTGGCCTCGGAGTTTGCAAGTGTGACAGGCACTCCTTCAAGGGCCAGGGGCGCCCCGTCCGAGTATAACTGTATGCTTATGTCAACTGCCACCACCTGCGGAGTGGCAGGCTTGCATCCTGCAAGAATCGATGCTGATACAACCAAGCTGGCAAATAATGCTGAATGCTTCATATTTTTCTAAAATTTAAATCTTACCGTAAGTCCGTAGTAGAACGAAGGAATATATCGGGGCGACAAAGGGCTGTAGGTCTTGGTCTTGGAACTCCAGACCTGGCCCATGTTGTTGAAGAAGTTGTTGGCATAGAAGGATATGGACGCCAGGTCCCCTATCTCCTTGGTAATGCTGAAATTGGCACTGAAGTAAGGAGTGAGGTAGTCCTTGCTGAACTGGTATAGGTAGTTGGACGTGACGACCAGGCGCGAAAGGTCCGCGTACAGGTCGGGGGCGTTTGCCTTGGCCCATTTGAGTTTATCCAGGAAGGGCTGAGGGGATGGATCGTCCCACGATACGTAATAATCGGGGAAGAGGACGGCGTAGGATTCTCCGTCGTAGATGGATGCAGATTCGTCGTAGCCCAGGATGTCGGCCCTGTCCGAGAGCACGTAGGCGCGCTTGCCGTCAGGCTTGTAGCTCAGGCTCCGGGAATAATTCAGCAGGCTGGATTCCAACTTGAGCGACACTATCATCCTCACCTTGGGAATGCGGGTGATGATGGTGAGGTTGTTGTTGATGGAACGGCTCTCGCGTCCGTTGGATATGTTGTTTCCGCCCACATAATAGCCCACGTAGCGGAACGGCTGGCCGTCCTTACCGGCGGTGGTATAGGGGCAGTAAGCCTCGACTTCGGTATCCATGCCGTAATAGGAGTAGAAGTTTCCGTCCAGTCGGATGGAGGTGTTGATGGGACGTATCTCCTTGAATTCCAACACCCATTCAAGGCCCACGCGGTATATCGGGCTGTCCTCGTTGGCTTCGAGGGTGGTGGTTATGAATTGTTTCCGGGTGGAATAGCCTGCGTCTACAGACGGCAGTTTGCCGGTTTTGTCCCTCACGGTGATTACTCCGGTCGACGGATCCAGGGTGTACTGCCTGTCGGAGGCAGGAATGGGCAGGCCCTGCACATCGGCGGCCGTGGTGTAATTGTAGCTGAATGGCTCGTAGTCCGACTCAAGCAGGTAGGACCCGACGGTCTTGTTGCAGAAAGCTACCAGCGAGAGCTTGTTGCCGGCAATGTCGGCGTCCACGCCCAGCTCGGCCTGATAGTTTTCCTGCCAGCGCAGGCCGCTGTTGTACTCTATGGTACGGGGCTTCACGTAGTAGGCCCTGTAGACTACATTGTCGGCGGATGCAGTGGAAGTGAATACGTTGATGTCCAGGTAGCTGGGTACAGGATAGAGAATGGAGAACGAAGGCTGCTTGACGGCAATGCCCCAGCTGCCCCTGAAGGACAGGGAGCGGAGGGTATGGCCTGTCCTGTCCGCGCCGTCGAAGAGCGAATACTTGGCGTTGAACCGGGGGGAAAGGCTGGACGTGAGTCCATAGGCGGAGCCTTTGATGTAGGTGTTGTCGCAACGCAGGCCGGCTATGAGGTTCAAGCGTCCTCCGCCCAGCGGGAGCATGAGGTTGTCCTCTACGAAGGCTGCGAAGTTGTTCATGGACGGGTTGTCGCAGTAGCGGTACTCGCGGAAAGTGGGTGCAGTGGACTGGTCTTCGGAATAAGCTCCCACGCCGAAATTAGTGTCCATGTTCCAGTCTCCGCCCAGTTTGACCTTGTTGCTGGCCTTGCCTATCTTCTTGGACCAGTTGGCCTTGAGCGTGACTTTGGAAGAGAGGGGCCGGTCGTCTACCGCCATTACGTTGTACCATGAGCCCGCGGGTATCATTATCGCGCCGTTGGGGGCTCCGGGGACGAAGGGTTCCGACATCAGATAGCCGTTGTCCCGGGAATGGAGGGACACCTGGGTTATGCTTTCCTGGTAGTTCTTGTTTTCGCGGGAGAGTTTGTCTGAATACACGAGGGAGGCATTCAGCTCCACGTTCGTGATCCAGCCGAGGCTCAGGAGCCAGTTGGCATTGAGGTTGGCGCGCATGGTATTGTCGCGCTGGCGGAGGAAGGAGTCGGTGAGCTTGTCCGGGTCGGCGGAGTTGTCCAGACCGCCCAGGTTACCGCTCACGCCAAGGGAATAGCGGAGGGGCTTGGAGGCGAAGGCTCCGTGGGAAAACATGTTGGTATAGGTCAGCGAGAGCTGCCGCCTCATGTAGGAGGTGTATGGCGACATGGGCTCGGAGATGGAGCGGGTGTACTCCATGCTGGTATTCAAGATGCCGAGCTGCCTGCCTCTGTCGGAAACGCCGAGGCCGAATCCTTTGCTGAGAGACAGCTGCTTGGTCCGGGGGCTGGTGGACATGGTGACATACCACTGGGTCATGCCCTTTCTGGTGTTGATCTTCACGACTCCGGAGCCCATGTCGCCGTATTCTACCGAAGGGACTCCGGTGATAACTTCCACGGACTCCACATTGGCTGAGGCTATATTGTTGGTGGACACTCCTTTAACGTCGGAATAGGAGGCATTGTTGGAAAGGCGCACGCCGTCCACCTCCACGGCTGTCGTGAAAGATGAGTTGCCGCTTTCTAAAGAGCCGCCGGCACGAATGTCGAAATGTTTCTCGGAGGTGAGGGCGTTGCTCTGGGTGGCCCCGCCGGGGAGCAGGCTGGAAATGTCGGAGACGTTCATCATCTGCACATGTTCCAGCGCCGTCTTGTCGATGGTGCGCGAGGTTGTGGCCGAGTTGGCATTTTCCTTGGCGGTGACCACGGCCTCGTCGAGAGCCAGGTTGTCCAGAGGCAGGACGATCTTGATGTTGTCCATGTTCTTGGATACCGTAAACTCTTTTTCTTCAGTCACATAGCCAAGACAAGAGACGCTCAGGACATGCTTGCCCGAAGACACTTTGTGTATGGAAAAACGTCCGTTGATGTCTGCCACGGCCCACTGCTCAGTGGCCTCTATCACTATGGTGGCAAAACTAATAGGCTCCCCGCTGCCCTTTTCGGTAACAGTACCGCTGAGAGTGTAGCCTTGCGCGCGGAGGGCGGCAGGCAGCAGCGCCGAAAGCGTCACGGCGAGCAGAAGCCATATGAGTTTGAGCCTGGTCATAAGGGAGTAATTCTCCGAAAGATAATTATTATTTTTCGTAAAAAGGCCACTGCCCCCCGAAAATCCCCATATATGATTAATCGCAGCGGAGGATGAGCCCCCTTTTCGAGTTTGCCATCGCGCCGACGCGTGTACGCTCTCACTTTGATCAAACGGGCAAGGTGTGGTTTTTTGCGGGGGACCTTGCCCGCTCCGGGAGACTCCGGGGCGCCAGCGGGAGAAAAAACGGCCTGTTCGCTCCCGATTGGTTGGCAAACCGGGCAAACGGGAGAAAAAACGGCCTGTTCGTTCCCGAATCGACTGTCCGCTGCGGCCGGACTCGGAGGTCCGACCAAAGGCACTCGGAGGGCGAAGCCCGACAGAAGGAGGAGCGCTTCAGCGTGTCGGGGGAATCCTTTCCCCCGTCCCCTGGGGGTGCAGGGGGATAGTAGTGCGCAGCACCCCAAAGCAGAAGGCCTTCCGCTTGGAAGGCCTTCTGCTTTGGGGTGCGATGTGGGGCTCGAACCCACGACACCCAGAACCACAATCTGGTGCTCTACCAACTGAACTAATCGCACCGTGTTGGAGACTGCAAAGATACGAATTAATTTGGTTAATCCAAATCTATTTTTCCAAGAGTCGCTTAAGACCGGCCGTCAGGCGGCCGAGGCCGTCATCGAGGAGGGCCGGAGGGCAGGCCAGATTGATGCGGATGAAGCCCTCGGTGCCGTACATGAGGCCGTTGTTGATGCGGACCCTCTCTATCTCAACCAGACTGCGCTCGATTTCAGCCGAAGGAATACCTAACGCCCGGCAGTCCATCCAGGCCAGGTAGGTACCTTCCAGGGCATAGACCGGACACGAAGGCAATTCGGCGGCGGCTACATCGCAAAGGCGCCTGTAATTGGCGGCAATCTGCTCATTCAATGCCTGGAGCCACTCATATCCTTCATTGGTGTACGCAGCCTCGAGGGCCACGACTCCGAAGGGATTGACGTCACAAACTTCATTGACATTCACGGCCTTCTCCAGGCAGTCGCGAAGCGCCGGATTCTTGCAGATGATATTGGAAATCTGCAGGCCGGCGATGTTGAAGGCCTTGCTCGGAGAGTTAAGCGTGACGCATGCATCTTCGAATTCGGGGCAAATGGAGGCGAAGGGGACGAACTCCACGCCGGGCATGGTGAACTCGCAGTGAATCTCGTCGCTCACAGGAACCACTCCGTTGCGAAGGCATATCCTGCCCACGCGCTCAAGCTCTTCCCTGCTCCATACGCGCCCGGCGGGATTATGAGGGGAACAGATGAGCATCATCATCGTGCGGGGATCGGAAGCCGCCTGCTCAAGGGCATCGAAATCTATCTCATAGCGGGGACGGCCATCCACAACCGAACTCACCAGGGGCACATCCTGCACATTGCAGCGCCAGTTGCGCACCGAAGAGAAGAAACAATTGTACACCGGACTCATTATCAGCACATTGTCGCCAGGCTCAGTAAAAGCGCTCACGCATGCCGAGATGGCGGGGACTACGCCCGGACAGTAGATGATCCATGACGGGTCGGGACGCCATCCGTGACGAAGGGCGAACCAGTCGCAGACCGACTTGTAATAGCTTTCGGGAACTGCGGTGTAGCCGAAGGCGCCATGCTCCGCCCTTTTGCGTACAGCCTCCTGCACGCATGGAGCAGTCTCGAAGTCCATGTCGGCCACCCACATGGGCAGCACTCCCTCCGGCACAAGGTCCCATTTTACGCAGTTGGTCCCGCGCCGCTGAATAACTTTCTCAAATGCTTTCATCAGTCTACAGTGATTACGCAGTCTCCGGGAGCCTTGATGTTGGCATCCAGGATAATCTCCCCAATCGAGCCGGCATGTATGCTGCCGGTGCGGGGATTCTTGACCGAAGTCACATGGCCGTTGATGCCCGCCCGGACCGACGAATACTCGAATGCCAGGTCGGCGTCGGGTTCCATAGTGCAGTTCTCCAGCACGAGGCCCTCGGCGTAGCACAGCGGCTGCGTGCCTCCGATGCGGCAGTTCACAAGACGGAGGTTCTTGGAATACCAGCCAAGGTACTCACCCAGAATCACGGAGTCGTACACAGTCACATTCTCCGTCTCCCAGAAAGCATCCTTGGTGTGGAGCACCGAATTGCGTATTTCTACATTCTTGCAATACTGGAATGAGTAATTGCCCTGGAGCCTCAGGTTGTTTATTTTTATGTCCGAAGAGTGCATGAAAAGATAGTCTCCCTTGTCAACTTCCACATCGTCCAGTTCGACTCCCCTGCAGCTCCAGAGGGTTTCTGCTGCATTGGGCAGCTTTACTCTCCTGAGCGTCATGCCGTCCATCTCCCTGAACATCTTGGGAGCCTCCACGAGGGTGTCTTCCATGATGAGTCCCTTGCTGTACCAAAGAGCAGCACGGGCGCCTTCGGTGAAGACGCAGTTCCGAACGGTAAAGCCGTCACAGCACCAGAAAGGATATTTGCCCTCGAAACGGCAGCTTTCAGCCTCTATGTCCGCAGTCTCTTTCAGGGCGGATTCACCCGCATGGATGGTCACGTTCTCGAGACGCAGACCGCGCTCGCAGTACAGAGGGCGCTCGCCCTCGAATTCTTTATTTGTTATCAGTCTCACTTTTTTTGTCTTTGTACAGGAATCGTTTGATTTTCATTGTGGCGGTCTTGGCGAAAGGCTGCTTCTCCACCTCCACTTCCTTGATGCGGCTGCTGCGGTTGACATGGGTGTTGACAAAGTCCAGGATGTCCTGCTTGCGGCGCTCCAGGTCTTCGATGAAGCGGTCTTCGTTCTCGTAGTTCCAGTCGAGCACGTTGTCGTCGAAATGAACAAGGGCGACCAGATGCCCGTCACGCTCCACGACCAGCGATTCGTTGATTCCGTTGATGTTGTTTATTACGTTTTCTATTTCTTCCGGGTAGATGTTCTCTCCGGAAGGGCCGAGTATGACACTGCCCAGGCGGCCTTTGATGGAATACAGTCCGCGCTTGTCCACGCTCGCAAGGTCGCCGGTGCGCAGCCAGCCGTCGGGAGACAGCACCTGCTGGGTACGCTCGTAGTCCTTGTAGTAGCCCATCATGACGTTGTCTCCCTTGACCACTATCTCGCCCTCGCCGGTCTCCGGATTGATGTTGTCCAGGCGTATGGTGACGCCGGTGGCGGCAATGCCTGTGGTCCCGAGGTGGGTCTGGTGGGGATTTGCGTTGCAGATGAGCGGCGCGGTTTCGGTAAGGCCGTAGCCGATGGCGTATGGGAATTTTGCCTTGCCGAGGAATGCTTCCACTTCCGGATCAAGCTTCGCTCCTCCGATTCCGAAGAAATGGATGCGGCCTCCGAACGTTTTCTTGAGGCGCATGCCAACCAGCAGGCACAGCAGCCAGTTGCTGTTTTTGTCGAGCCAGGTGAGGAACTTGCTTTTGCGGATGGTAGGTATGATGCTTGACTTGTATATCTTCTCTATCACCAGCGGCACCGACAGCATCATGGTGGGGCGGAGCTTCTTGAATGCGGGAAGCAGCACCGATGGGGTGGGCGGCTTGTGCAGATAGCAGACCGTTGCGCCCACCGAGAAAGGGTAAAGCATACCCACGGACATCTCGTAGGTGTGCCCCAGCGGAAGGATGGAAAGGAAAAGGTCCCGCTTGTAGGCAGGAGCCGCCTTCCACGAGGCGTAGATGTTGGCGCAGAAGTTCTTGTGGGTGAGCATCACGCCCTTGGCGGCACCTGTAGTACCGGAAGTGTAGATGATGCTTGCAAGGTCGTCTGCAGTGGGTTTGGAGGGATGGCCGTCGCATGTGTAGGCGGTGCTCTCGGCGCGCAGGATGCTCAGGTCGTCGGTGGCGATGACTATGTGCATGGCGGCGAGCAGATGCTCGGGGACTTTTGGCAGCAGACGGCGCGACACATACAGCGCCTTGGCCTCCGAATGCACCAGTATATTGGTGATTTCGTTCTCCGTGAGTTCTGTAAGCATGGGCACCGCGATGCGTCCGGTGGCTGTCACCGCAAAGAAGGCCACGGGCCAGTTGGGCATGTTCTGCGATAGGATGGCCACCTTGTCGCCTGCGTTGATGCCGAAGTTGGACAGGGTCCTGGACTGCCTGCGGCAAATATCGTTGAAGGCTGCAAATGTATAGGAATCATCACCTTCCAATGAACGGAAGGCGGTTTTCTTGGCGTACTTTACTGCCGTATAGTTTAATACATCCGCAAGGGAGTCGAAATTATGTCGCATTAATGTGTGATGTAATTTTGAGGATGCTTGCCTGTAAGATGCATCTGCTCATATATTTCCTGTATCTTCTTCATGTCGGCGCGGGGATCGTCGGATAGCTCGAACCTGCGGCCGCGGCCTATGTGCTTGGTGCCCCAGTCAAAATAGCCAAGATATACGGGGATATTGGCGCTGCGGGCAATGAAGTGGAACCCGGTCTTCCAGTTCTTGACGGGCTTGCGTGTGCCTTCGGGGGCAATGGCCAGGTGGAAACGGCCGGGTGCCTCCATCTGCTGGATTACGCTGCGCACCAGGTTGGTAGGATTGCTGCGGTCTACCGGCACGCCGCCCATGGCCTTGAGTATCCACCCCAGGGGAGGAAAGAACAACTCTTTCTTTATCATGCATTTACCCTTTTCTCCACGAGAACGGTAGTAAAGGTAGGACACCACAAAATCCCAGATGCTGGTATGAGGTACTCCAAGAAGAATGCACTTGTCTTCGGGAACGGAATCCTCGTCTACGGTCCATCCCATCACCTTGCATAGCAGGAAGTCACAGAATTTTTCCCAGGCAGTCATATCCGAATTGTTTATAACAGACTGCAAATATAACAAATTATATGGAAAGCAGGAAGCGTGGAATCAGAGAAGAAGACCGGAAAACAGGCCGGCGCTTCTGTTCTGTACCCACTTCCGGACGCAGGGGCTCAGAGGGGACCTGCACCCTTGCCCATATTCCCAAAGCACGCAGATTGCGCACGAAGATTCTTTCAAAATCATCCTCGGCTATCTTGCGCGAAAAGTCCAGGTTGAGCGTTCCTCCATAGCTCACGCATGCACATGAACCGGAGCGCTTGCGCGTTCGGCCGAGGATGAAGTGAATGTCCCTGACATGCTCCCGCATGGCCTCGGGAAGCTCGATGCGGCCCAGATTGGAGAAAGTATAAGTAGCGTACTTGTCTCCTTTGAGATGATTGATGATGTTGATGATGGGCTTCTTGAGAAACAGAGGGACACAGCGCACGGCGAAATTGTCTTCCAACGCCACGTTGGCGGCTATCCGGCGCGTCAAGTGCGAAGGCTGGACATACAGGCGCTTCTGATACTTTATCTCGCGGACAGCATCCTCGAGGGAGTACTCTCCATTGGCAACATCAAGACTCAGATAAACGTAGGAAGAGAAGTTGCGGAGCGTCCGGCTGGCGAATACGGGCCGAAGATTTACCGGCAGTTCCATGCGGAGGGCGGAATGCTTGCGGCGGGAAGGGTCGTTCCGCCTCAGCTCCTGCATGGAATAGAGCATAAGCGCAGACAGGAGTTCGGTAACGGTGCAGTCCATCTCACGGGCCTTGGCGGCAATATCGGCGGATGACAATGACACCCCTAGCGAATTGAGCACTTCCGGGAGTTCTTCCTTTCCCTTTATATGGTAAGCAGGACTTTCCTGATCGAGCGAGCCCTTGGCGCCGGAGAAACGGTCGAATCCGTCTTCCATCTCTTCCTCGAGCGGGGCTTCAGCCGGATCGTAAACCCATTTTCCGTACTCTATGGACACGCCCTCGGCAAGCCGGAGATACTCACCGGTGACGCTGAGCAGGAATGTCATGGCCCCGGTGCCGTCGGTCAGGGCGTGGAAGACATCCAGGTCGATACGCTTTCCGGATGCGGAAAGCTTGAACATATAGCCGCCGTTCTTCTTGATGCTGAAAGGCTTGAGAGGGCCGCCCGGAGTCAGCTGCGCATCGTTTTCGAGCTTACGCAGGAACCACCAGAAAAGTCCCTTCCGGACGGTAAAGCCAAAGCCCGGGAACCGTGGCATGATGTTTACGAGCGCCTGGTTAAGCAGAGCGCGGTCTATTATTTTGTCAAGAGTCACAGACATGCGGTACACAACAGCATATTTGTGTGTCTGGCAAGAAGGATATATAATGGCTGAATTCTCGAGCCGGGTCCATTCAGGTATAGTCATAGTCTTTGCATTTTTTGTTTGGCAGTGCAAATTTACCGGACCTGCAAACCAATATGAAAGAAGTGCCACCAAAGGCATATTTTTGTGACAAAAGGCGCAATCTTGTGACAAAACACCAGAAAAATTGTGACGAAAAATTAAAAGTATTATATTTGTCACAACAAAAACAGTGACAAATGACCTATTATCCTAAATCTTTGAACCGCTTCTTTCCTTGCTACGTGTTCGCCCTGGCAATTCCGGCATTCTTCCTCGTGAGCGTACTGCTGTACGAGCCGAGGGCCCTGTGCGACATGATGCACGCAGGCGACGGCATCTCGACCATGGCCGGAGTGTATTCATTCAACATTATCATCACTTTCGCCATTCTGCTGGCAGTCATGTCCATCAGCAGGGTCATGCTCTGGCTTCTGCGCCGTCACTTGGCAATGGACCTTTATAAATATGTAATCTGGTGCATAGGCGAAACCCTTGTATGCTCAGCTTTCACGGCTCTGTATCTTGTGCTTATGGACGGAGGACAAGGCGGCTGGTTTAGCTGGTTCGGAAAGGCGATTACAAACCTGGGGGCAATCGCTCTTTACCCATATCTTATCCTCACGCTGTTTCTGTGCGCCAGGGACATAGCCAGCCGGGAGCCCCAAGAGCAAGGCGCAAGGCTCAAGTTCTACGACAGCAGGCACCAGCTGAAATTCATAACCGAAGCATCTTCAATCCTCTACATTGAGTCCAACGAGAATTACATCATCGTCCACTATCTGGAGAACGGCATAGAGAAAAAAGTGCAGATCAGGACCTCCATGAAAAACATAGAGCCGCTGAGCGAGCAAGCCGGATTTGCCCGGGCCCACCGCTGCTACATTATTAATCCTCTGCACGTTAAGTCGATACGCAAAACTTCCGGAGGCCAGAATTTCGCAGACCTGGGCACAGGCGACGAAGGTATTCCCATATCAAAGAAATACTACGACAGCATAGCCTCAATGCTATAAATATCAAAAAGTTTTATTAGCTTTGCGGTCCACTTTGCACACATTAAATTGATAACCATAAACAAAATGAAAAGATTATTACTCACCGCAGCGCTCCTCATCGCAGCAGGAGCGGTGTCAAGCATTTCCGCACAGGAAAAAGAAAAGGAAATGAAGAAGGGATGGAGCTTCGGCGTCCTGCCCACTGCCACTTATTCCGTGGATAATGGTTTCCAGGCCGGTGCATTCGGCGACGTCTATTACTACGGCGACGGCAGCACCTATCCCGATCCCCTTCACAAGATCAGCTGGGAGGCTTCCTACTTCACGCACAGCCAGCGTTCTCGTTTCTACCTGGCCTACGACTCCAAGTATCTCATCCCCGGCATGCGCATAAATGCTTCCGCCACCTACGTCAATGATCCTCTGTACAGCTTCTGGGGATTCAACGGCGGCGCATCGCTGGCCAACCTGCCGCAGAGCTATGACACTTACTGGACCAACAAGACCACCGGCATCAACTACTTCGGAATGAGCCGTCAGATGCTCCGCATCCTGGCCAACCTCCAGGGCCGTATCACCGACAACCTCAACTGGGCGGCCGGCGTCAACTTCTGGAACTGGAAACTCGGCGACATGCGCGACAACGGCTACAAAGTCGAGGGCTCCGACACCAAGATGTACTACGACAAGGAGAACACCCTGTACAGGGACTACCAGAAACTTGGCCTCATCACCGACGCCGAGAAAGACGGCGGCACCGCTCTTGAGTTCAACGCCGGTTTCGTATACGACACCCGCGACATTGAGGCGGCTCCCAACCGCGGCATCTGGGCCGAGGCTTACCTCAACGGAAACGTCATCGGGCAGCGCTACCTGAAGGCCTGCATGTATTTCCGTCACTACATCGACATCCCCATCCATATCCCCGCAGGCGACCCCGTGTTCGCATACCGCCTGGCATGGCAGCAGACCATCGCAGGAGAGACTCCCCTGTACATGATCCAGAACAATCCTCTGCTCGTCCAGCGCAACATGATCTCCGAGGGCTTCGGTTCTTCCAACACCATCCGCGGTCTGCGCGAGAACAGGATCCTGGCCGAGGGCTTCGCATGGGCGAATACCGAACTGCGCGTCAAGCTCGTGAACTTCAAGCTCTTCAACCAGTACTTCTACATCGCCGTGAACCCGTTCTTCGACGCAGGCATCATCACCAAGGCATACCGTGCCGAGGCATTCGAGAATGCAAAGAAGCTCAACGTGGCCACCTACATGCCTCTGGAGAACCTCTACGACTCTTCCAAGGTCGGCGACTTCGTGTACAGCGCCGGTGCTGGCCTGAAGATCGCCATGAACCAGAACTTCATCGTGTCCGTAGAACTTGCCAAGTGCTTCTACAAGCCTCTCGACGCAGGCATGTGGCTCGGCATCGGTATCAACTACCAGTTCTAATCAGCTGAATCATACAAAAACAGCCGGCCCCGAAAGGCCGGCTTATTTGTTTGGTGACTCTGAAGATTACAGCGTCTTGGCTCTGGCAAGGAAGTCGCGCACCCTCTGGGTGTACTCCTGGGGAGCCTTGGCATATGAGTTGGCATGAACGGCGCCGGGGACAATCCATATCTCCTTGTAGCCGTTCACCTTGGCGTCATAGTTCTTGTAGACGTGGCTCGTGGGCACGAAATCATCGGCGTCGCCGTGGATGAAAAGCATGGGCTTCTGGCACTTGGCAAGCTGCTTGACGCTCGACGCCTCCTTGAAGGTCCAGCCGTAGCGGTTCTTGCACACAATGCTGGCGCTGTTGAGCACAGGGAAAGCCGGAAGATGGAAAGAATCCTTGAGGTTATGGGCGAACTGGTCCCAGACGGAAGAATAGCCGCAGTCGTCAACGATTGCACGCACATATTCGGGGAGATCCTCGCCGCTGGTCATCATGACGGTGGCGCCGCCCATGGACACTCCGTGGAGCACCATGAACTTGTCGTTCCACAGATTATGCGCTACATCTATCCACTTGAGGAGGTCGAAACGGTCGTACCAGCCCATCTGGATGTGGTCTCCTTCGGAATAGCCATGATACTGGAGATCGGGGAACAACACGTTGTAGTTCAACTCGTCACGATACATGCGGACAAGATAGAGGAACACGAAATGGTTGTCGCCGTAGCCATGGACCACGATGGCGGTTCCCTGGGCGTTGGAAGGATCCTTGGCCGGCACGTAGCAGGCGTGGACCTTGAAATCGCGGTAACCGGTGATTACAGTATCCTTGAGGATATCCTGGTCTTTGAGGGTGTCATACCACTGGGTGCTGCCAGGAAGCAGGGAGTCAGCCTTGTGACGGGTGCGCTCTATGTCGGCCACACCATGGACTTCAGGTTTCAGAGCATAATTGGCCATGAACTTGCCCGCCAGGCACCCGCTTACGGAGAAAGCGAGGACCGCAATGGCTGCAAAACTAAATAATCTTTTAAAAATCATAAGGTTATCAATAATTAGTGTTACTTTTCAACATTACTTCTGTATTCTCGAAGATTGCAAAGATACTAAATTCCGTCAAAAAGTGGACATCCGTCAACGGCTTCCGCCGCCGAAACCGCCACCCGAGAAGCCGCCGCCACCGCCGAAAGAGGAGTGCCCGCCAAAGCCGCCGGACCTGCCGGAGCCGCCGGAGCTTGCCGCCTCGCGGCTTAGCTTCTCCGAATAGGCGCTGTTGTAGGCCCGGGAAGCCATTGAACTCCAGGAATTGAGCACGGTGGCCATGGATACGGAGTCCAGTCCATATTGCTTGCTGAAGTCCTCGAACTGCTCCGGGTACATCTTGGCGAAGCCCTTTGCCACCTTGTCGGCAATGCCGAAGAACTGCGCGAATTCAAGATACTGACCCCACAGCGCCACCTCGGGGACCTCGCGCTCGGACGCCAAGGTGAAGTCTTCGAGGAAATTCTTGAATTTCAACAGATTGGCTGCCTCTTCTATCTTATTTCCGTGGAATACTGAATACTTGCCCTTGCCTTCATTCACAAGTGCCGAAGGCCAACCTGCGAGCGACTTGTAATGCTTCTTGGCCCAGGAGTCGAACTCCCCTTTCTCCAGTATCAGGTTGTCCCCGGTGGCCGCAAAAGCCTTTTCGTACAGGCTTTTCTCTGAATTATCCTGGAAATCTGGCTGCTGCTCCGGGAACTTAAGGTCGTAATGGCCGTCTTCTGCACGGACAGGCGCAATAAAGCCCTTCTGAATCCACCTTAAGAAATACGCCCCGATGGCCCTCTCCGGTTTACCGTCCTTGAAGGTCAGACGGGTCCCTTCCTTGAGGAGATAGGCGGCTATCGGAATACTGCCGCCGAATGGAGCCTCCCTAGCCCATCCTTTGACCTTGGTTGCGCCGAAGAACTTTGGCGACCACTGTTTTCCGAGAGCCTTGAGCACTTTGTCTTTTAACCAGCCAAATAAGAATACCAAGCCTCCGCCGAGCGCGACAAGGAAAATAAGCCCCTCGAAGAACAAGTCGATCAATGTGTCGATGCTGAAGCCGCCGAGCGAGGATTCTTTTCCGTAGTCGCTGCCCCTGAACGCCTTCTTCTGCATTTTTTCAAAGTCCATATCACGCTTGTTGTGAGCGGAAAAGACCCCTTTCTCGAAGCGCAGCATCGCTATCAGGCGGCCGTCGGAAGGCATGGGCCTGTCAGTCTCGAAGAAGATAGTTCCGTCTTCCTGCAGCACCGACTCGCCTTCGCATCCGAAGAACCAGAAGCGCGTGGAATCCGTGTTGAACCGGCCGCCGCCGTCGAGCCTGCGGAAACTAATCGACGCATGCTCGGGGGCTGCAATCATCCCGGGATTGACGAACATATAGTTGAAAGCGTCGTAGTCGTTAAGGGACTGCACGAGACCGAGCACGACATATTGAATGTCCCACTCGTGGTCGCCGTACTCGCCCTGGCCCCAGCAAAGCTCGACGCCGTCCGAGCCCTTGTCCACTATTCCGCAGCGGCCGGTCTTCTGCATGCGGCTGCGGCTGGAGTCCCATTCGCGGCCGTCGTTTTCGAATTCGATTCCGTTTTCAAACACCTGCAACCCGCGTACGGAACTGCCGTTAAGGTTGCCTATAGGTATATACCATTCGGTCCCTTTGACGACATTAACGTCCCAGTGCTGCTTGATGAGCGCATCGCCGTTTTCGTCGATGTAAACTTTGGTGTCTACGGTGCGTATCTGCTGGGCATGGAGGGCAGATGCCAGCAGTACGGCAAAAAGGGTGAAAAACAACTTGCGCATACTTATTCGGAGAATGAAATTATTGCCTGCACTGCTTCTTCAGGCTCGTCAGTCAGGGTGAGCAGAAGACCCGTGTACCGGCCGTTTGCCATAAGCGTCTCAAGAAGAGGATACACGGGCACCTCGCGGGAGAAGAAATCCACTCCCAGGAACACCATGGGGCTGGAAAAGCCCACCGTCTTGTAGTGGTTCTGGGCGGCGTCCTGGAAGATTTCCTGCAGGGTGCCGGCGGAACCGGGAGTATAGATGATGCCGCCCCTCGCGATGGTCAGCAGTATATCCTCGCGCATGCTGTTCTGGAAATACTTGGCTATGTCGGTGGCAAAGGGGGTGGCAGGCTCGTGGCCGTAGAACCATGTGGGGATGCCCAGGCTGCGGTAGCGTGTCTGGGGGAACTTTTCCTTGACTTCGAAAGCCGTGCGCAGCCAGCCCGGGTCGCGGAAAGTGGGAGCGACTTTCAACATTTCGATGGCCTCGTCCAGTTCTTCCAGCGTCCTGCCGGCCATCCAGGCTCCAAGGTGGGTCGCCTCCATGGAACCGGGTCCGCCACCGGACGCCATCAGCTTGCCCCTCTCCGTCAATATCTTGCTTATGCAGGCCACCTTGCGATACTCGTCGTCCGTGCGCTTGATCGCATGCCCGCCCATGATGGCCACCACCTGGCGCTCGCCGAAGCGGCTCAGGAAATCCGCCATGGCGTCCTCAATGGCTCTGTCGTGCAGAGAACGGCCAAGGGTTTCGCGGATTTCGTTGCACTGCTTGCCCTTTTCGATGTAGCTGTTGTACACGCGGGAGTCGAAACAGGTGGCGAAACTCTCTTCGTGCTCCGGGTCATAGCCGTCGTAGAGCTCCGTAGCGGTGTAAAGCTTGCCGCGGAAGGTGCTGTACTCCAGCCCCAGGCGCGGGAACACCAGGCACGTGCTTCCTATCTGCCCTTCCATTTCGGAGGGAATCTCGCAGCCGAAGAAAAAACAGTCCCGGAAACGGTGCCCGGCAGCGATGTACTGCGGAACCAGGTTGAAATCAATATACTGGAAAACGTAATGCGACACAAAGCCCGACTCGTCCGGACCCGGCAGAGTGGAGATACTTTCTACCTCCCTGTAGGAATGGCTTGACATGAACTTATTGAATTTAGTCTTATTGCAAAAATAAATAATTTATTCGTATATTGCGAAAAAGAAACCAGCAACTTACGCATAATCATGGGACTCCTCAAAAATCTCTTCGGCGCCGCAGCCGAAAGGGCTCTTTCACAGGTGAAAGACGCCATTGTCAATGCCGCACAGCAGAAACAAGCCCAAGCCCCCGCTCACAACGCTCCCGCCCCACAGCCCCAGGGGTACGAGAAGAAACTCTCGCCGGAGCAGTGGCAGGCCTTTTTCAGGGGCATACTCCAGACCGACTTCGCCGCCTACGGCATAAGGGAGAATGTGCCCGTGACCGATCTTGCCGGCATGGCTGCCGACTCGGCACAGCTCTACAGTACGCGTCCAACCCAGGTTTACAGGGCCGAATGGGGCCAGCCATTCAGCTTCGTGCTGTATCAGGGAGCGCAGCCGCGTGCCGTGGTGATGCTGGGTGCCGGGCACAGCCACTACTCCAATGTCAAGTACCTGATTTCCAGGATGTACGCAAAGAAGCTGGGGCTTCCATACATCAACTTCTACACTCAGATGCCCAACGAGCGCGCCTACGTAGTGGGCCGCATCGGCAAGTTTCTGCACTAAACCAATCACGGAAAAAGGGGATGCGGCTCCGCCGCGCCTGCATTGGATGCAGCATCGCCCCCTGAAGTGCCTTGCAGGCGGCCGGACGATGTACTCATCCCGTGATCGGCAATTTTGCCGATTCAAACTTTTCCCCTTTTTCCTTTTATTCTATGGGTGGCCTTCTGGATCAGCTTCAAAGCCAGGCGGCGTGGGAAGAGTTCCTTGCCCACCGCCTGATAAAGGGCCGTTTTACATGGCCCGAGTTCCAGGATGCCGACTCGTTCGTTGCCGGGCAGGGGTACCTTGAGGCATCCAGGCGCGTCACGGGCAGCGCCGGCCCCGGGATACCGGAACGCATGAGCGTCAACAAGATGGGCTCCGGCAAGAAACGCACGGTCTACAGCTTCGGCAACGATGCCACCAGGGTGCTCAAGCTGCTCGCCCACCTGCTCTACAAGTACGACGCCTCCTTCTCTCCGAACCTGTACTCGTTCCGCCGCGGCCTCAAGGCCAGCGACGCCATCTTTGCCATCCGAAAGCGTCTCGGCGGGCGCCCGATGTGGGCCTACAAGGTAGACATACACGATTACTTCAATTCCATATCCATTCCCCTGCTGCTCCCCATGCTCAGGGGACTGCTGGCGGACGACACGCCGCTATATGTTTTTTTTGAACGGATGCTCACCGACCCGAGGGCCTCGGTTGACGGGAAAATAGTGCATTGCCCTAAAGGCGTAATGGCAGGCACTCCCACCGCACCATTCCTTGCCGATGTGTATCTCTCCGGACTCGACCGCCACTTTGACGAGGCCGGAGTCGTGTATGCACGCTACTCCGATGACATCATCTTGTTCGCCCCCGACCGGCAGTCGCTGGAACGGTACAAGGAGTATCTGCTCGGCTTCCTGAAGCACCTTGAGCTGGAAGTAAACCCCTCTAAAGAAAGGATTTACAGCCCCGGCGAACCGTTCGATTTCCTGGGTTTCAAATGCTCCGGGAACTCCATCGACATATCGGACGCCACCGTGGCCAAGATGAAGGGAAAAATCCGCCGGGCAGCCAGGGCGCTGCACCGCTGGCAACTGCGCAAAGGGCTGGCGCCGGAGCAGGCCATGAAGGGGCTGATCCGTAGCTTCAACGACAAATTCTTCGAAGACGAAGACCCTCAGGTACTGACCTGGAGCCGATGGTTCTTCCCCGTCATCAACACGCCTGGCGGACTCAAGAAGATCGATGCCTGCCTGCAGCAATATATACGTTTCCTGTCCACCGGGCGGCACACAAAGGCCAACTTCCGTGTGCGGTACTCCCGCATGAAAGAACTAGGTTTCAGGAGTCTCGTGCACGAGTATTATCTGTTCAGGCGTGCAAAGAAAAGCTAATTACAGAAGTTTTTGTATATTTACACCCATGAAGAAGAAATATCCGCGGTCGTTTTCCAAGCGCATCACCAACAGGGTAATAGCCATCATGCTGGTGACGATGCTGATGCTTTCGGGATGGGTCTTCTACCATTCAGTGACGAGGTTCGGCAGGCAGATCGGGACCCACTTCAAAGACCTGATGGAAATAACCAATGAAGAGATGGATCTCTGGCTGTCCGCCGTGGAGATATCTGCTGCCAACATAGAGGACGAAATCAGCTACAACCTCAGCAGACCTGCCAACGTCTGCTCGGCGCTGGCCGACGAACTTCGCCTCAACCCATACGTAAACGGAGCCTGCGTCGGATTCATCCCCGATTACTTCAAGGAAGCCGGACGATGGTTCGAACCCTACGCGTCCCGCGATTCCGTCTCGGGAAGTATCAACATCCGGCAGATAGGGTCAGTAAACCACGATTACTTTGACCTGGAATGGTATAAGAATGGATTAGAGCACCCGGAAGGCCACTGGTCGGAGCCTTACTTCGACCGGGATGGCGCCCGTGCCGTGGTATGCACATATTCCCTGCCGGTAAGCGACCGCAGAGGCAACTATGTAGCGGTGCTGGGAGCCGACCTCAAGCTCGAGTGGCTCAAGAAACAGCTTGAGGAGAATGATACCAAGGAAAATGCCCGCCGTTCTTCACGCTTTGTGCAGGGCGACCCGACTTACAACACCTACAGCTTCATCCTGGGCAACAACGGCGAATTCATAGTCCACCCCGATACCAGCCGCGTCCTCAAGAAGACCTTCTTCGACTATGCCAGCCCCGACGACGACGGCAGCTACATAAAGGCAGGCCGCGACATGATGGAAGGCAAAACCGGAACGTCGAAAATCTACGTCAACGGGCAGGCCGTCTACGTGTACTACGGGCCGCTCAAGAGCACAGGCTGGTCCATGGGTATCGTGGTGCCGGTCAAGTCCGTAGCCCTCCCGGGAGTGCTTCTGGGCTTCCTCATGCTGTTTTTCATCAGCCTCGCCGTGATTGTGATAATGATAGTGTGCAGGGTGAGCATCCACAGTACCACCAGGCCCCTTGTCAAACTCGCAAACTCAGCCGAGGAAATTGCCAAAGGCAACTTTGAGACTGAACTTCCCAGAATCAAGCACAGAGACGAAATATGCCGCCTGCGCGATTCATTCGAAGATATGCAGCACTCGCTGTCCACCTATGTCTCCCAGCTCACGGCCGCCACGGCCCAGCGGGCTTCTATCGAAAGCGAGCTGGGCATCGCCCGCGACATCCAGATGTCCATGCTGCCCAAGAGCTTCCCGGACCGTTCCGACGTCAAGCTCTACGCCAGCCTTACCCCGGCCAAGATTATCGGCGGCGACATGTACGACTTCCACATCCGCGACAACATGCTGTTCTTCTGCATAGGCGACGTATCCGGCAAGGGAGTTCCGGCTTCGCTTGTCATGGCTGGAGTAAACACTCAATTCCACGCCCTGTCGGCCCACGAGACGCAGCCGGACATCATTATATCGGGGCTCAATGAATCGATGACGGGGCGCAACGACTCCCTGATGTTCGCCACTTTCTTCACCGGAATGATCAACCTTGCCACGGGCGCATTCCATTTCTGCAATGCCGGCCACAACCGGCCCATAGTCATCGACAAGAATGGGGCGAAGTTCCTGGACGTCCAGTCCAACATACCCTTGGGAATAGACAGCGAATGGCGGTATCTCCGCCAGAACAAGGTCATAGAGCCCGGAACAACCATTCTGCTGTACACCGACGGCCTGACCGAGGCCGAAGACCCGGAGCATCACCAGTTCGGAGAAGAACGCGTCCTTCAGCTGCTCGATGAGATGCAAGGCTGCAGCCCGAAGGATATTATTTCGGCGCTTACCGACACCGTCCACTCTTTCAGCGCCGGCGCGGAGCAGAGCGATGACCTCACGATGCTCGCAATCAAATACAAATAATCAGCCGGAGGCTTACTTAAGGTCTCCCAGGTCGGCTTCGCTGTAGCTTCCGAACCAGTCGGCCAGTTTTGCCTTGGCTTTGGCTTTTATCTCGGGAGTGATGGCCGTCGCCACATACGCAACAGCGGCCAGCAATGCTCCCCAGTCATCTACCATTCCGGCCCCCGGCAGCAGGTCGGGAAGAAAGTCAAAAGGCAGGATAAAATACCCGAGCGCCCCGGCTATCGTGGTTTTGTACCGCGCTGGCGTTTTGGGGTCCATCAAGGTATAATACAGTACCAGAACATAATAGACAGTCTTGCATCCAGCTCTTCTGGCGAACTTTCCGATCTTCCTAAACAGGCCAGTCTCGGAGTATTGCTTGTCGAATCTTTGCAGGTCGGCTGCAGTCGGTGTTTTTTCCCTTTCCATCAGAGGCGTAAATTATTTCCTTTGGTCACTGCCGGAGTTTTTCACGCTGCAACCTTTATGCCGCTGCCGGGCACAGAAAACTGTCAGTCTTAATTAAAATGCCAGGCAGCCGCGGACGCGGTATTTTTGGTCCCAGTCAGCGCCGTAGTTGTCGACGGTAAAATTCTGGCGTTCTCCAGAATTCATTGCGATGAGCACAACGCACACTGTAGGAGATGCGTACAGTTTTTTCATGGAATATAAGTTTAAACGTTATCTACTGGCTGCAAAGTAAGGATTATTGACAACCAAAGCAAGTGCATGACTGTCTGTTACAGGGTGTTATTAATGGATAATCGGGCTTTTTGATTAACTTTGCAGTACGCTTCAGGATCCTAATAGCGCATGAAGTACATTAAACCACTGATAGAAAACATCTTATTCTCTTCGGTGCAAACCCTTCTGGCCGATTCTCTGGTTGCCGGAGACAATCCGGTATCCGATGCTGTGGAAGGGACCACCGAGGGCTGGGGCGACTGGAACTGACATGAAAAAGATAAGCACTATATTATTCGCCTTTGCAGTACTCGCTGTATCATGCGGGCAAAAAGTTAATCCGGCAGTCGACGGGGAGCCCGTCAGCATAACCGTAGCCCCGGCCGCCACCAAGGCGGCAATAAGCGATGGAGGTTCCGGCGTAGCCTCTTTTGCGTGGAGTTCCGGCGACGACCTTGGCGTCGTGGCGGGAGGAAAGTTGTACCGCTTTACTTTCAAAAACCGGGAATCCGACGGCTCGGCTCTTTTTGAAGGTTCCCTGCCTCAGGGCACCACGCTCGAAAACGGAGCCCCGGTGGCGTATCCTTTCAATACCGGCGATTTGAGCGAGGGTTCATTCAAGCTCTCACTCCCCTCTGAATATGAGTCGGCAGGCGCTGCCGATTTCCGGCATCGCTGGGCAGGCACGCTGTCTGCGCAGGCGGACGGCTCTTTCCGCTCAAACCTTGAGCACAGCGGCGCCATTATGCGCGTCAGCTACACAGGTGTCCCTGCCGGTACGGACGCCGTGCGCCTGACTGCCGACAAAAACATATGCGACTCGGGCAAGACCGTCACCATCCGCCCCTCCTGGCACTCCGATGCCATGGATTTCTATTTCCCGGTGCCTGAGGGTGAATACAGCAAGTTCGAGGTCGCCCTCATGAAAGGAGGCTCCGTAATAGACGGGAGCGCCAAGACGCTGGACAACACAGTGATGCAGCTTGCCCGCGGCAGCATTTACCGCACACCGGCCATCAACCTGTCCGCCTCTTCAGGGAACGGAGGAGTGCTGGTGGCATGCTTCTCTTTTACAGGCAACACCTGGACTGTCGCGCAGACCCTCTCCGAACTTGCTGGGGCTGAGCTTTACCGTATAACCCCGTCGGTAGCCTACGGAGACGAGAACAACAGCTATTACGACTCCTCCACCCGCGCCTACCAGGAGCAGTACGGCCCTGCTTCAGCGCGTCCCGGGATCCAGGCTACGCTAGGCGGCAACGGCTACGACACCGTGCTGCTCGGCTTCCCCATCTGGTACGGCAAGGCCCCGAGAGTTGTGTTCACCTTCCTCGACACCTACGATTTTACGGGAAAGACAGTGATTCCGTTCATAACATCAGGATCCACAGGCATTTCCACTGCGGAGGCCGAGCTTCAGTCAACCTATCCCGGGATTGACTGGAAAAGCGGCAGGCGGCTCAATGGATCCAGCTCCACAGACTTGAAAGAATGGCTCCAGAGCCTTGGAATCAGCAAACAATCAACATCGGACATGACAGTTACAGTGAACGGCAAGAGCTTCGGCGCCACCCTTGCCGACAATCAGACAGCGCGCGCCTTCGCAGAGCTTCTTCCCTTGACCCTTGATATGGAAGAACTCAACGGCAACGAAAAATACTGCTACCTCAGCGGTTCTCTCCCCAGCAACCCGACCAATCCCGGAAAGATAGAGGAAGGAGACATCATGCTGTTCGGAAGCAGCTGCGTAGTAATCTTTTACGAGTCATTCAACACCTCCTACAGCTACACCCGCCTCGGCAAGGTCACCGACCCCTCCGGCCTCAAGGCCGCCCTCGGCTCCGGCAACCCCACCGTCAGCTTCAGCCGCTGAAACGATCTAGCCGCGGTGCCGATGCCGGTGCCGGTAAAGGATACGTCACAAATCCCCACCATACGAAATCCACTGATTCAAACCCCTGGTTTGCCAAGGGGGTATAAAGCACTGCAAGCCCCCAGAGGCCGATTTGTGCATTATCGGTTACCGAAAATGGAAACAAAAAAGCCTCCTGGATTTGGTATAGGGAGTTTCCCGCAAAACCATGAAAAGGAGCGAGTCCCGTCAAGAGGCGGAGAACAGATTATTCTGATTCTTTCGAAAGAATCGTAAACTTGAGACGAAAGGAGGCTTTTGTGGGACTAAAGTTGTCGTTCCCGGGCCAGGACGGCGGTTTTTGTGCGCTCGCGGGCCCAAGATCGGCGTTTCAGGGCCCGAATGGAGGAATTATGTGCGTTGTGGGCCCAAGAACAGCGTTCCCGGGCCCGGACAGAGGCTTCTGTTGCTGCAACCTGTCCTTGGCATAACCGCCCTCTGCCTCCATCCACTGTATGTGATTGTCTATTCCTTTATCTTTATGTAATCAGGGACGCTTTGTTTTGCGTCTGGATTAAAAAGGATCGGAGCAGCAGACCGAATGGAAAAGTCGTTCTCTATGTATACGGAGGATTGGCATATTGTGTTTATTAGCAACCATTCCCGAATCATCTGGCGCAATGCATTCTTTGCCGGTTCATCATCCTCAATAAGTGACTTCATATATGATTCTCTGCATACATTCAAAGGGTTGCTGGCTTTATTCACATTTAACGGAAATTGTAGCAAGCAATACTCCCCTTTTGAAGGATCCTCATAATAACAATTGAAAGGACTTCACTACTGTCCGGAGAAAATTTCTCAGATAAGGTTTTAACTGTTTAACTTCAATAACTTACAAGGCTCAGATAATTTTTCGATTAGAACTTCGGTAACTTTGCGGTAGGCATCAAGACGCCATCCGCAAGCCATGAACAAAGGAAAAACAATCTTCGCTCAGATCATGTCTCTCTTCAACGAATACGAGTTCAAGAAGTGTGTCGACCGCTACAAGGGTGACCGGCACGCCATCAAGTTCAATTGCCGTGACCAGTTCATGGTGATGAGCTTTGCTCAGTTCACCGACAGAGCCGGTCTGAGAGATATTGAGACTACACTTAACCTCTGCGGAGACCTCTACCGGTCTGGCAACAAGGTGATGGATAAGATACCTGTTGAAGCGGGTGCCTTCTACTTGATGGACAAGGGATACGTCGCCTTCGAGAAACTTTACAAGTACTTCCAGCAGAAGGGTGCGTACTTCGTCACGCGGGCCAAGGACAACATGTCCTATGAAATCCTTGAGTCCAGACCGGTCGACAAAGGTTCCGGCGTTCTTTCCGACGAGACCATCAGACTCACCGGATATTACTCGATCCGGAAGTATCCCGATACGCTGAGACTTGTTGTGTATGAGGGCTTTGAGACCGGGAAGGTCTATCGCTTCCTGACCAACGACTTCGCAATCGAAGACCCGCTGACCATCGCGGCAATGTACCGCGAGCGCTGGCAGATTGAACTGTCATTGCGAAGAAGCTGTATGGACTTCATTCTATCTCTAACTCAATCGGACAGGTCCTCTTTCAGAGGGCTGACATCCGCGAACTTTATAATCAGCCGACAGTCCTCGTGGTTGTTCCGGAGGCGGGCCCTGTCGAGCAACGTATGTTATGGTAATATTTCTCCGGACAGCAGTGAACAAAGAAAAAGAAAAACAGGACAAATCTTGCGACTTGTCCTGTTTAGTAGACTCCACCGGTGAAATCTCGAACCTTCTGGAGGATTTCAAGAAGGTTGATATATTTACACACATTGTCGTCCGACGGTTATTCCGACATTTATTCCGACGTCAAAAAGTAGTAAGAAAACTTGAAAAAGTAGGGAGAAAATCCTCCAACTGCTCAAAG
>CAMJHF010000022.1 GCA_946405435.1 uncultured Bacteroidales bacterium
ACCACCCTGACACGTTTTTGGCGCCCCGACGGCACACAGACAGAACGGCAACCGGCCGTGACCTGCATCCCGACAGCACACAGACAGAACGGCAACCGGCCGAAACCGGCAGCCAGACAACATGCAGACAAAACTGCAAAACCCGACAGCAGGCAGACAGAACCGCCAGCCTGGCAGTTAGCGGGAAAGGTCACAGGAATAGTTGACGGAAAAAGCCGCAGAGATTTCCTCTCTGAATGAGCTACAGTAGATTACTGATAAATATGAGCAGGATTGCCGGCGGGACGACCCAGCGGATGAAGAAGTACAGCGGTTTGAAGGCGCGGTTGCTGAAAGGCAGTTTCCCGCCGTTGGTGAGCTCGTCCTTGACATCTTCGCGCTTCATTATCCAGCCGACAAAGACCGTGAAGGCCAGTGCGCCCAGGGTCATGAACACGTTGGAGCAGACATAGTCGCAGAGGTCGAAAACCGTCATTCCGAATATCTTGAATCCACCCAGGGGCCCGAACGACAGTACGCAGGGCACGCCCAACAGCAGCACGGTTCCCAGCAGCGCCAGCGTCGACGCCTTGCGGTTCCAGCCGTAACGGTGTACCATGTGCTCTATGCACACTTCGAACATTGAAATTGACGAAGTCAGCGCCGCAGCAAGTATGGCCAGGAAAAATATCACCGTCATGACGGCCGAAACCACCGGCGCCTCAACTCCCATCTTGGCAAAGATGAAGGGCAGGGTTTCATACACAAGCGCAGGCCCGGCCGACGGCTCGATTCCGGCAGAAAACACCGCCGGCATGATTGCAAACCCGGCGATAATGGCGAAAATTGTATCGGAAGCTGCAGTAAAAAGTCCACCGGCCAGGATGCTGTTTTCCTTCTTCATAAAAGACGAGTACACCAGCACCGCACCGATACCCAATGACATGCTGAAGAAAGCCTGGCCAAGGGCACATGCCCATCCGTTGGCGTCCAGCCTGGAAAAATCAGGATGAACCAGATAACGCACCCCCGCCGACGAACCCGGCAGGGACACCGAGTAAATGGCCATCACCACCATAAGCACGAACAGCATCGGAGTGGTAATCTTGGTGAAACGCTCGATGCCTTTCTTGATTCCGCCCATCACGATTACGGCTGTGGCAACAAGGAAGACAACATACATGACCAGCGGTTCGACGGTTGCCGTGGCCATCTTGCCGAACACAACCGACGCGCCGTCCGGATTGCCCTGCGAAAGGTGCCCAGAAAGCGAACGGACCAGAAAATCCAGCGACCATCCTCCGACTACACAATAATAGGCGACTATGATAAATGCCGCCAGTGCCGACCAGAAGCCCATCCATTTCCACTTGCTGCCGGGAGCCAGCCTGTCGAACGAGCCATACACGTCACTGCGCCCGCGCCTGCCGATGACAGACTCGCACACGAAACAGGGCACAGCAATGAAAAGGCAGCAAACCAAATATGCCACGATAAAGGCTCCCCCACCATGCTCCCCCACCATGTAGGGAAAACGCCAGATATTGCCGAGTCCTATTGCGGATCCGGCTACGGCCATTATGAACGAAAAGGAACTTCCGAACTGCTCTCTTTTGGAAGGAACCATCTACTAACTAACTCTTATCCCTCCAAATATCGGAAAAAAAACCGAATTATCGCCTTTCGTATACTACAAATTCGAATTTATACCCGGTTTCAGGGTCGATATGGGTGGGAGAAGTGCTGACGGGGGTCCAGATTTCCGGGTCGATCTCCGGAAAAAACACGTCGGCATCCTCCACAACTGTGTGCACATGTGTGATATACAGCCGGTCCATCAGAGGCATCGCAGCGCGGTAGACCGAGGCGCCTCCCATGACAAAGCATTTGTCGCAGCCGGTGGCCTGCGCCTCGTCGAAGGCCTCGTCGAATGAATACACGCAGCACGCCTCCGGTATGGGCTCCCCGCCAAGGTTCAGCACTATGTTCTTGCGCCCTTTGAGGGGCCTGAAGGGGAGGGAGAAATAGGTGGTGCGGCCCATTATCACGGGATATCCCGAGGTAACTTCCTTGAAATACTTCAGATCCTCGGAAATGTGCCAGGGCAGCTGGCCCTTCACTCCGATTCCGTTGTCGTCGGCGATGGCGACTATAAGGCATTTAAGCATGTAACGTTCTGGTTTATATCTAATTGTAAATTTCATCTTTACTATACCGCCACCGGGGCCTTGATGGCGGGCCAGGGGTCGTAGCCCTCGAGGGTGAAATCTTCGTAGCGGAAGTCGAAAATACTCTTGACATCCGGGTTCAGAAGCATCTTGGGCAGGGGGCGCGGAGTGCGGCTCAGCTGCTCTGCAACCTGCTCAAAATGATTGAGATAGATATGAGTATCGCCAGTCGTGTGAATGAACTCGCCGGGCTGCAGGCCGCACACTTGGGCAATCATCATGGTCAGAAGCGCATACGACGCGATGTTGAACGGCACCCCGAGGAAAGTGTCGGCGCTGCGCTGGTAGAGCTGGCAGCTGAGCTTGCCTTCCGCCACATAGAACTGGAAAAGGCAGTGGCACGGAGGCAGGGCCATCTTGTCGATGTCGCCGGGATTCCAGGCGCACACAAGCATGCGGCGCGAGTCGGGATTGTTTTTGATTGTGTCGACCACCTGTGACAACTGGTCTATGCTGCGGCCGTCGGCCGTCTCCCAGCTGCGCCACTGATGACCGTAGACCGGCCCCAGGTCGCCGTTTGCGTCGGCCCACTCATCCCAGATGGTTACCTTGTTGTCGTGCAGGTAGCCGATGTTGGTGTCGCCGGCAATGAACCATAGCAGTTCGTGGATAATCGAACGCAAGTGCACCTTTTTGGTGGTCAGCAGGGGGAAGCCCTCGGAGAGGTCGAAGCGCATCTGGTAGCCGAACACGCTCTGGGTGCCTACGCCCGTGCGGTCCTGCTTGATGACTCCGTGCTCGCGGATATGCCGCAGAAGGTCAAGATACTGTTTCATATTCTGTCCAGGAAGGCCAGCACCCGTTCGGTGGGAGCGTCCTTCATAATTACGCGTTTTTGGGAATCCAGCAGATACAGCGACGGAATGGCCCTGATGTCATATTTGCCGCTATCCCGCAAGGAGAAAGTATAATCGTAGCCGTTAATCCAGCACGAAGGGTAGTTGGAGGAATAGTCTCGCCATTTGTCCACCTCTTCGTCGATGTAAATATTGACTATAGCCAGCCGTCCGGCAGTGATTTTGGACTCAATGTAGCCCCGTGACATCACGTCGTGGATGATTTCCTTGCAGGAACTGCATCCGGGATTGCTGAAGAATAGCATCGTGTAATCTGCCTTTATCGAATACAGGTCACCCTTGTGCCCCAGTACGTCCTTGAAGCGGATGTCCGGAACTTTGCTGCCGAAGGGATTGGTGCGGCACATCTGGAGCTCGTGGCGGTAGGCGTTGCGCATATCCTCCCGTGTGCAGGGGCTGGCCTCCATGCCCTCGACGAAGGGGAGGTAGAGGTCCTCGTCGCGCAGGGGGGAATTGGGGTCGTACAGATAGTGGGACACCATTTCGGTAAGGCGCAGGTAGGTATTGGACGATGTATCCTTCTGCTGGAGAGCCTCGATATTGCTGAAGAAGCGCCCCACGCTCTTGCGCGCACGGTTGAGGGGAGCCAGGCTGTCGGGGGTGGCTGCGGCCTTGACGTTGCTCAGCAACTGTATGTAGTCGGCAAGGGCCTGCTCCACATCCACATCGTATATGCCGAGTATGCTCTCCGGCGTCGTAGCGCCCTTGCCTGCAAGGAACGCATCCCAGTAATGGTCGAGCACGTAATCGACGACGGCGTCGCTGTCCCCTTCATATACGGTAGGGACGGCCACCTTGGGGAAAGAGTGCGTGGCGGCGGGCGCCTCTGCGGGAGGAGCCGCCGGATTCTGCGTGCCCTGCGAAGTGCCGCCGGACGTGCCGGAAGCCTGCCCGCCGCCTCCGCGGGGACCGCAGGCCAGCGCCAGGCCAAGCAGTAAAACACTCAGAAGAAGACTATTTTTCATATTCGTTCAAAGTTAGGAATTTTTTAGAAACTTACGCTGAACACGGCATCTACAAAATGAGGACTCTCCGCCTCGGGCACTCCCAGATTATAGTAATAGCTCACGCCTATGCGGGTATCTTCCGGAATCCACAGAAGGTTGCCCAGTACAGCGCAGAGATCCAGCCCGACGCTGCCTATTGTCCTGTTCCAGGCGCCGTCCCGGAAATGCGACACGTCGCCATGAAGGGTGCACTCTAAATTGCGTACATAAGCAACCGGCGAGAGCCACGAGCAGTCTACGGGGGCGAATGGGAAGGCATAATCGACATTCAGGCAGCCCTGGAAGCGGCTGCTCGACAGCTGGGCCGCTAGATTGGTATACCCGGCCATCCCCCGGGGCATGACGGCAGCATAACGCTCGCTGAAGATACCGTCCGACACGGGAGTCTGCGTCATTGCGCCAATGCGTATTCCGTGGGTGTCGAGAAGGCCCGGCAGATAGCAGTACCCGTAGACATACAGATTGGAAGACAGGATGTTCTGCGCCCACGGACGGCCGCTCCATCCGGTTTCCAGACCACCTCCGAGAGCAGGATATATGCGGGAAGAGGGCGTCGACTGCACCGCGTAGGCGCGCACGCTGGCCGACAGGCGGTTCATTGGAGCGAAGCTTCCATGCGTGATGAGGCTGTTGGACAGGGCCCAGCGCAGCTGCGGCACCACGCCGCGCTGCCACCCGCCGGAAGAGAATTTTAGCGGCGCATAGACCTTTACAGATGCGTCCAATGAAGGACCGGCAGCCATATCTTCACGCGAGAGCGTAACCCTGCGCGCGAAATTGTGGTAGTCCACATTGATGAAATACCTCAGCGGAGCGGCGCTGCCCACAGTAAGGTCCGCCTCGATCACAGGGAAAAAGCCGGTGTAGGTAAAGCGCATCTGGCCCCTGTGCGTCCATTTTTCCTCTTCCGGAATGGCGCCGTAAGCAAGGACTCCAGTCATAGTGCCAAGGTGATTTTGGAAAAACGCAGTGGCGCCAAGACCGGCGGTGCTTGTGAGGGTGCTGAAAGACATATCCTCTATGGCATCGTAATTCACATACAGCGGCGCCCATGAATGGAAGCGGAAAAGGTGCCCCAGACGGTTATAGGAAGCGCTCGGGAGCAGGGTGTCAGAGATTGGAGGAACCTGTGTGCGTCCTATTTCCTCTGCAAACTCGTAGCGGTGACGGTGCCTGAAATCCACCTCGACCGGCTCCGGAAGCGACGCCGCCGGCGTGAAAGCCAGGTTGCGCCCGGAGGCTGAAAGCTCCGAAAACACCAGTCCCCTGCTCTCGGGAGCAAAACAGTAGGACGAGCCGCCCTGGGGGGAGGACGTGACGCGGAAGGCCTTGCCTGACTTACAGTCCAAGGAATAAAGCTCATCCACCCCGGTGAGGTCGGCAGTAAAATACAGAAGGTCTCCCCTGCCCAAGAGGTTTTTGATTGTGACAGGACCGCAGTCAAGGATGGGTTCGAAAGAGCCGCCAACAAGCTTGTAAATACCTTGTCCGGAGTGAGTTATGGAGCTAACGTAAATATCCTCGCCAACCCAGGCGCTCTCGACTATCTGCATGCCGTCGGGAGCCTTGTAGCGGGCGGCGGGGCGGCCGTCGAAAGCATCTGCGAGCACAAGGGCTGAACCGCCTTGCACGGGGTATTCACTCACAGATACCAGCAAGCCGTCGCTGCTCGGACAGGGATTGAACCACCTCTGTCCTCTGGTCAGGCGCCGGTGCCGGCCATCAGGACCGCAGTACCAAATATCCGAAAAAGACTCCAGGTCGCGCCGCACGTGAGGGGTGCTTTCGCCCCAATACATACGCTTGAAGACCCCGTCTGCCCGAAGCGGCGTGGCTTTGCCGGAAAAAGCCGAAAGGGCATGGACGCGGCCGGTGCTGTCGATGCGGACAAGCTGCGCAGAACGGGTGGCGCCGCTCCTTATGGTGTAGAGCTGTCCGTCCATATAGCAAGTCCCTGAATACTCCATGAAATGCCTGCCGGAACTGGTGTGTGGTACCGAGGGCATGAACGGCGCACGGGCGGCCTCGTCGCGGCTCCAGCGCTGCACCAAGGTGTCGGTTATCTCTGCAAATGCGTCATTGAAGCGCTTGCCGGACACCTGCTTTACGGTGCGGGGCATAACGAAAAAGGGTAAAGGCCACTTGCCGCCGAGCAGGTTGGCATAGTAGCGTGCCGTAAAGTCGGGAGCGCCGTAGACGCTGCGCATACCGGCGTTGGTAATATAGCCAACCTTGTAGTAATCAGGAGTATGATGCATCAGGGAACCGTATCTCCAGCGCCAGAAATTACGCGTGTCGCCCTCGCGGAAGGCGGCGCGGAAGTATTCCAGGAACTCGGCATTGCGGCCGCGGCCAGCATCTCCGAGCTCGGTTTCGGCCGCCACGGCATCGCCCTCGAAGAATGAGGGACCGCCGTAAAGGGCCGCCAGGGCGCCTGCGGAAAGCTCGCCGACGAGCCACTCGGCCGGCCGGAAATGCCTGTCGTGGACATACTGCATCTGGGCTACATGGCGCGACTCATGGCTGAGCAGATGCTCCTCCCATGGCTGCGCCAAGGGGGCGTCGGACGGAGGTGTGGTGTACACTTCCATGCGCCTGGGAGTCCAGGCCACCATGCCGTTGGAATACACGCTCCACGGGTGCATTACGACAGGCATGGGCTTGCGGTACAGTTGGTTGGGGTAGAGCCCTGCAGTCTTGCCTACAGGCAGTTTGACCGCCTCGAGGGTTTTGGCATATACCTGTGCAAGAGAGTCGAGGCCGACAGGATAGATTACGTCAAAATCGGCCGTGGTGATGTGACGCCACTTGGTGCCCGCCCGTTCGCTGCCCAGCGAATAAAACTGGGCAGCGGCCGGGAATGCCAGCATGAGGCCGGCGGCAAAGGCAGCCAGGCGTCGCAGCATAGGGTTTAAAGCTTGCGGGCGCCGTCGGATATGACCACATCGTAAACCTTCAGGTCATGGCCGAATTCCTCGCGGAACTTGGCCCCGGCAGTGGCTACGAACTCATCGTAGAGTTCATCCTTGACCAGATTGATGGTGCATCCGCCGAAGCCGCCGCCCATCACGCGGGAGCCGGTGACGTCCATCTTGCGGGCCAGGCGGGCGAGGAAGTCGAGCTCGGGACAGCTGACTTCATAGAGACGGCTGAGGCCGAAGTGTGTCTGATACATCATCTCGCCCACGGTCTCGTAGTCTCCCCTTTCGAGGGCGTCGCAGACGTCGAGCACGCGCTGCACTTCGCCTATCACATACTCGGCGCGGACGAAGTCTTCTTCGGTGATTTTGCCTCTCACCTCATCGAGCCATACGCGCTTGGCGTCCGACAGGAAGTCCACCTCGGGGTGGTTCTGCTTTATGGCCGCCGCGGCGCGCTCGCAGGACTCGCGCCTCTTGTTGTAGGCGCTGTCGGCGAGGAGATGCTTGACGCAGGTATCCAGCAGCACGAGTTTGTAGCCCTTGGGGTCAAAGGGGAAATATTGATACTCCAATGTCTTGCAGTTCAGGCGGATAAGCTGTCCTTTGCGGCCGAAGCATGAGGCGAACTGGTCCATGATTCCGCACTTTACGCCGCAGTAGTTGTGCTCGGTGCTCTGGCCAATGCGGGCCAGGGTGAAGAGGTCCAGGCCGTTGCCGTTGAGGTCATTGATGGCATAGGCGAAGCAGCTTTCAAGGGCGGCGGAAGAGCTCAGGCCCGCGCCCAGGGGCACGTCGCCTGCGAACACGGCGTCGAATCCGGCTACTTTGCCGCCGCGCTTCAGCGTTTCGCGGCATACGCCGTATATATAGCGGGGCCAGTGCTGGCCGGGAAGGGATTCTTCTTCGAGGGAGAACTCGGCATACTCGTCGCGATCAATGGCGAAGAGTCTCACCTTGGAGCTGCCGTTGAGCTTGATTTCGGCCATTATGCCCTTGTCGATGGCGCCGGGGAACACATAACCGCCGTTGTAGTCGGTGTGCTCGCCTATAAGGTTGATACGGCCGGCGGCAGCGTAGAACACGCCGCCCTCGCCGAAGAGACCCGTGAACTTGCTATGGATAATGTTTTTCATTTGATTGATTATTAGTGTTATACGTTAAACAAGAAGTGCATTATGTCGCCGTCCTGGACCACGTAGTCCTTGCCTTCGATTCCCATTTTGCCGGCGGCGCGCACGGCCGCTTCGGTTTTGTAGGTCACGAAGTCCTCGTACTTTATGACCTCGGCACGGATGAAACCGCGCTCGAAGTCGGTGTGGATGACTCCAGCCGCCTTTGGCGCCTTGTCGCCCGCGTGGATGGTCCAGGCGCGGCATTCATCGGCTCCGGCAGTAAAGAAGGTCCTGAGGCCCAGCAGCTTATACGCACCTTGCACAAGGCGGACCACGCCCGATTCTTCAAGACCCATTTCCTCGAGGAACATCTTTCTATCCTCATAGTCCTCCATTTCGGCAATTTCGGATTCGGTACGGGCAGATATTATAAGTATGCCGGCGTTCTCGTCCTTTACGGCCTCGCGGACTGAGTCCACATAGGCGTTGCCGTTCACGGCGGAGGCGTCGTCCACGTTGCACACGTACAGGACGGGCTTGTTGGTGAGCAGGAAGAGGTCGTGGGCGAGCTGCACCTCCTCCTCGTTCTGCAGGGGAACGCTGCGGCAGGATTTTCCCTGCTCGAGGGCGGCCTTGTAACGGGTAAGAAGGTCGGCAAGCTTGCGGGCCTCCTTGTCGCCGGCCTGGGCAGCCTTGACGCATTTGGACAGACGGGACTCGACGGTCTCAAGGTCCTTTATCTGGAGTTCGGTGTCCACCACTTCCTTGTCGCGCACGGGGTCGACCGAGCCGTCGACGTGCACTACGTTGCCGTCGTCGAAACAGCGGAGGACATGGAGTATGGCGTCGCACTCGCGGATATTCGCAAGGAACTGGTTTCCAAGGCCTTCGCCCCTGCTTGCGCCCTTCACGAGACCGGCTATGTCCACAATGTCCACGGTAGCCGGGATGGTGCGCTGGGGATGGCATATTTCAGTGAGGACTTCCAGGCGGGAGTCCGGTACGTTGGTGGAGCCAAGGTTGGGCTCGATGGTACAGAAGGGGAAGTTTGCACTTTGGGCTTTACCGCTGCTGACGCAGTTGAAAAGCGTGGATTTTCCCACGTTCGGAAGGCCCACTATTCCACATTTTAGAGACATCTTTTTATTTTTCGCTAAGGTAACAATATTTGGCGGGTGTTGCAAATTTTCAGAATGATAGGATAATGGTCGCTGATGCCTCCGAGCCAGCGGGGCCCGGAGTAGGCTCGGCGTGGCTTGGTGCCGCCGAACGCCCTGTCAGGCTCGGTAAGAAGGGGGTGGTCGAATACGGTTTCCAGCACCTCCATGGGCCCGTATGCGAAATAGCCGTCTATTTTCTCCCAGGCGCCGTTGTACTTTATCGTGCCCCGGGCTTGCGGGATGTGCCAGACGTCGTTGTTGAAATCGCCTACCGAGAGGATCCTGCTGGTGCCGGAGGCCGCAAGGGAGTCCGCGAGCGCGGTCATCCGGCGCATGGCCACGGCCCTCCGCCGCTCCGAATCGGCGCCGACCTTGGACGGATGATGATTGACAAGGATTGCCAGGGAGTCGAACTCCGCCACCAAGATATCGCGGGTAGCCATCACCGCCCCGGAGCAGTCTGTAAGGTGCTTCGGGGCCGAGGCGCGCAGGCGCATGGTGCTGCCCCGGTACAAGAGCGCACAATCGATCCCGCGGCGGTCGGGAGAGTCGTAATGTACAATGGAATAGCCGAGTTTACGGAGCGGAGTGTCCCGCAGAAGGCGCTCCAGCGCAAAACGGTTGCCCACTTCCATCAGCGCCACGGCATCGGGCAGGCGTCCCTCCCGTTCGGCAATCATCAGCAATGTCTTGGCAATCCCGTTACACTTCGCCACGAACCGGCCCCTGGTATAACGCCCGGTAGAATCGGCACGATAATCCATAAAATTCTCCACGTTCCAACTCACCACCAGCAGACTGTCGCCGCCGCATCGGCACGCGCCGTCCCCGGCACGATCGCACCCTTTTTCGTAAACAATTGCCCCGGGAAAGCAGAGTAAACTCGACAAAACAAAAAACAGAAGCATTTTCATAGTCATATTTTTCCCAAATATAATCACAATCCCCTTCTCCTGCAACCCTACCGCAGGAGCTAGACCACTCTGCGCGTGTTTTGTAACCACCTGACTCACAGCGCCTTGCTAAACTTCCCGGGGGATTCTTCCCCTGGGAAGTATGTGTAAGCAATTGGGAAACAGCACGTTACGAAAAACGCTATCAGGCCACGATACCGTCGTAGCACAGGCAGAAAGCAGACGTGAGGCGGAAAGCAGGAGGGAGGCAGATAACAGCAGGAAAGCAGGCAGGTGGCGGGCAGAGGCAGCGACGGAAAACAGAAGGAGAGGACGGAAAACAAGTCGAGGCTGAACCGAAGTGGTTCAGCCTCGAGGTTGTTTCTGAGGGGGCCGCGGCCGTCAGGGCTGCGGGATATGTCTAGAAGAATCTTGCGCGGTTGTCCTTGACGTCGTCGTATTCCATCATGGTGGGGACGATCATCTGGGCGGAGTACTGGACTTTCTGCTTCTCGTTGTTGCGTGCGTCTTCTTCGGTGAAGAAGGAGCCGGTTTCACGACCGGTGACCTTGAACACGTACACGGTGGCCCTGCCGGCCACGGGACCGACGATCTGGCCTTCGGGTGCCACAGAAACGGCGCCCACGAGGGCAGGCTCGACTGAAGGCATTCCGGTGCCGCCGAAAGCTACGTCGGTAGCGGTATTGACTGTACCGTTGCAAGCCTGGGCAATCTGCTCGAGTGTCTCGAGTCCGGCCATCTTCTCGGATACCTCCTTGACGGCAAGGTCGACGAGCTTGCGGTTACGCAGGATATCGCGGATGCCGGGAGCGACGTCCTTGACATCGCGGTAGCCCTCTTCGCGGGAGGCCTTGACAGCAACGACAAAGAAGTAGTTGTTGTTGATGGTTATGATGTTGGAAGCCTTGCCGGGCTTGTTGTCAAATACCCAGCGGGTGATTTCCTTGGCCTGGCTGATGGAGCCGTAATTGGCTGTAGCCTCGGTGACATTGTTCATAGGGTGAGAGTAGACTCCGGTGGAATCGACCGCCCTCTTGTAGCCGTCGTAGGTGCCGCCGGCGAGGGTGGCGAAGCGGTTTGCCTTGGCATAGTACTCATTGAACGTATCCTGGCTGGCCAGGGCGGTCTTCTCGAGCACGGCCACCTGCTTCTTGGCAACTGGCTTGGTGCGCTTGGTGACCATGACCACATGCGAGCCGTACTGGGTATTGAGCACGAAGGGCTTGTTGAGCTCTGCTGTGACTACGCTCTCGAAGCCGGGGATGGTGTAGCTCTGGGTGAACCAACCCAGGGAGCCCATCTCGCCGCCGTCGGCAGAATTCTTGTCGACGGAATACAGGGCCGCGAGGTTGGCGAAGTTGCCTCCCTTGGCAATGACACCGCAGAGGCTGTCTGCAAGGTGGCGTGAATCGGCACCCTGAAGCAGGATGTGCTTGACGTACACGGAATCGGGAACCATGGCGGAACCGATGGTCTTGACTGCGCGGAACATCTCGCCGTTCTTGTAGACCGGGGATACGCCCTCTGCACCGCTGAACACGTAGTCGGCTATGTCGGAAGAGAGGTTGTTGGCCAGCTCGTTGCGGCTATACCAGTACTCGGAATAGGGAGCCTCGGAGTTGCGGAGAAGGAAGGCCTTGACGTTGGTGGTGGAACCGAACTCGGCCAGGCGGGACTCGATTTCGTCGCTGGTGGCCTCGATGTCGGCTGCGGAAGGGGTGACCTCGTACACGACGTACTCTATGTCACGGCCGGCGTTCTGCTTGTATTCCTCCTTGTGGACCTTGTAATAGGCGCTGATCTCGGAGCTGGACACCTGGACGGTGGTGTCGGCGTAGTTGAGGGGCACGGAGACGTACTCTATGTCGGCGGTCGCGTTGGCCTCGGCAACAGCCTTGTCGGTGAAGACCTTGGGCATTGCATTGGCATTTACGAACAGGGCGCCGTACTTGTCGTAGTACTTCTGCGTGAGGACGGCATTCTGGAGATAGTTCCAGAACATCTTGCCGCGGCCGGACTCGTCGACGTCGGAAGTGGCTTCCTGGACGAAGTTGCGGAGGGCGTCGGCAGAATAAGCGCCGGTTTCAGGATCCTGGAATGCGGGATTCTGAGCCAGCACGGGGGAGATGTTGCTGCCGGTGGTGAGGTCCACGACCTCGTCTTCACCTACGCGCACACCTGCGTTCCTGGCGTTCTTGACAAGCATGTACCTGTCCAGATAATCCTGCCATGCGGCGTTGCGGATCTGGATCTGGGTCTGCTCGTTCTGGACGGAGGAGCCAGTGGCTATCTGATGGATTGTGGTGAATTTATCCACATTCTCCTGGAAGTCGGTGTAGGATACACGCTTGCCCGCAATCTGGCCGACGTCATACTTGGAAGACATGGACTGCAGGGCGGAGCCCAGGGTATTGGGATCAATGATAAACGAAAGGAGGGCCAGGGCGATGATGATGGAAATCGCCAGGCCGAATTGTACGCGAATTTTTTGAAGAACCGCCATATTATTTATTATTTTAGTATTCTAAACGAGCCGCGAAATTACAAATTTTTTGGGAAAGCACCAATAAAATTCACAGAATCAATAACAACAAGGGTAGAATCCTGCACCGTAACGCCATATCCGTTGAACGTTTTGTGCAGGATGGCGTTGCGGGCATGGTCGTCGGAGCGCATGCCGTAGCCCTGCAGGAAACCGTCCGGAGAATACATCTTGACGTAGCAGTCCGTCCATATTTCCTTGCGACGCTGGTCCCAGTAGATCGTGTCGGTTTCCATGGTCTCCCGCTTTATGACATTGTGTATCAGCACATTGCCGAAGGCGGACCAGATATCGTCCTGCTGTCCCCTCTTGTCTACCCTGTGGCTGGCCTTGTCGGAGAAAACAAGACTCTCCAGCAGACCTTCACTTGTATATGAATACACCGAGAGGCCCTTCGGGAAAAGGTCCAGCTTGACGGTGTCATTCTCGTAAGTTTCCATGAGGGGAGCCTCGATGCGCATCTCAACCTTGCCGTTGTTGGTCTGGACGGAAAACATGTCGGTGAGCGTCTGCACGGGGGTGCTGCTCAGGTCCAGCATGTCCGCCTGGGCAAGTTTGCTCTTGCAGGAAACGACAATACTGGCAAGCGCCAAAACGCTTGCCAGCATCAGTTTGATATTGGACTTTCGACCCAAGACTATTTGACGGTACGGACAGTGGTGGTCGCCCTCATTCCGCCGCAGGAGACGGTGTAGGACTGGCCGCTGGACACACCGTACATGAATGCCTCGCCTGCCTCGGGGAAGTAGCGGCTGTACTGGCCGATGTAGCGGTTGGCCTCTTCGGTGAGGGAAGAATCTGCCGCCTTGGCCCTGTTCATGTAGTCGCATGCCACCCAGTAAGGAGCCCTGCGGGCGATCTCGTCGCCGCCGCAGCTGGTAGATCCCCAGATGGTTCCGATGAGCAGGTAGGCCTTGCCGGCCAGGCTCTCGTCCATGGAAGGAACCTTGCTTGCCGCCTCGAAGGCGGAAGCGGAACGTCCGTTCTTGAAGGAGTATACCGCAAGCTCGTAGAGATATGCAGCATCGGTCTTGACGTCGGACTCGTCCTTTGCGATTGCCTCCTGCATGTACTGTATCGCAGTGGCCACGTTGCCGCGGGCGGAGTGCAGTTTGTACAGGTAGTATGCGGCGTCGGCCGAAGGGTCGAGCGTGTACATGGTGGTGACGGCGTTGAGGAAGAGCTCATTGTCGTTGCAGTCCTCGGCAAGGCTGAGCATCCTTACGATGTTGGTAGCCAGTTCGAGGTCGTTGGGATTGGCCTCGTAGCGGGGGCCGAACAGTGAGAGGAGATCCTCGCAGCTTGCCACCTTGCTGGAGATGAACAGGTTCTCGATATCGTGACGGAAGTCGGATATCTGATTCTTCTCAACCTCGGAAGAAGGCTCTATGGCGTCGAGCATTGCAAGGTTGCGCTGATAGTTGTTGAGCACATCCTCGGTGCCGAGTCCGCCTTCGCCGTACAGATCCACGGCGGCCTTGAAGTCGTTGAACAGCACGGAAGCCTTGGTCTTGTTGCCAAGAGCGTCGATTACGCTCTCGTAGATATCATAAACGCGCTTGGGGTCGTTCTTGATATACTTGGCGGCGTAGGTGGCCTTGTTGTTGAGGGCGGTTGCGGCGTACTTGGGATAGTACTGGGCCCTCTGGTCCTGCAGGGTTAGCAGTGTGTCCACCAGACCTTCTACCATGATGGTGTTCTTGGAATTCTTGGCGATCAGCCTGGAAATGAGGTCGGAACCTTTGATAAGAAGGTTCTGGCTGCAGGTAGGAGGACATAATTTATATGCCTGACGCCAGTTGGGTGTGGCATCGTCATAATTCTTCTGCTTGTAATACTCATCGTAATACGAAAGGTACTTGACGCACTCCTCGGCGTTGGGGCCGTACTTGCTCATGTCCTGCTGTGCAAAAACCTTTGCACCGGAAAGAATCATAAGGAGGCTCGCTGCCGCTAAAACTACTTTTTTCATATCGCTCATCTTTTAATTGTTACTGGTACTGGTGCTTTTGGAACCAGATGTCGAACAAGTTAAATCCAATAGAGAAGTTTACGTACGTCTCGCGGATCATGTTGCCCTTCAATGATCCCCTCTGTCCAAAATCCATACCAACTGTGATTCCGTTGTATCCGGGATACACTGGAAGGGTGGCCCCGAGGGTTATTCCATAAGCGCTTATCTTATTGTTATCCAACGTGTAATACTCATTTTTAAAATACATTCCGGCACGGTATGCAACTCTTCTGAAATAGTAGCGGATGTCGTTGCGGTTGGGGACGAATTCGAAGCCTGCGCGCCATGATTCGGCAACCGAAGAGCCGAAGACGGAACGTCCGGAACCGGCGAGAAGGTTGCCGGTGAAGCCCTCGCGGGTATCGACTCCGGTGCTGCGCCAGTCGGAGCGGGTGTAGTCCGCCTCGAACATGAGCTTGTCTCCGTACCGGTAGGACAGGCCCACGCCGATCTCACTGGCCAGATTGACTCCAGGGGCGCCTTTCTTGTAGTAAAGCGTGTCGGAGGCGGCGGTGCCGGTGGAATAGCGGAAACTAGTGACATCGCCGGTCAGACGGGCGGAGGTCTTGTAGGTTCCGCCGATGATCAGGGAACTGCGGGATCCAATAGGCTGCTCGTACTGCAGGCCGAACTTGCCGGCAGGCGCGGTGACCTGGATAGTGTGTCCGTTGGAGGCTCCGTTGTAGGAAGATTCGCTGAAGGTCTCTTCGAAGGTCTTCTCTATCTTGCCGAAGTGGTATATGAATTCCGCACCCAGGGAAAGACGGCGCCAAAAGGTCACGCCGGCAGCTGCAAACAGCTGATATATACTGCCTTTGCCGGATGCCGTATAGGCCACGTTGCCTATATTGCCGATGATGTTCGGGTCGGTGAATATGTAGCCGTAGTTGTAGCCGGTGTCGCTGTAGGGCATGATTCCGAGCATCATTGCCGACGAACGCCAGATGGGGAAGCTGATGATGCAGTTCGCCATGTTCATGGTGTTGGAGGCCGAACGGGAATCTCCCTGGCGGAAAATCTTATTGTCCTGCAGCAGGGAAAAATCGGCCATGAAGGCCAGGGAATCACGGGCGGTGACGGCCGCCGGATTGAGGGGATTGAGGAAACGGTTGCTCCTGCCGGCTATTCCAACTCCTCCCATGGACTTGTTGTAGGCGGTGCCGGGAGTGGCCATATCGCCGACGGCAAAAATGGAATAGGGGGTAAAACTACCGTAAGTCTGGGCGTTTGCACCCAGAGAAAACAGCGTCAGGAAAGCGACGGACAGTATTATGCTACTGAATATTCTTCTTGACATAGTCATCAGTAATGATGGCCAATCCCATCAAACCCAGATTTGAGACGACAAATATGGAATTTTTCATCCGCTTGGCAAAATAAATTGCATCGCCGCCGGTAAAAATCACGATGTTCTCGGGGTTGGACCGAATGTATCCGTCTATCTCAAATATTATACCTGAAATTACTCCTGACTCGATGGAAGACTGCTGCGAGTCACCGGGGAACTTGGAATCGATGGGCATATCCACGAGCGGAAGTGCTTTGGAGTAGCGGTTGAGAGCCTTGAAACGGGTGCGGCATCCGAGGGAAATATTGCCGCCGAGGTACCTTCCCTGTGGGTCGATATAGTCCACGGTGAGGGTGGTTCCAAGGTCGAACACGGTGCACGATTTCCCCTTGAAAAGGTAGCGGGCTGCCACCAGAGAAGCCGCACGGTCGTAGCTGAGGTAGTCCGGAATGCCGTAGGGAGACAGGGCGTCAGGATGGGCTGGATCCAGCAGGATAAGATACTGGGAGGCGTCCATGAGGAACCTCTGCTCTTCCTCTGTGATGATCCTTGCCGATATGACCGCAAGGACCAGAGGCATCTGCTTGTCGGTGAGGGAGGCTACGAACTCCATGACCTTTTCGCCTTGATAGCGGAAGGTCTTGCCAAGGACGGAACCGTCCGACCAGGCTGCTTTTACGGCTGTATTGCCTATTTCTACCAACAGATTCGCCATAATAATATATCTCCTGTACCTTTGGGCACACCAGTCTGCAAATTTACTATTTTTATTCTAATTTATTTAAAATGGCCCGGGCTTTTTGGAGTGAATCCACCTTGCGGGTAATAAGTTTGAGTTTTCCCTCGCTCTGCTTGAGTTCCAGATTGCATGTTCCTTGATTGACCTTCTCAAGTATATTGGAGAAAGTGTCTGTCCTGAAATACGGAGACATCTGGTTGGAAATAAAGAAAGCGATGAACATGCCGTTCTTTATTATGACCTTCTCGAACCCGAGGCGCGACCCGGCGTTCCGTATTTTCACAACCTCGAACAGATTCTCCACCTCGGGGGTGAGCTGGCCGAAACGGTCTGCGAGCTGGACTTTGAAAAGTTCTATTTCCTTGTCTGACCCGAGCGAATCCAGTTGCTTGTAAATCCTTATCTTTTCGGCGGTTATATCTATGTAATCATCCGGAATAAGGGCCGGCTGGTCGGTTTCCACCGTGCAGTCTACGGTAAAGGATCCGCGGCCGCTCTTCTGCACAATTCCGGATTCAACTCCAAGTTCTTCCATAGCCTCGGAGAGTATCTTCTGATATGTCTCGAAGCCCATATCCATGATAAATCCGCTCTGCTCGGCGCCCAGAAGGTTGCCGGCGCCGCGGATGTCCAGATCCTGCATGGCTATGTTGAATCCGCTGCCGAGGTCGCTGAATTCCTCTATGGCCTTGAGCCTGCGTCGGGCGTCGTCCGTCAGGGTTGTGAGAGGGGGTACGATAAGGTAGCAGAATGCCTTGCGGTTACTCCGTCCCACGCGGCCCCGAAGCTGGTGAAGGTCGCTAAGACCTATGTTCTGGGCCTGGTTAATGATTATGGTATTGGCATTCGGTATGTCGAGGCCGTTCTCTATAATGGTGGTGCAGAGAAGCAGGTCGTAGTCTCCCCTTATGAATTCCAACATCCTGTTTTCCAATACTTTTGACTCCATCTGACCATGTGCCACACATATTTTCATGTCAGGAATCATACGGTGCAGAATCTCTTGGATGGCAGGAAGTTCCTCAACTTTGTTGTGGAGGAAGAACACCTGTCCCCCGCGGTTGAGTTCGTACTCGATTATGCTCTTGACTTCAGTTTTGTCGAAGAGTATTATTTCTGTCTGGATGGGGATGCGGTTGGGCGGAGGGGTGTTGATGATGCTGAGGTCCCTTGCTCCCAGAAGCGAGAACTGCAGCGTCCTCGGAATGGGAGTTGCCGTAAGGGTGAGGGTATCGACGGACGTACGCATCTGGCGCAGCCGTTCCTTGGCGGATACTCCGAATTTCTGTTCCTCGTCAATTATCAGAAGCCCAAGATCCTTGAAGGCGAAGGCGTCGGACAAGATCTTATGGGTTCCGATAAGGATGTCTATCTTGCCTTCCTGCAGGCGCTTCTTTATATCATTAATCTCTTTGGCCGTACGGAGCCGGCTCACGTAATCGATTGAGCAAGGAAGGTTCTTCAAGCGCTCGGAGAATGTATTGTAGTGCTGAAGGGCCAGGATAGTTGTAGGCACAAGCACTGCTGTCTGTTTGCCGTCTACCGCAGCTTTGAAAGCGGCTCGAATGGCTATTTCGGTCTTGCCGAAGCCCACATCGCCACAGATCAGACGGTCCATCGGACAGGTGTTTTCCATATCCCGTTTTACCGCCTTGGAAGCAAGTTCTTGGTCTGGAGTGTCCTCGTACATGAAGGAAGATTCCAGTTCTTCCTGCAGATAAGTGTCGGGGGAGTAGGCGTAAGCCTTTGATGCCTTGCGCTTTGCGTATAGCTGGATAAGATCCTTGGCTATGTCTTTTACACGCGACTTGGCACTGTTCTTAAGGGTTATCCATGTCTTGGAACCCAGCTTGTTGATCTTGGGAACGTCCCCGTCTTTGGAACGGAAGCGGGATATTTTGTGGAGTGCGTGCACGGATACGAAAACCACGTCTCCGTCCCGGTAAGTCAGTTTCACCACTTCCTTGATGCGACCGAAATCGTCACGCATGCGCACCAGACCGCCGAATACTCCCACGCCGTGGTCGATATGAACCACATAATCGCCGATGTTGAAGGAGTTGAGGTCGTTGATGGTGAGCTGCTCGGTCTTCTCTACGCTACGCCTTATGCTTACGCGGTGGAAGCGGTCGAATATCTCATGGTCGGTGTAGCAGCATATATGGCTTTGGCGGTCTATGAAGCCGTTGTGTATATTCTTGCCTTTCACAAAGTTAGGTATAAGGCCTCCGTTTTGCGAAAGTATGGATAATATACGGTTCAGCTGAGTCTCTTTTTCGCCGTAGATATATACTTGATAGCCGTTCTCTATCTTGTCCCTTAGGTCTTCTGTGAGGATTTCGAAATTCTTGTTGAATACCGGCTGTGGGGATATTTCGAATTCTATGGGATCTACATCCTGACGGGAAAGGGGAGTATCTATGAACACGCGCCGGAAACCCTCTGTAAGAGGCATGAACGGCTTGTCCTTGTACATATCGGATGAATCCAGCCAGATGGTGGAATCCTTTGGCAGTACATCAAGGATGCTTGTACCCTCGTCATCTCCGGAAGATATGATATCGGAAATGATTTCAGCAGACTGGCATTCTTCGATGGAAAGTTGGGTATTGCAGTCGAAAAGATGGATTTTCTCAACTTCGTCGCCCCAGAAAGAAAGGCGGAATGGATGATTTCTGGAATATGAAAATATATCTACTATAGATCCTCTTATGGCAAACTGACCCGGAGCTGATACGAAATCGGCTTTTTCGAATCCCAGTGCGGCAAGGGTATCGCGGATTGATTCGAAACTAATTGAGTCTCCGGGCTTTATATTTAGAATTGAATCCTCTATCTTTCGGGTAGAAGGGAGTTTTTCTTCAAGCGCTTCGGGATAGCTTACTATGAAAAGGCGGGAGTCGACTCCTCCGGAGAGTATCTTTTCTATTGCCGCAGTACGCTGGACTCCAAGGGAAGATTTGTAGTTGCTGCGCTCTATGTTCTTGCCCGACGAAGGGAGGAAGAACACACAATCTCCGTCTACGAGCGAATACAGGTCGGACGAGCAATATTCGGCTGCCTCCCTGCCTGGAAGTATTATGAAATGAAGTCCTTTAGCGGCAGCCTGCGAAAGCACGAACCAGCGGGCAGACAGAAATAGAGACCGGCAGAAAATCTCTTTTTGGGAAGATAATCTGCTTATCAGCAACGATGTTGACTTTTCGTTTATTAACATCTTTCTATGTTTATAAACCTGTTTAAAACCCTGTTTAAAGTGGTGTTTATTTCATTTTTAAAACAAAGTTCCGGAGTTTTTCACAGTTTTTTAAAGGGTAAAACAACAGGCATGTTAACATTCTTATAATTTATAAATCATTGATTATTAAAGTATAATTATACTTTTCAACAATTCAACAGCCGTATAAAACAAAATCAAATTATAAATTAAAAGAACTATATTTGTAATTGTAAAGGAATAACCGAAATGTCAGATTTCAACCCGCACAATACAAACGAGGGCAAAGATAAGGATTTGGACGGAATAATCCGCCCAAGGGAACTGGAAGATTTTACAGGACAGTCCGAAATAGTATCAAACCTCAAAGTTTTCATTCAGGCCGCCAAGATGAGGGGCGAGCCGCTGGATCATACCCTGTTCCACGGTCCTCCCGGCCTTGGCAAGACCACCCTTGCCCACATCATTGCCAACGAAATGGGCGTGAACATGAAGATCACCTCCGGGCCCGTGCTCGACCGTCCCGGCGACCTTGCCGGCCTTCTTACCTCCCTTGAGGCCGGCGACGTGCTGTTCATAGACGAAATCCACCGCCTCTCGCCCGAAGTTGAGGAGTACCTTTACTCCGCCATGGAAGATTTTGTCATCGATATAATGATAGACAAAGGTCCCGGCGCCCGGTCTGTCCGTATAACCTTGAATCCTTTCACTCTTGTGGGGGCCACTACGCGTGCAGGCCTTCTGACGGCTCCGCTGCGGGCGCGCTTCGGCATAAACAGCGGTCTGGAGTACTACGATGCCGCCCAGCTCGTAAAAATAGTAAAGCGCAGCGCCTCTATCCTCAATATAGGAATCGACGACGATGCTGCCCGCGAAGTGGCGCTTCGCAGCCGCGGCACACCGCGTATTGCCAACGGCCTGCTGAGGCGCGTTCGCGACTTCGCCCAGGTGGTGGGCGACGGACACATCAACCTTACGATAGCCAAGTATGCACTTGATAAGCTGAATATTGATACCAGGGGCCTGGATGCTATTGACAATAAAATACTTAGGACAATCATAAATACTTTCAAGGGTGGTCCCGTCGGCGCCAATACCATTGCCACGGCAATAGGGGAGGACCAGGGTACCTTCGAGGAAGTATATGAGCCTTTCCTCATAAAAGAAGGTTTCATCGTCCGTACCCAGCGCGGCCGCATCGCCACAGAACTGTCTTACAAGCACCTCGGCATCATCAAGGAGCCTGAGGAAGGCACTTTGTTTGGCACTTGAAAAATTTAGTTGTATCTTTGCCCTATTGTAGAATACCTAATTAATTTATTATACAAATGGCCGATAAATTTACTTCAAAGATTCCCGACGGACCTCTGGCCCAGAAATGGACAAAGCGTAAGTCGGAAATTCACCTCGTCAGTCCCAACAACAAACGCAAACTCGAAATCATCGTGGTTGGAACGGGCCTCGGCGGCGCTTCTGCAGCAGCGTCCCTGGGTGAGTTGGGATACAACGTTAAAATATTCTGTATCAGCGACTCCCCTCGCCGTGCACACTCCATTGCAGCACAGGGAGGCATCAACGCTGCCAAGAATTACCAGAATGACAACGATTCCATTTACCGCCTTTTCTATGACACTATAAAGGGTGGTGACTACCGTGCCCGCGAGGCTAATGTGTATCGTCTGGCAGAGGTGAGTGCTGCCATTATCGACCAGTGCGTTGCCCAGGGAATCCCCTTCGCACGTGAGTACGGCGGCTATCTTGCCAACCGTTCCTTCGGCGGCGTACAGGTGAGTCGTACGTTCTATGCCCGCGGCCAAACCGGTCAGCAGCTGCTCCTCGGCGCTTATGCATCCCTGAACAAGGAGATTGCAGCCGGTACCGTCAAGTCCTATCCCCGTCATGAGATGCTCGACCTGGTGGTTATAAACGGCGAGGCCAAGGGTATAATTACCCGTAACCTTGTAACCGGCCAGCTCGAAAGGTTCGGTGCGCACGCAGTTATAATTGCTACCGGCGGATACGGAAACACCTACTTCCTGTCCACCAACGCCATGAATTCCAACGGTTCCGCGGCTCTCCAGTGCTACAAGAAAGGCGCTTATTTTGCCAATCCTTGCTTTGCCCAGATCCACCCCACCTGTATCCCAGTTCATGGCGACCAGCAGTGCAAGCTCACTCTTATGTCCGAGTCTCTGCGTAACGACGGTCGCATCTGGGTTCCCAAGAAACTGGAAGATGTAGAGAAACTCCGCAAGCACCAGATCAAGGCTTCCCAAATACCCGAAGAAGACCGCGACTACTATCTCGAGCGCCGTTATCCTGCCTTCGGCAACCTGGTTCCCCGCGACGTAGCTTCGCGTGCCGCCAAGGAAAGGTGCGACGCCGGCTTCGGCGTGAACGAAACCGGCAAGGCCGTTTACCTGGACTTCTCCGAGGCTATCCAGCGTCTTGGACATCAGAAAGTTGCTGAGCGCTACGGCAACCTCTTCGAGATGTACGAAAAAATCACCGCTTCCTCTCCCTGGGAGGAGCCTATGATGATATATCCCGCCATCCACTACACCATGGGCGGTATCTGGGTAGACTACGACCTGCAGACAACTATCCCCGGCCTCTACGCCATCGGCGAGGCCAACTTCTCCGACCACGGCGGCAACCGTCTGGGCGCCTCCGCCCTCATGCAGGGTCTGGCCGACGGATATTTCATCGTTCCCGTCACCATCGGCGACTATCTCTCCAAGAAGTTCGCCGAGCCCAAGACCGACGTCAACCGTCCCGAGTTTGCCGAGGCTGAAAAGGCCGTCCAGGCACGTATTGATAGGCTTCTTTCTATCAATGGCAAGGAAACCGTCGATTCCATCCACAAGGAACTCGGCCACATCATGTGGGAGTATGTGGGCATGGCCCGCGACAAAGCCGGCCTGGAAAAGGCAATAGGCCTCATCAAGGACCTTCGCAAGCGATTCTATGAGAATGTAAAGGTTCCAGGAACGCAGTTCGAGTTCAATCAGGAACTGGAGAAGGCCCTGCGTCTCGAGGACTTCTTCGAAATTGGCGAACTTATGGCCCGCGACGCTCTCAACCGCAACGAATCCTGCGGCGGTCACTTCCGTGTGGAAAGCCAGACCGAAGAGGGCGAAGCCAAGCGCGACGATGCAAATTATATGTATGTGGCTGCCTGGGAATACAAGGGCGAGGGCGTAGAACCCGAACTCCACAAGGAGCCTCTTGTTTACGAGAATATAAAAGTTATTACCAGAAATTACAAAGACTAATATGGAATTCAATTTAAAGATTTGGCGTCAGAAGAACGCCAAGGCAAAAGGACATTTCGAAACTTATCATATTTCTGGTATTGAGGAAGATGCGTCCTTCCTTGAGATGCTTGACATTCTCAACGAACAGCTGATTCGCGAGGGCTGCGACCCCGTGGCCGTAGAGCGTGGCTGCCAGAGCAGCGGTCCGGTTTCTTTCGACCATGACTGCCGTGAGGGTATCTGCGGCGCCTGCTCGCTGTACATAGACGGCCGTGCCCACGGTCCGGACGACCATGTTACTACCTGTCAGCTGTTTATGCGTCATTTCAAGGATGGAGCCACAATCACCGTAGAACCCTGGAGGAGTGCCGCTTTCCCTGTAATCAAGGACCTTGTGGTCGACCGTACTGCATTCGACAAGATTCTTCAGGCCGGTGGTTTCATATCCGTTCGTACCGGATCTGCACAGGACGCCAACAATATTCTCATTCCTCACGACAAGGCGGAGGAGAGTATGGATGCAGCGGCTTGCGTTGGATGCGGTGCTTGCGTTGCTACTTGCAAGAACGGTTCTGCAATGCTGTTTGTGGCAGCCCGCGTGAGTTCCCTGGCCCTTCTGCCTCAGGGCCGTCCAGAAGCCAAGCGCCGCGCCAAGGCTATGGTGGCCAAGATGGACGAACTCGGTTTTGGCAACTGCACCAATACGCGTGCATGCGAGCTTGAGTGCCCTAAGGGCATCACCGTGGCTCACATCGCCCGCCTTAACCGTGAGTTCCTCAAGGCCAAGTTCTCTGACTAAATTATTTAAATAGCTAATAATTAATAAGATATTTTTAATTTAACTTATCCTATTAATTAAATAGTTTATTAAAGAACAAATACCTCCGGACCCTATAAAACATTGGAAAAGGGGCCCGGAGGTTTTATATTTACCAGAGGAAATTATTGAACGGCCAGCGGCCGGCGTGGATTTCAGCAACCATTTTGTAGATGTCGCTGCGAAGTTTCGGCAGACCCTCGCGGCTCAGGGCCGACATGAAGATGCAAGGCACTTTCTTCTCCTCTATCCATTCTTTCTTGATGTCCTCCAGGGTGCGGTTTTCCTTGCCGCGGGGCTTGAGTGAGAACTCATCCCAGGGTTCGTATACGTATTGGTCTATTTTATTGAAAATTACGTACTGCGGCTTGTCTCCGGCGCCAATATCTTCGAGAGTCTTTTCTACAACGGTCATTTGCTCCTCGAAATCGGGCGCTGAAACGTCTACGACGTGTACAAGCACGTCGGCCTCGCGCACTTCGTCCAGAGTGCTTTTAAAGGCCTCTATCAGCTGCGTAGGGAGTTTACGGATGAATCCTACGGTGTCGCTGAGAAGGAAGGGACAGTTCTCGATAACTACTTTGCGGACAGTGGTGTCCAGAGTGGCGAACAGCTTGTTCTCTGCGAATACTGACGATTTGGAAAGCAAATTCATAAGGGTGCTCTTTCCCACATTGGTGTAACCTACAAGCGAAAGACGCACCAAACTGCCGCGGTTGCCCCGCTGCGTGGCCATCTGCTTGTCCACCTTCTTGAGTTGTTCCTTAAGCCTTGAAATGCGCTCACGCACGATTCGGCGGTCTACTTCTATCTGGGTTTCACCCATTCCTCCGCGTGTGCCTACGCCGCCTCTTTGACGCTCCAGGTGGGTCCACATGCCGGCAAGGCGCGGCAGCATGTAGTTGTAGCGGGCGAGTTCCACCTGCATTTTGGCATAAGAGGTCTGTGCCCGCTGTGAAAATATTTCCAGGATGAGGCTGGTCCTGTCTATTACAACTGAGGTTTTGACTACTTTTTCTATGTTTCGCTGCTGCATTGCAGTGAGTTCATCGTCGAAGATGACATACTTGATGCAGTTTTCCTCGCAGTATGTGGCTATTTCGTTGAGTTTTCCGCTTCTGATGTACGTGGCTTTTTCCGGCCTGTCGAGTTTTTGAACGAACTTCTTGTCCCCTATGACGCCTGCTGTGTCTGCAAGAAACTCCAGTTCGTCCAGGTATTCCTTAACCTTGCGTTCGTCTTCTCCCTGCCGGATTATACCTACAAATATTGCTTTCTCTTCCATATCCTACCGAAAAAAGGCCATCCGTACGGACGGCCTTTCCTTTATGTTAATGATGCTTTATCGCAGCTGGAATATCACAGGGAAGGTGTAGGTAACCTTGACCTTGCGGTCGCGCTGTTTGCCGGGGGTCCACTTGGGAGACTGCGAAACTACGCGGACAGCCTCTTTGTCAAGGGAAGGATCGACTCCACGGAGGACCTTGACGCCGGACACGCTGCCGTCGGTGCCTACTGTGAACTGGAGCATCACACGGCCCTGTACGCCGTTCTCCTTGGCCACCTCGGGATAGACGAGCCTCTGGTTAACCCATTTTGAGAAGTCGTTTGCGTCTCCTCCCTGGAACTTGGGCTTTTCTTCCACCAGTTGGAAAGGAATGGTTTCCTCTTCAACGACCTCTTCTTTGACCTCTTCTACGTAGTCCTGGATTTCAACACCAAGGTTGGAATCGTCCTCGAGGTTGAGGATGTTGTCGTTGACCTTGATATCATCGTCGATAATATCAATCTGGTCGGAGAGGATGGGCACCTTTGCCATTTCGGGCGGCGGGGGAGGGGTCTCCTGGGTGATAGGAATGATCTCTTCTTCAATGATTTCCGTGTTTTCCGCCAGCAGGCCGGAGTCTGCCTTTTCCTTGCTGCTCCACTCGAATGCACCAAGTACTGCAAGGAGAGCGACCACGAAGCCGATTTCCACGAACAGCAGACGCTTGTTCTCCAAACTTGCCTTTTGTGATTTCTTGACTTCCATATCTAGTTAATTTTTGTTTCGTTCAAGCGGTAAAGATATGAATTATTAATTTCAATTCCAATTTTTGTTGTAGATTTGCGATGTTTTTAGTGCGTTTCGCAAATGGTCCGTTATTATTTTGAGGATATAAAGTTTCAGTACAAGAGCCGGCGTTTCAATAACGCGTGGTTGAGGTGTGTTGCCGAAAGGGAACAATGCCGTCTTGGGGATTTAAATATTATTTTCTGTTCCGATCCGTATCTGCTGAATATCAACTTGCAATATTTAGGCCATAATTATTATACGGATATAATCACCTTTGATTACTCAGAGAAGCCCGTCGTTTCCGGAGACTTGTTCATCAGCGTCGACACCGTAAGGGATAATGCGTCTTTCTACGGCGCCGGCTTCGATGGGGAACTTCACCGGGTAATTGTCCATGGTCTCCTTCATCTCATTGGATATGATGACCACACCGATGCGGACATTGCCCAGATGAGGCTTAAGGAGAATGAGTCTTTGAGTTTGAGGCAGGAGATGTTGCTTGAGGCTGATGAATAATTTCTTCGATGTAATAGTGGTTGGGGGAGGACATGCCGGCTGTGAGGCCGCCATGGCCGCTTCTGGGCTTGGCGTGAGCGTCCTGCTCCTGACGATGGACACCTTGTCATTTGCCAAGATGTCCTGCAATCCTGCCATCGGAGGAATTGCTAAAGGTCAGATAGTCAGAGAAATAGATGCTTTGGGAGGTTATACCGGACTCGTGACTGATGCTTCCACTTTGCAGTTCAGGATGCTGAATAAGTCCAAGGGTCCGGCTATGTGGAGCCCGCGTGCGCAGTGCGATAAAATCCGTTTTTCGCTCAATTGGCGGAGTTTTATTGTAAATCGCTCTAACATAACTATTTACGAGGATTTAGCGGATTCTTTTCTCTTTGAGAATTCAAAAATCTGCGGCGTGCGTACATCTGGAGGTCAAATTTTTAAGTCTCGCGCCGTTGTTTTGACCGCCGGGACCTTCCTCTCCGGGCGTTTGTTCGTCGGAAGGAAGCAATTGACCGGAGGAAGAATCGGAGAAAAGAGTTCCGATGGACTCACCGCCCAGTTGGTGGATAGGGGAGTTTCTACCGGGCGGATGAAGACCGGTACCCCTCCGAGGATAGATATCACATCCGTTGATACTTACGTCCTTGACAGACAGAGAGGCGATGATCCCCCCGAGCGTTTTTCGTACTTGGACATTCCGTCGAGGATCCAGGCTGGTCATGAACAGAAAGAATGCTTCATACTTCATACGAACCCTGTTGTCCATGAAAGGCTTCGGGAGGGCTTCGTGGATTCGCCTTTGTTTACCGGTGTTATTCATGGTCGCGGGCCTAGGTACTGTCCGAGCATCGAAGATAAGTTGAGGGTGTTCCCCGAAAACGATGCACATCAGCTTTTTCTTGAACCGGAAGGAGAGGGGACTAATGAGTATTATCTGCAGGGATTCTCTTCGTCACTTCCTTTCGAAGTGCAGATGAACGCGCTCCATGCCATCAAGGGTCTTGAGCATGTAAGGGTTTTCAGGCCGGCTTATGCTGTGGAATATGATTATTTTGAACCCTCATTACTGAAACATACTCTCGAGTCAAAGATTGTTCCCGGTCTTTATCTTGCCGGCCAGGTTAATGGCACAACGGGTTACGAAGAGGCAGCAGCCCAGGGTCTGATGGCCGGTATTAATGCCGCCCTTTCAATTTTAGGCCGGGATCCTTTTGTGCTTTCTCGTGACGAGGCTTATATCGGAGTTCTCATCGATGATTTGATTTGCAAAGGAGTTGACGAACCTTACCGCATGTTTACTTCCAGGGCGGAGTACCGTATTCTGTTAAGGCAAGATAATGCAGACCAGAGGTTGACTCCTCGCGCTCACGAAATAGGGCTTGCTTCCGAAGAGCGATATGAACTCACGATGAAGAAATACGATTCTGCCCGCAGCTTGACGCAACTTTGTGAGAGCGTCAACGTGACTGCGTCAGCTATCAATTCCTTCCTGGTTTCTTCTGGATCCGCCCCTCTAACCGAATCAAAGCGAGTTGCCGACGTTGCCACTCGACCAGAGTTGACTTTGAGTGATGTCTTGAAATTTGTTCCACGTGGAACATTTTCTAAATTTGGATTGATGCCGGATATAGATCCTAAAGTTGCTGAGTCGGTTGAAATCAACCTTAAATACAAAGGTTATATTCTTCGGGAGCGTCAACAGGCAGAAAAACTACATCGCCTCGAATCTCTTGAGATACCAGAAAATTTCGATTTCGACAGTATTTCTGGTCTTACAATCGAGTGCCGCCAGAAGTTCAAGAAGTATTCACCACGTACCATTGGGCAAGCATCTCGCATTTCCGGAGTTTCCCCTTCGGATATTTCCGTTTTATTAGTATATTTCGGCCGATAGTGTTCCACGTGGAACACTTTGGCGATGTTTAATAAAAAAGTTTCTGCTGTTTGCAGACCGTCTGCGCCCACGCAGTCGTGAGTGGGAGGGGCCCGCCGCTTGCGGTGGGAGGGATAGGCCGCTTGCGGCCGTAGTCTGCAAACAGCAGAAACTTTTTTTTATACTTCTGAATATGAAGAAAGTAATATTGATTGTGCTGGGAGCGCTGCTGCTGATGGCTACGGCTTTGGCGCAAGAGACCGAGCCTAAGGATACCATCAAAAGCGCCTTCTCGCTCGACGCCGATTTTATGACACGTGGCGAACTGCGCAGCGGCGGACTCACGCTGGTAGACGATAGTTCCGTGGCCTCCTTCATAATTGAAAGGACAATCATAGGCGCCAAATACCAGTACGGACCAATGTCGGCCCGCGTGGCGGCTCAGCACAGCGGAACATGGGGCAGCAACGAGGCCGGAAGCCTGAGCATCTTTGAGGCCTGGGCACAGTTCCAAAGCAAGAAAGGATTCTTTGCCAAAATTGGCCGTCAGCCATTGGTTTATGACGACCAGCGTATTTTCGGCTCAGACTCCTGGTCCATGACCGCCATGTCCCATGACGTCCTGAAGTTCGGCTGGGAAGGAAAGAAAGGACACAAAATCCACCTTTTAGGAGCCTACAACCAGGACATCCGCAATATCAACGGCGGCACGTATTTCTCCGGCGGCATTCAGCCCTACAAATCAATGGCTGCTCTATGGTATCATTACGACGTGCCGGCGTTTCCGCTTGGAGCGTCTTTCGTGGTCATGGATGTGGGCATGCAGAGTGGCAGCGGAGAAGAGGGCGATGTGGTATTGCATCAGCAGCTCACGGGCACTTACATTTCTTATACGCCAAAACGTTGGTCCGCTGAAGCTGCATTCTATTACCAGATGGGCAAGGAAGAGCAGGGACTGCCGCTTTCGGCGTGGATGGCCAGCGTCAAAGCTACGCTCAAAATGCCCGAGAAATGGGAATTTAGGGCCGGTTACGATTTCCTCAGCGGCGACAAATATTTTGCGACGCCGTCATCCGGTACGATCGGCCTTGTGAGGCACGATGTGGTGCGGGGATTCCATTCGCTGTATGGCTCCCATCATAAATTCTACGGGGCGATGGACTTTTTCTATGTCACAACGTACGTCCGAGGGTTTACTCCCGGACTCCAGAATTTGTACGTTGGTGCCGATTATTCGCCGCTGAAAAGTCTCAAACTTGACCTGTCGTATCATTATCTGGCCACTGCTACGAAGCTGGAGGCCGCCGACATGTCGCTCGGTCACGAACTGGAGATGTCTGTTTCTTGGAATTTCATGAAAAATGCTTCGCTTAGTGGCGGCTACACCTTCATGAAGGGCACCGAGACCATGGAGATCCTCAAGCGTACGGGCGACAACCACCGCCTCCACTGGGGCTGGATCATGCTTAAAGTCAATCCCACCTTCTTTTCCAGCAGTAAGTAGCTGTAGGTAAAGTTGCCCCTCCCACTCACGACTGCGTGGGCGCAGACGGTCTGCAAACAGCAGCAACTTTTTTTTTGTTTAACCTACAGCATCTGCAAAGCAGATTTGATAATCTGCTCCACGGTGGCCTTGGGGTTGGCCTTGAGTATGGCCTGAATGGCCTTGTTGATGTTCGGCTTGGCGAATCCGAGCATCTGAAGGGCGCTCGAAGCCTCGTCCGCGGCGGCGTTGGACTCGCTGGCAAAGAGCACGTCCGAGCCGCTGCCGTCGCCCTTGACAATCTTGTCCTTGAGCTCCAGAATCATGCGCTGCGCGCTCTTGAGACCTATTCCCTTGACCGCTTTCAGGGCGCTGACATTCTCAGAAATAATGGCCTGGCGCAGCTCTTCAGAGGTCAAGGAAGACAGTATCATCCTGGCGGAGGAAGCGCCCATGCCGGAGACGCCGGTAATGAGGCGGAACAACTCTCTCTCTTCCTTTCCGGCAAAGCCGTAGTCCACCTGCGTGCCGTCGCGCTGGTTGATCTGCGACTGGATGTAGATGGTGGATTCCTTTTTGCCCTCAAGTGCTTCGTATGTCTGGAGAGACACCTCAAGGCTATATCCAAGTCCTTGATTATCAATTACTATTCTGGTTGGAGTGAGCTCCACGATGCGGCCGGAAATATAGTCTAGCATATTGTCGATGGTTTTCTACAAAGTTACTTAAAATTTGTAAATTTGTACGCCTAATATATCCGACCAAATGAAACGCAGAGAATTCATAGGAACGACACTTGCTGTTGCAGCCGCTACTGGCCTGTCTGCATGTAATATCCTGCCAGGCAGGACCGCCAGACTTAAGACTTCCGGCAAAGGCGAAATGCATCTGCGCTTCTACCCTTACGAACTCACTCTAGCTCATACTTTCACCGTTGCAAGCTATAGCCGCAACACTACGCCAGGAGTGCAAGTAGAGATTGAGTATGAGGGAGTTACAGGCTACGGCGAGGCCTCCATGCCTCCCTACCTGGGGCACACGGTGGAAAGTGTCTGCGCCTTCCTCCGGAAGGTTGACCTGGGCCGGTTCGACAGTCCTTTCCTGATGGAGGACATAATGGCCTACCTTGACACCATCTCCGAGGGCGACGCCCCGGCCAAGGCAGCCATAGACATAGCCCTTCACGACCTTGTGGGAAAGCTCCTTGAAACTCCTCTGTATCAGTTGTTTGGATATAATCCTGCCAAGGCCGGTCCCACGACATTCACTATCGGAATCGATTCCCCGGAAGTCGTGCGTGAAAAAACACTTGAGTGCGCGGGGCGCTTCCGCATACTCAAGATAAAGGTCGGCCTCGACTCCGACGAGCAGATGATCCGGACCATACGCAGCGTCACCGACCTGCCCCTTGCCGTGGACGCCAACCAAGGCTGGAAAGACCGCAGCAAGGCCCTGGACGAAATATTCTGGCTCAAAGAGAACGGCGTGGTGCTGGTGGAGCAGCCCCTGCCAAAAGAGCGCCTGGACGATACTGCATGGCTCACAGAGCGCAGCCCGTTGCCGATTATTGCCGACGAGGCTGTCCAGCGCCTCCGGGACATCCCCGCCCTCAAGGGAGCGTACAACGGCATCAACATCAAGCTGATGAAGTGCACCGGCCTTCTCGAGGCCCGCAAGATGATTGCATACGCCCGCGCCGAGGGCATGATGGTAATGGTTGGATGCATGACGGAAACGTCCTGCGCCTGCACTGCAGCGGCCCAGCTGGCTCCCGCCGCCGACTTTTGCGATATAGACGGCAACTTGTTGATAAGTAACGATTTATTCAGAGGCGTAACGGTCTCGGACGGCCTCCTCAGGCTGCCCGCCGCCCCCGGCCTCGGACTCACAAAAATATGAATGTCGAACAGTTAAGGGCAGAGTTCCCGCAGCTCGCCCGCACAGTATATGGCAAACCGCTGGTTTACCTTGACAACGCGGCCACCTCGCTGCGTCCGCGCAGCGTCATACAGCGCTGGACCAGCAGTGCCGCCACCCAGACGGCGAACCTCCACAGGGCCGTGCATCGCACCGCAGTGGAAGCAACGGAGGCCTACGAGCAGGCCCGCGACGCCGTGCGCACCTTCATCAATGCCCCTCAGCGGGAGGAAGTTATCTTTACTTCCGGAGTCACCCACGCCCTCAACCTGGCAGCTTTCGGCATCGGCGAGGCCTTCATCGGTCCGGACGATGAAATAATTGTCAGCGAGGCCGAGCACCACTCCAATCTCGTCCCCTGGCAGATGCTCTGCATGCGAAAGGGAGCAAAGCTGGTAAGGCTGCCGGTAGATGACGGCGGACAGCTGCGCACCGACTTGCTTCCTGCCCTCATCTCACCTCGCACCAAACTCTTGTGTGTTGCGCATATTTCCAACGTCCTCGGCCTTGTGAACCCGGTGCAGGAAATTGCCGGGATATGCCGCGCGAACGGCGTGCTGCTGCTGGTTGACGGAGCTCAGGGAATAGTGCACCAAAAGGTTGACGTGCAGGCACTTGGCTGCGACTTTTATGCATTTTCCGGGCACAAGATGTACTGCGCTCCTGGCACTGGTGTGCTTTGGGGCCGCCGCAGTCTTCTGGAGCAGATGCCCCCCATGTTCGGCGGCGGAGAAATGATAGACACCGTGCGCTGGGAGGGTTCCACATGGGCTCCGCTGCCGCGAAAGTTCGAGGCCGGCACGCAGGACATTTCCGCCGTCCCTTGCTGGGTTCCGGCCATTGAACTTATGCAGCAGATGCCGTCGTGCGACGAGGTCCGGGACTACGTCTGCCATGCTCTTGCCGCTGTGCCCGGCCTCAGGCTTTTCGGCGCTTCCGACAATCCGGACAAGAAGGTTCCGGTATTCTCATTTTGCGTGGAAGGTGCTCATCATGAGGATCTTGCGCTCATCATGGACAAGATGGGTGTGGCGCTTCGCTCCGGGCAGATGTGCGCCGAGCCGCTGATGGACCGCATGGGTGTTACCGGTATGCTGAGGGCCTCTTTCGCCCCTTATAACACAATGCAGGAAGCCGGATACTTCATCGGCTCCCTGCATAAGGCTTTGGAAATGCTGCGCTAGAACCTCCAGATGAAGTTCAGGGCGCTTGTCCAGGCGTTGTTGAAGGTGTAGTAACTACTGAAATCCAGTGTGATGTGGCTTCCGAAGTCGAAGGCCAGACCGCTTTTGATACCTGTTCCGAAGGTATTGTAGTCTGAGCCATAGCCCATCATGAAACCAGTGTGGGGATAAACCTTGAAACCGCTGGGGCCGATGGCCACACCGAGTTGGGGAATTGCATACACGCCGAACAGATTTCCGGCGTTTTCGGGGATCCAGTAACCCAGGAGTTCCGCACCGTAGGTGAAGGATACGATGGCGTCACGGTTATAGTTGCGGAAGCCAAGCGCCACATTTGGACCGGCGTTGCTGGAGGTGGTAAGGCCCCATCTGTGGGCGACGCCGAGCGATCCGTACATTACACTTTGTCTCTGGGCGCCGGCGCTCAGACCAAAGGCCACCAGGGCCGCTAAAACGAGTAAGAATCTTTTCATATTTAATACAATTTACTGCAAATATACAATTTAATCCGATTCCGCGCGAATTGTATTGAGAATTATTCCTGCCCGGGCCCTTTGACATTCTGAGCGCCCTCCAGTCATTCCGAGTGTCAGCGAAGAATCTCTCCTGCCGACAGGATTTCGTGGAAAATCTGTCAGAAAGTGGACTTTTCCGGCTTTCTGACAGAACAACGGTCGGATTCTGTCAGGCTGCAGGAGAAAACATCCTGCCGGACAGGATTTGGTGGGAAATCTGTCAGAAAGTGGACTTTTCCGGCTTTCTGACAGAACAACGGTCGGATTC
>CAMJHF010000023.1 GCA_946405435.1 uncultured Bacteroidales bacterium
GCACCACCACTGCGCTGCAAGCTATAGGCTACCAGATTCCTGGGAAGCGCATGGTCATCAACCTTGCCCCGGCCGACCTTCACAAGAACGGGAGCGGGTACGACCTGCCCATTGCCGCAGGCATCATAGCGGCATCGGGGCAGAGGGACCTGCCGCTGGCCGGCAAGTTCCTTATTATGGGCGAACTCGGCCTCGACGGCAGCGTGCGCGACATCGCCGGCGCCCTGCCCTTTGCCGAGCTTGCATCGCTCGAGGGCCTCGATGGGGTGATACTCCCCGAAACCTCCGCCATCGAGGCCGCGGAACTGCATCAGGGCAAGGTTTACGGCGTCCGCACGCTCGACGAGGCCGTTCGCATCCTCTCTGGGGAGGAGTGTGATGAATTGCTGGTGTGGAATTCTCCGCACTACAAGCGCCTTGTAGAAAGCCAGGAGGCGCGCAGCCGTGCCTTCAGCCTGGCCGGAGTGCCTGATTTCGCCGACATAATAGGTCAGGAAGGGGCAAAGCGAGGCATGGAAATCGCTGCCGCAGGGGGCCACAACATCGCGATGATCGGCCCTCCCGGTTCCGGCAAAAGTTCGCTTGCCAAGGCCCTTGGCGGCATACTTCCGCCGATGACCAGGGAAGAGAGTCTCGAAACCTCCAAGATATTCAGCATCGCCGGCAAGGGCAATCTGCGGTTCGGACTTATGAATTCAAGGCCTTTCAGGGCTCCGCACTACTCGGCGTCGCTTGTCGCCATAATCGGCGGCGGGGCCGGAGACAATATAATTCCTGGCGAGGTGAGCCTGGCCCATAACGGCGTGCTCTTCTGTGACGAGGCGGGCCAGATGCCGCGCAGCGTCATAGAGGCCCTGCGGGGGCCGATAGAAGACAGGAAAGTAACGATTTCCCGCCTCAAAGCCAAGGTGGAATACCCTTCTTCTTTCATGCTAGTCCTGGCATCCAACCCCTGCCCGTGCGGTTACTGGGGCGTGGGGGAGCGCTGCACATGCACGCCTACGCAGCGCCTCAACTACCTTTCGAGGCTTAGCGGGCCGATAATGGATCGTATTGATATACAACTGCTTGTGCCGTGTCTTCCGGCGGCCGAGCTGGCGCGTCTTCGCGAGGCCCCCGGCCTGGCGCGGCCCGAGTCCAGCGCCGTCGTGGGAGCCAGGGTGGCGGCGGCGCGTTCAATCCAGCAGCGCCGCCTACATGGCACCGGGATCTATACCAATGCCGAGATGGACAACAAGCTCATCGAGCGCTTCTGCCCGCTGGACGCGACCTGCCGCGACCTTATGGTCACCCTCATGGAAAAACTGGGGCTCTCTATGCGCGCCTACTTCCGCATAATCAAAGTGGCCCGAACCATTGCAGATCTTGAGGCGGCGGCAAGCGGCCTTCAGGAGACGGTGCCCATACGTCCCGAGCACCTGTCGGAGGCCGCCACCTACCGTTTCCTCGACCGTGCCCAGAAGGCTGGATTCTAAAAAAGTAGTATATTTGCGCCAGGTATGCAGCACGAAATCATAATCAAGAGCCTTGAGGACCTCGGCCGCGCGGCCGGTGAGTTCGTAAAAGAGATCGGCGACAATAAGCTGATAGCTTTCTATGCGCCCATGGGGGCGGGCAAAACTACTTTCATAACGGCTGTCTGCAAAGAGCTTGGCGTGCGTGAAGATGCAGTCGGCTCTCCTACATTCGCTATAGTCAACGAGTATATGCCAGCCTCCGGTGAGCCTATTTATCACTTTGATTTCTATAGAATTACAAAAGATTCGGAGGCTCTCGACATAGGACTTTACGAGTACCTCGACAGCGGAATGTTCTGCCTTATGGAATGGCCCGAAAACATTGAGGGCCTCTTGCCTGAAGAGACCCTCAAAGTGTCGATTGTCGTTCTGCCGGACGGCTCCCGCAAGCTGTCCTGGTAGGACCTATTCGGGGAAGTTTATGTCGAGCTGGAACTTGTCTATGTCGTAGACGGGAGTTTCGTGGCTTTCGCGGACTATGTCCCACATCTGCTTTACGATTTCAGGATGCTCATCCGCCACGTTCGTAGTTTCGCGAGGGTCGGTGGTCAGGTTGTAGAGTTCCATCTTGTCGTTGCCCTTGGCGACTTTCTGCAGGAGACCCTTCCATTCGCCGATGCGCACTGCCACCCATCCCTTGGCGCCGGGGAATTCCCAGTACAGGAAGGGATGCTCTTCCTGTTTGTTTTCCTTCCCCCTCAGGATAGGAGCGAAAGAGACGCCGTCGTTCTCGGGGGCCTTGACTCCGGCGAGGTCTGCAAACGTGGGCATAAGGTCGGCGAAAATGCCTATGTGAGAGCTCTTTGTGCCTTTGAACCTGTCGCCCCATGCCACTACGAACGGCATTCTGATGCCGCCCTCATGCAGGGAGCTCTTTCCCCATCCCGCTGCGCAGCAGAAGGGACCGCCGCTCTGGAAATACTCCATGGGGGAGTTGCCGTTGTGCGCGGGGCCGTTGTCGGATGTGACGATGAAGATGGTGTTTTCCCATACGCCGAGTTCCTTGAGCTTGGCCACCAGCTTGCCCACCTGGGTGTCGATGTGGGTGACCATTGCCGCGTATGTGGCAAGAGGGTAGCGGCTGGGGAGGTACATTCCGCCGTCCGTGCGGGGCTCCTCGTCGCCGAGTTTGTTCACGTAGTACATGACTTCATCCTTTGGAGCCTGCACCGCGCTGTGGGGCACGGTGGTGGTCCACATGGCGAAGAACGGCCCGGAGGCGTTGTCCACGATGAATTTCTCCAGCTTGTCGTACATCAGGTCGCAGCTGTAGTATTTGCCGCCGTAGCGGTCGTAGCTGGCGGGGTCCATGGGATCGAGTCCTTCCGGCAGAGGTTCGCCCTGCATGACGACTTCGTTGCCCGTGGCAATCTTGACGTCGTTCTCCCAGAGGTGGGTGGGATAGTATGAGTGCGCCAGGGCCTGGCAGTTGAATCCGTAGAAGTAGTCGAAGCCCATTTTGTTGGGGGTGGAGTCGCTGCCGGGGAAGCCCAGGCCCCATTTTCCCACCATGGCTGTCTTGTATCCTGCCTCCTGCATCATTTTCGCGATGGTGGGAGTGCCGGCGAGCATGGGCAGCTGGCCTTCTTCGGTGTCGTCCAGGAAGAGGGCGTTCCAGCCGCGGTCGTCGGAGGGAGTGAAATGCTCCTTGTTGTTACGTATCTGGCTGTGTCCCATGTGTTTGCCGGTCATGATGCAGCAACGCGAGGGCGCTGAAAGGGGAGCGGCGGTGTACATGTCCGTGAACAGGATGCCCTGGCTGGCGAGGGCGTCGATGTTGGGCGTTTCAATCTTTGTCTGGCCATAGCAGCCCAGATCTCCGTATCCCAGGTCATCGAACATCAGATAGATAATGTTGGGTTTTTCGGGAGCTTTCCCCGATCCTGTACAGCCGCATGCTGCTGCAACCGCAGCGGTGGCAAACAATACTTTTTTGGTCTTCATCTGGTTATTCTTTAGCAGGACAATAATCGCAATAATTTGCCAAATCTGCAAATATTCGTTATTTTTACACGTTATTAAGCATACAATTATGGCAGTAATTGACTGGTTGATCGTAGCCTTGTTCCTTGGCGCCCTCGTCACCATAGGCTACCTTTTTTCACACAAGAACAAAAACATCGAAGATTATTTTGTGGCCGGCCGTTCCATGCCGGGCTGGCTGGTTGCGATAGCCGCCACGGGAACGACCATCAGTGCAGGAACCTTCGTGGGCTCGCCGGAGCTAGGCTTCAATACCAATCTCACCTACGTCCTTAACCTGCTGGGCTCTATCTTCGGAGGCATCCTGGTGGCGTCGCTGATCCTTCCCAAACTCTACAACGCCAAAACCATAACTATCTATGGCTTCATCGGAGACCGCTACGGAGAGGGTTCCAAGCAGGCCAATTCTGTCATGTTCCTCATCGGCCAGCTGCTCACCAGCGGCAGCCGCCTTTTCATCGCGGCCATAGCCATCAGCGTCATTGCCTTCGGCAGCATACAGTTCCAGTTCATGGTGTGGAGCATAATCATACTTGGTGTAGTCTCAACGTTCTACACCATGATGGGCGGAATCAAGGGCCTGCTGTATATCGATACGTTCCAGACCCTGCTGATGATTTTCACCGGCATCGTGGGCCTGGTGCTGGTGGCCTGCGACCTCGGCGGCCTCAGCTTCAAGGAGGTTTGGGACACACTGACCGTAAACGGCATGGTCAAGTCGCCGGCCGCTGCCGGAGTGGCCCCGGGCATCGCTTCCGACGGTACTCTCAGCGGATGGGTGCCGGGTAGCAAGGTGCAGATGTTCGATCCTAGCATCGACTTCAGCAAGCCCTACACCATTATAGGAGGCATGATAGGCGTGGCGTTCTTCAAGATCGCACAGTACACCACGGACCAGGAGTTCGTGCAGCGCCAGCTTGCCTGCAAGGATGTGCGCAAGGCCGGCAGTTCGCTCGTGGCTTCGCAGCTCCTTGCCCTCCCGGTGGTGCTTATCTTCCTGTGCATAGGCCTTTTGCTATATGTCAAGTACATCCATGACCCCCAGGCTGACGGAGCTTTGAGCGCCGCTTTCTTCACCGATGCCCGCGACGTCTTCCCCCAGTACATCAAGAACCATATCCCGGTGGGAGTGAGGGGACTGATGATCACCGGTCTTCTTGCTGCGGCCTTGTCCAGCTTCAATTCCGCCATCAACTCCATGGCCTCCAGCTTTGTTGCCGACCTCTACCTGCCTCTGAGGGCCAAACGCGGCAAGGCAGTGAAGAGCGATAAGGAGCAGATTGCTTCTTCCCGCTGGATGGTGGGCCTTATGGGCATGATGCTTACGGCTTTTGCGATAGTGACTTGCGTCATGCAGCAGAGCAGCGGCCTGAATCTTGTGGACTTTGCCACCGGCATCATGTGCTTCGCCTATGCCGGCATGATCGGTGTGTTCCTCACCGCCATCTTCACCAAGCGCGGCAACTCCCGCAGCGTGCTGGCGGCACTCATCGTAGGCGCCCTCATCATAATTCCGCTGATGTTCCAGAAGGAATTCTTCGGCCGTACATATATAGCCTGGAGCTGGTGGTGCCCTATAGGAGGACTCATCTCCACCCTCGTCTGCATGCTTGGCAAACCCAAAACATCGTTGAAATAATTATATCTTCGTACAGGCAGGGAGTACTTCCCTGAAACGTCGCTACGCGACCCCTCCCACTACGTGGGCCCCTCCCTCTTATGATGCCGAGGGTGGCACAGTTTCAGGGAAGCACTCCCTGCCTGTACGAGCAATGGTAATCTGTATGAAATCTTTGATATCAACCCTATCGCTTCTGCTCTGCTGTGTTTTAACCGTTCAGGCAGGCAACATCAACGGAAGGGTAATCTGCGGCGGACAGCCCATGAACGGCGTCCCCGTATCGGACGGAGTCAACATAGTCCTCACCGACTCCCAGGGGCGTTACAGCCTGGATTCCGACAAATCCGGCGGCAGCGTATTCGTGATAACACCCTCCGGCTACATAGCCCGGACGCTGGACGGCCTGCGCCCCGGATTCTGGCAGCCCCTGTACCTCCCAGTAGACCAGGATGAAATCCATGACTTCGTGCTCGAAAAAGAGAACCAGAACCGCTACACCATGATTCTGCTGGCCGACATGCACCTCTCGAACGACCCGGCGCGAGACGACCTGCGCCGTTTCAGGAACATTGTGATGCCGGTCATACGCCGTGAGGCCGCCGCCGCCCGCGGCCACGTATACACCGCTAACCTGGGCGACACCACCCACGAAATCTACTGGGGAGAATTCAATTTCAACGAGTCCGACGGCCTCCGTCTGTTGCAGGACCTCTGCTATCCCACCCCCATGTACTCCCTCATGGGCAACCACGACCACGACCCTTCGATAGTGGGCGAGGATGTGGACCGCCGCGCCGGCTGGCGTGAGCGCGACTGCTGGGGCCCGGGTCAGTACTCCGTCAACATCGGCTCCGACCACTGGATATTTCTCGACGACATAGTCTATATCAACGTAGAGGGCAAGGGCAAGAAAGCCCCCGGGGTCAAGGGCGACCGTTCCTATAAGAGCATGCTGACCGAAGCTCAGTTCGCATGGCTCGAGCAGGACCTCTCGCTCGTTGACGAAGATGCGCGCATCTTCATCTGCACCCACGCTCCGGTGCTGTACTCCGGCCATGCGGACGGCCTGCTGATGCCGGAAGATCAGGTCCGCAGGCTCAATGAGCTTTGCGGAGGCTTCACCCACGATGTGACCATCTTCTCCGGCCATACCCATCGGAACGACATATGCGACCATCCCGACTTCCCGAGGCTTCACCAGCGTACCCTTCCCGCAACTTCCGGCATAATGTGGACGACTCCGGCCGATTGGCCCATGTACTCAAGCGGCGGCGAAGATGCAGGAATATGGCTTGCCGAATTCGAGTCCAGCAGCGAGCCCCGCTATCGCTTCGAGACCTATGCATACGGCCCTAAGTATTATCGTTTCTACGATATGAATGCCGTGGGGCAGGCGTACCGGAACAGCGAGGGCGTCAAGAAACAGCAGGAGCTTTACGGCTCAATGCGCCAAGATTATGGCAATAAGAAATGGCGTAACTACGTGTTTCTCAACTATTGGGGCTGGGAACCGGGCGATAAAGTAGAAATGCTTGAGAAAGGCCGTAAGCTCAAGGTCGAGGCCACCCGCTACGAGGATCCCGCCAAGAATTTCGCCTACGAGCTGCCGCGCATCATGAACCCCTATAAGCACAGCAGCAAGTCTTCCAAAGATGCGACTTATCACATGTTTGTGGCCAAGACTTCTTCACCCAAAACCGATATTACGGTGCGCATCTACGGCTCCGACGGAAAGATAAAGCACGAGAGCGTGTTCTCACGCCCCCGTGCCTTCGATCCTTCCAGGCCGGAAGAATAAGCTCTATTTGAGTCCGCTCCAGTCGCCCTGTATGTACTTGCACTGCGAGTAACATGCGGGGCACTGTGATACTATGTAGTGGTCTCCGTTCTGCTTGATTTCGACGGCGCGAAGATAGGTGTCCCAACCTTCGGCGAAGATGTACAGGTGCGAGAACAGGCCTGTAGGAGCATTGGCACTGGGCAGCATCTGCACGGTGTAGGGCTCGTCCGGAGTGTATGCGTTCTCGGCCCTTGCGCCCTTCAGGAGGGCGGCGGGAAGATAGCGTTGCAGATAAGAATCCGTGCTTGCAATCTCTCCCAGGCGGGGGAACTTGGTGTCAAGGATCCTTATGATGGTGTTGGCGTTGGCCGGTGTTCCGCAAAGCAACTGGAAACACTTTTCTCCGGTGGACCTGTTGCGCCCGTAGAGTTCCATTGCCATAGGAATCATGGCTGCGGCTCCCATGGGAGATTTGCCAAGGAATTCCTGATATACGGTCGCGAACTCGTTGTAGCCCTCAGGGTTGTTGAGGAAGGTAACCCAGGCGGTAGGCGAGGAGGGCACCTCGGAAATCATGCGGCCCTTTTCGTCGAATAGGTTGGGCAGGGAACCGCTTATGGTGTACTCGTTCAGCCCCCATGTCATCTTGTTGTCATCCACGCTCCATTCCCTCTGGGTTTCGTCGATGTTCCCAAGCCCGTTGCATGCTGCAAGCACGAGCATGGCAAGAGAGTATAAAACCAGTTTTTTCATATCTTATTTGATTGAGTTCCAATCGGTTTTTCCTGTTTCGGGCGCTACGTTGATGAAGAGGGGCCTCCATAGAGCTACGCCGAATTGGACGACTGACTGTATGTAGTAGTCCTTGCCGGGCTCCACGTCCAGGATGATGCTCTCGCGGGTCTCGGTCTTTCCCCATATCTCATATTTGCCGGGCTTGTCCACCTTTACGATGGCTTTGTTCTTGTTCTTGGAACGGAAAACGACCTGGTCATTGAGGTACACGTTGTACGGAGCCTGTACGAAGCCGCTCGGGCGGTAGAAGTAGATGACTGCGTAGTCGGGATGATTTTCGGGTATGACCGGAAGATTGCTGGACACTTTGGGCGAGCAGCTGCATAAGAAGAGGAGACCTACTGCCAGAAGAGTAAAAAACTGCTTCATAAAACAATTTGTTTTGTTCAATGGACAAATGTAATGTTTTTCTATTTGACATACAAACTTTGTCTTTTTGCATAAAAAAGAGGGTGGCCAAGTCTCTGACTGACTTTGGTCACCCTCTTCTGTTATTCAGAGAGTTCCTTTATTTCCTCTCGTCGCGGCGTTCGCCACGGCCACGGCGTTCGCCACGGCCACGACGGTCACCACCCCTGCGCTCGCCGCCCCTCTGGCCTGCGGCCTGGGCGTTGGCTGCTGCAAGTGCGGCGGGGGTAAGATCCTGACGGCCATACTTCTCGCCGTTGCAGATCCACACCTTGATACCGAGGGTACCAACCTTGGTGTTGGCTACTGCAAGTGCGTAGTCGATGTCTGCGCGGAAGGTGTGCAGAGGGGTACGACCCTCTTTGAACATCTCGCTGCGGGCCATTTCGGCGCCGCCCACGCGGCCTGCGATCTGAATCTTGATGCCCTCTGCACCAACCCTCATGGTGTTGGCGATGGCCATCTTGATGGCGCGGCGGTAGCTGACGCGGCCCTCGATCTGACGGGCGATGGAGTCCGCCACGATGTGGGCATCAACCTCGGGGCGCTTGACCTCGTAGATGTTGATCTGAATGTCTTTGCTGGTGACCTTCTTGAGCTCTTCCTTGAGTTTGTCGACTTCCTGTCCGCCCTTGCCGATGATGAAACCGGGACGTGCGGCATAGATGGTGACGGTGATGAGCTTGAGGGTGCGCTCGATGACAATCTTGCTCAGGCTGGCCTTTGCAAGGCGGTTGCCCAGATACTCGCGGATCTTGTAATCCTCGGCGATTTTCTCTGCATAGTTGCCACCACACCAGTTGGAGTCCCAACCACGGGTGATACCGATTCTGTTGCTGATAGGGTTAGTTTTCTGTCCCATATTACTTATTCTCCACTGGTTGTTTTACATCGAGAATCACGGTCACATGGTTGGAGCGCTTGCGGATGCGGCCCGCACGGCCCTGAGGGCACGGACGGATGCGCTTCAAAGTGCGGCCTTCATCTACCTTGATAGTCTTGACATAGACGTTGCCGTTGTCAAGCTCCTTGGCCTGATCCTGGTTCTTGGCTTCCCAGTTGGCGATGGCGCTGCGGAGAAGCTTCTCCAGACGGATGGACGCCTCCCTCTTGCTGAATTTCAGCAGGTCGAGGGCGAGGTTGACCTCCTTGCCGCGGATGGTGTCTGCTACCAGACGCATCTTGCGGGGGGAAGTGGGAACGTCATTCAGCTTGGCAATAGCTGTAACCTTTTTGGCCTCCTTGAGGCTTTCAGCCATAAGTCTTTTACGCTTTCCCATAGTGATTACTTCTTATTGTTACCTGAATGACCTTTGAATGTGCGGGTGGGGGCAAACTCTCCGAGCTTGTGGCCGACCATCTGCTCAGTAACGTAAACAGGAATAAACTTGTTTCCATTATGAACGGCGATAGTATGGCCGATGAAGTCCGGGGAGATCATGCTGGAACGGGACCAGGTCTTGACCACCTCTTTTTTCTTGCTACCATCATTCATAGCAAGAACTCTATTCTCCAGGGCTTCCTGGATATAGGGACCTTTTCTAAGTGAACGACTCATAATTCTTAAGTGTTATTCCGTTATTTCTTTCTTCTTTCAATGATGAACCTGTTGGACGAAGCCTTGGGGTTGCGGGTCTTGTAGCCCTTTGCAGGCAGACCCTTGCGTGAACGGGGATGTCCACCGGAAGCACGTCCTTCACCACCTCCCATAGGGTGATCGTGAGGGTTCATGACAACACCGCGGTTGTGGGGGCGCTTGCCTAGCCAGCGGCGGCGTCCGGCCTTTCCGTGGGATTCGAGGTTGTGGTCGGTGTTGGACACCACGCCCACTGTGGCGCGGCAGCTCACCAGGACCATGCGGGTCTCGCCGGAGGGCAGACGCAGGACTGCGTGGTTGCCTTCGCGGGCTGCAAGCTGTGCGCTGGTACCGGCGCTGCGGGCCATTGCGGCACCCTGGCCGGGACGGAGCTCGATGTTGTGGACGAGCGTACCAACGGGAATTTCACTTAAGGGAAGGCAGTTGCCGACCTCGGGAGCGACTCCGCTTCCGGAAGCGACGACCTGACCTACCTTGATGCCGTCGGGAGCGATGATATACCTCTTCTCGCCGTCCTCGTACTGGACCAGGGCGATGCGGGCGCTGCGGTTAGGATCATACTCGATGGTCAGAACGGTTGCTGTGCACTCATCCTTGTCGCGGAGGAAGTCGATGATACGGTACATCTTCTTGTGGCCGCCGCCAAGGTAGCGGACGGTCATCTGGCCGGTGTTGTTGCGGCCACCCGTGCTCTTGAGAGGCTCAAGCAATGATTTCTGGGGCTTCTTGGTGGTGATTTCGCTGAAAGAGCTGATCACTTTGTTCCTTTGACCGGGAGTTACCGGTTTGAATTTTCTTACTGCCATAGCTTGTTCCTCCCTTAGATGTTAGCGTAGAAGTCGATCTTGTCCTCGCCTGCGAGGGTGATGTACGCCTTCTTGTAATGGTTGGCACGGCCGCGGAGCAGACCCGCCTTGGTGTAGCGGCTCTTGCGCTTGCCGTGATAATTGGCTGTGTTGACAGCGGCGACGTTGACGTTGTACATCTTCTCCACCGCGTCCTTGATCTGAAGCTTGTTGGCTTTACGGTCAACGATAAAGCCGTAACGGTTCAACTTTTCGCCCTGAGCCGTCAACTTCTCTGTTACGATTGGCTTAATAATGATTCCCATCTTCTTTTGCTTTTATGCTCTCTGCTCGAGGATGTCCTGAACACCGTCGATGAGTACCAGGGAATTGGCGTTCATGATGGCGTAGGTGTTGATCTCGTCAACAGTTATAACGTTGACCTGCTGCAGGTTGCGGGATGAAAGGAAAATATTGTCAGAGTTCTGGGGAAGCACGATGAGCACCTTGCGGTCGCCGGCCTTGATGGCGTTTACGATGCCGAGGAGCTCCTTGGTCTTGGGGGCTTCCATCTTGAAGGGCTCGAGCATGATGATCGCGTTCTCCTGGGCCTTGTAGCTAAGGGCGGAGAAGCGGGCGAGCTTCTTGACCTTCTTGTTCAGTTTGTTGTGGTAGAAACGGGGGACGGGTCCGAAGACGCGGCCGCCACCGACGAAGATGTTGGCCTTGCGGGAGCCGTGGCGTGCGCCGCCGCCGCCCTTCTGGCGTCCGAGCTTCTTGGTGCTGTATGCCGTCTCGCTGCGGTCCTTGGTCTTGGCGTTGCCGTGACGCTGGTTGGCAAGATACTGGATAACATCCAGATAGATGGCGTGGTCGTTGGGAGCGATGCCGAATACCTTCTCGGGAAGGGTGACATTCTTTCCGGACTGGGTGCCGTCGATTTTCAATACTGCAAGTTCCATAATCTTAAGCCTCCAATAATACATAAGAACCCTTGGCTCCGGGGACGGAACCTTTGACAACGATGAGATTGTTCTCGGGGAGAATCTTGACAACCCTGAGGTTGAACACCTTCACGCGGGCGTTGCCCATGTGACCGGCCATGCGCATACCGGGAAGTACGCGGGAAGGCCATGAAGATGCACCCATAGAACCGGGGTGACGCAGACGGTTGTGCTGACCGTGGGTCTTGCCGCCGACTCCTGCGAAGCCGTGGCGGTGCACAACGCCCTGGAAACCCTTACCTTTAGAAGTGCCGACCACGTCTACGAACGGGACCTCTTCCTTGAGGATGTCCTCAACGGTGATCACGTCGCCGAGCTTGAGCTCCCTTGTGAAATCCGCGGGGAATTCAACGAGCTTGCGCTTGGGGGTGGTGCCGGCTTTTTTGAAATGGCCCATAAGGGGCGCGCTGGCGTGCTTTTCGGTGGTTTCGTCATAGGCAAGCTGCACGGCCTCGTAACCGTCGGTTTCGACTGTGCGGATTTGCGTGACAACGCACGGACCAGCCTCGATAACGGTGCACGGTATGTTCTTGCCGTCGGCACCGAAAACGGAAGTCATTCCGATTTTCTTTCCAATTAATCCAGGCATTGGTTTGGTTAATTAATTGATATTAAATACTTTAACTCCCGCAACACATTTTTGCGGGCTGCAAAGATACAACTAATTTTTTGATTTGCAAAGTATTATTTATCTTTGCGTTATGAAAAAACTTACACAAGACTGCATTGCGTGGATACGCAACTGGTTCGATACCAACGGCCCGGCATGCACGGCCGTGCTGGGAATGAGCGGCGGAAAAGACAGCACTGTGGCGGCAGCCCTGTGCGCCAGGGCCCTGGGGCCCGACAGGGTGGTGGGCATAGCCATGCCTGCCGAAGGCCAGAGTCTGAATGAGGCCGACGAAATCTGCAACTATCTGGGAATACGTTACCTCTGCCTGCCGATCGGCAGGATAGAGGCCGAGTGCGACGCGCTCGGCACGCTTATGCCAGGCGGAGAGTTCTCCCTCCAGTCCATCCAGAATATCCCTCCGAGGATACGCATGACGGTGCTTTACGCCGCGGCCCAGAGCCTGGGCGGCATGGTGGCAAACACGTGCAACTACAGCGAGGACTACATCGGCTACGCCACCTTGTACGGCGACGCCGCCGGCTCTTTCGCCCCTCTTGGGGGGATGGTGGTCCGGGAAGTGCTGGAAGTGGGCGACGACCTGGGGCTGCCTGCCAGGTGGGTGCACAAAACCCCCGACGACGGCCTTCCCGGTTCCTGCCCCGACGAGCAGAAATTCGGTTTCAGCTACGCCACCCTCGACCGCTATATACGCGAGGGCGTCTGCGACGATGAGGAAATCAAAGAGAAGATAGACCGCATGCACAGGCGCAATCTCTTCAAGACGGAAATCCTGCACATCCCGCACTTCGCCCCTGAAATATGAACCAGTACGCCCAACGGATAGAGTCGCTCAGGGCCCTTATGCGTTCCAGGGACTGGGATGCGGTGATCCTCACCGGTTCCGACCCCCACGGCAGCGAGTATCCCGCAGAGCGCTATAAGCAGATTCGCTGGCTCACGGGATTCACCGGCGAGGCCGCCGACCTTGTGGTCACAGCCGACCATGCCGGCCTGTGGACCGACTCACGCTATTTTATCCAAGCTGCCGCGCAGCTGGACGGTACCGGGGTGGAACTTCACAAGACAAGGGTGCCGGACCAGGTGCTCATCCCCGAGTGGCTTCGGGAGCATTTCCGCGATGTCGTCGAGCCGGTACTTGCCGTGGACGGCTTGAGCATCCCGGATTCTTTTGTGGACGGTATCGCAGAGGCCTTCGAACCTGGCGGCTCCCAGCCGTGTTTCGTCAGCGCCCCGGATTTCCTTAATTATCTGTGGAACGACAGGCCTGCGCTGCCGCAGACTCCGGTGTTTACCGTGGATACAGGGTGCTACAGATGGGACAAGATTGCCCGTCTGCGGGAGTTCTGCGCCGGCCGCGGCTGCGACGGGATACTGCTCTCGGCCCTCGACGAGGTGGCATGGGTGCTCAACGTGCGGGCTTCCGACATAGAATACAATCCCTTTGTAATCAGCTATTTGCTTGTGACCGAAGATCAGGTCCGCTGGTTCGTTCTCAAAGATGAGATCGAGGATCCGGACTCGGAGCGCAGCTTCGGGCAGCTTGCTGCCGAGGGAGTGACCCTCGACCGCTATGATGCCGTAGATGAGTTCATCCAGGAGTGCGGAGGAGCGAAGATATTCGTGGATTCGGCCACTTTGAACCACCAGCTTGCGCAGGCCATTGTGACCTCCGGGGTGAGTCCCGATTCCGGCGACAGCCCCGTAAGGGCGTGGAAGGCCGTGAAGAATCCATTCGAGGTCGAAGGCATGCGCCGGGCGCATATCCGTGACGGCGTGGCCATGGTGCAGTTCCTCCACTGGCTGGAGAAGTCGGTCATGGCCGAGCGCCGGGTTAGCGAGTGGGACGCCGCCGTAAAGCTTGGTGAGTTCCGTTCGCAGGCGGCCGGCTATCAGGGAGACAGCTTCGAGACGATCTCCGCCTTCGGCCCGGGCGCGGCCCTGCCGCACTACGTAACCCCAAGGCACGACGCTCCTCTGCTCGAGGCCGGCGGCCTGTACCTCTGCGATTCCGGCGGACAGTACCTCGACGGCACCACGGACATCACCCGCACCGTGCCCCTTGGCGACCTCACCGACCTGGAGCGCGAAGATTACACCCTGGTGCTCAAAGGACATATCGATCTGGCCAAGGCCCGCTTCCCCGAGGGCACTCCTGGCTGCCGCATCGATGCCCTTGCACGCGCACCTCTTTGGAACGCCGGACGAAACTTCGGTCATGGCACGGGCCACGGCGTTGGATTCTTCCTCGGTGTGCACGAGGGCCCGCAGGACATACGGCAGAACCTCAATCCGGTGCCGCTGAAGCCCGGCATGATTGTGTCGGACGAGCCCGGAATCTACCGTGAGGGCATGCATGGGGTGCGGCACGAAAACCTGCTGCTCTGCGTTGAACTGGAGCAGAATGAATTCGGCCGCTGGCTGGGATTCGAGCCGCTTACGCTCTGCCCCTTCGAGACTTCCGCCCTGGACCTTTCGCTGCTCGACTCTTCGGAGATAGAATGGCTGGACGCCTATCACCTCAGGGTGCTGGAAACCCTCTCGCCGCTGCTTTCCGACGACTTGGCGCGATGGTTGCAGCAAAAGTGCCGGAAAATTGCTAATTTTGCGAACTAAATTATATCATTATGGAAAGAGAAGATCCCCTTGAGAGGCTCGAGCGCAAAGAGCAGGAACGCAAGGCGAACGGCGGTTCCAGGACCGTCATGTATGCCATGATAGCCGTTGCCGTGCTCCTCGCCGCCGCCCTCGCATATGTACTCTGGCAGAAGAACTCCCTTGTTGGCGAACTGGAAAAAGACAAGGCCGCCCTCACCGAGCAGATCGTGGCCCTGCAGGGCGATTACGAGTCGCTGTCGTCAGATTACGATTCCATCAACCTGCAGCTGGATTCCTCCCGCGAAGAGGTGGCCCAGCTGGTCGAGCGCATCAAAAAGACCGAAGCTACCAACCGCGTCAAGATGCGTCAGTACGAGAAGGAACTCGGCACCCTGCGCTCCATCATGCGCGGCTACATCGTGCAGATAGATTCCCTCAACCAGCTCAACCACAAACTCACCGTGGATGCCGCCAACGCCCGCAAGGACGCTGCCGAGCACCGCAAGATGAACGAGAAACTTACCGCACAGGTCGAGGACCTCACCGGCAAGGTCGCCACCGGCTCCGTCATCAAGGCCCGCGGCATGCGCATGGAGGCATATAACACCGCCGGCAAGATGATAGACCGCAGCAAGAACGTCGCCCGCCTGATGGTCACGCTCAGCCTGGTTGAGAATGCACTTGCCGAGGCCGGCCCCGTCCGCGTGTACCTGCGTGTGAAGGACCCTAACGGCAACCTGCTTTCCGACGGCCGTGGAACCACTTTCGCCTACGGAGGTGAAACCCTCGACGCCACCGCCTCCCGCGAGGTCGACTATGAGGGCCAGGAAGTGGAACTGAGCATCTACGTCAACAACATTCCCGCATACGAGAAAGGCATCTACACCGCAGAGGCATATACCACGCAGGCCAAGCTGGGCAGCGCCGAACTGATGTTGAGGTGATATATATCCATGTGCCATTCTGCAGGAGTTTCTGCACCTACTGTGATTTCTACTCCGAGAGGGCATGCCCGTCGGCAGAATGGCTCGATGAAATCTGCGCGGAAGCGCAGTCCAGAAAAGATGAAATAGCGGCAAGCGCCGCAGTGGATACACTCTATTTCGGAGGCGGCACCCCGTCGGTGCTGCCTCTTGAGTATATAGGCCGCATTGCCGATGCATGCGGCGGCAGGCACTACCGCGAGTGGACGGTGGAGGTGAATCCGGACGACATCACCCCGGAATATGCAGAAGGCCTTAAGTCTCTGGGAGTCAACCGGGTGAGCATGGGCGTGCAGTCGCTGGACGACGCCATGCTGCGGTGGATGAACCGGCGGCATACGGCGGACGGCGCCAGGCAGGCATTCCGGACGCTCCGGGCCGCAGGATTCGGCAATGCCAGCGCGGACATCATATTCGGGGTGTCGGGCATGGATGATGAAATGCTCCGCGCCACGGTGCAGGAGCTGATTGCCTGGCGTCCGGAGCATGTTTCCGCCTACCAATTGTCGGTAGAGGAGGGGAGCGCGCTCGGGAATATGGCGCGTGAAGGCCGGTACAGCGAGCTTTCAGACGAGGAATGCAGCCGGCAGTATTACCTAATATGCGACATGCTTGCCGCAGCCGGTTACGAGCACTACGAGATATCCAACTGGGCCCTGCCCGGGTTCAGGGCGGTTCACAACAGCGCCTACTGGACGCGCGCCCCCTATGTGGGGCTCGGCCCCGGCGCCCACAGCCTGCGCCGAGATCCTGACGTGCGCAGCTGGAATTCGGAGAGCATTACCGGCTGGACCTCTTCCTGCGAGGTGCTTACCGATGCTGAAATCCGGGAAGAGAAGATAATGCTCGGCCTTCGCACCGCCGACGGCATTCCCGGCTACGGCCGCATCCCGGAAGACCGCTGGTTCACCGCGGACGACATAATCTTCTCGCTGATATAGTCTTCCCCGGTTTAGAATTCCGAGTAGTCGACGGTGAGGTCGCTGCGGCGGAAGACTCTCTTCAGGCCGCTGCCGGGGATGGTGTGCGTCACCACGACCTCCCAGTCTTTGAAATCGGCAGGAGCCACGGTCACCGGCTTGTAGTACCACAGGTGGCTGTGCGTACGGTCTGCCCATGACACGGAATCCTTGCCCAACTCGTTGAAGGCGTACGCCGCCAGGGCCACGTTGCAGGTGGTGCCGTCCGGCACGCGCACAAAATCGCCCACCTTGGCGCCGTTCTGGTACATCTCCACTGTCCACCAGGTATCGTCATCGTCCCACACTTCGGCCACGAAGCAGCCCTGCAGCGAGGCGTTGCCATATACCGGAATTCCGGAGCGGCCGGCGGACATGCTGTCGGAGAACCAGTCCAGCCGGTAATTCCCCTTGCCGGTATAGACCTGGTTGCCGTCGTAGACGCGCAACTGGTAGTCCTTGGGACGGCCTGTACCCTTGTTGGTCCAGTCCACGACGTCCGCGCCCTTGATGTTGTAGATGGTGTAGCCGTTGGGTCCGCCCGTGACGCTGCTGTGGCAGTTCCACCATCCGCCGCAGGCCGCCTGGTGGATGTGCTCCATGACCGGGCGTCCGCTCTTGCACACGAAGTCCTTGTGGATGTAGCAAGCGGGGTAGTGGGAATGGCCGCACATCAGTTCTGCAGAGTGGAACTCGGTCATGGCCGTCAGAATCTCTTCGCGGTAGCAGTACCATATTATATTGGCTCCGCCCACCCAGGCTCCCTCGCGGAAAGGGACGTGGGTGCAGAATATCAGTATTTTGTCCTGCTTGTCCTTGACCAGGGCCAGGTCCTGTTTGAGCCATTCCCACTGGTCAGGGATGAATCCGCCGTTGTAGTTCCAGGTCTTCTTGTCCGGGGCGGACGAGGAAGTGGTGGAGGTGCCGTACACGTCGTCCATCACAACTATATGGGCGTTGCCGCGGTCGAAGGAGTAGTCGGTGGGACCGAAGTGGTTGATGAACATCTGCGCCGCATCGTAGTCATTGTCCGTGGTGGCGGTATGGTCATGGTTGCCTATGCACTGGAAGAACGGCAGCCAGCCGGTGGAAATCTGCACGTTGGACATGGCCTGCCGCATGGAACCCCAGATGGATGTGGCGTCGAACACTATGTCGCCCAGGGTCATGGCGTAAACGTTCTGGTACTCTCCGGAAGCAATACCTTCGTTGACGGTGGCTTGGATGTCGGGGATGGTGCCCGGGTAGCTGCTGTGCTGCTTGCTGAAGTAGCCTACGCCCTTGGACGTCTGGCACTGCGGGTCGCCGACCATTACCAGCGTGAATTCCGTTTCCGGCTCCGGCAGAGGCTCCAGGGAGAAGTCGTTGCGGTTGACCTTCGTGACGTCTATCTTGTCCTTGCTGTAGAACTGCGGTATGTGCAAGGATTCGTTCAGCGGGATCTTGTATGCGGCGGGCACGGTGATGTAGACGTTCCGGGTACGTTCGTCCAGCTGCATCTGATACACGCCGTTGGAGTCGGTGGTGGTGAATTTGTAGCCGTCGGTTACGGGTACGCCTGGGATGCCTTTGCCGGTGGATGCATCGGAGACGAGGCCCACCCCGTTCATCCCTTCCAGGATTTCTGAATTGTTGATATGGTTCTCGTCGTTGAGGGGTTTTTCCGGTTCTGGTTCCGGTTCCGGCTCCGGCTCCGGTTCTGGTTCCGGTGTTGGGGTTACTGTGGTTTCATCGGGGCCTGGATTGACTTCCGGTTCCGGTTTTGAGCAGCCGGCGACCACAATCATCACCGTAAGGAATGTGGCTAGCAAACGTTTCATATCTACAAATATATGAAAAAACCCGGACATTGTGTGCCCGGGTTTTATCGTCGCTGCCGATCAGATGTTTTGCTTGGCCTTGTCGGATTTGTTGTCCCTTGAAGGCCTTTCGCCTTTCTTGCCCTTCGCTGCAGGGCCTCCCGGCCTGCCTCCGTGGCCTTGCAGCCTGCCTATCTGCTGGCGGCGGAATTTCTCCTCGCAGGTGAAGAATTTGGCTACTTTCTCGACCGGGAGCACTTTCTTGTACTCTTTGACGTACTTGGTGTGCAGGTTTACATTCTTGTCCTTGGCGTCGACGTATGCGTTCAGCAGGGCTGAAACATCGCCGGAACCGTCGTTGAGGGCCTTGCAGAGCTCCATGTATGCCTTGCGCTCGGCCTTGAAAAGCTCCCTCTGCTCGGCTTCTACCTTGTTGTACACCGGCCAGAAAGCCTCTGCCTCCTGGGATGTGAGGCCTACTTCGCTGGTGATGAACGCCACCCTTTCAGCCTTGATTTTTTCGAAATCCTGATGCCCGCCGGGCCTCTTGTCGCCTTGTTTCTGGGCAAGTGCGACTGTTGCGATGCTGACTGTCAGCAAGATGGAAATAAACTTTTTCATAACCAATTGTCTTTTAGTAGTTGTACACAGCCTCCTCCAACTGGGCGAGTGTAGTGCCCGAGTCGATGAGATATTCGATTATTTCCTGGTCGCTTGCCGGCTGGCTTGCCGTAGATTTTGTGAGTATGAAATTCCCCAACATTACCAAAAGGGCGAAACTCACAGCCAGGGCAAAGTAAGGAACGAAGTTGAACCTGCCCTTGCTTTTGTCCGGAATCTCGGAAAGCCGCGACTTCAGGGAATCAAAGTATCCCGATGGAGTGGAATATGGTAATTTTGTTTTCATTTCGTTTCTTTAGACGCAAATGGCCTGAAAAGGTTTAATCGGATTCGAGTAGCAGATGCTTGATTTTCTCGAAGGCAATGTGGTACGAAGCCTTGAGCGCGCCCTCCGAAGTGCCTGTGATGGCTGAAATCTGCTCGTAGGAAAGGTCCTCGTAGTAGCGCATGGTGAATACGAGCCTCTGCTTGTCCGGCAGGGCGGCAATGGCTTTGCGAAGGGCGGTCATGGCGGCGTCGCCGTCGAAGTAAGGGTCCGGGTCGGATATGCGCTCGGCCTGCTCGTCGATGCGGGAGAAACTCAGGGCCGCCCTCACCCGTGCTTTCCGCAGGTGACTGACAGTCTCGTTGGTGGCTATGCGCCAGAGCCATGTGAACACGTCGGAGTCGCCCCTGAAGCCTGGGAGAGCCTTCCATACTTTGATGAAGATATCCTGCAGGAGGTCGTCGGCATCCTCGTGGCTGCCGACCATGGTGCGCACGTGCCAGTACAGAGGTTCGCTGTACTTCTGCACCAATTCATTAAAGAATCTTTCCTGCTCTTGCATACGCCCTTTAGACGCGCAAAACGCCCGGTGGTTTAAATCAGGGGGCTATTGCTCCCTGTCCCTGAGGGCGTTCAGGATACGGATTACGTCGCGGCCTATGCCTTCGAGCTCATAGCCCGTGACGCAGCGCGAGGCCGTGATGCGGTCTTCCCAGAGGCGGGTGAGGCGGTCGCCGACGGCCTTTTTTCGGTAGCACAACTTGCCGTCTGTACGCTGCTCTTTTTCATATCCGTGGGCACGCATGACCGAGTCCAGCACAGGAAGCGCTTCCTCATCGGAGCCTGGCACGACGGCCTGGCGCCGCGCATAGCCGAACCGGGGGTAGATGGCGGCGAACGCTGCCATCAGCAGTGCTATTTGCCACAGTGAGTCGTAGCCGTTGACGAAAATTTTGGAAATGTCTCCGGGCACTATCTTGGCAAGCACCAGTACAGCTATGATGAGCGCAAGGATCACCATGAGCTGTACGAAGTACTTGACCGAACGAATAAAATAACGCATTACTTGCGGGCGATTGCGCGTTTTGCGGCCTCGGCAAGGTGGGCGGCGTCGAAGCCCCAGGCTGCCATGAGTTCGGCAGGCTTGCCGGACTGGCCGAACTTGTCTTCACCGTTCACGAATTCCACGGGAGTGGGGCACTTTGCAGCGAGAAGGCCCGCCACGGCCTCTCCCAGACCTCCGGCGGCATTGTGCTCCTCGGCCACCACGGCGCAGCGTGTTTTGCCGATGGAGGCGAGTATGGTGGCCTCGTCCAGCGGCTTTATGGTGGCGACGTTCAGCACCTCGGCGCCGATTCCTTCTGCCTCAAGGGCTTCAGCGGCCTGCAGGGCCTCCCAGACGAGGTGTCCGCAGGTGATGATGGAAACATCCTTGCCCTCGTTCATTACATAGGTTTTTCCTATTTCGAACGGCTCGTCGGGATCGGTGAAATTGGGGACGGCGGGGCGCCCGAAGCGCAGGTACACGGGGCCGTCCCAGTCTACGGAGGCGATGGTGGCCTGCTTGGTCTGATTGAAGTCGCAGGGGGCGACTACCGCCATGCCCGGCAGGGCGCGCATCAGGGCGATGTCCTCCATGGTCTGGTGGGTGGCGCCGTCCTCGCCCAGGGTGATGCCGGCGTGGGACGATGCAATCTTGACGTTGGTGTGCCCGTAGGCCACCTCCTGGCGGAGCTGGTCGTACACACGTCCTGTCACGAATTCGGCAAAGGACCCGATGAAGGGCACCTTGCCGGTGATGGCGAGGCCTGCGGCGGCTCCCACCATGTTGGCTTCGGCAATGCCGCACTGGATGAACCTCTCGGGAAATTCTGCGGCGAATGCATCCATCTTGAGCGAACCCTTGAGGTCCGCAGTCATTGCAACGACTCTGCTGTCCTTGCGTCCGGCCTCAAGGAGCCCCGCTCCGAAGCCGCTTCGGGTATCTATTTTACCCTGGTCAGTGTATTTCTTCATTGGTGATTAATAGTCTCCTAATGTTTCTTCAAGTTGGGCGAGGGCCTGGGCGCACTGCTCGGCGCTGGGGGCTTTGCCGTGCCACTTGTGGGTGCCGGCCATGAAGTCCACGCCGTGTCCCATCTCGGTGCGGAAAAGTATCATCTTGGGCTTGCCGTTTGCGGCATGGGCGAGTTCGAAGGCCTTGAGGATGGAGTCGTAGTCGTGTCCGTCGGCCTCGATGACTTCCCAGCCGAAGGCGCTCCATTTGTCGCGCAGGTCGCCGATGCCGCCCACAGCCTCCACGGGGCCGTCGATCTGCTGGCCGTTCCAGTCAGTGAAGGCAATGAGATTGTCGAGTTTATGGTGGGCGGCCCACATGCCGGCCTCCCAAATCTGGCCTTCTTCGCTCTCGCCGTCGCCAAGCAGGCAGTAGACGCGCTCGCTCTCGCCGTCAAGTTTCTTGCCGAGGGCGATGCCGGCGGCGCAGGAAAGGCCCTGCCCCAGGGATCCGGAACTCTGGAAAACGCCGGGAAGGCTGTCGGTTATGCAAGGGTGGCCCTGCAGGCGGGTGCCGAACTTGCGGAGCGTGCCCAGTTCACTCACCGGGAAATATCCGGCGCGCGCGAGGATGGAATAATATACCGGTGCCAGGTGGCCGGCGGAAATGATGAATGCATCCTGGCCCTTGGCGCTGCGCGTCCAGGTGGCGGGGTCGTGCTTCATTTCGTTGAAATACAGGGCCGTCATAACATCGGTTATGCCAAGCGACCCGCCCGGATGGCCGGAACCGGCTGCTGAAACCATGCGAACAATGTCTCTGCGCACCTGCGATGCGATTCTGCTTAATTCTTGAGTATTTGCCATATCTAAAATATTTAGTTTCGTTTGAGAATAACAAATATAAGGTTTTCGGGAGAAAAATCAGCGTTTTGTCTCCCAAACAGCCTCAAAAAGGCAGAAATGGGAGAGTTTCTGACTCTTTTTCTCCGGCCGGGGCTAAAAACGGGCAAAAGTGTTATCTTTGCACTTAATATGGAAATGAACCGCATTCGCAATTTCTGCATAATTGCACATATAGACCACGGCAAGAGCACACTGGCGGACCGCCTGCTGGAGCTGACCAGCACACTTTCGGCCCGCGACATGGAGAACCAGGTGCTCGACGACATGGACCTGGAAAGGGAGAAAGGCATCACCATCAAGAGCCACGCCATCCAGATGAACTACAACGGCTACAGGCTCAACCTCATCGACACTCCCGGCCATGTGGACTTCAGCTATGAGGTCTCCCGCAGCATCGCCGCATGCGAGGGCGCGCTGCTGGTCGTGGACGCCACCCAGGGCGTGCAGGCACAGACCATTTCCAATCTCTACATGGCCATAGACCATGGCCTGGAGATCATTCCCATACTCAACAAGATAGATATGGATTCTGCCCAGCCCGACGTGGTGGCCGACGAGATATGCGACCTGCTGGGCTGCGACCCCGACGACATCTTCCGCGTCTCGGCCCGCACCGGCGAGGGAGTGCCGCCCATCCTGGACGCCATTGTCGAAAAGATTCCCGCCCCGTCCGGCAACCCCGACGCCCCCCTGCAGGCACTCATTTTCGACTCCGTATTCAACTCCTTCCGCGGAGTCATCGCCTACTTCAAAGTTGCGAACGGCAGCATACGCAAGGGTGACAAGGTCAAATTCTTCGCCACCGGAATGGAGTACGAGGTGGAAGAGGTCGGCTCCCTCAAGATGAAGCTCATTCCGGGCACCGAGGTGGGCTGCGGCGACGTCGGATACATTATCACCGGCATCAAGAGCGCCGTTGAAGTGAAAGTGGGCGACACAATAACGCACGTTGCCCGCCCTTGCGTCAAGGCCATTGCCGGATTCGAGGAAGTCAAGCCCATGGTCTTTGCGGGCATGTACCCCGTCCAGGCCGACAAGTTCGAGGAACTGCGTGCAGTGCTGGAGAAGTTCCAGCTCAACGACGCCTCGTTCGTGTACGAGCCCGAGAGTTCCCTTGCCCTGGGCAGCGGCTTCAGGTGCGGTTTCCTGGGCCTTCTGCACCTCGAAATCGTGCAGGAGCGCCTGTTCCGCGAGTTCGACATGGATGTCATCACCACCGTCCCCAACGTGTCCTACAAGGTATATACGATGCAGGGCGAAGTGCTCGACGTGCACAACCCCTCGGGGCTTCCGGCACCTACCCTCATCGACCACATCGAGGAACCGTACATCCGTGCCCAGATAATCAGCAAGACCGAGTTCTTCGGCCCCATAATGAAACTCTGCCTGGACCGCCGGGGCACCCTGGTGAGCCAGCACTATATAACGGCGGACCGCGTTGAACTCAACTACGACATGCCCTTGAGCGAGATTGTCTTCGACTTCTACGACAAGCTGAAGACCATCAGCAAGGGCTATGCTTCCTTCGACTACCACATCACGCAGTACCGTCCCGCCAAGCTCGTCAAACTGGATATCCTCCTGAACGGTGAGCCTGCCGACGCCCTGTCCACCCTCATCCACGAAGACAACGCCTACACCTTCGGCCGCAAGATGTGCGAAAAGCTCAAGGACCTTATCCCGCGCCAGCAGTTCGACATACCCATCCAGGCGGCTATCGGGGCCAAAATAATTGCCCGCGAGACCGTGAAGCAGGTGCGCAAGGACGTTACCGCCAAATGCTACGGCGGCGACGTCACCCGCAAGCGCAAGCTCCTCGAAAAGCAGAAGGAGGGCAAGAAGCGCATGCGCCAGATAGGTACCGTGCAGGTTCCCCAGAGCGCCTTCATGGCAGTGCTGAAACTTGACAGCTAGTAACCATATGAAAAAGTTTCTCGGATTTTTCCTTGCAACAGCCGCAGCGGCTGCTTGCTTTGCGGCCTGCTCCGCACCTTCTTCGAATGTAGGCGAACTTGCCGGGCCTCTTGACGGCAGCGCCTGGGAATGCTCCCAATGGATATCCGCTGCCGATGCTCCCGTAGTCACCGGGACTGTCGGAGACAAGGAGAACAACCGTGCGGCCGACGGCGCCAGCTGGTTTGTCGCTGACGTGACCAATGGCCGGAAGGTCAAAAGCGCCAGGTGGATGACCACCGGTCTGGGCGTCTACGAGCTTTACCTCAATGGCAAAGTGGTGGGCCGCGAGGTGCTGAAACCCGGCTTCACCCATTATAAAAAGACCAAGATTTCATACACTTACGATATCACGGACGCCTTTGTCAAAACTGACGGCGCCGTGAACCGGCTGTCTGCGCAGGTCACTCCCGGCTGGTGGGGAGACAAAATCGTCACTCCCGCAGGCCATGACGGCATGAGGGGCAAGAAATGCGCTTTCCGCAGTGTCCTTGAACTCACCTACGCCGACGGCGGCAAGGAACTTTTCGGTACCGACACCCTTGCCTGGAAGGCCGGAATCACGGGACCAGTGAAGCACGCCGCCATATTCGACGGTGAGGAATACGATGCCAGGGTAAAGCCCGGTTATGAGACTCCCGAATTGCTCGGCACTCCCGAGGTCAACTCCGAATTTGCCGGAGAAATCGTCCCCACCTGCGGCGCGGAAATATATCTGCGTCCCGACATTACACTTAACCCCGTCCTTGCCTATACTTGGAGCGGGGCCAGCGGCAGAACCGGTGAGGACTTTGGCAAGGTGGTTATAACCAAGGAGTTTGCTCCCGGGGAACCTTTGCAGGTGGCTCCCGGCGATACTCTGGTGATAGACTTCGGCCAGAATGCATCTGCAGTCCCTTGCTTCGAGTTTCAGGCAGCCGAGGGAGTGGAACTGACCTGCCTTCCCGGCGAGATGCTCAACGACGGTAACGGTGCCCGCAGCCGCGGCATGGACGGCCCCGAGGGCAGCGTCCACCGCGAGAACCTCCGCTGCCCGGAGAGCGGCATGATCCTCAAATACACTTTCGGCCCGCAGGAGGGTTTCGTGACCTACTGCCCCCGCTGCACTTTCTTCGGCTATCGTTATATCTCGGTGACGGCCACAGCTCCCGTGCAGATAAAGTCTGTCGTATCCATCCCCGTAACCTCCATCACAAGCGAAATCGAGACAGGACGGATCGAGACGGGGGACGAAAGCGTCAACAAGCTGATATCAAATACTCTCTGGGGCCAGCGTTCCAATTATCTGTCGGTCCCGACCGATTGCCCTCAGCGCAATGAGCGTCTCGGCTGGACAGCTGATACCCAGGTGTTCACCGAGACCGGTTCTTTCTTTGCCGACACCCGTTCTTTCTTCCGCAAATGGATGAGGGACATGCGAGACTCTCAGAGCGAGACCGGCGGCTTCCCCGGAGTGGCCCCCAAGGCTCAATACGGAGGCAATATGTCCCGCGTTGGCTGGGCTGATGCAGGAGTGATAGTGCCCTGGACTGTCTGGAAGCAGTTTGGAGACGTCTCCATCGTTGAGGAAAACTGGGATGCCATGGAGCGCTGGATGGCGCACATCGCGGAAGTTAAATATGACCACACTGCCCTTGCCAAGGAAAACGGCAACTACCAGTGGGCCGACTGGCTCAGCTACGAGGCCCTCGAGTCGCATACCGACATCAACATCACCGACGCCAAAGGCAACAAGTCCCGCCGTCCCGAGGTCATAGAGTACTGGAACTATCTTTCCGCCTCATATTGGGCCATCGATGCTGCGATGATGGAAGATATGTCGCAAGTCGTCGGCGAGGATGGGAAAGAATATGCGGAGATGCTGAAGGAAGCCCGTGCATACATAAAGGAGCGCTTCCTCAACGAAGACGGAACCTTCAAGCTGGACACCCTGAACTCCATGCAGACCCCCGCCTTGTTCGCCCTCAAGAATGAACTGGTGGAAGGAGAGGCCAAGGCTGCCATGATTCAGCGCCTCCGGGACAATTTCGCCGCCCACGACGGCTGCCTGCAGACCGGCTTCCTGGGTACTTCCATCCTGATGCAGACGCTTACCGACAACGGCATGGCGGACATTGCCTGGGACCTGCTCTTCCAGCGCAAGAACCCCAGCTGGCTGTATTCTGTCGACAACGGTGCCACCACTATCTGGGAGCGCTGGAACAGCTACATGAAAGACAAGGGCATGGGGCCGAAGGGTATGAACAGCTTCAACCATTATGCCTACGGCTGCGTGTGCCAGTGGATATGGGAGACGGCTGCCGGCATCTCCGCCGACCCTGCCGATCCCGGCTTCAGGCACATTGTCATGAAGCCTGTTCCCGACAAGCGCCTTGGCTGGATCAAGGCGGAATACCCTTCGGCCGCAGGGCTTGTCAAGAGCTCCTGGAAGTTCGAAGGCGACAGCTGGACCTGGAAGTTTACGGTACCAAAGGGCGCCACGGCCACGGTCACCCTGCCCGGGGAATCCGAGTCCAAGGACTATAATTCAGGCACTTATACAATCGTCAAGCAGCTGTCCTGATGCACAAGATTCTGAGGATTATGCTGCCCTTGCTCCTGTTCTCGGGAGTCGGGGGCAGCATTTTCGCACAGACCAACAAAGGCATTCCCTACAATGCTGACGAGCAGGCTGTCGGTCCGTATACTCTCGAAGATCCGCTTCGGTTTGCAGATGGGCGCATAGTAAAAAGCCCGGAAGGGTGGGAAGCGCGCCGCAGCGAGATTCTGTCACTTTTCGAACGGGAAATGTACGGGCGCATTCCGTCTCCGGAGCCTGTGTATCTTCAGCACCTTGCGGACAGTTGTGCCGCGGGGGTGCGGCGCAGGCTTGTCCGGATGAGTTTCAGGACGGACTTTACCGGCCCGCAGATAGACTGGACCGTGTTCACTCCAGAAGGGCGGCAAGGCCCTTTGCCTGTGGTGCTTATGCTCAGATTTCCCGATGGCGTGACCGAATTGGCCGATCCGGTCCAGGCCGTGCTTGGCCGTGGCTACGCCCTTGTCTGCGCTTTCTATGACGGGATCAGTCCCGACATTGCCGATCCGGCATTGCAGGACTCTCTGGCGTTCAGCGGAGTCTTCGACCTGTGGCAGGACAGCGGTACGCCTGAAGGGCCGCGCGCTCTCGGTGCCTGGGCGTGGGCTCTTATGCGCGGCATGGACATGATAGAGAAACTGCCCGACCTGGATGCAGGACGCGTCGTGCTTGCGGGCTCTTCGCGCCTGGGCAAGGCTGCCCTTGTTGCCGCCGCATGGGACAGGCGTTTTGCGGTGGTTGGCCTTAATCAGACAGGCGGCGGGGGAGTGCCCCTGGCCAAACGGTATTTCGGCGAGAACGTCCTGTCCGAGACAACTCGCTTCAGACATTGGTTCTCTCCTGCTTACGCAAAATATGCCGGCTGTGAAGCCGAAACGATGCCTTTCGACCAGCATCTGCTGGTTAGCTGCATAGCACCGAGGCCGCTGTTGGTCGAGGGATTCGACAAGCCGTGGTTCGACACCCGCGGAGAGTTTTTGTGCCTGAGAGCCGCCTCACCTGTGTGGGAGTTTCTCGGCGCGCCGGGGCTTCCCGATGTGGGGTGGCCTGCGGACAATGATTCATCTGCGGTCGGCAGCCACCTGGGCTATGTGCGCCGGACCGGCAGCCACGGCTTGTCTTCAGTCGACTGGACCTGGCTCCTGGACTTTGCCGGCCGTGCGTTCAGACGGGATGTCAGTCCTTGATTCCGGGCATTAAGGTCTCATTATTTTTTTGTAAATTTGACAAAAATAAAATAACACGATGAAACGAATACTGATTTTGGCTGCTCTGGTGCTTGCCGGCTCTTTTGTGCAGGCCCAGACTTACATCACACGCGAAGACCGTGAAAGGGCGCAGGCCCTTGTGGAACAGATGACTCTCCAGGAGAAATGCGCCCTCATCACAGGGCAGGATGACGGCTTCCACACTGCTGCCGTAGAGCGCCTCGGCATCCCTTCGGTGCGCATGGCCGACGGCCCCCAGGGCGTACGCAACAAAACCAACAGCACATATTACCCCAGCGGCATAAGCCTGGCAGCATCGTTCAACCGTTCGATCGCCCATGGCGTGGGTACCGGAATCGGCTGGGATGCCTCCGCCCGCGGCGTACGCATCATGCTGTGCCCCGGCGTAAATATCTATCGTTCACCCCTTTGCGGACGCAATTTCGAATATTACGGCGAGGATCCCTATCTGGCCTCCGAAACCGCTGTCCAGTACATCAAAGGCATTCAGGAGCAGCGTGTCATAGCTACCATAAAGCACTTCGCCCTCAATAACCAGGAGTACGACCGCCACGGCACCGGCTCTGTTGCAGACGAGCGCACCATGAACGAGATCTATTTCCCCACCTTCCGCAAGGCTGTGGAGCAGGCCCGCGTCGGAGCCGTCATGACCAGCTACAACCCTGTCAACGGCGTCCATGCCCCGGAAAACGAGTGGCTTCTGAATCAGCTGCGCGGCTGGGGCCACGCGGGCATAGTCATGACCGACTGGACATCCTCCTACACCACCCTCGGCTGTCTCAGTACAACTCTTGACCTTGAGATGCCTAAGGGCTATGTGCTTAACTACGAGGCCGTAAGCGAGCTTGTCAAGAACGGCACGATCGAAGAGTCCGTAGTGGACGAGAAGTGCTGCCGCATCCTCCAGACCTTCGCTGCATACGGCCTTCTTGACCTCCCCATGAAGAATGCCGACATCCCAGAGAACAATCCCGCCTCCCGCCAGAAGGCATACGAGGCCGCCCTCGAGGGCCCGGTGCTTCTCAAGAACGACGGAATCCTGCCAATAAAGGCGTCAAAGAAGAACAATATAATAGTGCTCGGCCCCAATGCGGACATAATTCCCTATGGCGGCGGCTCCGGGCGCATGGACCCCATAGAGGGCACCACTACCACTCTGTATCAGGGACTTGCATCCCTCGGAAAGGGATACAAAGTCTCACTCATGGACTATAATGCCATCGACGAGAAAGCCCTGGCCAAGGCCACGGCCGTCATAGTGTCCGTCGGCTTTAACTTCGACACGGAGAAGGAAGGTGCCGACCGTACATACTCCCTGCCTGCAGGACAGAACGAACTCATCGCCAAGGTGGCGTCCCTCAATCCTAATGTCCTTGTCGTGGCCAACAGCGGCGGCGAGTTTGATGTCACGCCCTGGATAGGCAATGTCAAAGGTCTGCTGATGGCATGGTACGCTGGTCAGGAGAGCGGACGGGCCCTTGCCGCCATAATCTCCGGCGCCGTGTCACCTTCCGGCCGCCTTCCCTTCACTTTCTGGGGCGCGGAAGACAAGAATCCCGCTTCCAAGTACTACCATGCCGTGGTTCCTGCCGTCAAGCAGCGCAGCAAGAATCGTGATCCATATCCCAACGCCGAGTACAAGGAGGGCATTTTCCTTGGCTACAGGGGCGTGGACCGTTTCGGTGTCGAACCTATGTATCCTTTTGGGTACGGCCTGACTTACAGCAGTTTCGAGTATTCGGGCGGCAGTATCGAGACGCTTCCTTACGGTTATTGCGTCAAGTTTACCGTCAAGAACACCGGCAAGGCCGCTGCATCAGAGGTGGCCCAGGTCTATGTCTCCAAGGATAAATCCGCAGTTGCACGCCCTTCCAGGGAGCTCAAGGGTTATGAGAAGGTATCCCTCGCTCCCGGTGAGTCCAAGGAGGTTAGCGTATTGCTGACAAGCGGGTCTTTTGCACGTTACAGCACTCCCGCTCACGACTGGGTGGTGGATAAGGGAACCTACAAGGTGATTGTGGGCCGTTCTTCCGCCGACGTGCAGTTAGAGCTGCCGGTCGAGTTGTAGGCCACAATTGTTCACACATATATTTATATATGGCGGCTCTTTGAGGGTCGCCAATATTTTTTGCAAAAAAATCATAAAAAAATTTGGTAGGTAAAAAAAAATGTGTACCTTTGCATCCCCTTCCGAAAGGGAGGAATTGAAACACAGAAGTTCATTGACAATGGCGCCTACGGCGATATTGAAAAAACAGTCTCAGTATTGTCTAGCAGCCCGTTGGAAGAACGCACAGAGTTCATTGACAATACTGAGAGAGATAACGAGGTAAAAAGAGATTAATAGTCTGTAATAAATCGAAGTTTTTTCGAGTTGTTAGGGCTACAATTTCAAAGGCAAAACGAGTAAGAAACACGAGACGTTAGTCGTCAAGTGTGATTCACAAGAAGAGAAAGAGAAGAAGAGCGAACGGAGGATGCCTTGGCTTCCGAAAGCGAAGAAGGACGTGGTAAGCTGCGAAAAGCTCCGGGGATCTGCAAACAGGAATTGATCCGGAGATGTCCGAATGGGGGAACCCCTGCAGTTGAAGACTGCAGACCACAGCGAGGTGGGGCGAACGCAGGGAACTGAAACATCTTAGTACCTGCAGGAAAAGAAAGAAATATCGATTCCCAAAGTAGTGGCGATCGAAATGGGAAGAGCCTAAACCGGTTGCGTTACGGCGCAGTCGGGGTTGTAGGACCAGTCATAAAGATTCAACTAGGAACCGGAACCGTCTGGAAAGTCGGTCCGCAGAGGGTGAAAGGCCCGTACGGGTAACGGGGTATGTTCGAGATTGGCACCTGAGTAGGGCGGGACACGTGGAATCCTGTCTGAATCTGCGGCGACCATGCCGCAAGGCTAAATATGATCGGAAGACCGATAGTGGACCAGTA
>CAMJHF010000024.1 GCA_946405435.1 uncultured Bacteroidales bacterium
AGGAGGACTCGTTAGCTCAGTTGGTAGAGCATCACACTTTTAATGTGGGGGTCTCGGGTTCGAGCCCCGAACGGGTCACAAAATTGAAATATTGCTTCCTTAGCTCAGTTGGTAGAGCACCTGACTCTTAATCAGGGTGTCTAGGGTTCGAGCCCCTAAGGGAGCACTTAGTCTGAGGGCATAGCTCAGTTGGTTTAGAGCGCTTGCTTGACAGGCAAGAGGTCGACAGTTCAAATCTGTCTGTTCTCACTCAAAAGTTGGACCGGTAACGGCCCAACTTTTTTTGTGTTAATGCCCGCTTTTTTCAATATTGCCCGCAAAAGTGTATCCTGTTATGAAGAAAGCGATTATTACCCTTGTCCTTTTGCTCCAGTGGGCTGCGGGCTTCGCCAGCTTATGCCCCCGCCTTCATAGATGCCGTGAAAGAGCAGACCGGAGAACGTTATCTCGACAGGGAGTTGAAATAAATTCGTAAATTTGCGGCCGTCTTCTAAAACTCAAAACAGATTATGAAAAAAAACATGCTTCTGCTTGGCGCGCTTCTTTTCTTCGCCGCCTGCACCAAAGATTTGGAACCGTCCCGGGATTATGCGCTGGACGGAGAAGAAGTGAACGTGACAGCACTGAAGGGCATTTGCCGCAAATTGTTCGTCCTCAATGAGGGAGGAATGGGCTCAAACAATGCGAGCCTGGATTTCCTTCATTTTTCTGACGGTAAATACATAAAGAATGCATTCGGTAAAATGAACCCGGATGTGGCCTCCGGCCTTGGCGACGTGGGCAACGACATCGCCGTGAACGGAGATGAGGTCTGGGTGGTTGTCAACAATTCCGGGATCGTGGAAGTGCTGTCGGCAAAGGACGAGACCGAGATTGCCGCCATCGCCGTACCCACGCCGCGCAACATAGCATTCGACAATAAATATGCTTATGTTACTTCCTGGGCCGGAGCATACGTCAATTACGACTCCGGATATAATGTTACGGACTTCAAGAACCCCAAGGGACAGGTGTACAGGATAGACCTGACAACCAAACAGATAGCGGGAAGTGTGGAAGTGGGTTACCAGCCGGAGGGCATAGCTTGCTACGACGGCAGGCTGTACGTTGCCAATTCCGGCGGCATTTCCAGCCAGCTGCCCCCGTCCTTTTCATATGACAATACAGTCAGCATCATAGACATTGCCTCTTTCAAGCTTATAAAGAACGTGGAGGTTGCAGTCAACCTCAAGAGCGTTTATTCCGACGGCCATGGTGCAATCTATGTCAGCAGCTTCGGCAACTATTATGATGTCCATTCGGGTATGTACGTTTTGTATGCCCGGAATCCTGAAAAATCCATGCGGCTTGGGGAGGGATCTGCCGTTAAACCTGAGGCACTGAACGTTACATGTTCGGCAATGGCCGGCAATACTGTCTACTGCATCGGCACGGAAAACGAATTCGACTGGTCGGCGCCCCGCAGCTATTCGCTGTGGTCTTTCAAGGTGGAAGACTTTGAAAGCGGAAAAGGACATTTCACTTTATATCCCGACCCCGTGCCAGGTACGCCATATGGACTTGCCGTGCTTGAAAAGCCTTCTCCGTCAGGTTCTGACGAGCCTCATCCTTATTTCATCATAGGCGATGCTGGCGATTATTTCAATCCCGGCACCGTCAGCTGCTACGACTGGAGCGCCGGCGGCAAACTCTGTGAGGTAACCGCCGGGGTGTGTCCCGGGCATTTTGCCATCTGGTAGCATGCTTTTCTGCAGGTCCGCGCTTGTATGTGCCGTCCTGCTGGCGTCCGGTCTGCCCGCAGTTGCGCAGGCTCCGGATACGCTGGCTGCGGCCATGGTGCGCTCGGACCGTGACTTGCCTGTACTCAGGCCGACGGAAAGCATAAAAACCCCGGCCCGTGCCGCTGCGACCATGAATGCCGCCGACCTGCTCAGGCTCTTCACCGGCGTGCAAGTCAAGGATTACGGCGGGGCCGGGGGGCTTAAGACCGTGAACGTACGCAGCCTGGGAAGCGAGCACGTGGGCATTTTCATCGACGGTATCCAGATAGACAATGCCCAGAACATGCAGGTGGACCTTGGCCGCATATCAAGCATGGAGGCGGACCAGCTGTCGTTGTATGAAGGCCAGTTGTCGCAGCGCCTGCTGACGGCGGCGGAGTATACCTCAGGTGTTTCCGTGCATCTGGACACTGCAGTCCCGGAGCGTGACGAACTGAATATATCGGTGCGTGGCGGTTCGATGGGAACAGTCAATCCTTCGCTCGGATGGAAAAAGCGCTTCGGCAAGTCGGCTCTTGTCACCTCCCTTGAGTACCTCGGAAGCAACGGACGCTATCCTTATCAATACTTTGACACTACTTTGGTGCGTGAAAACGGAGATATCCGCAGTGCGCGCCTTGACACGCGTTTGTACGGACGCCTGAGCAGGGGAGACTGGCGTGTGCTTGTGCATGCCTACGGCTCTGAAAGGGGCTTTCCCGGACCGGTAGTCAGGAGGGCGCTTGGGTTTCCGCTGAGCGCCGAGAGGCAGTCGGACGGGGAGATGTACCTTCAGGGCGCATGGAAGCAGGAATGGACCGACGCTTACGCAAGCGCCGTGCGTTTCAAGTATGCCGATTCTTATACTCATTTTTCTACCCACCCCGAAAAGAATCCTATGGCGGTGCCGTATGACCTGCACTATCGGCAGCGTTCGGTGTACGCATCAGTTGCACAGTCCATTACGTTCACCCCGTGCTGGTCGGCGGACTTGTCTTCTGATTATCAGTGGAATTCGCTCGATTCCGACGCCGGTGCCTTCGTGCAGCCGAAGAGGAGCGTCCTAACCGGGGCCCTGGCTACCAGGGTGATTCTGGACAAATTCAGGATTGCCGGGCATATGGCGTTCCAGTTGGCGCAGGATACCTTTGCGAATCCGCAGGCGGGAGGATGGTCGAGGGACGATATCAGACATTGCAAGTGGATGCCGTCTCTTAGTTTTGCTTGGGAGCCGTTAGGGTGGTTGGAATTTGACTGTTTCGTCAAGAGGAGCTACCGCTTGCCGTCCTTCAACGATTTGTATTACACGTTGATAGGCAATGCCAGCCTGCGTCCGGAGTCGGCATTCCAGCTGGGCTCGGACCTGCGCCTCCATGAGGGAGGTCCGGCATTCAAATGGGAAGTGCGCCTGTCTCCATATTACAACAGGGTGAGCGACAAGATCGTAGCCATTCCCACCGCCTCGCAGTTCCGCTGGACTATGCTGAATATCGGAGTGGCAGACGTCAGCGGCGTCGATTGTAAAGCGGAGTCTCGCTTGAGCCAAGGTGATTGGAACTTCGGCTGCGTGCTCCGCTATTCTTTCCAAAGCGCCCTCGACCACAGTACGCCGGGAAGTTTGACATACGGCAACCAGATTCCGTATATTCCGCTTCACAGCGGTTCTGCTGGCCTGGATGTGGGCTTTCGGGACTGGTCGCTGGTGTGGGATACGCTGGTGACCGGAGGACGCTGGTCCAGAACCGCCAATACTGCGGATTATTATATTGCTCCATGGAGCCTTAGCGACGTGGTTCTGGCGCGCCGGTTCAGTCTTTTGAAAGGACGCGGACAGCTTACTGCTTCGCTCCGCTGTTCCAATATCTTCAACGCCCGGTACCAAGTGGTTCAGGGCTATCCCATGCCGGGACGTGCCGCTTACGCCTCCGTCTCATTGTCCCTATAAGAGATTCCCCCGGCTGCAGGCTTATTCCTGAAAAGTCGCTACGCGACCCCTCCCACTACGTGGGCCCCTCCCTCTTATGTTGCCGAGGGTGGCACATTTTCAGGAATAAGCCTGCAGTCGGGGGAGATCTATGAAAAAACTAGAACTGGAAATAAATGAACGGCTGGGTGTCTGCCGTAACAAATTGATACAGAATGAAAACAATCATGGCTGAAGCGATGGCCATGACGGGCATCGGAAGAGATGCGAACGCCAGGCGGTAGCGGCGTTTGAAACGTGCCGGAAGCAAGTGGATGACCATCCCCGCCACGACCAGGGCAAAAACTTTCCAATATCCTGCGCAAACGTCGGGAATCACGGACATATCCCAGGCGGAACCAATTTGGTGCACCATGTTCCTGGCAGTTTGCCAGGCTACCTGGTTGGCGGTTGCGGGATCGAGGTTCGAGCCGCTGCGGAAGAAGAGCCTGGTGAACGTTATGAAAGTAAAAGTCTGCACGATGGCCCAGACCGTGCCGAGCCATGCGGTCGCGGCGTCCCTGCGTCTGGTGATCGTGACGCGCTTGAATCCTTTGACCGGCTTGCCTCCGATGGCTATCCTCACGCTGTCCATACCCCCTGACGGAGCTCCCATGGCGTCAGGCCTGAACAAGTGGTAGATAAAGCGGACCAGCGTTCCTGCGAAAATAGCGGCCATCCATATACTCAGGATATTCCATACAGGTTCCGGCTCATAGTGGCAAAGGGCGGCCAGGCCTATGGCGCAAACGCCTGTAAGGCAGAGCCTGAAGCCCCATTTCATGTCTTTCCACAGAATATACACGATCATGCCTATGCCGTTGAGTCCGCCCCAGATGATGAAGTTCCAGCTCGCGCCGTGCCACATTCCGCCGAAGAGCATGGTTATGAAGCGGTTGATGTTGGAGAAGAGCTTCTTACGGCTGCCTTCTTTGAAATGTGCCAGCAGCAGCATTCCTATGCCCGTCGCCACAAGGATGGCCGACACCACCCAACTCCCGGACAGGATCAGAGCAATGAGTGCGAACAGTATTATCCAGAAGTACGTGCCGAAAGATGCGTTCCTGTTGCCTCCCAACGGGATGTAGACATAGGAGCGCAGCCATCGGCTGAGCGACATGTGCCATCTTCTCCAGAAATCCTGGGGATTCGGCGCTTTGTAAGGAGAATTGAAGTTGGTGGGTAGGTAGAACCCCATCAGCATGGCCACGCCTATCGCTATGTCCGTGTAGCCGGAAAAATCAGCGTATACCTGGAACGAATAGGCGAAGATTGCGGCGAAATTCTCGAATCCGGTGAACAGCAGGGGATTGTCGAATACCCGGTCAATGAAATTAACGGCGATGTAGTCGCTCAGGATAATCTTCTTGGCAAGGCCGTTCAGAATCCAGAAGACCGCGATCCCGAACTGCCGGCGGCTCAACGAAAAGTCCTTGTATAGCTGGGGGATGAATTCCGACGCCCTGACTATGGGACCCGCCACGAGCTGGGGAAAGAAACTTACATAGAAACCGAAGTCCAGTATGTTCTTTACGGGCTTTACGTCGCCGCGGAAAACATCTACGCTGTAACTGATTATCTGAAAAATGAAAAACGATATTCCGACGGGCAGCACTATCTTGTCTACGTCGAAACGCTCGCCGCCGGCAATCATATTGCCTATCTGCGCAAAAACATCCACCACCTTGAACTCCATCCCTGTCAGGCTGTGCAGCACGTCGGCGAGGAAATAGGCGTATTTGAAGTAGCAGAGGAGCCCTAGGTCTATGCATATGCTGAGCACCAGCCAGAAGACTTTAAGGGAACTGCCTTCCTTGCACCGGACCATGCGCTTTGCTATGAAAAAGTCCGAGCAGATGACAAACAGCAGTATCAATATGGACAGGCCGCTGGTCTTGTAGTAAAAGAACAGGCTCGCAAAGCAGAGAAAGGCGTTCCGCATGTGCTTCCGGCGGCCGGTCAAGGCAAACAGCGCATATACTATACCGAAGAACACCCAGAAATACAACTGGGTGAAAACCAGAGGGGAAGATGGATCGTATGCGAACAGTTTCCCCATGGCCTATCTGGTTTCGCACTCACGCATAAGTGCAGAGTATAACAAATCGCCCAGCAGTTCGTAGCCCTCGCGGGTGAAGTGAAGGCGGTCCTTCTTCATGAGGCCGGCGTCGCGCCAGTCCTGGGCGCTTCCATTTCCTCCCATGAGGGAAAACAGGTCCCAGACGGCGGCGTCGTATTCCTCGGCAAGCTCGAACATGGCCTTGCGCACAGCCTTGCCGTTCTCGTTGTGGACCATGTGCCTGCGGCTCCATCGCCATGAGTCATTGTTGGTTATGAAAAGCAATGTGCAGTCGGGCGATACGGAATGTATCACGGAAATGAGCTTTCTGTAGTTCTGCTTGAACCGTTCCGGATCAAATTTCTCCGGTGGACAAGCAGAATCGTTGATTCCCAGTGCGAGAATAGCCAGATCGGGATGCACTACAGCCGCTTCCCGTTCAAATTCGGGACAGCGCGTAGTCCATGTGTTCGTGCGTGCCCCGTTGACGCCCGTCGAAACATATCTGACTCCTGAGGCGGTTTCTTCCGGCAGTATTCCGGTTACGGTGAAGTACTGTCCTTCTTTGAGGCAAGGCTCTATCAGCACTGTATCCGTCTCGAAGGGCAGGTCGGCAACGAATCCGCTGAACAGTGAGTCTGGCCGGCAGGCGACCGAGACGCCGTTGGCGCTTATCCTCGGGCACACATCGGGACCGGAGGCTGACCCGGTGATGTGGATGCGGGAGAAAAGTCCCGGGATGCGTATGCCGAAGGATGCGGTGCTGTCGGCTGTATATGCTGCGATTCCGTTTATTCCGAAAGCCGGGCTGACAGGCATCTTCCGGTTGGGGTTCGAACTCAAGCTTCCGGTCCACTCGCCGGTGCTGCTGCATGTAAAGGACTTGTCATAATTGGTGTGCGCGAGGGGATACGGGAAGATAAAGCCCCGGCCTCCGCACGGGTAATGCCCCAGGGAGTCGAAATTGTGCCTCATGCGCGAGCTGAACCATCCGGCCTGGACATGGGAACCGCCTATGTGCCATATTGTTACGCAGCCGGAAGGGGAGTTCTTGCAGGCCTGGAGCTTGGCAGCGAACCTGGCAATTCCGGCGCGGGATCCGGGGATATGCAGCACGGAACTGTCGGGGCATACCCTCACGTCGGCTGCCCGGACATGCAGGCACAGTAGCGCCGCCATCAGAGTCAATGCTAGTCTTGCCGCTTTCATGCTCCGCCTTTCCTGCGCCATTTGTAATAATCGTAATACAGCAGAAGCGACTCCAGCAGCATGTTGCCGGTGGCTTCGGCTCCGCGGGGGGTGAAGTGGACGTAGTCAGAGCCAGCCAATGCGGGGCGGGCCTTGACCCATTTCGCCATGGAACCATTTCCTCCCATGGCGGAGTAGAGGTCCCAATATGCAGCCCCGGCATTGTTGGCGGCAGCCTTGAGCGAATCCACCATCATCGGCAGATGCGGGTATGTCGTCATCCGTCCTTTTATGTTGACGGACATGTCGGAGGGGCCTATGAAAAGGATGGCAGCCCTTGGAGCGATCGCCTTCAGGTGCCGGATCTGTTGTTCTATGGATGTCTTGTATTCCGAAATGGCCTTCGGTGTCTTTCGGAAGGGCATTGAGTTGCCGCCGAACTGCAGCAAGATAAGGCGCACGTTGTCGGTGGACACATACTCTTTGAGCTGGGCGGAATTGATTCTGGTGAATACGGTGCCCGAGCATCCGCGCATGGGGATGTTGTCGACGCTCACGCCAAGGGAGTCATCGAGCTGCATACCGTAAATGTCGGCGCTGCCCCAAGCCGAGAACCGGACGGTCGTGCTGCTGTCGGGAAGGTCTATCTCAAGCCTACGGACGCCGGAAGGGGAGTCTGCAGGCTCCATTTCGAATTGCCTTCCATTGCATTTTACGCGGACCTTTCCGCTTATATTGCCAGCCAGGAGCGTCATCTTGCTGAAACTGCGGCTCGGACCTATGTTGCTCTTGACCGAGGATACGCTGGTGTATACGCTGGTGTCCATGCGTGCGCACTGGCCCATGACGCCATATTTTCCGTCGCTGCGCTTGCTGCCTTCGCCGAACACGATGTAGCGTCTCAGACTTGCCGTGGAGGACTCGGAGGCACATAGCGTGTAGTAGGGGCGGCCGAAGGGCAGAAGACCGGGGCCGCCGCCTCCGAACTTGCCCTGCAGGCCGTTGCGGAGGGTGGAGGTGATGCGGTCTTCTTCTATCTGGCTGTCACCGTAATGCAGGATCCTGACCTTCTCTTTGCCAGCATTGTCGAGCGAACGGAAGAAAGGATCGAACAGGGTGATGTCCCCGTCGGGAAAATGTATGCGCGCTGGATCTTCGGCGAAGTAGGATTCGAAACGGTCTTGTTCGGCAGCCCTTACAGCGGACATGCGCTGCTGCAGCAGTTCTTCCGGACTTTGTGCTGCAGAAGAATCTGCAGTGAAACGCAAGGACTTAGCCAACTCGCTGGGAGTCGGGAAGTTAAGCTGCACGCCGGCAATTGCCAGGCCGTCTTTCGGGAAGGCTGCGCTTACCGCTGCGAGGATGGCAAAAACCGAAATGATGAAAACTAATACCTTTTGTCTTGACATTTCAGGGCACAAATTTAAAACAAATTATTATATTTGTCAGCTATTAATTAATCGCATATGAAAACCGGAACTAAAGTCCTGAGCGTCATAGTCGCTCTCCTGCTGCTTGCAGCCGCGGCATTCGTTTATTTCAAATTCTTCTTCGTGCTCGGCGAGGGCGTCAAGGCCGGCGAGCTCAATCAGATTGTCTACAAAGGCTGGGTGTGGAAAACCTACGAAGGCCGTCTTATCCAGACCGGATTCAAAGGCTCCAAGCAGGGCTCCGGCATACAGTCCAACGAGTTCAACTTCTCGGTAGTGGACAAGGCCGTCGCTGATTCCCTCATGCGCTGCAGCGGCAAGAATGTCGAGCTCAAGTACAAAGAGTACAACGGCATGCTTCCCTGGCGCGGCATGCAGAAATACGTTGTATACGAGATAATCTCCATATCCGACGCAGCCGTCAGCTCCGATATACCGGTAATAGTGCCTGACACAGGGGATATCAGCATTTAGATTTCGGACGCAATTCAACCTGAACCGTGGAAAGAATCAAAGTAATCGAAATCAAGAAGAGCGTATTCGAAAATAACGACCGTGACGCCGACAATCTAAGACAGGAACTGAAAGGCAGGGGAGTGTATCTCCTCAACCTCATGTCGTCTCCCGGCGCCGGCAAGACCACGACGCTCATCCGCACAATAAATCTTCTGAAGGATAAAATCCGCATTGCAGTCATGGAGGCGGATATCGACAGCGATGTCGATGCAGTCAAGATCAAGGAGGCTACCGGCATCCAGTCCATCCAGCTGCATACCGGCGGCATGTGCCACCTGGATGCGGAAATGACAAGGCAGGGCCTTGACAATCTCGAGCTGGACGGCACCGACCTCGTGATTCTGGAAAATGTCGGCAATCTTGTCTGTCCCGCCGAGTTTGACACGGGGGCTGTCCGCAACGCCATGATCCTTTCCGTTCCGGAAGGTGATGACAAGCCGCTCAAGTACCCGCTCATGTTCTCGGTCTGCGACCTTGTTATAATTAATAAAATTGATGTCCAGCCATACTTTGACTTCGACATCGACAAGTGCCGGTCTTATATCAAGATGCGGAATCCCGCAGCAGAAGTGATTCCCATCTGCGCAAAAACCGGCGAGGGCGTAGAGCGTCTTGCCGAGTGGCTGCTGAACGCCGTCAAAACCTGGAAAACCAATTAATACCGCATAATTATGCCTGAAATGTCGACCAAATTTGTCCCCAAACATTTTGGAGACAAGAACCCCAACCCTAAAATCATCAAGTTCGTCCGTCACGTCACCGACCGTATCCCCGGCAAGATCAAGATGACCACCGAAGCCCCCGAGTATTGGGGACTCGCCTGCATCTTCGAGGATGAGATGGATGCCGTCACGCGCGAGGCGTCCCTCGACCTGCTGCTGGACATGCTGCCCGGCAATCCTTTCAAGGTCAGGAAGCATCATACCTATGCCAAACTGCATGAGATGAATGCCGCCAAGCACTACACTCCGGACGACAAGTCCCTGGACGAACTGCTGGACAAGATATCATACTTCGGATTGCTGGAATACGACTACGGCGACAAGTATACGAAGGACGGCCCCGTGCCTGGCACGACCTACAACAGGGAAGACCGCGAGTACTGGGTTCCCATGTTCGTTCCGGGAAGCGCAGAATACACCAACATGAACACGGACCTCATGGACAAGCATCCCGAGCTTGCCATGTTCTTCGAGCGCATGACCTTCCTTCCCCTGGAAAAGATCACCCCCATGGTACCTATGGGAGGTTCCGGAATCGGTATGCACGTAATTCCGGTGGAGAAGGCCATCAGCATGGAAAACCAATCGGTTGACATCGAACATATTTCTTATTGGCTCAAGCGCTACAAGGACCATATCGGCGTGGGCATCTGCTCCTGCCGCTACGGCCGGAAGAAACTGGACGAAGGCTGCGCCGACGATTATCGCGACTGGTGCATCGGAGTCGGCGACATGGCCGACTACCTGGCTGAGACCGGCCGCGGCCACAGGATCTCATACGACGAGGCTATGGCCATCCTCAAGAAAGCCGAGGATCATGGATTCGTACACCAGATAACAAACATAGACGGCGAGGGGAAGATATTTGCCATCTGCAACTGCAATGTCAAGATTTGCAACGCGCTGCGTACTTCCCAGCTCTTCAACACCCCGAATATGTCCCGCAGTGCCTACGTGGCCAAGGTGGATCCCAAGAATTGCGTTGCCTGCGGCCGCTGCGTGGAGTATTGCCCCGCAGGTGCCGTCAAGCTGGGCCAGAAGCTCTGCACAAAGAGCGGCCCCCAGACTTATCCCAAGGAGGAACTGCCGGATGCCGTCAAATGGGGTCCCGAAAAATGGACGGAAGACTATCGCGACCGCAACCGCATCAACTGCTATCCCACCGGAACCGCCCCTTGCAAGACCGCATGTCCGGCGCATATAGCCGTTCAGGGCTATCTCAAGAAGGCAGCCGAGGGCAAGTACAAAGAGGCTCTGGAACTTATCAAGCGCGAGAATCCTTTCCCTGCAGTGTGCGGACGTATCTGCAACCGCCGCTGCGAGGACGCCTGCACCCGCGGGACCATCGACAAGCCGATCGCAATCGACGCTGTCAAGAAATTCCTGGCCGAGCAGGACCTCCACGCCGATACCCGCTTCGTTCCCGAGGTGAACATCTGCTCCAATGTGCAGGAAAGGTGGGAAGAGAAGATTGCAATCATCGGCGGCGGCCCCGCCGGAATGAGCTGCGCCAACTATCTCGCCACCATGGGCTACAAGCCCACTGTGTTCGAGAAGAACTCCGAACCGGGCGGAATGCTCCGCTACGGAATTCCTTCCTACAAGCTCGAGAAAGACGTCATTGCCGCCGAAATCGATATTATGAAAGAGATCGGCGTCGAGGTGCGCACCGGGGTTGAAGTCGGCAAGGACATTACGATAGCCCAGCTTCGTGCAGAGGGATACAAGGCGTTTTATGTAGCGATAGGCTGCCAGGGCGGCAGGCTCCCCGGCATTCCCGGAGAGTCTCTTCCCGGTACGGCCACCGCACTTGACTTCCTGCATGATGCCAATTGCGGAAAGGTGAAGCTGAACGGAAAGGTGGTTGTGGTTGGCGGCGGCAACGTCGCGATCGACGCCGCCCGCGTGGCTAAGCGCAGCGGCGCCTCCGAGGTCACCATGCTTTCGCTGGAAACCGAGGACATCATGCCCGCAGCTCCCGAGGAGCGCCGCGAGGCCCGCGAAGACGGAGTTGTCATCAATCCCGGCTGGGGGCCCAAGGAAGTTCTTGGCACAGACAAAGTTACGGGTATAGTATTCAAGAAGTGCACCTCCGTTTTCAATGCGGAGCATAAGTTCGCTCCCGAGTACGACGAAAGCCAGCTCATCACCCTTGATGCCGACATGGTGATCTTCGCCATCGGCCAGACGGTTGTTCTCAAGGGCCTCCTCAAGGATACGAAGGTCGAGTTCTTCCGCGGAGTGTATCCTGTGGCCGACAAGCTTACATACCAGACGGCCGAGCCTGACATCTTTGTCGGCGGCGACTGCTTTACAGGCCCCAAATTCGCCATCGACGCCATTGCCGCGGGCAAGGAGGCGGCCGAATCGCTCCACCGCTTCGTGCAGCACGGCCACATGACGATTGGCCGCAACAGGCGCGATTTCATCGAACTGAACAAGCAGGATATTTCCGTCGAGAGCTATGACAACAGTTCTCGTCAGGAACCGGGGACGGTCGCCGTCAACGATTCCTTCCGCGAGTATCACGGCACGCTCACGGAGGAGCAGGTCCGCAAGGAAACTGCCCGCTGCCTGAGCTGCGGCGCTTCCGTCGTTGACGAGAACCGCTGCATCGGCTGCGGCATCTGCACTACAAAGTGCGGTTTCGACGCCATCCATCTCTACCGTGAGAATCCCGATGCGAGCATCATGCGCACGTCCGAAGACAAATTCGGCGGAATCCTTCCTTACCTGATCAAGAGGGAGTCCAAGATACTTTTCAGCAAGAAAAAGTAAATGCACGAGCTCGGCATAGTTTTTTACATAATCCGTGACGTCAAGCAGGCCGCCGAGGAGCATGGAGTGGAGCATGTCAACGCCGTCGTTATGAATATAGGCGAAGTCTCTACTATTGTTCCGGAGTATCTGACGGACTGCTGGCGCTGGGCGGCCGACAAGGAAGAACTTCTTAAGGGCTGCGAACTCAAGGTGAGTATCATCCCTGCCGTGACCCATTGTGACGGCTGCGGCGGGGAATATCCTACTGTACAGTACGGTAAGAAGTGTCCTCACTGTGGGAGCGACAGCACCTGGCTTCTTCGCGGAAACGAAGTGGAGATCAAAGAAATAGAAGTTGCTGACACTTAATTAACCATATTTAATAACTAATCAATTCTCTTATGTTTTTTCAAGTTTATGGAGAGCATGCCCTGGCTCAGTGGGGAATGCTTATAGTGGTCCTGCTGGGCCTCATTCTCCTCAATGAATTCGCCCGCCGCACCAAGGTCGGCGGTATTATCACCTTCCTGGCCATTCCCCTGGCCCTCACCGTTTATTTCCTCGCCATATGGTTCGGCGTAAGGAGCGGCAGTCAGTGGGCATTGGAAAACCAGACCCATGTCTATATGCAGGGCTGGTTCCATTATGCCAAACTGTACGCTGCGACTGCAGGATGTATCGGTTTCATGATGATCAAGTACAAGTGGGGTATCGGTGCGAAGCACTGGTTCAAACCTTTCCCCTTCGTGATCGTGGGAATCAACATCCTCATCGCCTGCGTGTCCGACTTTGAGTCCGCAATCATGGGATGGAACAAGTGGTGGCTCACCTCCGAGGGCGTATGGCAGTATGGCGGATGGCACAATGTCATGAACGGCATCGCCGGCCTTGTCAACATCATGTGTATGACCGCATGGTGGAACGTCTATCCTTCCAAGGACAAGAAGGATATGATCTGGGCCGACATGACCTGGGTATACATTGTCATCTATGACATCTGGAACTTCGCCTATACCTACAACTGCCTGCCTACCCACAGCTGGTATTGCGGCATCGCACTGCTTCTTGCTCCCACCGTGGCAGCCCTGCTGTGGAACCGTGGCGGCTGGATTCAGAACCGTGCCAACACCCTCGCCATCTGGTGCATGTTCGCACAGGTGTTCCCCCTGTTCCAGGAGACCTTCAAGAACGGCCAGCAGTGGTTCAATTGGGCCACTCTGCCCGTCCTTTATCCCGAGGGTGTGAACACCATCAGCAAGCTTTACGAGGTTGCCGGCGGCGAAGCCGCAGCAGTAGGGACGACCGTGGATCCTTCCGTGGTCGCCGCCAATCCTACGATGATGATAGTCATCAGCGCACTGGCCCTTGTGACCAACTGCATCGCTATCTGCTACATCCTCGCAGTCTCCAAGAAGCGCCACATCAATCCTTACAAGGAAGATGTGTTCATCAATCAGAAGTACTACAAGGATGCCATGGCCCGCGCCGATGTATCCTAACGGAGTTTCCTTTGAATTTAGCGCCGCAAGCTGCTTGACTTGCGGCGCTTTTTTTATATATTTGCCCGTTACCTGTTTGCGTTATGATTAAAAGATTTCTTGCCCCTATATTTGCGGCCCTTTTTTGCATTGTTTCCTGCAATGTGTCCGATGGCTTTTACTCTTTCAAGGCCGAGCCCGGCACTTACGGAGAAATCGCTGAATTTTGCACCAAGAATTTCGGCGTCACTTTCCCGTTGATGGCAAAATCCGATGTCAACGGAGAGAATGCCCAGCCTGTTTTCAAATGGTTGTATGCGCAGAAGCCTTTCGCCGGATTCGGCGAGGGTGCAACGGCTGAATTTATGAATTCAATGCTTGCCGCCGCAGATCCTGATTATGCCTCCAATCCCGACATAAAGTGGAATTTCACCAAGTTCCTCATCGACCGCAAGGGGAATGTCACTGCCCGCTTTGAGCCTACAGTCGCGCCTGCAGACATTGCCGGAGCTATAGAGGATTTGCTTTAGAAGACATGCCTGAAGACCATTCCTCTCATCCTGGGATCCTTCTGTCTTTTGATCTGCCTCTCGAGGGCTATGCCGAAGATGTCAGGGCCATTGCCGTCCGGACTATACGGCTGTTTGGGCTTCGGGAGTGGAAGGCTGTAGTACTTACCGGGGAGATTCACGGGCATTTGGGCATTTACTCCACGATAGGAGCCAAGATGGGTGTCTATGCCCGGGAACTTTTCGAGGCAGAAGGTCTCGGAGGGGATATTTCCGTGGTTACCTACGCCGGCAGCAAGCCCCCCGTGAGCTGCCTGAACGACGGTTTGCAGGTGGCGTGCGGCGCATCTGTCGGCCATGGCCTCATAGAAGTGTCTGAGGATGAACGAAAGTGGGCCTGTGCACTGTTCTGCTGCGGCGGCCGAAAAATCAAACTGCATCTTCGCAAGGAATACGAAGATGCAGTCAAGTCGGACATTGCAGTTGCACGCGCTGCTTTCGGTCTCTCCGCAGGATACTGGAGCCGGATTCGGGATCTGGCTGTGAAGTATTGGAGTACCTGGGACCGGAAGGAAATATTTAATTCTTGCGATCCGGGCGCTTGACGCTTCCCGCTCCGCTTATCCTTGTATTGAGTTCTTCAGTTTGGAGGTTGGTGGCATCGATGTCTCCGGCTCCTTTTATCTTCAAGTCAGCCCTGCCTGTGCGGCCTTCGACCTTGGCGTCACCGGCGCCGTTCACATCGACTGAAAGGCTTTCTGTCTCGATTCCGTATACTTCGATATCAGCGGCACCGTTGATGGTAATGGAGGCGTCTGCGGCTTTGAGCCCGCGAATGTCGATGTCTCCGGCTCCGCTCAAAGTGACCGAGAATGAGTTTGCGCATATGCCCTGGGGCGCTTCGAAATCTATGGCGCCGCTGAATGCCATGTCACTTATCTGGGGGGCGCTTACCGTGATCTTGAGGTCTTTGAGTTTGCGGAAGTTGGTTCCGTCGCTCTTTATGTTCAGCAGGCCTTCGTCCAGTGTCAGCGTAATATGCTCGATTACATTGTCGGGGCCGTACAGGCTGACGGCGCAATCGCCCGGCAGGTAAGTCATGTCGCAGGGGAGGGAGCATTTGAGCGATGAGAAGTCTCCCGGGTTTTCGTTTCTTGTGATGAGCACGTCGCTGGCCGTGACGGTTTCGCCATTCTTGTCAGCGTTGAAGTCGAGGCCATGGGATTTGATTTGTTGTTTGACTTCGTCGCTGACGTGGATAAAACTGCAGGAGGGGAGAAGTAGCAGCATGGAGGCTGCAAGTATTGATAATGTACGTTTCATACCGGTGTATTTTTAGGATATATATTCTGAAAGGTTGATGCCGAGCAGCTCGGCGCGGCTTTTAAAAGAGGGGAGTTCTTCTTCGATGAACTTTCGGCGTTCGGTTTCGCGGATCACATCCGCGGCATTGTCTGCCACGAAGAAGCCTATGCCGCGCTGATTGAAGATCACTTGGCGTTCGGTCAGGACGTCATAGGATCTGGCTACAGTGTTGGGATTCACTCCTATGGTGGCACCCCATTCCCTTACGGAAGGTATGCGGCTGCCTGGTTTGAACTTGCCGGACAGTATCTGTTCGCATAGGTTGTCCGCAATCTGGATATAAATGGGCTTGTTGTCGTCGAATTGCATGGCCTTTAGTGTTTTAAGGTGCGGAGGCGCAGCCATATACCGGCAAGCAGGATAATTATGCTCACAGCGTAAAATATGCTTGCCGACCAGTTCGCGATGCTTATGATTCTATAAGGGTCTTCGCTGAAAGACTCTTCAGTTATGCTGAAGTCGAAGTTGCCGCTGCTGACAAGCAGGACAAGTATCAAGGAAAACAGCATGCCGATGCCCATCAGGCAGAGGAAGCTTTTGGCTACTTTGGCCTTCTTGAAGCAGATGCCGCCGAGGGTGAAGGACAGTACTCCGGCACTCCAGCTGAGGAACAATATGGCCGGGATGTTGATGAACAACCCTTCTGTTACTTCCTGGCTGCCTACAATATCGGATATATTCAGGTCCAGTAGCCGGCCGCCATAGACAGCAGGGAACGCCAGCGCCGTAAGGGCATCTGATACAAGCAGAAGCACAAAAAGCACGATTGGCAGGACTATGCAGACTACCAGCGACATGGAAAGCCATTTCTCGAAGGTGGAAGCCGGCAGGAGGATGAAGTTGGATCCGGCCTGCTTCTCGGTGAGGTGGCCATAGATTTTTGTGCCGGCGGTGAGAATGGTTACTGTGAGGACAACAAATAACAAGCTGAATTTAGTCCCTTCCGGCATAGGCGACAGTCCATGCCTGCCGATCAGCCCTATGAAGAAGTAGGCGAGTGTAAGGATTATGGGGGTCATGCCCATAAGCAGCAAGCTCAGCCCGTAATTGTTCTTTGCGTTGCGCAGGTCATACAGGAAGTAGTTCCCGAAGCGCTTGATATCGAATATATTATTCATTGCCGAAGAGATTTTTAACTAATTCCTTGTGTTTGTGGACCGTGTTGAACAAGGCTTCGATATTCACCTTGCTGTCTTTGCCTTCGCTGTTCGGAAGGACCTGTATGAAACCTCCGGGCAACTGCTCGGAGTAGAGGCTGGCCGGATTGATGATATTGCCGTAGTCAAAGTACAGCTTGCCTGCGATCTGCTCCAGGGAAGCATTGAGCAGGACTTGCTGCCTGTCCAGTATGATTATGGGGTCGATGATGTTCTCAAGGTCCCTTACCTGGTGTGTGGAGATGACTATAGTGGCATCGTCTGCCGTATACTTCATCAGGGCGGAGCGGAATTGCGCCTTGGAAGGAATGTCCAGTCCGTTGGTGGGCTCGTCGAGATATAGATACTTGACGCCGCTGGCGAGAGCAAAAGCGATGTAGGTCTTTTTAAGCTGCCCGGACGACATCGTATTCATTTTCTGACCGGCTTCGACTTCGAATTCTTTCAGGATTGTCTCGAAGGTCCTGGCAGAAAAGTGCGGCCAGAATCTGCCGGTTGAAAGGCCCCAGGAGAGAGCTTTTTCGTTTACCGGAGCCACCTCGTCGGGGAGATAGTACTGGTTCTGCAGCAAGGCGGGCTGGCGCTTGAAAGGAATAAGTCCGTCTGTGTAGATACTGCCTGTCTGAGTTTGTTTCAGACCGCAGAGCAGGGTCAACAATGTGGTTTTACCCACACCGTTCTCGCCCAGAAGACCGTAGATCTTACCGGGCTCAAGCTTCATCGAGATGCCGCTCAGCACCTCTTTCTTTCCGTAGCTGAATCCAAGATTCTTGATTTCTATCATAGCATTACAGTGTATTAGTTCAATAGTACACTGCAAAGGTATGACAATTTTTTAAATATGCAAAACTTTTTTACTCTTTTTTCAGCTCTGTTGCCGGATTCGTCCTGGCCGCCTTAAGTGTCTGCCAGAGGACGGTTCCGAAGGCAATGGCCAGCGATATGACGACCGCCAAAACGAACACCCAGCCGTAGCTTTCAATCCGGTAGGCAAAACGCTCCAGATAGACTCTAGAGGCCCAGACTGCCAACGGGATGCCAATCAGGCCGGCTATCCCCACCAGGAGCATGTAACTGCGGACCGTCCGCCGGGTCTCTTGAAGAACATCGCTGCCGAATATCTTTCGCACGGCAATCTGCCTGGTGTTTTCATCGGCAAAATAGGTGCTCATGGCCAGCAGGCCCAGCAGGGAGATGAGTACTGCCAGGACGGCAAAGAGCTCCACCAGCCGCAATGAGCGCTGTACCGGTGCCAGTTGCTTACGGTTGATATCCCTGACAAAACCGTACCGCCAGGCAGGCTCCTCCACGCCGGAAGATTCCAGCCGATACTCCCTGTATGCCTGCCGGATGGCTTTATCGTAAGATTCATCCTCTCCCGTGGTGCCAATCAGCATGCAATTAGCATAATGCAGTTCCTCGGCCCGGGTCACGATGACACCGCCATTGGGATTGCTCTCGCCCTCCGAGGCCGGACGGGCGGGAAAATCTGTCACCACGCCGCCGATAAACTCCGGCTGAGCACCGTTCATATTGATTCTCCGGGGAAATACGGTGGACGTATCCGATACCGCGGCGGCATTGAAAGCACTGCGGCTCATCCAGAGCGAATGCACCAGCGGATGGCCGAAGTTTTCCTCCACTTCAAGCCCCAGCAATTGGAAATAGGTGGAATCGCAGAAGATGACGGGCATATCCACACGATGCTCCTCGTCCACCTTGATGCCCATCGTCATATTGATGAGCCCCGGGATACCGCGCCCTACGCCCGCCTTTGTCACAAAGGGCAATGCCTCTACCTTGTCCTTGAAAAGCTTCATTGCATCGTAGTTTTGGGCGGAATACTCAATGTAGTAGAGATTATCCGTGGCGGCGTGCGTCGGCCGTGTGAGCAAGTGCCGCATCTGAACCTCCATCACTAACGCCAGGGCAATCAGGAATACCGAAAGGACGTTCTGCACGACGATGAATACCTTGTTCAGGACCATCTTGTTGCGGCGACGGAGTGTACCTTTTATGACATCAATGGGCTGGTAACGCGAGGCCGCAAAGGCCGGAAGCAGGCCGTTGATAATGCCCAGGACCAGGATTCCGGCCAAATATGCCAGGATATACCCCGGTGTCATCATAAAGGAAAGTCTTACGCTGGTATCGCCCATTCCCAGCATCAGCTCGTCCGGGTCGGCGGTGGAAACCAGGCTGTTCATCATGGGCACCAGCAGGTCGGCCAGCAGCAGCGCCGCGGCAAAGCATACGGCTGTAAAGGCTACAGATTCGCCGATGTACTTCCAAAGGATGCCGGTCTTGTCGGCCCCCAGAAGCCGCCGGGTGGCCATTTCTTTGGCCTGCTTGCCCGTAAGCGCCAGGCTGAGGTTTACGTAGTTGAAGATTGCCGAGAGTAACAGCAGGAGTACAACCACCGTAAGGAGTTTGAGCATGCGGGCGTTTCCCTGCCGGATCAGCCCATTGCTGTTCCCTGTGGCAAAGAAAGCCTCGTCCATGCGGTAAGCTTTCCATGCGTCCACCTGTTCCGCGCCCCAGATGGGATCGTAGTTCTTGTGAAGCAGTGCCTTCACTTTGGCCATCACTTCGTCGGGATCTGAATCTTCGCGTGCGCGGAACCAGGTCGTGTAGTTGCCGATGCTGCCGAAGTTCCGCTCCTGTTCTGCGGCCCAGGCTCCGGAAATGTGCCTGACTATGTCGCAGGGCATGAAGAGAGTGCCGTCGAAATCGGCATAGACGCCTTTGATGGTGCGGTTGGAGTCGCCCACGTTGATTGTTTGGCCGACAACGTCATTGCCGACCAAATCGGCAATCTTCCTTGCCATGGATTCACTGATGAGGATATCGTCCTTGCCCACAAAGTCATCCAGGCTGCCTTCGACCAGATGGTACTGCGGGAACACTCTGAAGAAATCGGCATCGGTCTCCATGCCGGAGCATTGGAGCAGCTGGTCACCCTGGCGGATGATCGGCTGCCAAAGCAAGGCTGCGTGGGTTGCAGCCTCCACCTCCGGAATGTTCATCTCCAGTTCCTCCTTGTCCCAATAGGTCAAGCCCAGGAACTCATCGGTCCCCAGCGCAAAGGTGTGCTTCCATTGCGGCGACTCATGCGCCACCTCATACTGCTGCACCACGTAGGAGCCAATCAGAATCACAAACGCCAGGCTTACGGCCAGTCCCACCGCCTCGATGGTGGTGTACAGTTTATTGCGGGAAAGGAATTTCAGGTAGCTTTTCATATTTATTCTTTTTTCAATTCAACCGCCGGGTTGGTCCGGGCAGCCTTCAATGTCTGCCAGAGGACGGACCCGAAAGCCATGGCAAATGTAAGGACAACGGCCAGGACAAAAATCCACCCATAGTTTTCGAGCCGATAAATATAGCTCTCCAGGTATTTCTGAGCCGCCCATACGGCGATGGGTATGCCGATGATGCAGGCTATTCCCACAAGAATCATATACTCCCGCACGCTATGCCAAAGTTCTCCGTCCACGGTGCTGCCGAAGACCTTCCGCACTGCAATGTCGCGGCTCTTTTCATCGGCGTAATAGGTACTCATGGCCACAAGCCCCAGGAGAGCAATAAGGATAGAAAGGAGCATGAATATCTCCACCAGACGCATGTTGTTGCGGGCCGGTTTCCAGTCCTCCGCGATATTCTCATCAACCCAGAATGCTAAGCTCCCGTAAATCGGCTTGCCCTTGATGTAGTTATCGTAAGCTTCCATGATCTGCGCTTTCGCTGCTTTCCGGTCCGGGGTGGTTTCTATGACCCACCCGGCGAAAGGGATGTCTTCAGAGCGCATTAGCGAAACGATGGCATAGTCTTCTTCCCCAATATTGGCATTATTCGTCGGGAAAGATTTGAAAACGCCGGCAACCTGTTCGCAGCCCTTCGTCCGTCTGCTCAGCGTGCCGCTGATGTCATGATAGTCCGAGTCGAAGCCGGTTGCGGCAAAACTCTTGTCCGAGAACCAGACGCTATTGAATTGCGGGGCATGGAAGTCTTCCAGAATCTCAAATCCAAACATCGAAAATGCAGTACTGTCCATCCTGATCAGTTTGTAAAGGATGTCCTGACCATCCCGGGTGGTGCTGTACTGGCCCATATTGATACTGCCAGGCACTCCGGAACTTCTTCCGATCCGTCTTACGCAAGGGAGTGCCTCAAGGGCATTTTTCAAAGGGGCATTGTCTTCACCTGAAAAATCTTTGAGAAAGAAGATGTTCTCGATGTTGCAGTTCATCGGCCGCTCCTGTGTCTTTCGCATCTGCGCCTCCATCGTGATGGCCAGCGCAATCAGGATGACCGCCAGCGCATTCTGCAGCACGATGAAAACCTTGCTGAACACCATCTTGCTCTTGCGCCGGTATCCGCCTTTCATTACGTCCACGGGTTTGTAGCGACCTGCCATCGTTGCCGGGAAGATGCCGCAGAGCGTTCCCACAAGCAGAATGATGACGATATATGCAAATACATAACCTGGAGACCAGATGACTTTTATCGGGATATCCGGATTGTTCAAAAGCGCATTCATAGCCGGGCAGAAGGCTTCTGCAAGCAATAGACCGGCCGCAAAGCATACTGCGGTAAACGCGATGGATTCGGCCACGTACTTCCAGATAATGCCGGCCCTTGATGCTCCGGACAATTGCCTCACGGCCATTTCCTTTGCCCTCTTTCCGGTGAGTGCGACAGACAGGTTGATGTAGTTAAGTATGGCCGAAAGAAGGAGCAAAAGCCCAACCAGCATCAGAATTCTGAGTGTCGCTTTGTCTCCATGTCTGAAAAATCCCTCCGTCTCCTTGAAAAACAATTCATCATAACGCGAGAGTTCCAGATGTTCAAAGAAAGCCTGTCCATAGATACTTGAATATACATCCTTGCAAACACTCTCGAGTTTATCATATAGCTCTTTTCTGTCAGTTTCCGGCCGGACCTTGATCAGTGTGACCGTACTGCCGTAATTATCGAATGGCTGCCACTCGTCTTTGTAAACAGCAGCATTGAGGAATATATCATAAGGCTTGATGACCGTACCCTTAAGGTCCTCCAATATAGCACCCACCACATAGCTGCTCCCACTGATGTCAAGAGCTTCACCTACCGAGAGGCTGTGCTTTCTGGCAAAAGAGGCTGAAAGAATGGCATTGGTCGGAGCTGAAAGCACATCTGCGGAGCCTTCCACAAAGCGAAACTGATGACATATCTCAAAGAACGCCGGTTCTACGCCAACGCTTTCTGCCTCCGTATTCTCTCCCCGAATGACTGGATGTACCACTACATTGCACATCCTGGAAACGGACTCGATTTCCGGAATGCCCCCAATGGCATCAGGGAAACCGTATGTCAGCGCAGGGAATCCAGGCGTCCCAGGTACATAAATCCGCTCCCGGTCCGGATTTTCCCGCGTCACCGCCCACTGTTGCCAGGCATAACTGCCGATAATAATCACAAACGCCAGGCTCACGGCCAGCCCCACCGCCTCGATGGCGGTGTAGAGCTTATTGCGGGAGAGGAATTTCAGGTAGCTTTTCATATTTATTCTTTTTTCAGTTCAACAGCCGGATTGGTCTTCGCCGCTTTCAACGTCTGCCAGAGGACGGAGATGAGGCTGAACACGAGGGTTATGGCCACGGCCAGTACAAAGATCCACCAATAGCCTTCCAGCCTGTAAATGAAGTCTTTGAGGTATTCCTGGGCCGCCCATACGGCGATGGGGATGCCGATGATGCAGGCTATGCCCACCAGAATCATGTACTCCCGGATAGTCCGCCAGGTTTCTGAGTCCACAGTGCCTCCGAAAACCTTACGTACGGCTATGTCGTGGGCTTTTTCATCGGCATAGAAGGTACTCATGGCAAGCAAATCAAGCAGTGAAAGCAGCAAGGCCAGTATCATAAACACCTCCATCAGCCGCATATTGTTGCGGGTGGGCCTCAGCGCTTTTTCGTAGAATTCCATCAGGTAACCATCGCCGGCAAACTCGTTAAGGACCATATTGTCTTTCTTCCAGGTTTCATAAGTCTCCCTGATCCGTTTTCGCGCCTCCTCGCGGTCTCCGCCGATATCCATCAGGATACCATAAACATAAGGATACGACGTTTGTACATCCTCCACCAGGACGATCATATTCTCCTTTGCTCCCATATTGTTCAGGGATACCGGGAAGTCGGCGATGACGCCGCCTATGTTCTCACAATTGCCCATTCTTTGACTCAGGATCCCGATGTCGTGAGACGCATCGGTAAATCCGGAAGCCGCAAAGGCCGATTCTCCGAACCAGACGGTATTGTTCACCGGGGCATTGTAATCGGCCAGCACCTCAAATCCCAGCATGTCGAAGGCGGCTTTGTCCATGTGGTAAACCCGGTAGAGGATGTCCTTCCCATCCGCCGTCTGGCTATACTGCCCACCAGCTTGTAGCCCGGGCACATGAACGGCCAGACCGGTGCTTTGAACAAAAGGCAACGCCTCCAGTGAACTTCTGAGAGACGCCAGGCCGAAGGAGGCGGATGACAGGAGATACTTGTTGTCGAGATCGGCATGAGCGGGCCGGTTCAGCGATTTCCGGTACTGCGCTTCCATGACCAAGGCCATGGCAATCAGGAAAACCGACAGTGCACTCTGCAAAACGATGAACACCTTGCTGAAAGTCATTTTGCTTTGTGCCCTGAAGTTGCCGCGGACCACGTCGATGGGCTTCCAGCGGCTGGAAAACAGGGCCGGGAGGAGTCCGGAAAGCAACCCGACCACAAGCACCAGGGCCGTGAAAATGGCCAGGTATTTGGGCGTGAACTGGATCCGGATGGCGATGTCCGGGTCGTTCAGCAGACGGTTTACCATCGGTGTCCACCAGACGGCAAGTAGGACGGATACGGCGAAACACACCAGCGTAAAGAGCAGTGATTCCAGGATGCGCCGGCCGAAAATAGAAGCCTGCGATGCGCCGATCAGCCGTCTTGCAGCCATCTCCCGGGCCCTTTTGGCGCTGAGGGCCATATTCAGGTTGATGTAGTTGAATACGGCGCTGACAAGCAGGAGGAGCACTGCGGCGAGGAGCAGGTCCAGCGTCCGCTTGTCACTATGCGCGATATTCCCTGAAACGTAGTTGCCACTCTGGACTTCCCCGAAGATCAGTTCATCCACCCTATATACCCGTATCCTTTGCAGGAAGGACGTTCCATAAAAACTGCCATAGAGTTTTTTACATACGGCTTCAGCCTTCTCTTCCAAGGCATTCCTGTCAGCCCCGGGAGCCAGCTTGACGAACGTATAGACACTTCCGAACTGATCGTTGGGGTCGGAAAAAGCTTTGATGGGGCCGTCGATGGAAAGGACGATGTCGGCATACTCGAAAAGCGTGGACTTCCAGTCCTTCATAATGGCGGCGACGGTGAAAGAGTGGTCTCCGAGTTTCCAAATGTCTCCTACTTTGAGGCCGGACTTGTGTGCAAATTCCTCACTGACAATCATATTACCTGAGTCCGACAGCACTTCCGGACCTCCGGCCACAAACTTCAGATTAGGAAACAGTTCGAAGAAATTCCTGTCCGCCGTGACGATTTTGCTCTGTAACATCCCCTCCTCCGGGAGCACAAGATAATCCACCGGAGACAGAACGCCTGCCATCTCCACTTCCGGCGCCGCAGCCTTGATGGCATCCGTGAACGTGTAGGTCAGTCCCAGCTGATCCGGATAGCCGTCTTCCACCATCGCGAAAGTGTAAACGTCTTTCCAATTTGGATTTTCATACTTGACCTCGAATTGCAGGACCACATAACTGCCGATAATAATCACAAACGCCAGGCTCACGGCCAGCCCCACCGCCTCGATGACGGTGTAGAGTTTGTTGCGGGACAGGAATTTCAGGTAACTTTTCATGCTACTCGTTCTTTAACGATTCCACAGGATTGGCACGGGCGATACGGAGGCAGTTAAGGACCACTACGCCCAGCACGATGGTGAGCACCAAGGCGGCTCCACCAATGAAATAGAGCGGATTCAGCGATACCTTCTCCGCAAACTGCTCCAGCCACTTGTGGGCCACGAAATAGGCGGCCACGCAGGCGATGACGGCCATCACCGCGGAGAGTTTCATAATGTCGGTGGCAAATACGCCCAGAATGTCCCGGGTGGTGGCGCCGTTGATTTTGCGCACGGCCATCTCTTTGGAGCGCCGGAGGCTTTCGTCCTTGATAAAGCCAATGAGACCCAGCAGCGCGATCAGCAGCGAGAACACTGAGCCGATGGCCATGGTGTTGCGCATCTTCCTGCTGTCGTCATAAGCCGCCCGCATCTGCTCTTCGTAGGAAATAATATTGATTTCACGCCCTTCCAGGGCTTTTCCCAGGGCTTCTTTGACCCTATCCAGAGACGCAGGTTGCACCTTGAACAACACATGCGGCATCCAAGAACTCATGCTTCCGATCTCCCCGTAGAACAAGGCGCTGGGGCGCGGATCCACTCCGGTGAGATTGCCAATGATATAGCTCTTGTACACGCCGGCGATGGTGAAATAACTCTGCTCAGCGTCGCGTGAACGTTCATGGCCGGTGATGAACACCTGCTTGCCAACGGCGCCGTCGCTCCAGTCCGTGAACTCGGCCATCTTGGCCACAAACTTCTCATCCACAACGATTTCGGAAGAATCCCGTGGCGCGCGGCCTTCCAGGAATTCAATGCCCATGAGGTCATAGAAACCGTCGGAGCATTCGTACTGGTCGGCAATGTTGAAGAGATCCCGGTTATCGTCCGGCAGATAGACATTGTCGCCGTTGGAGCCCTGGAAAGGCAGGTTATATGCCGTCGCTACGCCGCTCACTTCCGGCAGCCCCTCCAGGGCGCTGACGGCACGGGTAACGGCCTGCCGGTCGCCGTCGAAAAGGCTGACATAGCAGAGGTTGTCGTAATCGTAGCCGGTGTCGGCATGTAACACCTTCTGGTACTGCCGGCCGATGATAAGCATCATCACCACCAGGAACACGTTGACAAGCACCTGTACACCCAACAGGCTGAGCTTCCAGTTGCGGGAGTTCTCGGTGTAGTTCTTCAGCGCTGCATAGACCGGAATGCGTTGGTACAGTTCTGCGGGTACTACGATGGAAATGATAAGGACGAAGAGAATCACGGCCCCGATGGCTACAAGGCTCTGCGGAACCAGCAGCGTTGTGAACGGCACGCCAATGAGGTTCTCCACGATGCTCCGGCCGGCGAAAATGATAATGGCGGCCAGAGCCAAGGACAAGACAATATGAAGCAGCGCTTCTTTTGTCAACATCCCGTAAATATGCTTTCCTTCAGCCCCATAGCACTTCCGGACGCCTACTTCCTTCGAGCGCTTCACCATCGAGGAGATGACAATCAGGATATAGTTCAGCAGGCTGATGAGAATCAGCAGAACGGCCACAATCGAAAGCAGAACCACCTGCTGGCGCACTTCTGGGGCCGATGTATGCATCTTGCTGAAAGGTTTCAGGAAATACTTGAGGCTGGTTCCCTGTGCCTCGATTTGCGCCAGCGGCTGATGGGCTTCCTGCATCTTGCGGATGGCGTCCGAGAGTGTATTGGGGTCGACGCCGGGCATCAGTTTCACATAACCCTTGTACCGGTCGTTGCCGTTCCAGTTGTCGGTGCTCTGCTTGCCGTAGGTCTCCATCGACAGCAGGATATCGTAGTCCAGGCTGCCGTTCTCCGGGAAGTCCTCGAAAACGCCTTCGACGGTCATCTTCAGGCCATCCATATCCTCGTTGGCGATCTGCTTGCCGATGACGGAGGAAATGTCATCCTGAGCGGAGCGAAGGATCTTCTCAGCAAACGACCGTGAGACCATCACGCTGCCCCAATTACCCAGCGCCTTCGCCGGGTCGCCGGCCAGGATGGGTCTGTCGAAGACCTTGAAAAAGCAGGTATCGGCACAGACCAGCGTGGCACTCAGCTTGTTGCCGTCCTCGTCCAGGTAGGTGTCGCCATTGAAGACGTACGTGGTGCGGGTGCCCGCCTCAACGCCCGGGACCTCTTCCATGAAGCCCACGGCTACGGCGCCGCTTACCTGACCATAGTCCTTCTCGTTCCCCTGCATGGATATCCAGGTGTTGATGTTATACACCCGGCCGATGTCCTTGTAGAAGCTGTCGTAACTCAGCTCGAAGAACACCTTGGCAATGAGCACGATACCCACCGCCAGCCCGATGCCCAGGGAAAGGACTTTGATCAGAATATCAGAATTATGCTTCATTAAAGTTCGTTCTTTACGTCAGAGACAATCTGGCCGTCGAAGAGGTCGATGGTGCGCTGGGCGCAGGCGGCATCTTTCTGGGAGTGCGTCACCATGACGATAGTCGTGCCTTCGGAGTTCAGTTCCTTCAGGAGGTCCATGACCTCCTTGCCATTCTTGGAGTCCAGGTTACCGGTGGGTTCATCGGCGAGGATCAACTTCGGGCCGGCTACGACGGCGCGGGCGATGGCAACCCTCTGCTGCTGACCTCCGGAGAGCTGCTGCGGGAAGTGCTGGGCACGGTGGCTGATGGCCATGCGCTTCATGATTTCCGTGACCTTCTGCTTGCGCTCGGAGGCCGATATGTTCAGATACCGCAGCGGCAACTCAATGTTCTCATACACATTCAGTTCATCAATCAGGTTGAAGCTCTGGAACACGAAGCCGATGTTACCCTTGCGGAACTTGGTGCGCTCCTTCTCCTTAAGATTGGCCACTTCCGTGCCCAGGAGTTCATAGGAGCCGCTGGTGGGATTGTCCAGCAGGCCCAGGATGTTGAGCAGCGTGGACTTGCCGCAGCCCGACGGCCCCATGATGGCGACGAACTCGCCATCCTTGATTTCGAAGGATACACCATTGAGAGCAGTGGTCTCGATTTCTTCCGTCCGGAAGACTTTGCAAAGGTTGGAAACTTTAATCATAATGAGTTGTTATTTAATTATTTATTCATTCTTTAACGATTCGACGGGGTTGGCATTGGCCGCTCTCCAGCTCTGGAGCGTAACCACGGCAAGGGTAATGGCTGCGACGGCGAGGAGCGCCACGAGGAAGATCCACACCGGTACGGGTGCCTGGTAAGCAAAGTCCTTCCGCCAGGCGGTCATCAGGTAGTAGGCTATCGGTGCTGCAATCACGAAGCTCGAACCGGCCATTACCAGGTACTTCTTGTTAATCATCTGCAGGATGCTTCCCACAGTTGCGCCATTCACTCGCCGCACGGCTATCTCTTTCTTCAGGAACTGCGTTTCGAAGAATACCAGTCCGATAATTCCGATGATGGCAATCAGCAGAGCCACAAGTGAAGCGATGGTAATGAGTTTCCCCAGCGACTGTTCGCTTTGGTACATGTTCTCAATCCATTCGTCCAAATGCCTTACGGCTACCTGGTCCGGCTCACGCGAAGGATCAAAAGCGCACACAGTTTCCTTGATATAATCCGAAACCTCTTTAAAGTCGGCCCCGGGAGCCGTTTTTACGTACATCACGCTGAAATTCCTCCACTGTGTTTTTCCCCAGTTCAGCAGCACCAGCGGCCCCATCGGATGCTTGAGGGACTTGAAATTGAAGTCCTTCACGATGCCCACAATCTCCGTATTATCCACATGACCACCCACTAAACTGCCCACGTGATACTGGGGAAAACTCTGAATAAAAGTCTCGTTGGCGATGAAGCACCCCGTCTCGCTCTGGTTGTCGGACTCCTGGAAATCCCGCCCTTCCACGATTTGCAGACCAAAGAATCTCACAAAGTCGTCCGTGACCGGAAGCACTTCCATAAACACCTGCTTACCGTCATCTCCCGTTCGGCCCCAACCCATCTTCTGATCGGATACAATCAGGTTATCGGAAAAGGTCACATCCACGATGGACGGGTTCTGAAGCAGTTTGTCATGTACTGCGTTATGCGCTCCACCGGCATAGTATCCACACCACACTTGGAGGATATTCTCCTGCGGGAAACCCATGTCTTTATTAGCCATGAACTTGGTCTGCACATTCACATACAGCGCCATCAAAATAAACACAAAGGAAAGGATGAACTGCAACGCAACCAGGGCATTGCGGAGGCTACGACCCCTCACGCTGGTTCCGTAAGATCCTTTCAACACCAGTGCGGCTGGCTGCGAAGTGGAATACAGCGCCGGTGCGATACCGGCTGCAACAGCTGAAAGAAGTGCGACGCCCAGTGTGATGGCCAGAATGCTGATATTTTCTTTAAGCGCAATGGAATCCGACACGTACGATGCCAAGGATGTTCCACTCACCACGTGGACAATCAGGCATGCCAGAGCAAAAGCCACCAGTGCAATGATTCCTGCATTCACTATCTGTCTGCCAATAAGCGAACCGCGTCCTTCGCCCAGGACTTTTCGGGTATTGATGTTCTTGATGCGGAATGGAATCTCTGCGAAAGCGAAATTGATGA
>CAMJHF010000025.1 GCA_946405435.1 uncultured Bacteroidales bacterium
CATTATATCAAATCGTTATACGGCGTTTTACCAACCGAAAATGTCCATTATACCCAGGCTACCGGAGTCCGGACATAAAAACGCCGCACACAAGTGCGGCGTTTGCCTATGCAATGCATGGTGCGGAAAGACAGGGATTCGAACCCTGGAACCGCTTTGGGCGGTCACACGCTTTCCAGACGTGCCTCTTCAGCCACTCGAGCATCTTTCCAGATTGGGACTACAAAGGTAATAACTTTTTCGATATTTTTATCGGAAAGACAAAAAAATCTGTCAATTATCGTATTTTTGTAATTGATATGAGAACTATCAAGGATACTATTACCCTGCAGGATGCGGAGAGGCTCACAGGGCCGGCGGCGTTCAACCTTATGCTCAAGCCTGCCGGATCGCTGTGCAATCTGGATTGTTCCTATTGTTATTATCTGGACAAATCGGAGATTTACGGCGGCAGGGAGCCGCGCATGACGACAGATGAACTCGAGCGCTATGTCCGCACATATATAGAATCCTGTGGCATAGAGGATGTTACCTTCAACTGGCACGGCGGTGAGCCCCTCATATTGGGACTGGATTTCTACCGCAAAGCCGTGGAGTTCGAGAAGAAATATGCCGGGGAAAAGCGTATCCACAACACCCTGCAGACCAACGGTACGCTGGTCACTCCCGAATGGGCGGACTTTTTCGCCCGCGAGCAGTTCCTCCTTGGGGTATCGGTTGACGGCCCGGAGGAAGTGCATGACCGCTACCGTCGTGACCGCGGCGGGCATCCCACCCTTGCCCGCGTGCTGGAGGGTCTCCGTAAACTCCATGCCGCCGGCGCCCAGTACAATATCATGGCCACCATCAACAGTGCTTCCGAGGGCCGGGGCCTGCAAGTTTATCAGTTCCTGAAGGGTCTGGGAAGCGATTTCATCCAGTTCTCGCCGGTTGTGGAACATGTGGTGTATCCCCTCAGGAACGGCAAGCCCGACAAGAGCGCCCGTCCTCGCATAGTGGACCCGTCGGAGGAAGGTGCCGCCCTGGCCCCATGGTCGGTGAGTCCGGTGGGCTTCGGCAAGTTTATGTGCGACATATTCGACTGGTGGGTGCATCACGACGTGGGTCGCACTTTCGTTAACTTCTTCGACTGCACCCTGGCCAACTGGTGCGGCGTGATGCCCGGCACCTGCAGTTTCGCCGAGACCTGCGGAGGCAATGCCGTGGTGGAGCACAACGGCGATGTGTACTGCTGCGACCATTTCGTCTATCCCAAATACCTGCTTGGCAACTTGTACAAAGACGACCTCGGCGCCATGATGCAGTCTCCGACCCAGGTCAAGTTTGGCATAGACAAACGTAATTCGCTGCCGCGCAAGTGCCTTCGCTGCGAGGTGTGGCCCCTGTGCCACGGCGGATGTCCCAAGCACCGTTTCAATGTTACAGATACCGGGCAGACTGGCCTGAACGCCCTTTGCGAGGGCTACAAGATGTTCTTCACCCGCAGCGCCGGGGCCATGAAGCGCATGAAGGCACTTCTGGAGGAAGGAAAACACCCTGCACTCATTATGATGCAGCAGTAAAAATGATTATATTTGCGATATGGGCGAATTGAAGAACGACATCCAGTTCCTGCCGGGCGTTGGGCCCAAAAGAGCTGCCCTCATAAAGAGGGAGCTGGGCATAAATACGCTGGATGAACTCATTCATTTCTACCCGTTCCGCTACATCGACCGCAGCAGCATAACACCCATCGCTTCCGTCACCCCAGACCTGGCATACGTGCAGATACAAGGCCGCGTGGTGAGCCGCAACCTCATCAGCATAAAGCACTTGAGCGTTATGGTAGAAGACGCCTCCGGCCGCATGGAAATGGTGTTTTTCAAGGGCGTCAAATGGAGCTTCGACAAGCTGGAGCCGGGCCGGGAATTCATATTCTTCGGCAAGCCCCAGGAATACAACGGCCGGCTCAACATCGTTCACCCCGAAATTGACGCCCCTCAATCGGACCCCCAGACCCGCGGCACCCTCACCGGCGTGTATCCCAGCACCGAAAAGCTGAAGTCCGGCGGCGTGACCGGCAAGGTGATGTGCAAGTTGCAGCATGCCGCCCTCGCCCTGTGCCTTGGCGAGGTGCAGGAAAACCTCCCTGAGTCCATCCGCCGCATGCACGGTCTCTGCCCCTTGCCGTATGCGCTCCAGAACATACATTTTCCGTCCGACATGAAGGCGCTCGAACTGGCCACGCGCAGGCTTAAGTTCGAGGAACTTTTCTTCCTGCAGCTAAGCCTTCTCAAGCAGAGATACGTGCGCAGCCGCTCCGAGAACGGCATCCGTATGCCTGTAGTCGGCGCTCCGTTCCATGCCTGCTACAACGACCTGCCGTACTCGCTCACCGGCGCCCAGCAGAGGGTGATAAAGGAGATTCGCGCAGACCTTTCCGCCGGCCGGCAGATGAACCGCCTGCTGCAGGGCGACGTAGGCTCCGGCAAGACCATGGTGGCTGTGCTCAGCAGCCTTATCGCCGTCGGCAACGGCTATCAGGCATGCATCATGGCGCCCACGGAAGTGCTTGCCCAGCAGCACTTTGCCAATATAAAGAAATATCTTGAGCCCACCGGAGTGCAGTGCGCACTGCTCACCGGGAGCACCACACGCAAGGAGCGCCGTCCGCTGCTCGAAGGGCTTGCCGACGGCTCAATCTCCATTGTCGTCGGTACCCACGCTCTCATCGAGGATCCTGTGCAGTACAAGGCCCTGGGCCTTGCGGTCATAGACGAACAGCACCGCTTCGGCGTGAGCCAGCGGGCCGCCCTCTGGGCCAAAGGCCCTGACGGACGGCCCCCGCATGTGCTCGTGATGACGGCCACGCCCATACCGCGAACCCTCGCAATGACTCTTTACGGCGACCTGGACGTCTCCGTCATCGACGAGATGCCCCCCGGACGCAAGCCCGTGCAGACCATGCTGATAGGGGAGAACCGCCTGCCTGCCATGTACCGCTTCATCCGCGAGCAGATCGCCCTGGGGCGGCAGGCCTTCGTGGTCTACCCTATGATATTCATCAACGAGAAGATGGAGGACGTGAGCAATGTGGAGCAAGGCTACGAAGAAATCCTCAAGGCATTCCCGCTCGAAGAAGGATACAAGGTGGCAATAGTCCACGGACAGCAGGCAAACGATGTAAAGGCCTTCAACATGAAGGCGTTCGTCGAGGGACGTGCCCATATCCTTGTGTCCACCACCGTCATAGAGGTGGGCGTCGACGTGCCGAACGCCAGCGTCATGGTGATACGCAGCGCCCAGCGCTTCGGCCTGAGCCAGCTGCACCAGCTGCGCGGCCGTGTGGGCCGGGGCGCAGAGAAATCCTACTGTATACTGGTCAAGGATCTCAAGACGGGCCGCGAAGCGCAGCAGCGCCTGGAACTGATGTGCGCCACCGAAGACGGCTTCGAGATTGCGGAGCAGGACATGAAGATGCGCGGCCCCGGCGACCTGGAGGGCACCCAGCAGAGCGGCCTCCCGGTGAGCCTTAACATCGCGTCACTTGCACGTGACGGCCTTCTCCTGGAGGAGGCACGCCACTGCGCCCAGGGGGTGCTGGATGCCGACCCGGCGCTGCAGCTCCCCGAAAATGCCGTCCTTGTGCGCGAACTGCGAAAAGATAAGTACGACATAAAAGATTACAGTAAAATATCTTGAGTTTTTTATTATCTTGCAAAAAATTTATAACCCATGATAACAACCATCATCATCGTAGCCGTCGTTGTGCTTCTGGTCCTGTGGATCATCTCCGCGCAGCGCAAATTCGTCAATGCCGAGGAACTCACCAAGAACGCCATGAGCCAGATTGGCGTCCAGCAGAACAGCCGCTGGGATGCACTTACCGGGCTTGTGGACCTTATCAAGTCCTACAACGAGCATGAGTACAACACCCTGAAGGAAGTCATCGCCGCGCGTTCCGGCATCACCGCCAGCAGCACCGCCGAGGAAGCGCAGGCCCAGGAAGACCTTATCGAGAAAGCTCTCGTCCAGGTAAAGGCTATCTCCGAGCAGTATCCCAACCTCAAGGCCGATGCCATGTATATCAAGACCATGGACTCCGTCAATACCTACGAGAACCAGGTTCGCATGAGCCGCATGACCTACAACGACACCGTCACGCGCTACAACCGCCTCATCCGCCAGATTCCAGACAGTATAGTGGCAGGCTTGTTCCACTTCACCGAGAAGCAGTATCTCAAGGAGAACACAGCCAAGGCAGACATGCCTTCCCTCAAGATATAGTGCTTTTCATAAAGCTGCCTTATGTTCTTGTCCTGGCTCCGGCCGGGACTTTGGCGCTTGAAAGCACTGGTCTTGTACTGTTGGGTAAGTTATTGAAAATAATAAATATATGAAAAAAGTTATAGCAGGCCTCATGGCCTTTGTGCTGATTATGAGTTGTACCCGGAAAGAAGAGGAGAGCGGCTACGCAGGCCAGCCCCAGGTCCAGATAGCGGACGGAGTCATGACCCCGGAAGTCCTGCTTGAACTCGGGCGCCTGAGCGACCCCCAGCTTAGTCCCGACGGCAAGAAAATACTCTATGGAGTGTCGTGGAACGACATAGCCGCCAACCGCAGCTGCCGCAACCTGTGGCTGTGCGATGCAGAGGGCGGCGGTGCTGTCCAGCTTACCCGTTATGCCAAAAGTGTAAGCAACGCCCGCTGGAGCCTTGACGGCAAAAGCATATTCTTCATTCAGGGCGGCCAGATCTGGAAGGCGCCGCTGAGCGGCGGAAAACTCGGCAAAAAAGTGCAGCTGAGCAACGTCCCTGCCGGGATAAGCGAGTTCAAGCTTTCTCCCGACCAGAACCAGCTCATATACATTTCTACCGTCAAGAACCCCAAACTGCAGCAGCCGGCCGACTCCGATCCTGCTCTCGACAAGGCCAACGCCTACGCTACCGAGGACCTGATGTACCGCCACTGGGACCACTGGGTGACGGAAACTCCCCGCAGTTACGTGGCCTCCCTCGGCTCCACGATTACGCCTGAAAATTCTATAGATATCCTTGGCGACGAGCCATGGGAACTGCCCACGGAGCCTTTCGGCGGCGCCGAGCAGCTGGACTGGCACCCCGACGGCCGCCACATTGCTTACTCCTGCCGCAAACTTGCAGGCAAGCAGTATGCATTCAGCACCAACACCGGTATCTACGTCTACGATATCCTTACAGGAGTGACCGTCCCTGTCAAGACCGACGGCGGCTATGACACCGACCCGGTATGGAGCGAAGATGGCGGACACCTCGCCTGGATATCTATGGAGCGCGATGGCTACGAGGCTGATGCCCAAAGGATTATGGTTGCGGATGTAAGTACCTCCGAAGAGTCCGACGGCCAGAGCTTCGGCCTTTCTTTCGGCCCTGCCCGCCAGTTGGCGGCCTCCCTGGACCGCGACGCTGCCGGCCTGGCGTGGCATGACGGCGAAATATGGTTCAACGCCCTCATAGACGGAGTACAGGCCATCTTCAAGGTTGACCTTGCAGACAATCTCGTCCGTATGACACCCGCCGACTGGCCCTACGACTTCTTCACACCCTTCGGCTGGGACGGCGACCGCCTGCTCACCAGTTTCTACTCCCTCCATTTCCCGCTTGAGCTCGTTGCGGTCGAGCCCTCCAAAGAGGCATTCGGCAACATAACCGAGGTCAACCGTTTCATCTTCGACCAGCTGGACGATGTGAGCACCGAGAGCATCCTCGTTCCTACCGTTGACGGCAAGCAGATGCAGTGCTGGGTGATGTATCCTCCCGAGTTCGACGCATCCAAGGAGTATCCGGCCATCGAGATAGTCCTCGGAGGCCCCCAGGGCACTAATTCACAGGACTGGAGCTATCGCTGGTGCTACCGCCTCATGGCCCAGCAGGGTTATGTCGTCATCATGCCCAACCGCCGCGGCACCACAGCCTTCGGACAGGAATGGAAAGAGCAGATAAGCGGCGACTATTGCGGCTTGAACATGCAGGATTACCTCAGCGCCGGCCGCTACATCAAGAGTCAGCCCTATGTTGGCAAGCTGGCTTGCGTGGGCGCTTCCTACGGCGGATATTCTGTCTACATGCTGGAAGGACTCCACGGAGACCTCTATGACTGCTTCATAGCCCACGCCGGTATTTTCGATGAAGAGAATCTGTGGTACACCACTGAAGAGATGTGGTTCGCCAACTGGGACAACGGCGGCCTTACCGAATATGCCTACGAACCCGGCAGGCAAGGTCCTGAAGGCGACGGCATAACCTTCGGAGGCATGCAGCAGGCGGGAGCACCTTATGCCACTACGCCCAAGGCCCGCAGGCACTATGCCAATTCACCCAAATCCATGGTTACCAAGTGGCATACACCTATACTTTGCATCCACGGATGCATGGACTTCCGTATCCCGTACGAGCAGGGGATGGCCGCTTTCAACGCAGCCCAGATGATGGGTGTGCCCAGCAAGCTGGTGATATTCCCCGACGAGAATCACTGGATCCTGCAGCCGCAGAACGCCCTTTACTGGCACCGGACATTCTTTGAATGGCTGGACCGTTGGATGCACTGATGGAACCCTGGCAGGAAAGAACGGCGCTGATGTTCGGCGACGGGGGCCTTGAGTCTCTGGCCTCCGCCCGCGTGGCAGTCGTGGGCCTGGGAGGCGTCGGCGCGATGGCCGCGGAGATGCTTTGCCGTGCCGGAGTGGGGCATATGCTCCTCGTAGATGCCGACACGGTGTCGGAAAGCAACATAAACCGCCAGCTGCCTGCGCTGCATTCTACCGTAGGCCTCAGCAAGTGCTCAGTCATGCGTTCCCGGCTTCTGGATATCAACCCGAACCTGGACTTGGAATGCTGCGGGCAGTTTGTGGACGAAGGCTCCATACGCGGCGTCCTGGAACCGTTCGCCCCGGACTGCGTAGTGGATGCCATCGACACGCTCAGCCCCAAGATCGCCCTCATCCAGTATTGCCTTGCATCCGGAGTATTCCTTGTAAGTTCCATGGGCAGCGGTTCCAAGACGGACGCCACAAAAGTACGTTTGGCCGACATATCGGCCACTTATCAGTGCCCTCTGGCGCACATGCTTCGCAAGCGCCTTCACAAGCTGGGTATAAGCAGCGGTTTTCTGGCCGTGTTCTCGTCGGAGCGCCCTCTGCGGGGCTCTGTGGTGCTGGAAGAGAGCCGGAACAAGAAGTCACAGACCGGCAGCGTATCTTATCTGCCGGCAGTTTTTGGCTGCACTTGTGCGCAGGCTGTGGTGCAGCATATTGTAGGAGTCGAACTAAATTGCTAACTTTGCAGGCTATGTTTACTGTTCACGAAGTCAAAAACAGGGCTGATCTCAACCGCTTTGTCAAGTTCCCTGACGAGCTGTACAAGGATTGCCCCCAGTATGTCCCTGCCCTGCATGCGGACCAGGTTCATTCATTAACAAAGTCTCCGAGCCTTGAGTATTGCAGGCATAAGCTTTGGCTTGTCAAAGATGAGTCAGGCAAGGTAGCAGGCCGCATCTGCGCCATGATCAATCCCCGCTACAACGAGCGCTACAACCTCAAGCGCGTACGTTTCGGCTGGTTCGACTGCATCAACAGCCAGGAAGTGGCGGACCTGCTCATCTCAACCGCCGAGCAGTGGGCCCGGGCCGAGGGCATGGCGGAGATCCACGGTCCTTTGTATTACAATACCCTCGGCAAGCAGGGGATGCTGGTCGAAGGCTACGAGAACGTGCCTCCTTTCAACTGCATCTACAATTATCCGTACTACAACGACCTGCTGCAGAACCTTGGCTTCGAGAAAGAGTGTGACTGGCTTCAATACAAGATTGTGGCCAACCATGGAGTGCCCGACAAGGCGCGCCGTGTCGCCAAGATAGTCGAACAACGCTACAACCTGCATTTCGGCCGTCTGGACGAGCTCAAGAAGGACAAGAATATGCTCCGCAAGTTCTTCAAGGTCTACAGCGACAGTTTCTCCCAGACGGTTTACAATTTCATTCCGTTTACCGACGCCGAAATAGAAGAGGAAGCACGCATGTCCAAGCGATTCATCTCGGACAAGGCTAGCTGCGTGGTTCTGGACGACCACGAGGAGATTGTAGCCTTCGGGATATCCTTCCCCAGCATATCCGAGGCTCTCCAGAAAGCCAAAGGCAAGCTTTTCCCCTTCGGCTGGTGGTACCTTCTCAAGGCGCTCAAGAACTACGAGGTTACGGACCTCATGATCAACGGCGCCGTGCCGGAGTGGCAGAATAAGGGCGTCTCGGCGGTATACTACAAGGAGATGGCCGACAAGGCTGCCAAGATAGGCAATCGCTGGGCGATATCCAACCCCCAGATAGAGTCCAACAGCGCAGTGAACATTTGGAACAGTTACGAGCACGAGCCTTTCATGCGGCGCCGTTGCTATGTCAAAAAAATAGGAGAATGATTTATGGCAGATAATACGCTGCTTGAGAAAGTGCTTTCCCTTGAAGGGAAGTTCCAGTCCATACAGGACCAGCTGTCCAGTCCGGACGTGATGTCCGACATGAAAAAATATGTCCAGCTCAACAAAGACTACAAGGAGCTGGAACCTATCATCAAGGCCGGACATGAATACGAAAAGTTGTTGTCCGAACTTCAGTCTGCAAAGGACATCCTGCTCAACGAGAAGGATGACGAGCTGCGCGAGATGGCCCGCGAGGAGATAGCTGACATAGAGCCCCGCCTGCCGGAGATGGAGCAGAACATCAAACTCCTTCTCATCCCGGCCGATCCTGACGACGGCAAGAACGCCATCGTGGAAATCCGCGGCGGTACCGGCGGTGACGAGGCCGCGATTTTTGCAGGTGACCTGTTCAGGATGTATCAGCACTTCGCCGAGCGTCGCGGCTGGAAGCTCGAGGTCACCGACCAGGCTCCGGGCACGTCCGGAGGCTTCAAGCAGATAGTTTTCAAACTCAGCGGCGATGGTGTGTACGGAGTTATGAAATACGAATCCGGAGTGCACCGCGTGCAGCGCGTTCCCCAAACCGAAACCCAGGGTCGCATACAGACTTCAGCAGCATCGGTGGCCGTTTTTCCCGAGGCCGGCGAATTTGATGTGGACCTGAGCTGGGACGACATAAGGCTCGACCTGTTCTGCTCGTCAGGTCCCGGCGGCCAGGGTGTCAATACCACATATTCGGCCGTACGTCTTACCCATATCCCTTCCGGCCTCGTGGTCCAGTGCCAGGAGGAGCGCTCACAGCTCAAGAACAAAGACCGCGCTTTCGAAGAACTGCGTACACGTCTGTATAATCTTGAGCATCAGAAGTATCTGGACGGCATAGCCGCCAAGCGCAAGACCATGGTCAGTACCGGAGACCGCAGCGCCAAGATACGCACCTACAATTATCCCCAGGGCCGCGTCACCGACCACCGCACCGGCTGGAGCATGTACAACCTGCCCGTCTTCATGGACGGAGACATTCAGGAGTGCATCGACCAGCTGCAGGTAGCCGAAAACGCCGAGCGCCTCAAAGAGGCCGGGGAATAAATTTCCTGAAGGCTATGCACGCATTGTGCCCGCCGAAGCCGAAGGAGTCGGAGAGTCCCAGTGTGAGCGGGGCTTTCACGGCTTTGTTCGGGGTGTAGTCCAGATCGCACTCGGGGTCTGGATTGTCCAGGTTGATGGTAGGCGGTATGATTCCATTTTCGAGTGCCAGGACCGTAGCTATGGCTTCGGCTCCGCCGGCGGCTCCGAACATGTGCCCATGCATGGACTTGGTGCTGCTGATGTGAAGTTTATAAGCATCCTGTCCAAATGCGAGTTTGTAAGCCTTGGTCTCCGCTAAGTCGTTGAGCTGGGTGCCTGTGCCGTGGGCGTTGACGTACACGGTGTCTTTTGCGGCATCGTATCCTGCTTCCTGTGCGGCCATGGAGATGCAACGGGCCTGGGTGCTGCCGTCTGGACGGGGGGCCGTGGCGTGGTAGGCGTCGCAGGTGCTGCCGTAGCCTACCATCTCGGCATAGATATGCGCCCCGCGGGCAATCGCGTGCTCCATCTCTTCCAGTATGAGTACGGCGGCTCCGTCGGCCATGACGAATCCGCCTCTGTCGGCATTGAAAGGAAGGCTGGCGTGCTTGGGGTTCTCTGCGCGGGTGAGGGCACGGGCGTTGCCGAAAGCTGCAGCGCCGATCGCTATCGCACAGTGGTCGGTTCCGCCAGCAATCACGGCGTCCGTGTAGCCGTGTTTGATGGCCCTGTAGGCCTCGCCGAGGGAATGGGTGGCGGTGGCACAGGCCGTGACAATTCCTATGCAAGAACCCTGGGCTCCGAACTTGATGGCGATCTGACCGCCGGCCATGTCGGCGATCATGGTGGGGACGAAGAGGGGCGATATCCACTGGCCGCTCGGGTCTTCGATCATTTTCCCGACTTCCCGCTGAATGGTCTGGAAGCCGCCGATGCCCGAACTGACATAGGTGGATAGCCGAGAGGGGTCGATGTTCTCTCCCACCTTGAGCCCGCTGTCGTTCATAGCCTGCCAGGCGGCGGCCATGGCAAAGATGGTGAAGGGATCCTGCTTGCGGATGAACGGCTTGTCCATGCCGTAATCCTCGGGATTGAAATTGCGTACCTTGCCGGCTATGTGCACGGGGAGGTCCTCAGTGGGGAATTCGGTTATGTAATCGATGCCGCAAACACCCTGTATCAGATTGTTCCAGAAGGTGTTGACGTCGTTTCCTACGCATGACACGACGCCCAGGCCGGTGACTGCTACTCTTTTACTCATAGGCTTTGGTTTGGAAAGCAAATATACAAATTTTTCGTATATTTGCAGAAATATGCACTCCCTATCAGACCAGTTCCCAAGGGCCCTCCTGGGAAAGCACCAGTTGGTAATGACCGTTCTGTTCGCGGCCTTTTTTTCTTTGGTGTTCCTTCTGGTCAGCATTCCTTACACGAACAACGCATGGTTCGAACTCGGCAGGGGAGAGGTTTTCATGATAACCGTAGTTTTCTACATTATCTCCCTGACTCTCATCTGCCTGAGCAAGGTAGGCATGTATGCTATGCGGAATTCCTCGAATTTCACTTTCTGGCATTACATCCTGTGGGATCTTGGGGAGGTGCTGTTGATCTCTCTGCTGTACACTTTCTTTACTATAGAGGGCGACAAATTCGGCATCATATCACTCCGGCACCAGGGCTTCTGGTCCCTGCTGTTCAGCGCGGTGCTCTACACCACGATTTCGCTGGCTATCCCTTACATCCTGAGCTACCAGTATTTCCTGATTGAAGACAAGAACAATACCATACGCCTGATGAATTTCGACAACGTGGTGAGCGACGCCCCGCCCGCACCTGTCGCGGACAAACGCATCACCCTGTTCGACAACAGCGGCGTGCTCAAGTTTTCCATCAACTCGGAGAACCTTTATCTCATCGAGTCCGACGATAATTACATCCAGGTGTGGTACACCGACAGCACCGGCGAGATGAAAAAATACATGCTCCGCTGCCGCTTAAAGACGGTGGAGGAGAGTTTCGCGGACAGCGACCTCGTGCGCTGTCACCGCAAATATATTATTAATATCCAGAAAGTCCGCCTTCTGCGCAGCGAGCGCGACGGCTACTCCCTGGACCTGGAGAGTGATTCCACTCCCCATATTCCGGTATCCAAAACTTACGAGCAGGCCGTGCTGGCCCGCTTTAATTCACGTGCATGATTATGTGGCAGAGAGTACAAACCCTTTATCTGGCAATTGCAACAGCCCTGGTGGCCGCATTGTTCTTCTGTAACAAGGCCGGTGACATTTCATTTGTGTCATATTGGCCCTACTTGGTGCTGATTATTCTTATCACTTTGCTCAATGTGCTGGCACTCACAACATTCCGCATCAGGGTGTTCCAGGTTCGCACCGCGGTCCTGTCCGCCCTTCTGACGCTTGCCCTTCAGGTGTGGCTTGTGGTGGATTTTGTGGTCACGGGCAACGATCCCGTGTTCCATGTGCCTGCTATCTTCCCGTTGCTGGCGGTAATACTCGACATCATGGCGGCCCGCGCCATTTGGGCCGACGAATTGCTTGTCAGGAGTTCCAGCCGGCTCCGTTCCTCCCGTAGAAAGAAACACTAAACTATTGATATTATGCGTATTCCCGAATCAGAACTCATTATCAACGGCGACGGATCCGCTTTCCATCTGCACATCCGCCCCGAGCAGCTGGCAGACACTGTCATAGTGGTAGGCGACCAGGGGCGCGTTCCCATGCTCGCATCGCACTTCAGTACCATAGAGTGCCAGGGCTCATCACGTGAATTTGTGTGGGCTACAGGCCTGTACAACAACAAGAGAGTTACGGCCCTTTCCACCGGCATCGGCACCGACAACATCGACATCGTCATGACGGAGCTGGACGCCCTGGCCAACGTGTATTTTGAAACCCGCGAGGTTAAGCCCGTACACAAGACCCTTGATATCCTCCGCATAGGCACATGCGGCGCCATCCAGCCCGAAATTCCCCTCGGAGGCTTTATCTTCTCGCATATTTCCATCGGCTGCGACGGCCTGCTCAACTGGTACGACAACCGCGACAGCATCTCCCTGCTGGACTTCGAGGAGGCGTTCAAGAAGCACGTGCATTGGGACAAGCATCTTCCCGACCCGTACTTCGTGCGTGCCTCCCAGTCCATCATAGACCGCTTTGCGGATGTAACTTACAAGGGCATGACCATTTCGGCGTCAGGCTTCTACGGTCCCCAGGGCCGCGTGGTGCGCCAGGGGCTTGCGATGCCCAATATGCTTGCCGACTTCGAGAGTTTCGAATATCAGGGATACAAGGTTACCAATTTTGAGATGGAGGGTTCGGCCCTTGCCGGAATGGCCGCCAAACTCGGACACAACGCGGGTACCGTCTGCGCAGCCATTGCCCACCGCTATCTCAAGGATGCCAACACCGACTACAAGCCCCGTGTGGCGGAACTTATCAAACTGTCGCTTGACAGGATGACGATGTAAGGTTCAGCTAAGGTGGGGATTGCCTGTTGCAAATCCCTCGCGGAGGCGCTTTTCTATGGCCGCGGCCAGGGTCTGAGGATCCGGTGCCGCGGCTTTTTTGGATTCCGTCCCATCGGCTCCGGAAACAAGCCCGTATGCGGCCCAGGGGAGTCCTGATGCTTCGACTATCGCCCTGAGGCTCAATTGGATGGAATCCAGCCAGTCGTGGCTGTAGCAGCCGTTCTTGCGGCTCACTGCAAGCAGGAAGTGAAGGGGAGTGATGTGCGAGGCATGGCAGCGGGCGGCCTCGAGAGAGGCGTTCTGCAGCATGGAAACGGAAGATTCCCGCAGGTGTACGCTTTCCCTGTCTTCCCATGGCACCGGCTCGGAGACGAAAGTAGCCGAGTCTATGCTTTCTTTGAAAAGGGCCGTGTCCACTCCGCAGTGCTGCAGGGCGCGGCAGGCGTCGTTGTCATAGTGCCTCAGGATGGCGAGCATTATATGGTCGGGGGAGATGTTGTGCCAGCCTGTACGGACAGCCTCGTCGCGGCTGAACTCGAGGACCTTGAGAAATTCTTCGGAAAAGCTTAAATCCATGGTGCAAATATGGCAATTTTTCGCAAATAATTATTAACTTTGTATGTTTATAACCATTCTGAATTTATGGATAGTGAAGAAATCGTACACGGCTATATAGAGCCGGTAGAAATCGACCACGAAATGCGCTCGGCCTACATCGATTATTCGATGTCCGTCATAGTTTCCAGAGCCCTTCCCGACGTGCGCGACGGCCTCAAGCCGGTGCAGCGCCGCGTCCTTTTCGGCATGGACGGCCTTGGCCTGAGTTTCAGCGGGCAGACAAAGAAATCCGCACGTATAGTCGGTGAGGTACTTGGTAAATACCACCCTCACGGCGACTCCAGCGTATATGATGCCATGGCGCGCCTTGCGCAGCCCTGGAACCAGCGGTATCCCTTGGTGTTCGGGCAGGGCAACTTCGGTTCCATGGACGGCGACCCTGTTGCGGCCATGCGTTACACCGAGGCCAAGCTTGCCAAGATGACCGAAGACATCCTGGCCGACCTGGACAAGGACACGGTCGACATGGTGTTCAACTTCGATGATTCTCTTCAGGAGCCCACAGTCCTTCCCACCAAGCTCCCGCTCCTGCTGCTCAACGGCTCCAGCGGCATTGCCGTGGGTATGGCAACCAATATGGCCCCCCACAACCTCGGTGAGGTGTGCGACGCCATCTGCGCCTACATCGACAACCCCGACATTACCACGGAAGAGCTGATGGACTATGTCAAGGGCCCCGATTTCCCCACCGGGGGCATCATCATGGGACGCCAGGGTATAGTGGACGCATACAGCACCGGCCGCGGCCGCGTGGTGGTGCGGGCCAAGACCGACATCGAAGTGGCCGACAACGGCCGCGAGACCATAGTGGTGACGGAAATTCCCTACATGGTCAACAAACGCGACATGATCGCCCATATCGGAGAGCTTGTGCGGGACAAGAAAATCGAGGGCATCGCAGACCTCCTGGAACTCACCAACCGTGAGGGCATCCGCATCGAGATTCCCCTCAAGATGGGCGCCAATTCCAACGTGGTGCTCAACACCCTCTTCAAGTATACCGCACTGCAGTCCAGCTTCGCCATCAACAACGTGGCCCTGGTCAAGGGACGCCCGCGCACCCTCACCCTGAAGGAAATGATCCAGAACTTCGTGGAATTCCGCCACGAGGTCGTGGTGCGCCGTACCAAGTTCGAACTGGACAAGGCTCTCAAGCGCGCCCACATCCTGGAAGGCCTCCTCAAGGCGATTGACGTTATCGACCAGATTGTCGCCATCATACGTCACTCCAAGACCGTGGACGATGCCAAGTCCGAGCTCATGGCGACCTTCGGATTTTCCGAGATCCAGGCCCAGGCTATCGTTGACATGCGTCTTCGCGCCCTTACCGGCCTGGAGAAAGACAAGCTCCAGGCCGAATATGACGAACTGGAGAAGTTCATCGCCCGCTGCCGGCAGATACTCGCCAGCGAGGATGAGCAGCTTGCGATAGTAAAGCAGGAGTCCGCCGAGATGAAGGCCAAGTACGCCGATCCGCGCCGTACCGAAATCACCCTCAGCGCCGATGAGTTCAATCCCGAGGATTTCTATCCCGACGAGGATGTTGTCATCACCATCTCACACATGGGTTACATCAAGCGCACCCCTCTGGCCGAATTCCGCACCCAGAGCAGGGGAGGTGTGGGCAAGAAGGCAAGCGCCACCCGCGACGAGGACTTTATAGAGCATATCTTCGTGGCCAACATGCACTCCGTGATGCTGTTTTTTACGGATCAGGGCATTCGCTACTGCAAGAAGGTCTACGAGCTTCCGGAGGGCACCCGCACGTCCAAAGGCCGTGCCGTCCAGAACCTCCTGTCCATCGATGCTCAGGACAAGATACGCACATATCTCAACATTCCTCTTCCCAAGAATGCGGACATGTCTGCCGAGCGCTACGTGATACTCGTCACGAAGAAGGGCGTGATCAAGAAAACCGACCTTGCAGACTACACCAACTCCCGTAGCTTCAACAAGGGTATCCGCGCAATCAATATCCGCGAGGGTGACGAACTGCTCGACGCCCTGCTCACCGACGGCCGCCACGAAATCATGATCGCCGCCCGCAAAGGACGCTGCTGCCGCTTCGACGAGACCGAACTGAGGGCCCTTGGCCGCAACAGTTCCGGTGTGCGCGGAATAAATATCGACGAGGACGACGAAGTGGTGGGAGCCCTCTGCTGCGACCCTCAGGCAGACGACGCCGGACAACGTACCATATTGGTAGTCAGTGAGAACGGTTATGGCAAGAGGACCGATATCCAGGAGTACCGCAAGACCGCTCGCGGCGCCAAGGGCGTACGTACGATCAACATCACCGACAAAACTGGCCCGCTTGTTGCAATCAAGTCAGTAACCGAAGAAAACGATCTGATGATAATCAACAAATCAGGCATTACCATCAGGGTTTCGGTCAAGGATATCAGGATCATCGGACGCGCCACACAGGGCGTCAGACTGATAAACATCCGCGAGGGAGATGCAATTGCAGCTGTCTGCCCGGTAGCAGGAGCCGAAGACGCCCCGGAGGAAGAGGGCGGACAAACAGAAGAATAAACGTAAAGATTAATAGCGATGAAACGATTTTTTACAGTATTGGCCATATTGGCGGCCATGACCTCGGTTGCTAACGCGCAGGTCAAATCGGTTTCCGCAGCCCAGAGCGCCGCGGAGAAAGCCAAGGCGGAAATTGAAAACCCCAAGAAGAACACCAAGGTGGCTACCTGGCTCAAGTACGGCAAGGCCATGACGGATGCTTACGATGCACCCGCCGGAAACGGCTGGCTCAACGCCTCCCGTCAGGAGCTTCAGCTGGTCTCCGGCAGCGAAAAGCCCAGCTCCGTCGAGAGCGTGGTCATCGGCGGCCAGAACTGGGAGAAGGAAGTATATCCTACCAGGAACTACTACTTCAATCCTGCAGGCCAGCTCGCCCTCATAGAGATTACCAAGCCCATCTATCCCGACGCCCTGGACAAGGCCCTGGAGGCTTATGTCAAGGCTAACGAGCTGGATGTCAAACACTCTAAGGTAAAAGATATCACCGGTGCAATGCTGTCCATCGCCGGCAAGTATGTAGACGAGGCCTATACCGCCTATACCCTTGGAGACCTTGCCAAGGCTTCCAGCTATTTCGAGAAGGCAGCTTACACCAACAGTCTCGAGCCCCTGGCCCAGATCGACAGCAACTCTGTCTACAACGCCGGTTTCACTGCATGGCTTGCAGGTGATAACGAGCGGGCCGCCAAGTTCTTCGAGGAGAGCTACAAGATAGGATACTACGGCGAGGAAGGCGAAACCTTTGCCAAACTGGCAGACCTTGCAGAGAAGGCAGGCAATGCCGAGAAGGGAAAGGACTACCTCGAGGAAGGATTCCAGAAATTCCCTCAGAGCCAGAGCATTCTGGTAGGTCTTATCAACTACTACTTGAACAACAACGGCAGTACCGACCGTCTGTTCGAGCTGCTTGGCGAGGCCAAGAAGAACGAGCCCAACAACGCCTCTCTCTACTATGTGGAAGGCAATATCTGCAACCAGCTTGGCAAGGTCGAGGACGCCGCAGCCGCATATGACAAGTGCGCCGAGATCGATCCTAAATATGCCTACGGTTACATCGGCAAGGGCCAGATGTATTACAACCAGGCCATCAAGTATTCCGAGGAAGCCAGCGCAGAACTTGACGATGCCAAGTACATGGCGCTCGTAGAGAAGTTCGAGAACAGCCTCAAGGCCTGCATCGAGCCCTTCGAGAAGTCACTTGAGGTGCTCACCGACGATGCTACCAAAACTGCTGTTGCAGAGTATCTTAAGAATGCCTGCTTCCGCTTCCGCGAGGCTGATCCTTCTTACAAGGAGAAGTACGAAAAGTACGCCGCAATGGTGACCCCTCCCAAGCAGCAGTAGTCACTCGATTCCGGTAGCCGATTTGACTCTCTTGAGAGTCTGAATCATATTATCATAATCTGAAGACATGAGCCAATCGTTCCTGCGGTTGGCCCATTCTTTTATGAATATGGTGGCATAGCTGTGGGTGAGTCTCCCTGGAAGGGTGCACCACATGAAGTCCAATTGGGGTTCGAGCATTCTTTTGGTGCCGCTGTTGCGGTCAAATACGAAACGCAGGGTCACGGCAAGTTCCAGGCGGGTGTTTTCCGCGCTCATGTTGGAGACTGCGTTCCCCATCGAGTAGATGACCGGAGCGCCGTTGATATGCGTGGTGTCCTGGACTACGTGGGGATGGGCTCCCACGACGGCGCAGCAGCCTTGCCCGACCAGCCAGTTCGCCCAGTTTTCCTGCACGGAACTGTGCTTGAGCTGATATTCTGTGCCCCAATGGGGAAGGGCGACGATGAAGTCGGCCCCGGCTCTGCGCGCTTTCTGTATCGCCTCCCCGACCTGCTCTTTTTTCATTCTCATTACGTCGGGAGAGGCTGCCTCGGGACCGATGTTGGTGCCGTAGGTGAAGTTTACAAGGGCTATGCTGATGCCACGTCTCTTGATGATTAGAGGTTCGGTGCCGACGCCGGTATATCTGGTGCCGTGAGTCTTGGCGAGGCTGTCATATACTCCGAGAGTCCTTTTGAATCCCTTGAGTCCTCTGTCAAGGATGTGATTGTTGGCAAGAAGGAAAACGTCGGCTCCGCACTCCGCCACGTACTCGGCATAGGAGTCGGGAGCCGAAAAAGCCGGATAGCCGCTGTAAGGCTTTCCGCCGAGGGAGAACTCCATGTTGGCGATGCAGAAACTGGCCTTCTGCATGTGAGGCTCAATGTATTGCAGGAATGTGCCGTGGTCGTGTGCGAGCTGCTTCTTGTGCATCATGACATCGCCTATGATAAGCAGGGAAGTGGTGTCGCACGGGGCGTAGAGTGCCTGGGGAGGGGGCAGGACGTAGCTATACTGCGCCATGGCCGCGGAAGAGCCCAGCATCAGCAGGGAAAGGAGGATTATCAATTTGCGCACTCGCAAATATAAGATTTTTATTTAACTTTGCGTTTTATGAATAAAACGCCCTTAGTCATAACCGCCTTTGTATTGCTGCTGCTTGCCACGTCGTGTGACTTTTTCCGTCACATGGCAGGCCGGCCGGATTCGTCATGGATCAAGGCCAAGAAGGCCCGTCTGGAACTTGCCCAGTTCCGCAGGGACTCCATAGAACAAGCCCGCAGGGATTCGGCGGCAATGGCCGCCAAGGCTGCGGCCGATTCCGTGCATGTGCTTGACAGCCTGCGGCATGCCGGAAAGCTGCGCTATGCATCCAACGTGCGCAGCATCCCTTCGTCCTGGCTGAATGCACGCTGGGGTGTCGTGGTTGGTGCGTTCAGCAGCGACGCAAATGCCGCCAAACTGGTGTCCAAATTCGAAACAGCCGGTATCGGGTGCCGTATATACAAAACCCGCCGCGGCCTGAATATTGTACTTGCAGCTCCTTGTAACAATGTGTCCGACGCCATCAGTGCGTATAGGCGCATAAAAGAATTGCCCTTCGCTTCCAAAGAGTGCTGGGTTATTGTAAATGAATGAGTTATGAGAAAGCTTGCACTTTTGTTCCTGTTGTTTCTGCCTTTTGTGGCCGGTGCCCAGTACAAGAATCCCATTTACGCCGACCTTACACGGAGCGATACGGAAAAGGAGATGAAGGAAGATGTTTCGTTCCTTGCATCCGCCGCGCTTGAGGGGCGTGCAGCCGGCTCAGAAGGAGAACTGGAGGCCGCCAGATACATGTACGACCGTTTCGAATCCCTTGGGGTAGACCTCATGTACGGACGCGACGGCGATCTTTTCGGCATCCGCCGCCAAAACGATACTCTCCGGTCCCGGAACGTGGCCGCTTTCATACCAGGCTACGACCCGAAACTCAAAGACAAGTATGTCGTGTTGTGCGCCCGTCTGGACAACCTTGGGACCGGCACCGTCATGGTTGACGGCGAGGAGCATCTGCGCACATATTACGGCGCCAACGGCAACGCCTCCGGCCTTGCGCTTCTTCTGCAGCTTGCCGGGAGGCTTTCCTCGAGCCGCATCCTGCTCAAGCGTTCGGTAATCCTGCTGGCCTGCGGTGCATCAGTTCCCGACGGCGCAGGTTCCTGGTATTTCCTCAACCGCTCGTTCGGGGCAGCCTCCGACATAGACGCCGCCGTGGAACTTAACATGCTCGGCACCGCCTCGGGTGGTTTTTATGCCTACACAGCGTCCAATGCCGACCTCAACAGGGTCCTCACCTCCATGACGAATACCCTGCAGCCCGTCCAGCCGCGGATCGTAGCCGCCGAGCCGTGCGCATCCGACCACCGGATGTTCTACGACAGCAAGATTCCCTGCGTGATGTTCACCACCGGCATGTATCCGGAGTACAACACCGAAAGGGACACTCCTTCCGTGCTGGAGTACGATTCCATGGAGAGGGAACTGGAGTATCTCTACAATTTCGTGGTGGAGCTTTGCGGCGGCACCAAGCCTGAGTTCGATCCCACAGAGTCGGTTCGCGAGCAGTACATAGCCGGACGCAGCGGCGCAATACCTTACTATGAATGCGATTCCAAGCCCACTTTCTTCGGCAGTTCCGATCCTGCCGTTTTCCTCAAGAGGTGGGTGTATGCATATCTGAAATATCCCAAGGAGGCCGTTCGCCAGGGCATCCAGGGACGCGTGCAGGTGGATTTTGTAATAGACGAGAAGGGCCGTGTCACCGACGTGCGTGCGGTGCGCAGCTCCCATCCGCTGCTGGAGGAGGAGGCGCTCCGGGTAATCAAGGCGTCTCCTGACTGGAAGCCCGGAAGGGTAGGGAAGACAAAGGTGAAGTCGGAGATTTCGCTCAATGTGGAATTCCGTCTGGAAAAGAAAAAGAAGTGAGAATATGGAATACGATTTCAAGTCAATCGAAAGCAAATGGCAGGCCTATTGGGCGGCCAACAAGACATTCAAGGCAAAGGAAGACCCTTCCAAGCCCAAGTATTACGTCCTGGATATGTTCCCGTACCCGTCCGGAGCCGGACTTCATGTGGGCCATCCGCTCGGTTATATAGCCAGCGACATCTATTCCCGCTACAAGCGTCTCAAAGGCTTCAATGTGCTGCATCCTATGGGATATGACGCCTTCGGCCTTCCTGCCGAGCAGTACGCCATCCAGACAGGCCAGCATCCCGAAAAGACCACGACCGACAATATCGCCCGCTACCGCGGCCAGCTGGACCGTATCGGTTTCAGCTATGACTGGGACCGCGAAGTCCGCACCTGCGATCCCGCCTTCTACAAATGGACCCAGTGGGCCTTCCTCAAGATGTTCGACAGCTGGTACGATACTGCCGCCGACAAGGCCCGCCCCATTGAAGAGCTGGTGCGCCGTTTTGAGTCCGAGGGCTATGACGGAGTGACTCCAGAGTCCTGGGCAGCGGCTTCAGATAAGGAAAAGTCTGATATACTCATGCGCTATCGTATTGCATATCAGGGAGAAACGTCTGTCAACTGGTGTGAGGGCCTGGGCACTGTCCTGGCCAATGACGAGGTCAAGGACGGGCTTTCCGTGCGCGGTGGTTTTCCTGTGGAGCAGAAGAAGATGACTCAGTGGCAGCTGCGTGTGTCCGCCTATGCGGAGCGTCTGCTCGAGTCGCTTGACACTCTGGACTGGAGCGACTCCCTGAAAGAAATGCAGCGCAACTGGATCGGTCGTTCCGACGGTACAGAGGTGGTGTTCCAGACCGAATGCGACGGCCGCAGGCTGCCCGTAACCATTTTCACCACCCGCGTTGACACTATCTTCGGCGTAACCTTCATGGTCCTTGCTCCTGAAAGCGAGCTGGTGGCTCAGCTCACAGCAGACGACCGCAAGGAAGAAGTTGCCGCATACCTGCAGGAAGTAAAGAAGCGCACCGAGCGCGAGCGTCTTGCCGGCACCAAGAGCGTCACCGGCGTATTCTCGGGTGCATACGGAATCAATCCTCTGAGCGGCGAGCGCATTCCCATCTGGATCTCCGATTATGTGCTGGCCGGATACGGCACGGGTGCCATTATGGCAGTTCCAGCCCATGACAGCAGGGACTATGCTTTCGCCCGCAAGTTCAATCTGCCCATCGTGCCCATCATCGAGGGCTGCGACGTGTCCGAGGAGTCTTTCGATGCCAAGGAGGGCCGCATGTGCAACTCCGGATTCCTCGACGGACTGGATGTCAAGGAGGCCATCGAGAAGGCAAAGGATTATGTGGAGGCCCAAGGACTGGGACACCGCAAGACTAACTGGCGTCTTCGCGATGCCATTTTCTCCCGCCAGCGCTATTGGGGCGAGCCTTTCCCCATCTACTATAAGGATGGCATACCCTGCCCGGTGCCCGAGTCCGAACTGCCTCTCCGTCTGCCGGAGATCAGTTCTTATAAACCTACCGGCGAGGCCCCTCTTGCCCGTGCAGAGAACTGGACCTGGCACGGCTATCCTCTGGAGACCTCCACGATGCCCGGATTCGCCGGCTCAAGCGCATACTATCTCCGCTATATGGACCCGCACAACGACGAGGCCCTTGTTTCGCGCGAGGCTGATGAATACTGGCGCAGCGTAGACTTGTATGTCGGCGGAACGGAACACGCCACCGGCCATCTCATTTATTCCCGCTTCTGGAACAAGTTCCTCTACGACCTCGGGTATGTATGCGAGGACGAACCATTCCGCAAGCTGGTAAACCAGGGCATGATACAGGGCCGTTCCAACTTCGTTTATAGGATTGTCGGCACCAATACATTCGTGTCTGCCGGGCTCAAGGACAAGTACGATACCACGGAGATACATGTGGATGTGAACATTGTGCATGCCGACAGGCTGGATATGGATGCATTCAAAGCATGGCGTCCCGAGTTTGCCGACGCGCAGTTCATTCTCGAAGAAGGGGAGTACCGCTGCGGATGGGCCATCGAGAAAATGAGCAAATCCATGTTCAATGTGGTCAATCCCGACCTGGTCTGCGACACCTACGGAGCCGATACGCTGCGCCTCTATGAGATGTTCCTCGGGCCCGTGGAGCAGAGCAAACCCTGGGACACCAAGGGCATTGACGGAGTCAACCGCTTCCTCAAGAAGTTCTGGCGCCTGTTCTGGTACAAGGACGAGTGGCTTGTAAATGAAGAGGAACCCACCCCCGAAGAACTCAAGTCCCTTCACAAGCTAATAGGCAAAGAGCAGGAGGACATCGAGAACTTCTCATTCAATACGACCATCAGCGCTTTCATGATCGCGGTAAATGAACTTACCGCCCTTGGGTGCTGCAAGCGTGCAGTGCTCGAACCTCTGGTCGTTCTGCTCAGCCCCTTCGCCCCGCATATAGCCGAAGAGCTTTGGGAGAGGCTTGGACACTCGGAATCAGTGACTTACGCTTCGTTCCCCAAGTTCGTCGCCGCCTATGCCGCAGAGGATATGGTAACGTATCCAGTGCAGTTCAACGGCAAGATGCGCTTTACGGTGGACATGCCCAAATCTGCTTCACCGGCAGAGGTGGAGGCTGCCGTACGGGGCGCTGAACTTACTCCCAAGTATGTTGGAGAGCAAAGCATCGTAAAGGTTATTGTTGTTCCCGGAAGGATAGTGAACGTAGTTGTAAAATGATCAGCAAGAAAGTATTGAAGACCATTTGGGAGTATCTGGCGCTCACGGTGGCAAGTTTCATTTTCGCCATAAGCTGGGAGTGCTTCATGATACCCAACGGCATGTCGGCCGGAGGCATAATGGGCCTTTGTACTGTTATCCAGTATGCTACAGGAGGCTTCATCCAGGCGCAGTATTCGTATATTGCAATCAATGTGATCCTGATCCTGGTGGCGGTCCTGGCCATGGGAATAGGATTCGGATTCAAGACGCTGTACTGCATAGCGCTCTCGTCTCTGGCCATGGAAATAGTTTCCGGGATGACTTTCCTGCACTGCATTCCGGGCGAATTCTTCTATGTGCGCGAGACGCTTCTCATTCCCGTAATAGCCGGAGTCCTGGAGGCGTTGGGCATAGGCCTTGTCATAAGGCACGGAGGCAGCACCGGCGGCACGGACATCATAGCCCTGATGATCAACAAATACTGGCCGGTGTCGCTCAGTACGGCTTTCTTCGTGCTGGATTTTGCCGTGGTGTCGCTGCTCCTGCTGCTTCCCGACAAAGTTTTTGCCGACGCCTGCTACGGACTTGTGGAGATTGTCACCTTCATGCTGATCATAGACATCGTGGTGAGCGGCAAGCGGTCGTCGTACCAGCTGCTCGTGTTCTCAGACAAGTATGAAGCTATTGCGGATCATATCGTTTGCAAGATGGAGCGCGGCGTTACAGTGCTCAAGGCCCAGGGCTGGTACACTAAGAAAGACAAGAACGTCCTGGTGATCCTGATAAGCCAGAAAGAATTCCCCGGACTCTCAAGGATAATCAAGGAAATAGATCCCAAGGCCTTCATGTCCGTATCGCCTACGCACAATGTGTACGGAGAAGGCTTCGAAGAGATAAAGACAGGTATTCACAAAAAAAAGAAAAAAGATGCCGCAGACTAAAAAGAAAACTCTGGTAGTGGTTAAAGAGTATGCCCTGGTGGCTTTGGGCATACTGCTTTACGTCACAGGATGGATTCTGTTCCTCATCCCCAACAATCTGGTGGGCGGTGGTGTATCCGGTGTAGCCGCCATCGTGCAGTATGCAACAAAGGGCTTTATAAAAATCGGTACTACATATTTTGTAGTCAATGCCGTGTTGCTGGTGATTGCCATGTTCGTGCTGGGCAAGAGTTTCGGAGGCAAGACCGTGTTTGCGGTAATACTTGCTTCTATTGGACTGAACGTGCTCCAGGGGCTCATTCCAGCAGAGATTACCCAGACGCTTGCGGTCGACAACGGCAAGCTGATGAGTACGATAATGGGAGGAATCCTGGTCGGCGTCGGCATCGGCCTCACTATGTCGCAGGGAGGCAGTACGGGAGGAACAGACATTATAGCGCTGATAGTCAACAAGTACAGGAATGTCTCGCCGGGGCGTATGATACTGTGGATGGATGTGGTGATCATCCTTTCGTCCATGTTCGTGCCTTCCTATGCACAGGACGGCTCCCTTCTGCCATGGACCGAAAAGATCACTACGGTGGTGTATGGCTTTATCCTGGTGGTGGTGAACAGCACTGTACTGGACCTCTATCTTGCCGGCTCGCGGCAGTCGGTCCAGGTGTTCATCTTTTCTCACAAGTATGCCGAGATTGCCGATGAGATAACTCAGAATCTCCACCGTGGCGTTACTGTCCTTGACGGGAAAGGCTGGTACACCCAGCAAAGCACCGAGGTGCTCATGGTGCTTACCCGCAAGTCCGACCTCAGCCTTCTGCTCCGTGCCATAAAATCCATTGATTCCAACGCCTTCTTGTCCGTGTCGTCTGTCACGGGAGTTTACGGCAAGGGCTTCGATCAGATAAAGGAAAAAGTCAAGGTAAAAAAAGAAGTTTCGAAAGAATCGTAAACTTCTGTATTTACCTCTTCAGCGACCACTCCGGACTGTGGTTGAATACATATTTTTGCATTGCTATGAAAGAAAAAATATGTGTTCACAAAGCAGTCCGGCTGCTTTCTGCGGCAGTTCTTCCGCTCTTGATTCTAACCGACATCCTGCTTCTGCATGCGCCTGCGGCGTCCAGTTCCTGCGTCGACGTGTATTGCGCGCTGCAGATCCTGATGCTCTACCCTTCGTCGCGCGAGCCGGTGGTGCCCTCGCTCGCGTGGGCTGGCGCCTCGCTTCTCATCGTCATCCTCCTGAAGTTCCTTGGTGCTCCGGGCTGGCTGCCTGTCCTTGCGGGGCAGTTTCTGGTGCTGTCTTATTTCACGCGGAAGACTTTGCGCAGGTACAGTGATGTGCCCACGCTTTTCCATGTGTCGGCAGTGTGGAACGGGGTAGAGGACTACATGCAGCTGTATCATGTTTCTGCATTTCTGTGCTCGGGAGCTTTGGTGCTGGCTGCGCTGGAATGGCCGCAACCAGTGTGGCAGTGGGGGTGCGTCGGGTTGGAAAGCGCCTTGTACGGCATCCAGTACTACAGGGTGTTTACCCGTTCGACCATATTGCTGGGGACGGACAAGGAGGAACAGATAAAGCGGGGACAGCGCTGTTCCACTTTCAATATGCCGGTTCAGTATGTCGATTCCGACAGCCGGTCAGCGCTGCTGTTCAACGATGTGGTCAGGATAATGGAGGCCCGGAAGCCCTATCTGCAGGATGATTTTTCGGTCGACGACCTTGCCCGCCTGACGCATACCAACCGCATGTACCTCAGCAAGGCGATCAACTTTCATTCGGGGCGCAACTTCAACCAGCTGGTCAACTACTATAGGATAAAGTATGCGGTGGAGCTGCTCAGGAGGGATTCATCCCTGAAGATGAATGAGTTGAGCCAGATGTGCGGCTTCCATACGGTCGTCTCTTTCAACATGGCTTTCAAGCTCAACGAGCGCATGACGCCCAGCGAGTATGCGCGGTCGCTGAAGGTTGAGGGGCTGCAGTAGCGGTCAGGCCTGGATATCCGGCCAGCTGTCGGGCACCGGTGCTTCTACATATATAGGAAGATGGCTCACCGGATGGTCGAAGCGTATGCTTCTGGCATGGAGGCAGATGCTGCCGTCGGGGTTGGACCGGGGGGCGCCGTACTTGAGGTCGCCCTTGATGGGGCAGCCTATGTTCCCCAGCTGGCAGCGGATCTGGTGGTGCCGTCCCGTCATGAGTTCCACCTCCAGCAGGTGGTAGTTGTCTGTAGATTTGAGCCAGGTGTAGCGGAGGCGTGCCAGCTTGGCGCCGGGACGCTCGGTGGTTACGTATGACTTGTTCTTGGGCTCGTTCTTGATGAGCCAGTTTTCCAGGACGGCCTGTTCCTGCTCCGGCTTGCTGCAGCAGAGCGCCCAGTAGGTTTTGTGTACCTCGGAACCTTTGAACATGACTCCCAGCCTCCCGAGGGCCTTGCTTGTCTTGGCCAGTATGCAGATGCCGCTTACCGGGCGGTCCAGTCTGTGGGGTATGCCCAGGAACACCTGCCCGGGCTTGGAATTCCTTTTTGCGATGAAAGCCTTGTACGCCTCTGCCAGGCACTCGTCGCCGGTTTTGTCGCCCTGGGTGATTTCTCCCGCTTTCTTGTTGACTATCAGCAAGTGATTGTCTTCGTAGAGGATGCGGGAGGCAAGATCGGAGTATTCCGTTTGTGTCAGTTCCCTGTAAACCATGGTGCAAATATAATGACAATTTGTCACAAATCGGCCGTTGGCAAAGGATTTGATGTTTTGGTACGCGGACCTCGGCAGGTCCGGACAAATTAGTAAAAACAAAAAAGGAATTAAGAATATGGGAAAAATTATCGGAATCGATCTCGGCACCACCAATTCGTGCGTAGCCGTAATGGAAGGCAACCAGCCTACCGTAATCATCAATGACGAGGGTGCACGCACCACTCCGTCCGTAGTAGCATTCACCGATGGCGGCGAGCGCAAAGTAGGTTCTCCTGCAAAGCGTCAGGCCATCACGAACCCCAAGAACACCATCTTCTCCATCAAGAGGTTCATGGGTGAGACCTATGACCAGGTGAACAAGGAGATAGCCCGCGTCCCGTACAACGTGGCCCGCGGCGACAACAATACCCCGCGTGTGGATATCAACGGCCGTCTGTACAGCCCTCAGGAGATTTCTGCAATCATCCTCCAGAAGATGAAGAAGACCGCGGAGGACTATCTGCGTCAGCCTGTTACCGAGGCGGTCATCACTGTCCCCGCATATTTCTCCGACAGCCAGCGTCAGGCTACCAAAGAGGCCGGCAAGATCGCAGGACTGGATGTCAAGCGTATTATCAACGAGCCTACGGCAGCCGCACTTGCCTATGGTCTTGACAAGAAGAACAAGAACATGAAGGTGGCGGTGTACGACCTTGGCGGCGGTACCTTCGATATCTCCATCCTCGAGCTTGGTGACGGCGTGTTCGAGGTCCGTTCCACCAACGGCGACACACACCTTGGCGGTGACGATTTCGACCAGGCCATCATCGACTGGCTCGCCGGCGAGTTCGCATCCGAGAACGGAGGTATGGACCTCAAGAAGGATCCTATGGCTCTCCAGAGGCTCAAAGAGGCTGCGGAGAAGGCCAAGATCGAGCTCTCCAACGCTGCAAGCGCAGAGATCAACCTGCCTTATATCACTGCAGTCGACGGCATGCCAAAGCACCTTGTGAAGACTCTTAGCAGGGCCAAGTTCGAGGCTCTTTGCGACGACCTCTTCCGCCGCAGCATCGAGCCCTGCCGCAAGGCTCTCGAGGACGCAAAGCTCAGCGCATCCCAGATTGACGAAGTGCTGCTCGTAGGTGGTTCGACACGTATCCCCAAGGTCCAGCAGATGGTGAAGGAATTCTTTGGCAAGGAGCCCAACAAGAGCGTCAACCCCGACGAGGTCGTGGCCATCGGCGCTGCTATCCAGGGCGGTGTGCTTACCGGCGACGTGAAGGATGTGCTCCTGCTCGACGTCACTCCTCTGAGCCTCGGTATAGAGACTCTCGGCGGTGTGATGACCAAGCTCATCGAATCCAACACGACCATCCCTGCCAAGAAGAGCCAGGTGTTCAGCACAGCAGCCGACAACCAGCCTTCCGTGGAAATCAGGGTGCTCCAGGGCGAGCGCCCCATGGCCAAGGACAACAAGCAGATCGGTGTGTTCCATCTGGACGGCATCGCTCCTGCACCGCGCGGCATACCTCAGATCGAGGTGAGCTTCGACATCGACGCCAACGGTATCCTGAGCGTTTCTGCACGCGACAAGGCCACCGGCAAGGAGCAGAGCATACGCATCGAGGCTTCCAGCGGTCTTTCCGACGCCGAGATCCAGCGCATGCGTGACGAGGCCAAGGCCAACGAAGAGGCCGACAAGGCTGAGAAAGAGCGCGTGGACAAGATCAATAACGCCGATGCCCTGACCTTCCAGGCCGAAAAATTCCTCAAGGAGAATGGCGACAAGGTTCCTGCCGACATCAAGGGCGAAGTCGAGAACAATTGCAACCTTCTGAAAGAGGCAGTCAAGAGCCAGAACCTGGCGGACATCGACCGCTACAGCGAGGCCCTGAACAAGGCTTTCGAGAAGATGTATCAGGCCGGCCAGCAGGGCAGCGCCCAGGGCCCTCAGGGCGGCGGGTTCAACCCCGGCGGTGACGGCGGATTCAATCCTGGCGGCAACGGCTTCGGCGGCGGCCCTCAGGACGGTCCCGGCCCGGATTATGGGAACGGGCAACCCGACGAACAATAAAAAATGGCAGCTTCGGCTGCCTTTTTTTATTGTTCGTTACCGAACTACCATCCCCCTGCACCCCCAAGGGACTGAGGGGCGATCCCCTCAGACACCCCCATGAAAGACAGCGGCTTCGGCCG
>CAMJHF010000026.1 GCA_946405435.1 uncultured Bacteroidales bacterium
CAGAGCGGCAGTTGCTGACCATGTTCTGGACAATTTTCGCTGATTTCTGTCCAGAGCGGCAGTTGCTGACCATGTTCTGGACAATTTTCGCTGATTTCTGTCCAGAACGGCTATTGATGCCGCATTGCTGGACAGAGTTTTCGGCATTTTTTGTCCGGGGGGAGGGAAAGACAGTCGTCCCGGGACCAAATCTGCAATTCTTGGGCCCGGGACGACGTATGGGAGGGAGGGGGAACGGACTAGCGGTCCTCGGCCTGGTGGCCGGTGCGGTCTACCTGGTGGTAGAACTGGGTGTAAGGCACGTCGGTGCGGCCGGCGCCCTTCTTCATGAGGGCCACAAGATCCTCGAAATTAGTCTTGTAGATGTCGCGGGGGAGGAGCTTCTTGCCAACGCACACGCTGGCGGCAAGGCCCACCACTTCGCCCATCATGGCACAGGTACGCATGACGCGCACTGAACCGAGAGCTATATGGGTTACGCTGATATCGCGTCCGGCCATGAACATATTGGGGATGTCGGCGCTGTAAAGGCACCTGTAAGGAATGGCATAAGGGTCGATGGGAACGAGTTTCCCTATGCTCATCCATTCCTCGCCGGGGTATTTGCCGGCATTGCGCGGGTCGGGATAGTGCTGGTCGATACGCCAGGTGGTAGTGCAGGTGCCGTCCTCGTAAGGGATGGGACGGGTGAGGTCCTGCTCGCGCAGGATCAGGTCGCCAACGATGCGGCGGCTTTCGCGCTTGCCGCTCACATGGCTTACCCATGTAAGGTGGGTGCACTCCCAGTCTTCCTTCTTGGCAAGGCGGTTCTTGCAGTAGGAGAAAGTGCTGTAGGCCACGTACATACCGTAGTCGCGTATCTTCTCTGCGTCGGCTATCTGGTCGTCGTTCATGCCCACTTCCCAGTACCAGTTGGCGCGGTGCACGGGCTCGACCGTCTCTTCGTCGAGCTTGAGGCCCCAGTCGAGGCTGTCGGGGAAGGTGCAGGGAGTGTTCCAGTCTTCGCAGTACCACTCGATGCTCACGCCCATGGTGTAGCCGTCGGCCTTCTCGGGGGCGAGGCTTTCGCCGAACTCGCTGCGGGCCTCGCGGCCCATCATGGTGCGGGCACCGGCCAGCACGGCAAGGTGGGCGTCGCCGGTGCAGTCGGAGAAGACATATCCTCCCACGCGGATGCGGTTCTGGCGAGTGGCCTCAACTGCCTCGACTGCCTTGATGCAGCCGTTCTCCATCTCCACCTTGTCTACTGTGTATCCGGCAAAAAGGGTAATGTTGGGCTCGGCGGCGATGACGTCCCACTTCTTCCAGTCCTGGTAGTGATGGGCGCCGCGGGCGTTGCCGAAACGGTCGGGACCTATCTCGTTAAGTATGTATCCCAGAGAGGGATAAGGGGGCATGTTGATCTGTCCGCCAAGGCCTACGCGAACCTCGGAGCTGTTGTTGCCGCCAAGGATGTAGCGGTCCTGCAGCAGGGCCACGCGCGAGCCGTTGCGGGCGGCTGCGATAGCGGCGCAGAGGCCGGACATGCCGGCGCCGACGATCACGAAGTCGTAATCTCCCTTGTCCTCAACGGGAGTGGGCAGCAGCTCGGCGCGGAGAGCCTTGTAAGCATCGAGGCTGTCGCCGGGGACTTCCCCGCTGGTTGTGAGAAGGATGGCGTCGCAGCGGCCGTCCAGGCCGGTAAGGTCGTGAATGGAGAGCTCATGCTCACCCTCAGCAAGTTCGTAGGTGCCTCCCTTCTGCCAGTACCAGGCGGCGCGCTCGGCGCGGGTGGCGCCGGGACAGCCGATACCGAACTCGGCCGCGTCCGCAGCGCCGTCCACCTTGACCTGGAAGATTCCGGGGGTCTTGCCTTCGCTCCAGAAAGCCGTCCAGTTCTTGGTGCGCACCCACAGGGTATAATTGCCGTCGGCAGGAATGCGTATCCGGGTTGTAGCGTCCTGTTTAAGAGGCTCGCCTAAGCCGTGGGCCAGCAGGTAGCTGGATCCCATCTGAAGCACGAACTGCTGCTCCACTGTCCAGTCGCCAAGGTCGTCAAACGTGGTGGCGAGGACCATCAAGGAATTAGATTTGTCCATTATAGAAATGCATATTTAATTATCAACCAAGCCATTACACCGGACGCCATAAGCTTCAGGCCGGTGCCCAGCATAAATCCTATGAATGCGCCTATACCGGCCTTGAATGCAGGCCACATGCCTTTGTTGTTGACCATAAGTTCGCCCAGGAAAGCTCCGAGGAGAGAGCCCATGATAATGCCGACCGGAGGTAGCAGCATACCGGCGATGAGGCCTATGAGCGCACCGGTGGAAGCAGCTTTGTGGCCGCCGGTCATGGCCGTGGTCTTGACAGGTATGATGTAATCAAGAACGCTAACCAGAATGGTGATTCCCAACCAGATGAGAAGCGTGGTAATGGTCATTGGATCCGGTCTGTCACCTACCTTGTCGGCAAAGAATACCAACAACATCCCAAGCCAGCTGAGCGGCGGGCCGGGAAGTCCGGGCATAATGCTTCCGATTATGCCCACGACGGCGCAGATAACCGCAAAAACAATCAACACAACCATACTGCGAAATTAGCAATTAATTCTTATTTTTGTAAGGAAAATGAGAATTATTAAATACGAAACACCGGTCCCCGTGACCGGAAGTTACGACGTGGTTGTCTGCGGCGGCGGGCCTGCAGGATTCATAGCTGCCATATCAGCGGCCAGAAGCGGCGCCCGCACGGCTCTGGTCGAGCAATACGGTTTCCTCGGCGGCATGGCCACCGCCGGCCTGGTGGCTCCGCTGAGCGTTTTCACCTACAACGGAGAGAAGGTCATAGGAGGCATCCCCTGGGAGTTCTGCGAACGTCTGCAGGCCATGGGCGGCGGGCTCATCGAGAACCCCCTGGGCAACGTGGCCTTCGAGCCGGAACTCTACAAACTCTGCTGCCAGAGAATGGTGCTGGAAGCGGGCGTGGAGTTGTATATGCATTCTTACCTTTGCGGCTGCGAGTGCCAAGGCGGCCGTATCGAGGCCATTTTCATCGACAACAAGAACGGCACCGAGGCCCTCGAGGCCAAGGTTTTCATAGACTGCACAGGAGACGCCGACCTCGCGCACTTTGCCAGCGTGCCGATGCAGTCGGGCGAAGGCCGCCCCCTGCAGCCCATGTCATCTTACTTCGTGCTCAGCGGAGTGGATACATCGACACCCCGCCTGCAGCAGGCCATGCACCACAACCGCCAGGGCGTCAACTGCCAGTGCGAGGAAATCCGCTCCGAACTGCTGGCCCACAGAGAGGAATGGGGCATACCGGAATTCGGCGGCCCCTGGTTCTGCACCACCCTTCAGCCCGGCGTAGTTACGGTAAACATGACGCGCACCGCAGCCGACGCCACATCTGCCGCCGACCTTACCCGTGCCGAGTGCGAGTTGCGCGAGCAGGTGTTCAAGATGGAAGGCGTGCTTAAGGCGCATTTCCCTGAATTCTCGAATAGTTACGTCAGCGCAGTCGCCGTGCACGCCGGAATAAGGGAAACAAGGCGCATCCTGGGCGAACACACCATCACCGGAGAAGAATACGTCAGCGCCTTCCGCTACCCCGACAGCATAAGCCGCGGGGCGCATCCTATCGACATACACGTGGCAAACGGCCCGGCGCAGAACGTCACCTTCCTCAAGACTCCGGCGTACGTTCCCTACCGGGCGCTGTACGCCCCGGGATTCCCCAACCTGCTTGTGGCAGGCAGATGCCTGAGCGCCGACAAGACGGCGTTCGCGTCTCTGCGCGTACAGGCCAGCTGCATGGGCACGGGGCAGGCGGCAGGCGCGGCGGCTGCCATGGCTGCGGCGCAAGACCTGCCGGTGGACGGCATCGACCTCCCGGCGCTCATAGACCGCCTGCGCGACTTCGGTGCCATCATCCCCCGTTTTTCGCAACCCCCTACCCCTTAACACCTTACAAGATCATCCCAGGGGAAAACGCCCCCGGGACAATTCCATAAACCGCGGAAAAACACTTACTTGCATGAAACGCCTGATATACATTCTATTGCTCACGCTGACGGTGCTCCCCGCCTCGGCCGCAAAACAGCGCCTCCCGAAGGGCACCACAGTCTGGGGACAGGTCGTGAAGGACGGCACCCCCATGTCCGGCGTGGTCATTTCCGACGGAGCGGAGCTGACGACCACAGACAAAAAGGGCTTCTACTACCTTAAATCCAACAAGAAAGAAGGCAGCGTATTCGTCAGCATCCCCTCCTGCACCGAGGTGGAGACAACGGGAGGCATGCCGCAGTTCTGGCAGAGGCTTTCGGAGCCTGCAGCCAGCCCGGAACGGCACGACTTCGCACTGAAGGGCGTCGACAACACAGACTACACCCTCATCGCCATCTCCGACCTGCATCTTGCCGGAGTGTTCGACGACTTCATACAGTTCCGCCAGGTATTCATGCCCCGCTTCATGGAAGAGTACAACAAGGCCAGGGAGCGCGGACCGGTGTACTGCCTGAACGGAGGCGACAGCACCTACGACCGCTACTGGTACGAATACGGATACCCCATCGAGGAGTTTCCCAAGACGCTTGCAGACAGCAACTTCCCCGTACCAATGTTCCACGTCATGGGCAATCACGACAACGACGGCGGCCTGCCGCGCGAGAAAGTCTCGGACTTCAATGCCGCCGAGCGCTACCGCCGCACGATGGGTCCTACGCACTACTCCTTCAACCTCGGGCGCAACCACTACGTGGTACTGGACAATGTAGTGTACCTCAACAGCGAAGGCCGGATCGACACCTACGAGGGAATCAGCGGCAAGCGCAACCACGAGCACTACTTCACCCAAGACCAGCTGGACTGGCTGGCAAAGGACCTTGCCACCGTCAAGGACAAGGACGCACCGCTCTTCGTCTGCTTCCATGTGCCCGTCATTCGATACAAGGGTGGATTCACAGGCAAACCCATCGAATCGCGCCTGTCCAAGTCCGGAGCCGATTCGGGCGACCTTCTCCGCGAGTTCTCCGCCATGTTCAAAGGGTTCAGGGAGGTGCATTTCATCTCCGGCCACACCCATCAGAACATGCCTTGCAGGGGCTCCGACGACACGTCCCGCTTCCCCGACATAGCCAACATCTTCGAGCACAACATCTCCGGCGCCTGCGGCTGCTGGTGGCAGAGCCATGCCCACAGCGGTCTGTCGCTCGGTCCCGACGGTGCGCCCGCCGGATTCGAAGTGTTCCCGGTGAGCGGCGACAGCGTGCAATGGTACTTCGTGTCCAACGATGACGGCGCCGACAAGCAGTTCCGCGTATTCGACATGAACTCCGTGCGCGATTACTACCGGAAAGACTATGCCCTGCAGGCCATGCTGCGCCACTATCCTGACCGTACCGACTATTCCAAGATCGAGGACAACTTGCTGCTGATAGGAGTATGGGCATGGCAGAGCGACTGGACGCTGAGCGTCACCGAGAACGGAGTGGAACTCCCGGTGGAGCAGCGCAGGAGCGAAAACCCCCAGTTCACCCTTGACTACCACCTGCCCAAGGCCTCCTGGGACGACAACGGAAAGGCCCGCTGGCCATCCAAGTACGACAACTCCGCCGCCCATGCCAACTACTTCTGGGCCAAGGCAAGCTCGCCGGAATCGACCGTCACTGTAAAGGTCACCGACGGTTTCGGGCGCGAGTACACCGAGGTTGTGGAGCGTCCCAAGGCCTTTGGGAAACTGATGCGATAGACGCCCATGGGGACCCTTGACCTGATAGTACTGCTGCTGTATTTCACCGGGCTCGTAGCCGTGAGCCTGATGCTCGGAAGGCGCATCAAGAACTCCGAGGACATGTTCATCGCCGGACGCAACTCCTCGTGGTGGCTTTCGGGTGTGTCCTCCTACATGACGATCTTCTCTGCCAGCACCTTCGTGGTGTGGGGCGGCGTGGCATACAAGTCTGGGCTGACCGCAGTGATGGTGGCCATAATGCTGGGATTTTCTTCCCTCATCGTAAGCCGCTGGATAGCAGGCAGATGGCGCCGTCTTTCCATAAAGTCGCCAGGGGAATATCTGACCATACGGTTCGGGCACGGCACGCTGAGGTTCTACACCGTGGCGGGCATAGTCGGGCGCGGCATCCATACCGCTGTGGCCCTGTATGCGGTGGCCGTAGTGACGTGCGCCCTTATCCAGGTGCCGGAGGGAAGCATCTTTGCATCCACCGGGCTCCCGGGAGATTCGGCACCCGGCAACCTGAGCATCTGGTGGGCCCTGGCCATACTCGGAGGCATCACGCTTGCCTACACCATCGCCGGAGGTTTCCCGGCAGTGCTCATGACCGACTTCATCCAGTTCGGTGTGCTTCTGGCAGTGGTGGTTTTCATGGTTCCGCTGTCGCTGAACGCTGCCGGCGGCGCGGGCGCCTTCCTGCAGAAGGCCGGTAACATTCCGGGATTCTTCGCCCCCACTTCGCCCACTTACAGCTGGATATGGCTGGTGCTGTGGATGTGCCTGCACGTGGCAATGATAGGCGGCGACTGGCCGTTCGTACAGCGATACATAAGCGTTCCCACCGTCAAGGATGCCCGCAAAAGTACCGCCCTCATCGGAGTGCTGTACCTGCTGACGCCCCTGATCTGGTACCTTCCTACTATGATATACCGCACCCTGGTCCCCGGTCCCGGGATGGATGCGGATCCGGCGGCCATGACCCGGCTCGGCGAGAGCGCCTACGTGAACATGAGCAAGATGGTGCTGATGACGGGAATGGTGGGAATGATGCTGGCGGCAATGCTGTCGGCCACTCTGAGCAATGTCTCCGGCACCCTGAACGTCTACGCGAATGTGTACACCTATGAGATCTGGGGAAGCCGCCACCAAGGAGCGACGGAGAAGCAGCGCATACGCGCGGGGCGCCTCTTCACACTTGTCTTCGGACTGATTATCATAGGCATAGCCATGCTTGTACCGCTGGCCGGCGGCGCCGAGAAGGTAGTTGTGATGGTCATCACGATGGTACTCTGTCCGCTTTATATCCCGTCCATCTGGGGCTTGTTCAGCAAGCGCCTGAGCGGCGGGCGGCTCATGCTCGCCATGCTGATTTCCTGGTCCCTTGGATTCACGGCGCGGTTCAGCATCCCCGAATCCGTCATGAGTCCGAGCCTGATAGAGTCGGTGGCCGGTTTCGTGGTTCCGGTCCTTATCCTGGCCGGCATGGAAGTGTGGTGCAAGGCGCGCGGAATCCGTTCGAGCGGACACGAAGCGCTGGAGGCCCGCGTCGACCCCAAGGCCGAACAGGAGCCAGGACCACAGACTCGGGAGGCCACGAGGCAGTACTCCAATCTGGCTATGAAGTGCTTCCTTGCCACGCTTGGAGCTATTGCGCTGCTGCTCTGCGGCCTGCTTGTTGCGGGCGACCCCAAGGCCTTGGCCGTCAAGGGAACAGTCTTGGGATTCATTATCGCAATCGCTTTATTTATAGGGATTTATTTCGCATTTAGATTGATTCGTAAAACCAGGTGAAGTCTGAAAACAGTATAAGATTATGAAACGATTCTGTATTTGTCTTGTGCTTTTGGCCGCCGGCCTGGCAGCTTCGGCGCAGAGTTTCGGAGGGCTGCAGCTGGAGCCGGAGTGCTCCGAGTTTATCGTAAAGAAAGGCCGCGGACGCGCCCAGCAGGGCATGGAGATCTACAAACGGTATATCTTCTCGCTGGAAGATGGCGGACACGTGAATGTATACGACTTCAAAAAGGCGGACGGCGTGCCCATTGCAGGCTTCGAGCTCGGCTCTTCCTGCAAGGACAACCATGCCAACAATGCCGAATTCGGAGTGGAAAAGAAGCGCGGCGCATCATTCCCACTGATGTATGTTTCCGTGGGCAAAGTGGGATGCGGCATCGAATGGAAATGCTTCGTGGAGAGCATCAAGCGCTGCGGCAAGAAGTTCTCCAGCGAACTGGTGCAGACCATCACCCTGGATGTCAGCGGATTCGCTGCCAAGGGCTACGAGCCTATATTCGGCAGCCCAAGCTGACTGATAGACCGCGAGCGCAAGGCCCTGTGGGTATTCTCCGCCCACCAGAGAACAATCCGGAGCGTGACGCTGCGGGCCGAGGACAATTTCTACATCGCCTACCGCTTCCGCATCCCGGCCCTGTCCGAAGGTCCCGAGGTAGTGCTGACGGTTGACGACCTCCAGCAGCAGGTAATCTTCCCCTACGAAACTTGGTTCACCCAGTCCGGGTGCATGCGTGAGGGCAAGATATACTACTGCTTCGGAGTGGGAGAGATAGACCCCGAAGGACGTCCGTCGCGCATCCGCGTCTACGACACCGACACCGGCACCATCGCCGCCAAATATGACCTCAACGCCGAGATTCCCCTGGAGATGGAGGACCTCGTAATCAAGGACGGCTGGATATATGTCAACACCAACTCCAGCCCGAAGCGCGGCCAGGGAGACCCGGTCATTTACAAACTTTCTATGCCGAAGTAAAAAAATAGTTTGGTAGTCTAAAAATAAATTTATACCTTTGCAGTCCCTATTTCCGCCAAGGCGGATTGGGGTTGTGTCTGGTGGGTTCGTATAACGGCTAGTACTCAAGATTTTCATTCTTGCAATAGGAGTTCGATTCTCCTACCCACTACCAAATATTAAAAATAAAGACAATGGCAAATACAGCATCCGCTAAAAAAGCCGATCGCCAGAGCGAAAGGCATCGCCTGCATAACAGGTATTATGCACGCACGACTCGTAACGCTATCCGCGACATCCGCAACACCACCGACAAGGCCGAGGCTGAGAAGAACGCCCCCAAGGTGTACGCGATGATCGACAAACTCGCAAAGATCGGGGTCATCCACAAGAACAAGGCCTCCAATCTCAAGAGCGGAATTCAAGTTTACATCAACAAACTTTCATAGTTCCCGAAGACGCGTTCCCGACGCGTCTTATTTTTCTGACAAAGACGGGATGTAGCGCAGTTGGCTAGCGCACCACGTTCGGGACGTGGGGGTCGTCCGTTCGAGTCGGATCATCCCGACGAAAAGGGCTCCAGTGATCTGGAGCCCTTTTTGTCGGGATACCCGACAATACCCGACTGCAATTTAAAATGGAATGATTATATTAGCGGTAAAATAACCACATGGCAATGAAAAGGTTTTTCTTAGCATTTGTATTGGCAGCAATGTTGCTGCCGTCTTGCAGCCCGAAGCCGCAGGGCACGCATCCCAAAGTGCTTTCGCACCGCGGTCTTAGGACGGAAGGCACCGAATTCGTAACCGACGAGAACACCCTGGACGCCCTGGCAAGGGCCCAACGGAAGAAAGTGGACGGCTGCGAATTCGATGTGCACATGACGGCAGACGGACAACTCGTCATACGCCACGACGCGAAGATCAATTCCACCCTCAATTGCCAGAAAAGCAATTTCGAAGATATCCGCGCCTATCGCCTGCCCTTCGGCAACCAGATTCCCACCCTTCACGAATGGCTGACTCAAGCCAAGGATACACCTGAAGTCCTCCAGTTCCTGGAAATCAAGGCCCACGCCACGCAGGAAATAGAGAATGTCATGGTGGCCAAGTGCATAGAAGAAGTAAAAGCCCTTGACATGATGGACCAGACCTGGTTCCTCTCGTTCAAGCCCCAGACCTGCGATGAAGTGCTGCGCCTGGAGCCCGACGCCAAGGTGCTGCTGAATTCCAGCAGCCTGCACAACTCCATGCCGCCCGCAGAGGTGGCGAAGAGAGGATACAAAGCCGTATCCTACAGCGTGGAAGTGTTTCTCAATCACCCCGAATGGGTGAAGGAGTTCCAGGAAAAGGGCATCCAGACCTTCTTCTGGATGGTCAACAGCACCTACTTGAGAGATATAGCGGAAGACCTCGGAGTGGACTGGATCACCACGGATTTCTACGATATTATTGGATATTAGCATCATGAAATTAAAATCTATATACATAGGTATTGCATTGCTGTGTCTCACTACGGCGGCCTGGGCGCAGGACCTCAAACCGGTCAAGGACAAGGCCACCAAACTGTTCGGATATCAGGACAAGAGCAAGAACTGGGTGATCGAGCCGTCGTTCAATGCCGCAAAGCGCTTCATAGGCGGTTTCGCCATCGTGGAGCAGGACGGCAGGAAGGGCGTGATCGACCAGGAGGGCTCGTGGATACTCAAGCCCGAGTACGACGACATAGACAAATTCGACAAAGCCGGCCTGTGCTTGGTCATGCGCAAGGAAGGCAAGGCAAAACTGCGCGGAGTGGCCAATACCGAAGGTAAACTGGTAATTCCGGCAGAGTGCCCCGCAGTGAACATAAACCGTTCCGAGGGCCTCATCATGGCCGAGCGTTACGTAGACGTGCCGAGGATAGGCGCCAAGCCGATGTGGGGAGTCTATGACTTTGAGGGAGAAGAGATTTTTGCTCCGGCATTTTCATCTTCCCCTTCGTTCCACAACGGAAAAGGCATAGCCAAATCGGCCTGGGACGGCCTGATGGGCATAATCGACAGCAACGGGCAGACGCTGCTCCCCTTCAACAACCTGGCAATCAATTATTCGGGTGGTGGGTTCGAAGTACTCACTTCCGAGTTCGTATCCTGCTACTACGATTCCCGCATGTTCAAGAGCAACGAGTTCGCCTACCCCGGATATGTGGCTCCCTACGAGCCGGACGGCGACCCCGTGCGAGCCGCCTCATGGGGCGTTGGGGTAATAGGCAAACGCCTGCACCGCAACAACTTAAAGATCCTCGAGCAAGGCCGGGACTCGCGCGGACGCAATGCCATGTGCAGCGACCTGCGCCTGGACTGGAGCTACGGACGCTTCGTCAGGCTTGAGCCCTGCCGCGATGATGAGCAGCACCCGGGCGCCATGCTGAACCCGGAAGACGGATCCTACTACACAGTAAAAGCCATCCTGTACGAGGCGGACGGACGTTTTGTGCAGGAAGTATCCCGCTGGGGCTGGCTGGAAGCCGAGTGCTCCGACGGCATAATATACAACGCCGAAGGTCAGGAGACCTGGATTGCCATGCACGACATAAACTGCCCTGCCGTGCCGTCATTCTCCATCTCCCTCGCAGGATACAGGCAGATAGACCACAGCGACGTACTTGGCGGCCTGGGCATAAGGAACTACGACATCAGCCGCATGCTCGACCCTTCTGCAGCCGCCCGCCGCTGCGAGCAGATTCGTGAGGGCGAGAACTTTGGCATCACCTCGTATCTCCCCCGTCCCGCACCTGAACTGCTGCAGGTCAGGGCCCTGGAGTCCGCCATGCGCCTGCCCATTTTCCAGCACAGGTTCAGAATGGGCGAGGTTGTCAACTGCAGAATAGCTTCCGACGATGCCGGCGCCAGCCTGGAGTTGTCAGACAAACTGGTGCTGCCTTTCGAAGACAGAATAGAGAACACCGGCTTCACCATGAAGGGCGAGGAAGAAATATACTGGGGGCCTAACAACGCCCGCACGGTCATGCTGAGCCTGGAAATGGTAAGCAAGCTCAAGGACGCCCCGGGCACGCTGGACGATCTGGGCGACAGCCGAGGCGAGCGTAAGATGGTGATTGTGATAGGCCTGTACGAAGAAGACGGCTCCTTCCTGCGCACCCTCGGAGTCATCCCATACCTGGATTACGCCTCACGCGAGGTCCTGGTGTCGGCACGCATGGGAATAGCCCTTCTGGACCATCCTGGCAAGCGCAGCGTAAGCAAGGTTCCGGTGATTCCCGCCACCCTGTCTGCACTCAAGGACCTGAGGCCTCAGAGGCACTACAGGCTATAGCTGCTTTACCAAACGGGCAAGGAGCGTAGCCTGGGTGCAGTCCAGTACCTCCACCTCAACTAAGTCACCTGACTTGTGCTCCGTGTCCGGCCACACGAACATCTTGTTGTTGCCGGCCCTTCCGCACAAGGCTGAAGGATCGCGCTTGGACGGGCCTTCCACGAGTACCTCAAAGCGCTTGCCTACGTCGCGTCTGTTGCTTTCCAGCGATAGGCTGTTCTGCAGGGCGATGATCTCTTCGAGCCTTCGGTTCTTGACCTCCTGTGGCACATCGTCAGGGTATTTGCGGGCGGCCAGGGTGCCCGGACGCTCGGAATAATAGAACATATAGGCGGCGTCGAATCCCACCTCCCGGAAGAGGCTGAGGGTATCCTGATGGTCCTCTTCCGTCTCGGAGCAGAACCCTGCTATCACATCGGTGGAAATGGCGCAGTCGGGCATGTAACGCCGTATGGCGGCCACGCGCTCAAGATACCACTCGCGGGTGTAACGGCGGCGCATCTTCTCCAGAATGCGGTTGGAGCCGGACTGCACCGGTAGGTGAATATGATGGCAGATATTAGCGTGTGATGCCATGACCTGCAGAACCTCGTCGGAGATGTCCTGGGGGTTGGATGTCGAGAAGCGCACGCGCATGCCGGGGCAGGCCTCCGCCACCATCTGCAGCAGACGGGCGAAACTGCAGTCTTCGTAGCTATAAGAATCCACGTTCTGGCCCAGCAGGGTCACCTCCCTGTATCCTGCCTCTGCACATTCGCAAGCCTCGCGCACTATGCTGTGGAAATCCCGGCTGCGCTCTGCCCCACGGGTGTAAGGCACTACGCAGTAGGAACATACGTTGTTGCATCCACGCATGATGGAGATGAAGGCAGACACCCCGTTCGTATCGAGCCGAACGGGCTTTATGTCGGCGTAGGTCTCCTCGCGGGAGAGCTGGACGTTGATCTGGGGCATGCCGGGGGCGGCATTCTGCAGCAGCACGGGAAGGGAACGGTAGGCGTCGGGGCCGGCTACGATATCCACCTTGCCGGTGGCTAGGAGCTCGGACTTGAGACGCTCCGCCATGCAGCCCAGGATGCCCACAAGCACCTCGGGACGTTTCTTTTTCTGCTGGTTGAACACTTCTATCCTGCCCAGGATGCGCTGCTCGGCGTTGTCGCGGACCGAGCAGGTGTTGGCCATGATTACATCGGCCTCGGACATGTCCTCGGTACGCTCGTAGCCGTGCTTGGACAGGAGGGAAAATATGACCTCGGTGTCGGCCACGTTCATCTGGCAGCCGTAGGTCTCTATGTAGACTTTTTTCATTATTTTACACGGATCTTGCGGCCGATGCTGAGGGTTGTGGTGGGCCTAAGGCCGCTGTTCAGGCTGCAGATCTTGGAGACAGTGGTGCCGTATTTTACGGCTATGCCGGAAAGGGTATCGCCGGACCGGATGGTGTGGTATTTCATGGCGGCACGCTCCTTGGCTATGCGCTCTTCTTCTGCTTTTATCTGCTCTTCCGTCATGTACAGTTCTTCCTCATCGTCAACGGTTTCCGGCACATAGCGGCTGTAGGGCGAGAGGTAGCTGCGCTTGAGCACGAAGACATTCTTGCGCAGCACGCCGTTCTGGAAGTCCACTATCCACTCGGGGTCGAAGGCGTGTCCGCAGTAGCGGGTTTCGAAGTGCAGGTGCGGGCCGCTGCTGCGTCCGGTGGAGCCCCCAAGGCCTATGAGGTCTCCGGCGTGAACCCACTGGCCGGGGACAACGTCCATACGGGACAGGTGGCCGTAGAGCGTCTCAAGGCCGTTTTCGTGGCGCACCACAACGCACAAGCCGTAGCCCATGTGGCGCTCGGCCAGGCGCACGCGCCCGTCGAAGGCGCAGTAGACCGGAGTGCCTGTGGGATAGGGCACGTCGCAGCCGGTATGCTTGCGGCCGTGCCTGATGCCGAACTTGGAGAAGACCTTGCCCTGATGGGGGCAGACGAAACGGCTCACCGAGTCCACAAGGCAGATGGTCACCCTGTAAGGGATGCTGTCCAGGGGGGTGCCAAGGTATGGATTGACGATATGCTCACGCCAGTTTTCGTTGAACAAGTCTTCTTCGGCAAGAGCCGCTACATTCTTTATGAGGTACCAGGTATTGTCGTCGCGAAGGACTATCTGCACGCGGCCGTCACCCACGTCCAGGGTATCGACGGCTGCGCCGCTTCCCTTGGCGAAGAGGGCGAACTCGGGCACTATGTCGTCCGGACGCGTGAGAGTGTCCGGCGGAGATGTGGCCGCACCTTCGGTCTGGGCGGCAGCGAAGTGACACAGTATCAGGCTGAGGATCAGTACACTTAAACGCTTCATCAGGCCCTCACTCCCCCAAACTGTTTCTCTATGATTTCCTGCACCTTTGCAATTTTTTCCTGAAGTACTTCATCTTTGGTTGCCTCGCATATGAACCGCAGGTAGGGCTCCGTGTTGGAGGGCCTTATGTTGAACCACCAGTCGGGGAACTCGGCCCTGTAGCCGTCGAAGTCCATGAAAGCCTCGGCCTTCTCCTGGGCGAGGAAATAATCTTTGACTGCATCCATTGCGCCTTTCTTGTCCTCGACGCGGAAGTTGATTTCGCCTGAATTCTTGTAACGGGCGATTTTGTCTATCTCCCCGCTGAGGGTAAGGCCCTTGGCCTTGAGGGCGGAGACAATGCGCAGCACTATGATGGATGCGAGCATGCCGCTGTCGGAGTAGAAGAAATCCTTGAAGTAGTAGTGGCCTGCAAGCTCGCCGCCCCACAGACCGTCGATCTCGCGGAGCTTGGGAGCCGCGAAGGCGCGGCCGACGCGCCAGGTGTGCATCTCGGCGCCGTAAGCGGAGAGGAACTCCCCTACAGCCTTGGATGAGCGTATCTCCTGGAGAACGCGGGGGTTCTTAGCTCCGCACTCGTCGCAGAAATAGTAGGCCATGAGGGCTATGATGAGGTCGGGGGCCACGAAGCGGGCCTTCTCGTCCACGAACATCACGCGGTCGGCGTCGCCGTCGTAGATGACGCCCACGTCGGCGGAAGCTTTGCGCACCAGTTCCTTGAGAGGCTCCACGTTCTTGGGGATGAGCGGGTTGGGCTCATGGTTGGGGAAGCGGCCGTCCAGGGTGTCGAAGATATAGGCCGGCTGATCACCGTAGACCTGCTTGACATAGAGGCTGGCCATGCCGTTGGAGCAGTCGATGGCGATATTGAGGTTGCTGTAGTCGCCCTTGAACTTCTTGAGGAAGGCGATGTAGTCGGCCCTGATGTCGCGCTCATGCACGCGGCCGGGAACATCGGCCACTGGAGTGGGACGGCCTTCGTCTATCCACTGCTTGATCTGGCCAAGGCCTGTGTCCAGACCCACCGGAAGGGCATTCTCGCGCGAGACCTTCATGCCGTTGTACTCGGCAGGGTTGTGCGATGCGGTGATCTGCACCGAGGCCTTGAAGCCGTAGTTGGCAGTGCCGAAATAAACCATTGGTGTGCTGCTCAGGCCTACGTCGTACACGTCGGCGCCGGCATCGGTAATGCCCTTGAGCAGATAGTCATGAATTTCCTGCGATGAAGTTCTGCAATCCCTTCCCACAAGCACCTCCTTGGCGCCGAGAAGTCCGGGGAGAAAATAGCCCACCTTGTAGGCTGTCTCCTTGTCGAAATCCACATTGTAGATTCCGCGTATGTCATAAGCGTGAAATGCTCCCATTATGGTAAATCTTTACGTAACCAACAAATTTAAGAAAAAAAAAGGCAAAAAACACGTTCACGGCCCAAAATGTCGTGTTCACGGTCCAAAATGACATGTTCACGGAAAATTATTTGCATCCATGATTTATCTGAGATAGCTTTGCGGCGTTAAACGTTAAAACAAAAAAGTATGAGAAGATTTACGGCGCTTTTGTTTTGGTTGTATGCATTATTAATCATCCAATCTTGCACCAAGGAATTTACCGGCGGTAAAGACACCATTGAGTATCAGTATAGCATCAAGAATAATACAGAAGAGAGTATTATACTTAATATGTATAAATCAGATAATATGTTGATATCTGGATTGAATATCGAGCCACTCAAGAGTTTCAACCTAGGTGATTTCCATTTGGGCTTTTGCGATTCTCTTGATGTTACCTTCGATGATAATAAGTTTATCAGACTATATGGGTTAGCCTACCTCTTTAATAACACCGACATCACACCCAGTTTCGAGAACTGCTTTAGCAAATATATTTCAGCAGACGAAGATTCCAAGTGTTATGTTCTTTCGATTGACTACAAAATGAAGTCCTTTGCCAAATAGAGGTATATTCTACAAAAATCGCCGGGTAGAGCCCCGGCGATTTTCACTCTATTTGATGGATTTGTTTTGCCTTATTTGCTGGTTTGGAGTACCTTTGCGAAGAGAATAGATAAATACGATGTATTTCAGCATATTCGACACTTACAAGACGCGTCCGGAGGAAAGGCGGCGCCGGCACTTTTTGGTGCTGGCGCTGGCAATAGCCGCAAGCTGGGTGCTCTGGTGTCTGGTCAGCATAAAATACTACAGCGGTTTCGACGGCACTTCGCTGCTAAAAGAACTGGGGACCGACCTTGCAGAACATATAGTAGAAACTACGGTACTCATAGAACTCTCCCTTCAGTTCTGCTGGCTTGTGACCAGGATGTTCTGGAGGTCGGAGAAGACATTCTGGCTCATGCTGATGATGGTGCTTATTGTGGCGACATTCAACATTTTGTGCTCATGGGCCGTTGCAGCATTCTACGAAAAGGTATTCCCGGACAATCCCACTGTGTTCTGGCGGGTATTCTACACCGACTCGGCCATGACTTCGGTGCTGTCGACCACCTGCCTTATTTCCTTTCTCATAAGCCGCCACCGCGACGAGGAAGAAGCCAAGGCAGACGCAGAAAGAAAGGCGCACATAGAAGAAATCGCCCGACTCCGCGGCAAACTGGACGCCCTTGCACTTCAGGCCGACAACCACTTTGTGTTCAACAGCTTCAACACCCTGTACAACATGATTCCGGTAAGCCCCGATGACGCCAGGTTGTTTACGATGGACCTTTCCCGCATCTACCGCTACCTTGTTTCAAGCACAGAAAAGCATCTTGTGCCGCTGAAGGCAGAACTGGATTTCGCCCGCAACTACATCGACATGCTGCGCTGGAGATATCAGGGAGTAAGCGTGGACATCTCCGAAGGGCTTGACGGAGCCGTCGGTTATGTAATCCCGGTATCCGTTCAGATGCTGGTAGAAAACGCCTTGAAGCACAACCGTCACGGGTCCGGCGACTTGCTGAATATCAAAGTATTCCGGGATAAGGACTTCATCTGCGTGAGCAACAACCTTCTGCCACGGCTCGACACACCTGCCACCAGCGGGCATGGGCTCAGAAACCTGTCGACACGATACGAACTGTTGTGCGGACGCCGACTCAAAATAGAAAAAAACGACGAATTCTTCAGGGTCAGCATGCCTCTGCTCTCCCAGGAAGAGCTATACAACCATGAAAGCACTGATAATTGAAGACGAACGTCTCAGCGCGCAGGCGCTGAAGACCCAGATCCAGAAACTCCGACCCGGAATAGAAATAGTCAGTATCACGAGCAGCATCAAAGCCTCCACGGCATTCCTGAAGGAACACGGAGAAGACGTTGACATCATCTTTTCCGACATACGCCTGGACGACGGCCTTTCGTTTGCCATCTTCGACAGGGTGCAGACAAGCGCCATGGTGGTGTTCGTGACCGGCTTTGACGAATATGCGCTGAAGGCATTCGACTACAACTGCGCCGACTATCTGCTCAAGCCGGTGGCAGACAATGACTTGGAAGATGCCTTGGCACGCTGCGAGATGCGCCTTCCACGCCTGTCTCCCAAGGGAGTAGCGCAGATGTCGGCCGAGATTCTTTCGCGCAGCGTGGGATTCCGCAAACGCCTGATGCTGGAGCAGGGCACGCGGACAACGGTGGCACAGGTAGACGATGTATGCTATATCTTCGCCGATGCCGGAGGCACCAACATATTCCTCAAAGACGGCACCCACGGCTATGTGGAAGAGTCTCTGTCACAACTGCTTCAGGAGCTGGATCCTGCCCGGTTCGTGCGTGCGAGCCGCCAGCATATAGTGGCCCTGGATGCAATTGCGGCCTTCGACGAGCTCCCCTCCCGCCGCGAATGCAACCTCGTGCTCCGGGAGCCATACTCAGACGTTCAGATACACATTCCGATTACCCGGAAGAAAGAACTTATGAACCTGTTGTACTGATGAAAAAAGTTTCGATAGTTTTCTTTGTGGCTGTGCTGACGCTGGTCCTGGCACCTGGCATCTCCGCCCAGACGCTGGACGGAGCGTGGGATATGCCGGTAGAAAAGATCCGGCCGGTGCGTGCTGGGAACGATGTGGGCAATTTGGAAGTCGGCCTTGATGCAGGCTACGCCACTCCCCTGCGGCCGGGTTACGGGATGAAGTTCGATGTAGAAGTCCGCTACAACGCCTCGGGCACGCCATGGGACCTGGGGCTTCAGTACGCCGCAATCGGAGCGGAGAGTCCCAAGTGGGGCGTCAAGCTGTATTCCAACGCCATGTTTAGTTTCCACGTAGACTACAACTGGAGACTGTGGAACAACATCGCTCCGTTCGCCGGCCTGGGCGCCGGATACTACAACGGCGAATCGCTTAATCCAATCAACGTCCAGGGACACGACGGCACCACCGTCAGCTCCGACAGCGCATTCCTGTCGCTCCGTGCCGGCTGCGAATTCTGGGACCACCTCCGCATAACAGCCGAGTACCGCCCCCTGTTCGGCAGCGCCCCCTCCGTCGTATCCCTCACCATCGGCTGGAGCTTCTTTGGCGGCCACGGGAAGAAATAGGGCGCTTGCTCCTCGCGGGTACCTGGGCTGACGACTGACACCTATAGTCCCTTGGTCTTCTGCAGGAGCCAGGAAGGATAATTGGTCGTAATGCAGCGGAGGTAATCGTACTCGTCAAGATAGACCTGGACGGTGGCGTCGGTATAGACGGCGCTGCTGTTGCCGGACTGCTTGTCGATGTGGAATACGCTGAGCTGAAGGCCGGCGTTCTTGAACTCCGTGATGGTGCGGTTGCCCGTGCCCTTGTCAGGTCCGGAACCCAAATTGAAGTGCTCGCGGGTATTGAGATTAGCCCAGTCGGTGTAGCCCTTGCTCTTGAATGAAGCCGCACTCATATCGCCGTTCATCCATCCGCATGGAATGCCGGAAGCCTTGATTGCAGAAGCTATCTTGCTCATGACGCCGGTGTAGCCGGTGCAGATGAACTCGCAGAAGTTCTGGGCATTCTTCTCCTGAATGATTTCAATCGCCCGGAGCGCAGCCTTGGCAGGATGGTCGTAATCCAGCGTGGGAGTATCTATCATCTTGATGTCCAGAATGAGCTTGGTCTTGCTTCCGGGCTCCATCACTATGTCGATGTACTCCTCAAGGGTAGGAATCTTTTCGTAGTTGCTAAGCCGCTTGGCGGCTATGATTTCCGCAGCGGTATGCTCATACGGATTCATTCCGTTTATCTGGTCATTGCCGTCGGCATGGGCCACGATTACCTTGTTGTCGGAAGTCCAGTAGATATCGCATTCGGAGCCGTAGCAGCCGAGGCCCATAGCGTAGCGCAGCGCCGCCCTGGAGTTGTCCGGGTAGCCGCTCTCGGTGGCTCCTCCCCTGTGGGCGATCACCTTGTTGCCGGCCTCCAGAGGTTTGGGCAGGCTGCCGTCCTCGTCCGGAGTATGTCCTACGACTATTAGGGTTATCGTGCCGCTGCTCTGCGGGCAGGCCCACGCGTTCTTGTCGGAGGCGGCTCCATACGCCCAGCCGTTTACGGTAAGGGCGTCACAAACGGTGGCGGTAAAGGTGCATGAATTGACTCCCGCTACTGCGCCGGCCACAGTTCCCTCCACATCGCCGAAGTTACAGTTGCCAGTGATGGATACAGCTTTGGCCACATTGCCGAATATACCGCCTACGCCACCGTAAAAGCTTGTTCTTGAGGTACATCTGACTGCTCCGTAGTTGGTATTGGCATTGATTGACGAGCCTGCGCTGGCGCCATCATCCAAGCCAGCTATGCCGCCGGCCCACGCATAAGGGGCGGAAGCATGCTTGTTCTGCACCGTGACGCTGCCGCGGTTGACGTTGGAGACCAGCGAATAAGATGTGTACGGCATGCCGACGATGCCGCCGGCCGCCACACGTCCCGGAGTGTCCCGTCCGGTGGTATTGGTGACCAAAGACACAGCGCCCTCATTAACGCAGCCGGTGATTTCCCGCGTGTCGGAAGTGCCTTCGGCAAAACCGGCGATGCCTCCGGCCGCCTCCCAGTTGGCGATGGCCCGGAACGAATTGTCCAGCGACACGGCTCCGGAGTTGGTGCAGTCGCGGGCGGCACTGCTGTTGAGATTGCCCACGATTCCTCCGATGCGGTTGACCTCCGGCTTGTCGGAACTGACAGAGCCCGAGTTGGTGCATGAAGTGATGATGCATCCGTGGTAAGTGTGTGCGCAGATGCCGCCGATGGCAACATATCCGGTTGTGGTAGAAGGATTGTGGAAGCTCACCGGCCCGCTGTTGGAACTGCTGCTGACAAGATAGTAGTCCGTATAGCCGCTGATGCCGCCCACACGGATGTTCGCACCGATTCCCGACGCTGAAACGGCGCCGGAATTCGAGCACCCACGTACGTTTCCGAATGTGCTCGATGCGCCTTTGGCATAGGCGATTACACCGCCAACGGCCGTTTCGGCAAGGAAGGTTGAAGCCTGGTTGGTGACGTTGCCGGTGTTGGTGCAGTCCTTGACGGTGGAGCCCCGGCCGTCGTATCCCACTACGCCGCCTATCGCTGAGACTCCGGGATTGGTGGTGAGCACGTCACCGTGATTGGCGCAGTTTTCTATGCTTGTTCGCACATCGAAGAAGCCCAGCACGCCTCCGATAAGGCTGCTGTTGGGAGTAGTGTCGGTCTGACTTGCCTGGCCTGTCACTGACGCCAGGTTGCGGACCGTTCCGTAATTGACGCAGCCCTTGAGGATGCCGGTACTGTTCCAGTTTCCCGTGATTCCGCCGGTACGCGTTTTGGAGATTGCGTCCGCAGCTATTTCCACGGTGGCGAAGTTGGTGACGCCGCTGACCACACTTGAGTCGGAGACTTTGGCTATGGCGCCGGCATAGTACCAGGTGTAGTTGTTGGCCGACTTGGTATGTCTTATAATGCTCTGACCATCGTAGATAACGCCGTCGGAGCTGCCGATGACAAGATCCTTGACGGATGCGCTTCCTGTGAGTTCACGCAGGAAGCCGGCGTAGTTGTTTGTACTTACGTTGATGTTGTAGAGCCTGTGGCCGCGCCCGTCAAAAGTTCCTGCGAAGTTCCGGGGCGTCCAGGCCTCCATCTCCATGTCGATGTCGGCGCCCAGGCGCGGCGAGTCCGAAGCGTCGTCAGGGTTGCGCCGGGTGTTCCATGCAAAAAGCTGCGCCTTGGTGTAGATAACATTCTTCCATCCGGCGGCAGCGCTGACATCGCCGGCATTCTTGCAGCCATTGCGGGTGAAGGTCTGGATGCGGGTGGAGGCGCGGGTGCTGGAAAGGCCGTCGGAGCGGATCAGTGCGATGGAGAAGCTTCCCGGAGGCGTCGTGCCAGGCAGGACGGCGGCGTAATAGTCGCCGGGAGCGAAGGTGCCGCCGTCAGGCTTCAGCTCCACGCTACCGGAGGTCTTGAGAGGTTGGGCGAGCGTTCCGTCGGAGTTAACTCTGGCCGTGCCTGCCAAATTGGTCCCGCTGATAATCACCGAGGTAATGTCTGGAGAAGAAACACTAATTTTTATGAGCGAAACAACGTTACGGAATTGGAGCAATCCCTGTTGAGCTTTGGCAACGCACACAATAGCGTCAGGAGAGGCCTTGAGACCTGCGGGGATGGTCTGCACAGAGGGCAGATTAATGGTCAGCAGACTGCCCGCGAGTGCCGTGCCGGCGGATGCGGGACTTACCGCATACAACTCGGCAGCGCCTTCCGTTACCGTGCCGGAGAAACTTGCAGTCGTGCCATGGTTGCCTCCCTCGGGAATGCTGAAGACATTTTTGGCCGAGCCGTCGAAGACTGCAATCTGGTCGGAGTCCTGCCAAAGGACGGACGGGAAGTCGAGGGTGGCTTTGGAGGCTGGAGCCCCGGCATTGCCCGGAGACTCAGGGCTGGCCTGAAGAATAACGGTTTCGAGCCTTCCTTGAGGGGCCTGGGGCGCTGATTCCTGCACGGGTTCCACAGTACAGCCGATAAGCAGCGACATCGCTGCCAGAGCCAGGACACTCCTTTTTTGCACGAATGAAAAAACAACCCTCATTACTTCCTAATTTAAAATATTATACAAATATATGGTTTTTATTCCTCAATTTGGCATCGGCTTGAGTACAAAAACGGGCAAGGTCCGATTCTATTCAGGGGACCTTGCCCGCTTATACTCATTGCAGCTATCTACTCTTTTTCCGGCTACTCGCTGTCGCTGTGGGCAACGTACGTCGGCGTGATAGCTCCGGTATTTGACGGGCAGAGCCATGTTGCCTCATTAGCCGCATCAGCCTTGGCAACCCCGTTAACAGTCACAGCATCGCAGATGGTGGCGGAGATGTTAGCGGTATTAATGCCGGCAACAGCACCTGCATTAGTCCCGCTGACCGAGCCAAAGGTCTTGTTGCCATTTCCAAAAGTGTTGGCGATAGCCGCCCATCCAATAAGGCCGCCAGCACCAATGGAGTTTGCAGTATTGGTTGATCCTACCGATACTGCACCGGTATTTACATTTCCGGATACTGAGGAACCGGTCTTGCCTTGATTGGAAGAGCCGATTATACCACCAGCATGGCAATTGATGTCAGTGGAAGATGTGTTCACATTAACAGCCGTCACGCTTCCCGAATTACGGTTATCGCTCAAGGTTAGAGTACCTCCAAACCTGCCTATTATGCCGCCTGCCGATGCATTGGCATTTGTTGTATTGAACTTGCAATCAATGGCACCGGAATTGGTATTCTTACTGACTGTAGACTCAACGTTCTCTTGGAAACCAATAATTCCACCCGCAGCCTGCCAGTTGTTGCCGGTGCCCAGAACACGGCTTTGATCAACTATGATAGTTCCGGTATTGATACATTCCGTCAGAGATGAATTGGCGCCATGCAGAGTACCGCCTATTCCTCCGATTCTGTTGACCGTGATGGCAGAACCGGAAGCGGTGTTATCAGTGTACACTTCTCCGGCATTTGAACAAGCACTTACACTGCCATAAATAAAGCGTCCGAAAACGCCTCCGATATAAAGGGTCTGCGAAAAATCGTACTTGTTCTCGCAACGGACTGAAGCGCCCTCCAGATTGTCGCACCCTTTAATATCGGCATAACTGGTATAAGCCGCTATTCCTCCTACGTATGAAGTGGCTTTTACAGAGTTCAAAACGACCTTACCATGATTCTTACAATCAATGATACTTGAGCCGGCTCCGGATTTAGCATTGAGATCTCCTACGACCCCACCTATATAAATTGCGACGTTTAACTTTGCAGTGCAAGAAATAATACCATAATTCTCACATTCCTTAATGGTCGTTTTAACGCCACCGGACGAGCCGTTCAAAAATCCGCCAATGCCGCCAAGAGCATTTGTATAAGGATAATCAATAGTAAGATTGGCGCGGTTGATGCAACCTTGGATGAGCAGTGTGCCCGCAGTTGCTCCAGGTGTGTTGCCGACAATACCTCCGGCAAAAAGGTTTTTAGTCGGGGATTCTACATTTAATGAAATGGTACCTGAAGCCTTATTTGTGCAATTAATAATCGAACAATCAACACTTGCATTCTCACGATATACACGTCCAACGATACCTCCGGCCTTAAGTTCTCCGTCGCATATGTTATTGATGCCACCCGAATTTGAGCAATCTGTCAGTTTGGTGCTGGTGGCATTGCCGAGGACACCGCCTATGCACATACCAATGCTACCCTTGAACTGAACATTGATATCTCCGCTGTTGGAGCATGTCGAGAGGGTGCTTCCAACTCCGTCGTTGGCAAGTATCCCTCCTATGTATGAAGTACTTGCATTACAAACTGTGATATCACCGAAGTTAGAGACGTTGTTTGCTGTGAGCACAGCGTCCGCCCATGCTATGATACCTCCCACAGCTCCGGCCGCGGCAGGTGCAGCAGCATTATTGGTGACGCTCCCATGATTCTCGCAGTACTTGATGGTTGCTGGACCAGCGACGACGGCCACAAGGCCGCCGATGCGCGTCTTGCTCGTTGATCCTTCTGCCACCGACACGGGCACGAAGGTGGTGACGTTCTCCAGAAGCGCCCCTTCATTAAGGCGGGTAATCAGAGCTGCATAGCGCCAGGAAGCGCCGTCATCATCAGGATTATCCTGGATTATGGCGCTCACGCCATCAGATGTGGTACCGTTGGACGAGCCGAAGGTCACGTTCTTAAGAGTTCCGGTAAGGGAGTTGACAAAGCAGGCGTTGGCGCTGCGGTTCACATTGAGATTGTAGAGTTTATGTCCCTGGCCATCGAAAGTGCCGGTGAAGTCCTTGGGTGTCCAGGGTTCGCCTTCCATGTCAATGTCGGCGCCGATCTTGACGTCCTCGATGTCGGCTGTGCTGCGGCTGGCGTTCCAGCTGAACAACTCGGCCATGGTGGTGATAACGACAGACTTCTTGAAACCGGTAAGCGCTCCGGCGTCAATGCCTTTGGCGCGCTGGACCGTGACCTCGGAAGAGGCGGTCTTGGAGGCGGTGGAAGAAATGGTTTTGTAGCTGATGATGAAGGAACCTGCGGGAGTGGAACCCGGGGCCACCGCCACGTAGTATGTGCCGGGGGCGAACATGCCGGATGCAGGGCGCAGGGTAATCTTGTCGATCATGGAAGCGCCTGAATCAGAGAGAGTGCCGTCGGCATTGGCAACCGCGGTTCCGGCAATGGCCTTGCCCTCGATGGAAATCTCCATTATTTCGGTGTTGGCAGACGGGACGGTAAGCTTGAGAAGACCGCACAACTGCTTGAATACCAGGTTTTCACCCTTTGTTGCATAGGCGACTGCCACGAGGGCCGAAGGATCGACTGCCGCCCCGGCAGGGATGGTCTGCTCGGCAGGTATAGTCACCTTGATAGCATCAGAGACTCCCTCGCTGAATGCCGCTGCAGGATAGACCGCATAAAGTTTGGTCGCAGAAGCACTACAGGGGCCTTCGAATACAGCGCCCGCTCCAGTGTTGGAGCCTGACTTGATGCTGAATTCATTGGCAGCAGAGCCATCATATACTGTAATCTTGTCCGTATCCACCCAGGTAAGGGCCGGTGTGCTCTCGAAATCCAGGGCCACCTTGGTAATCTCCTCGTTGACTGCGGAAACAGATATAAACTCCTGAGGGCATGCAGGAACATTCTGCTGCTCGGGTATTTCCTTGTTGCAGGCCAGAACCGTCATGGCAAGGACGGCGAAAGCTAAGATCTTTTTCATGATTCGTTCTCCTTTTACCATTGAATTTCAGTGAAATCATTTTCAAAATCCTCAAGGGAGCCGTTACCCTCCGTAAGACTCTGAGCCAGAACGGTAAGATACCCTGCCTCGAGCTCGCAGGTATCCGGGTGAATGTAGGTTTTGCGCATAGAGTATAAATTTATGGTTACTGTCAACAATATATATACAATGTAAGACAGCAAAACACCCAACCCCCCGGCAGAAAAATTTGTGCGTGGCATTGGGCGTTTGAGACGGGGTAAAGCACCTTATCAGGTAGCTGAAGAATCTTTATAGCGTGTCCGGTTGTTAGCTTGTCGGTAAGGTTGGAGTGCCTCCCACACCGTGCCCGGGTGGTCATTTACATGGCGGGCCTGCTACGAAAACCGGCCGTTTTGTTCCCCGCCCGCCCACTCTGCGGCCACCAAGGCACGCCGCGTGACTTGAACGCTCAGAGGGCGGCAACCTCTTCGGCCGACAGGCCAGTGGCCTGGCAAATGATCTCCTCGGCAACGCCCAAAGCTTTAAACTTCCGGGCATTAGCAAGACGCTCCTCTGCTTTGCCTTCTGCTCTGCCTTTCTCGATCCCTTTTTCCTCGCCGTTCTCCCAGGCGGTTCTCAGGCGGCTCTGCTCGTCCAGGCGGGCCATGAATTCTGCAAGATACTCCATTTGATGCTGCTTCGACATTTTCGCAAAGCTACACAATTCGAACAATTTCTCCAAGCCCCGGCCGGTGAATTCCCGAGGGACCTCCCTCATCCGGTGGATGTTCCGTATACCTCCGAATATCAATGGAATCAAAAAAATCAGCAACAAGATTTTGCTGATTTTTTAAGAATTGCCTTCAGACATGGGCTGGGCTTCAATTATTTTTGTATGAGTGCATTGGGTGTTTTGGGCTGTTGGAGTGTAATTAATATGTAAACATCAAACGGGCCAATTATTTTAAAAACACTTATAACCTCATGAAAACAAACCAGTTAATCACCCCACCCTATGAGTGCCCTTTGACACGGGTCGTGTGGGTCAACACCTGTGGTGCTTTTCTTGACACAAGCACCAAAAACGCTAAAGCCAACGGCTTTTCAAAAGAATGGGATGAAGATTTTTGGGAGGAATAAAATGGGAGGACGAATCATGAAAAAGTTTGGCTTTATTTTCAGTGCAGCGCTGT
>CAMJHF010000027.1 GCA_946405435.1 uncultured Bacteroidales bacterium
CCAGCCCATGATGAACGGAGGCAGCGCCCCCTGGCTGCTCTACGGCATCGGCGCCGTTATAGCTATTGCGCTGACTCTCTTCAAGTTGCCCGCACTGGCCTTCTGCCTTGGCATGTTCATCCCCATCGACCTCAACCTGCCTCTGCTGGTGGGCGGAGCTATCTCCTGGCTGGTGACAAGCCGCAGCAAAGACGCCGGGCTTAACCGCGCCCGCGGAGAGAAAGGCACCCTCATCGCCAGCGGCTTCATTGCCGGCGGCGCCCTGATGGGCGTGGTGTCGGCCATCCTCAAATTTGCCGGCGTGGACTGGTACCTCAGCAGCTGGAACGCAGTCGGGGCATCGGGTGCAGCTCCTGCCGAGATGATTGCCATCCTCCCCTTCCTGGGCATCTGCGCCTACATGATTTTCGCATCCATGAAAAAATCAAAAGAATAACATGAACATACTCGACAGATTTTTAAGATACGTTGCCGTGGATACCCAGAGCAACGAAGAATCCGAATCCCAGCCTTCCGAGGCCAAGGAACTTGACCTGCTGCGCCTGTTGCGCGACGAACTCACGGCCATGGGCGTGGAGGCGACGCTGGATGAATATGGCTACGTGATGGCGTCCATCCCCTCCAACATTCAGGAGAAGGTGCCCGCAGTCGGTTTCATCGCCCACGTGGACACCGCTCCCGACGCCAGCGGCAAGGACATCAAGCCCCAGATAATCAAGGACTACGACGGCTCCGCCATACCCCTTGAGGGCGTTCCCGGCCTGATGCTAGACCCGGACGATTTCCCGGAGCTCCTGCGCCACAAAGGCGAAACCATCATCACCACCGACGGCACAACCCTCCTGGGCGCCGATGACAAGGCAGGAGTGGCGGAGATCATGGATGCGGTGCAGTACATAGTAGAGCATCCCGAATTCAAGCACGGCCCCATCAAGATAGGCTTCACGCCCGACGAAGAGATAGGCCGCGGCGTGGTCAAGTTTGACGTAGAGCGCTTCGGGGCCGACTACGCCTACACCATGGACGGCGGCGAAGTGGGCGAGCTGGAGTTCGAGAATTTCAACGCCGCCTCGGCCGTAGTGCACATCCAGGGACGCAACGTCCACCCCGGCTATGCCAAAGGCAAAATGCTGAACGCCATACTGATAGGCCAGGAGCTATGCTCCCTTCTGCCCGTAAGCCAGAGGCCTGAGTACACCCAGGACTACGAGGGATTCTTCCACATCGTAAACTTCAAGGGCAGCGTGGAGGAGGCCACCCTGGTATGGATTATCCGCGACCACAACAGGGCACTGTTCGAGCGCAAGAAGGAAATCATGCGCGAGTGCTGCGCCTTCATAAACGGCAAATACGGCGCAGGAACCGCCGAGCCCGTGATCAAGGACCAGTACTACAACATGCGCGAGCAGGTGGAGCCGCACTACCACATCATAGACAAAGCGGTAAAGGCCATGGAGATGGCAGGAGTGGAGCCGCACATTCAGCCCATACGCGGCGGCACCGACGGAGCCAACCTCTCGTTCAAGGGCCTCCCCTGCCCGAACATCTTTGCCGGCGGCCTCAACTTCCACGGCAAATTCGAGTGGGTACCACTGGAGTCGATGCAGAAAGCATCGGCCGTGATACTCAATATTATAAAGCTCTTCGCCGAATAAGGCTACCGGAGCACGACGCTCTCGGCAATGCTCCTCAGGCTCTTCGCGTCCTCTTCTGCAAGCCCGCAGGAGGGGACGCTGCCTTTGAAGCGGCGTCCGCTGAGCACAAGGTAAGTCACGCAGGCCTTAAGGTAGGCGCCCGCAAGGCTGGGGTGCTTGTCGTCGTCTGCCAGCAGGTTCACGTCAAGGCCGGCTGCCCGGGCGGCGGCAAAAGCCTGTCCAACCGGCGTCCTGTCGGTGGCGGCGGCATTGGCCAGCGCGGACGAGCCCTCCTCCAGCAGGGAAAGGAAACGCTCTACGGTATCGAAGCCGCCGGCATTCACCCCGTCGTAGCCCCATGTGTTCTCGATATAGATGTGGCAGCCCGGAGAATAATCGCGCACCATGGCGCACAGTTCAAGGTAGGACAGCAGCACGTCCCTCTTGGCCGCACGGTCGGAGGCAAACTGCGCAGGCTCCTGGCTCTGGCCCTGCAGGATGGCGTACTGATATCCGCCCCGGGAGATGGTCTCCTGGGTCATCTGCAAACCGCATTGCTGGCGGAAAGTCTGTCCGCCCTTGAGGCTCGCGGCCACATTGAGCTGCAGCCCCTGGGAGAAGGCAATCTCCTGGAGCATAAATGGTTCGCCATAGTAGTAGGTGAACGAGTTGCCGATGAGCAGAAGTGTCTTCGTGCTCTTTGGCTTGCGGGTGCCAAGGGGGTTGAGATAAGCACCAACGTAGCTGCGGGGCTTGAGGCCGGTGAGATTGTCGGGCTCGTCCTTGCTCAGTTTCGTGCCGTCCACGGCAAGCGGACTGTTGACGCGGCAGCGCACCTTGAGGGTATCCGACACGGCTTCCGCAAGGCGGTGTACCGTGAGGAACACAGAAGGGTGGCGAACCTTGCTTGTCACGGTGGTAAACGTGCTGCCCGGATCGCTTGTCCAGCGGCCGCCCTCGCAGAACTCTACGGCGTAGCTGAGCGGCGCCTTGTCGCCTGCATTCTCAAGGCTGATGCCGAACTGGACGTATGTTCCTTTGCGCAATGTGCCAACCGGAAGGCTGAAGGTGAGGGCGTCGCCCTCGACCATTCCCTGGCGCAGCACGGCATCTTTTTTGTGGGTGAACCATAGGCCTGGAACGTTTTGCGCTCCGGCTCCGAGGGCGCAGGACACTGCAAGCGCCACAAACAACAAGAACCTTTTAAACATATCCAAATATACGGATATTTTAGTGAATTATGAAGAAATTTGCATTGATCGTCATCCTGGCTGTGGCCTCATGCCTGTCTGCAAAGGCCCAGGACATTATCAAATTCCGCAACGGAGAAGAGGTCAAGGCCAAAGTGGTGGAAGTCACCTCTTACGAAATCCGCTACAAGCGAATCGACAATCCCAACGGACCGGTCTACATCGACTCCGTCCGCGACATCGCGTCCATCACCTACGAAAACGGCATCGTAGAGCGATACAATGAACCTTACCAGCAATATTTCGCCTACGACTACAGCGTCCCCTACTCCGAGATTGCCGGCAAATACGACACACGTCTGTACACTCCAACCCAGTATGATCCTTACTCGCCGGCCTGGTCCGGAATAGCGTCGTTCTTCATGCCCGGACTGGGGCAGTGCGTCACCGGAGAATGGGGAAGAGGCCTGGGCTTCTTTGCCGCCAACATAGGCTTCGGCACCTTGGAACTGTGGGAACTGTACAACATCGACAGCAGGTCAGGCTACGAGTTTGGAGGTGCGCTCTTGGCCACTTTGGTGGCCCACGCTGCGCTGAACATATGGGGAATAAGCGATGCTGTCAAGATCGCCAAGGCCAAGAACATGTACTTCCAGGATTCCGGCACCTTCGCTTCAGGAGTCGAAATGAAGGTTCAGCCGTCCTTCGGGATGGCCTACAATGGAGCTGGCGGTGCGGTATTTACCCCCGGAGTCTCGTTGAGCTTCAGTTTCTAAAACATTACCAGCCAAGCACTTCGGTGCGGGAAGAGAAAGCCTCCGCCTCAGCTGCGGTGAGCATGCGGCCCAGGGCACTGTGGCCGCTTATTGCTTTGCCCGAGGGGTCCTTGCTGCCGTACTCTTTCCAGCCGGAAGTGGCGGTGGGCGAGGCAGGATTCGGCGAGGGCTTGCTGTACCAGCCCTGCGAGGCGATGACGGAAGACATCTCGCAATTCACGAAGGTCACGTTGTCATAGACCTTGGTATCGCCGCCGGAACGGGCCAGGTACATGGCTCCGGCGGGCACTCCGTCCTCGGCCGTGAGCTTGCAGTTAAGGAACACGAAGCCCTTGTCGGCAGCATTCTGTATGCGCGCCTGGACTATGTAGCCGGCGGCGCGCGCCCTTATCTCGCAGTTTTCGAACAGGCAGGCCTTGGGGTAGCCCCAGATGAAGTCGCAGTGGCCGGCTATCAGGCTGTCATGCACCCACACTACGCCCTTGCAGAGGAATGTGTCCTGCCAGGACAGCAGATTGCAGTTACCTATGATGAGTTTGTGGGCGTTGCTGCCGGAGTTGAAGTAGATGGCCTCGGCCTGGCCTTTCTGCTCGCCAAAGCTGTTCTCTATGGTCAAGTCGTTGATGGTCAGGTTGTCGCAGTTCTCCACAAGCATGAGTCCGCGGCCTCCGGAGGTGTTGATTGAGCTGCCGGCCGAGGGCTTTGAGCTTCTTGAGCCGCCGCTGCCCGAGCTCCAGCTTTCGTTATTGGGGTACGAGATCACCGTTCCGGTATTTGAGGCTCCCTTAATGGTGACCTTGTTCTTGTCGCGCAGGAAAAGCATTTCGTTGTAGGTTCCTGCGCCCACTTCTATGGTTACGGCAGTATCTTTGCCAAGGGTGGAGGCGTAGCTCAGGGCGCCCTGCAGGGTGCAGAAGTCTCCACTGCCGTCGGGCTTCACGGACAGGGTGGTTGATGTCGGCTTGCTCTTGACGGTGAATTTCCACTCGCCGGCGGCCACTCCGGCGTGCCCCTGAACCACCCCGGGCTCCATGGTGACATAGTACTCCGTTCCATAGCTGAGGACGCTATTGTGAAGCTTGATTATCAGCGAGTTGCCGCTAATCCTCAGGGGTGTGTAGTGGACCGTCCGGTAGCGGCTGCCGGACTTGAGTGCGTCCATGAATGTGTTGAACTTGGTGTCGGCGGTTATCTGGGCCTTTGGAATCATGGTGCCGTCGGGACGTATATTCACGGAGGCCATGTCGGCAAGGTCGATGCGGTCCACTTCCTTGCCGGAGGCGGTGCATACGGTGATTAAGCCGGAGCTGCCCAGCACCGGCGCGGCGTCCAGTTCCAGCACCAGCGGGGCGTCGATGCAGACGCCCTGTATCTCGGGCTTTTCAGGCTCATCCGGTTTTTCGGGCGTGACTGGTTTGTCTGTCCCTTGCTCCGGGCCGGGTTTGGTATTCTGGTCGTCAGGTGTAATACTGGGAGTACAGGCTATCAGTATAGCGGCAAATAATGTGGTGAGACGTTTCATATGTATGTGGTTTGGCGCAAATATATTAAAAATATGTTGTACTTTTGTGCCCCCTCCTAGAGATGGGCATGAATAATCGGCAGGATGAAAAAGATCAGCAGCATAATTCAGGACTGGATGCTTCCGGGAGCGATTGTTCTCGGCATCAGCCTGTATCTCATATACTTGGCAGTGCCTGCGCTGCATGCCGTGGGCCCGCAGTTGCACAGCTTTGCCTCCGAAGGGCAGCGTTGGGTAATCGCCCTTCTGCTCTTTTTTCAGTTCGTCAAGATTTCGCCGCACGACCTAAAGCTCGAGCGCTGGCACCTTCTCGCCCTTGTGTTCCAGATAGTCTCGTTCCTTGTCATCGCAGCCGTAATCAGGTTCCAGCCTGATATGAACGAGGAGATACGCATCCTGCTCGAATGCGCCATGCTCTGCCTTATCTGCCCCACGGCCTCCGCGGCGGGTGTCATAACCGACAAACTCGGCGGCTCGCTGGCTGGCACCGTCACCTATCTTGTGATAATCAACGTCGCCGCTACCTTCCTGATTCCCACTGTGATACCCCTTATCCGCCCGTCGGCCGACCTGGGGTTCTGGACCTATGTCGGGCATATTGCCTGGAAGATCTTTCCGGTGCTGGTGCTGCCGGGGCTCCTTGCATGGCTGTTCCGCTACACCACCCACCGTTTCCAGCGCCTGCTTATGCGCCTTAGCGGCTACGCCTTCTACATCTGGGGCGTAGGCCTCACGCTGGCCATGCTGCTGGCCACCAGGGCCTTGATTCTAAGTCACTTGGGTGCCGGAGCCATAGTGTGCATAGTCCTGGTTTCCATGGGAACCTGCGCCCTGCAGTTCATGCTGGGGCACCGCGCCGGCAAAGGACCCAAAGACAGCCTCACCGCAGGCCAGGCCCTGGGCCAGAAGAACACCGGCTTCCTTATCTGGCTGGGCTACAACTACCTGACCCCCGTAACCTCCGTGGCCGGCGGACTCTACGCCATCTGGCAAAACCTCTTCAACAGCTGGCAGCTGTACCGCAAAGGGCACGGAAAGTAGCCGCTACCCGGAAGCAGGCCGACAGAATTTCCAATTTCTCCATACGCTACGCGCGGCTTTATGCCGTGCGCCTCGGTCCACAGACTGGACCGAGACGCTACAAAAAGGCTCAAAAACGTGACTCTCGGTCCATTGGTTGGACCTTGGAGCACGCCTTTCAGGTATTTCTTGCTATTTTCCATCCAATCACGGCAATGAGGATGGACATCAGGGGCGAGATGATGTTGAAAAGACAGAAAGGAGCGTAGACCAGCGTGGGAACGGAGAGTATCGTGGCCTGGGTCATGCCGCAGTACCGCAATGGGTATCAGCGCGATGAGTATCTTTGCCTTCTGACTGACCATGAGGCAAATATAATAAGTTTTTGCAGACTACGGTCTAGACTTCCGTCCAGTGTATGCGCACGCCGCTGCGTTCCATGCCTCGGAACCAGGTCATCTGGCGCTTGGCGAACTGATGTATGGCCGTGGCAAGGCCGGTGCGCATGGAATCGTAGTCCAGCTGGCCCAGCAGGTACAGGGTAACAAATTTATACTCAAGGCCATAGCTGATCAGCGTCTCGGCAGGCACGCCTCTGTCCAGAAGGCCTTTGATCTCATCTATCATGCCTTCCTGCAGGCGCGCGTCGAGGCGCCGGTCGATGCGGGCGTTCCGCTCTTCGCGGGAGACCAGAGTGCCGATGAAGTAGGTCTTGGACCTGGCGTCAGAAGGAGCCGCAGCGGCAGAAAGGGGCTTCTTGTTCACGAAGTCGTAGCTGCTGGTGACGGCGGTTATGTAGAGGCCGGTACCGCCGCAGAGGATGGGGAAAGCCCCGCGGGCGCGGATGTCTGCGACAACGGCCTGGAAGTCTTCCTGAAAACGGTGCACATTGTACTGCGTGCCCGGCTCGGCTATGTCTATAAGGTGATAAGGCACGTCTCCGTACTCGGCGAGGTCCTTGCCGGTGCCGATGTCCATGCCGCGGTACACCTGACGCGAGTCTGCCGAGATTATCTCGCAGCCGCCAATTTCACCGGCAAGGCGCACTGCGTACCTGGTCTTGCCGGAAGCCGTGGGCCCAAGGACGCACACAAGGTCCACGTCCCCTCGCGAAATTGATTCACGAAGTGCCTTTACATCAATCACTTCCGCCGTCGGAAGCTCCGCGATTATATTTTTAACCTTTGGCATAAATTGAATGTTATAAAATAAAATGCTGCTGTCTGAAGACCGTCTGCGCCCACGCAGTCGTGAGTGGGAGGGGCCCGCCGCTTGCGGTGGGAGGGATAGGCCGCTTGCGGCCGTAGTCTTCAGACAGCAGCATCTTATTTTACCAATAATTTATCTATTCCAATATCGGAAGTTATATCCTGCAGGAGGTTGCGGAGAGCGTCACCAAAGGCCAGCGGATCCTGGGCGTTGTGCTGCCTCACAAGAGCGGCGTTGCGTTCCTGATTGCCCATGAATGTGTAGTTAAGGAGTATGCCCCCGCCGACGATTCCGGTAACCCAATATCCGCCAAGCAGATTCGCCACCACGAAAGCGGCGGCGCCGCCGTTGAGCCCGAGCGACAGAAGGCCCTCGCCGTAGGCCCCGTTGTAGAAGTGACCCAGCGGCGGCACGAACGCCAAAGCCATGGCGGCGGACGCCTTCCTGGGCCGGGGGTGGCCTTCATAGAACTTCAGCAGCTCGCCGAGCCGCGGGCACGGCCCGTCCCAGCTCACGAAGCGAGCGGCGTAAATCTCTGATTCATCGTACTTTCCCGCATACGCAAGCACTAGGGCATGCAGCAGGAGAGCCTCCCTCGAGCCGTCTCCGACCTCCCCGATGAGCGTCGCCGCCTGCCCGAAGTCCCCGGACATGAACCAGTACAATTCCTGACCATACAGCACCTGCCCCTGCTCCTCGGATTCGAGGGCGAACATGCGCACGCGCCCCAGAGTGGCGGACGCATCGGCATAGCGGCCAAGGCGCCCGTAGCAGGCGGCCTTGCGTATCAGCGCGTCGTTGGTCTCTTCTATGGACGCGCCGTTCCAGACCGTGCGCTCAAGCTCCACGGCCATGGACTCCCAGTCCTGCGCCCTACTTGAGTACAGAGCGCAGAGGGATATGCACATTATACAGAACAGCCGTGTTTTGAGCATTCCTAAGATCTGAATTATAAATAGATACGGACATGTAACTGCCGTAGATATTGCCTATGTAAAGAGCCGCCGTGAAAAGCAGCGGGACTATGGTCTTCCAGTCCGAAATACCATCCTTGACCCAGTGCTCGGCGGTGATGGCGCCCGTGGCGCCTATAAGAAGCAGGGAGGATATTCCCTCGCCGGTCTTGCCGGCATAAATCTTTCCAAGTCCCGGCACCACAGCCGAGGCGGCTGCAGCCAGCCAGGGGCTCTTGCGCCTCGATTCATAGCGGGACTTGTAAATTGCATCAAATTCCTTTTCGGGCCCGCTGAGGGCATAATCGGAATAGGTAAACGACTGTGCGGCACTGCGAAAGGCCTCCGGGTCGTCCCGCAGAAGCGCGAGGCCGGCAAGCTGAACCCCTTTAAGCTCGGCATAGGGGCCGCTATACTCTTCCAACCGCTTCACCGGTGAAGAATAGTCGCCAAGGTGCGCCGATATGGCTGTGCCGTAAAATAGCGCTTTGGGATAGAAGGCGGAAGTCTCCGGGATCAAGGCAAGGAGGTCCTGCGCCTTTTCAAGCTCCTTGAGCTGATACTCCACCCAGCCGCGGACGAAGAGAAGGCTGTCGCTTTCCATGTATTCCGGGTTCCACACCAGCTTACGGGCATCCAGCTTAAGGTCATTCTCTATCAGATAGTCCGCAAATTCGAAATCGCTGCCGAGGAACTTCGTTCCCTGGGCGAAGGCAAGTTCAGCCGTGGCCGCCGACAGCAGCAGGATCAAAAGAAAGCGCTTCATCGTTTACGCCTCCTTTTGCCATAGGCCTCCGGGCCTTCCTTGACGGGCAGGGACTTGGCGTCCATAGTCCCCAGGCGCGAGGCCCGCTGTATTCTGTCGAGCGTTGCCAGCACGGCGGGAAAGAAGCCGAGCTCGCGCACCGCCTGGCGGAAAAACAAATGATTCGGAGGGTCGAAATAGCTGTGTCCCAGCTGCTTGCCTATAGCTCCGGAAACCTTTTCCACTACCGTTGTGCTGTCGGCCTTTTCCCTTTCCTGTGCTTGAGCAGGCAAGGAGGCCGCCATCAGAAGGATGGCCAACAGCAGGGAGAAGCGTTTCATTTCGACTCCGCAGGGAGTTGCATGGGTTTGGCGTCGGCGGGGACTTCGAAGGCGAAGGACGGATCGTCCACATCCACCTTGACGGAAGAATAGAGTGTCCTCACTACGGAGGAGTCGCGCCCGGTGCCGTAGGCGATGTCGGTTACCCGAAGGGGCAGGGTAAAGCGGCCGAAACGCTGATAATTGGAGAGATACTTCTTGCTGAGGAGTTTGCCGTCCTGGGCCGTATATGCGCAGTAGATAGGCAGATAGTTCTCATATACTATCTCCACCACGGGGCGCGTGACGTCGGAGGGCGTGAATGTCTTCTTGACCAGCCCCTCCTCACGGATGCTGGCCGTTGCCTTGTATCCGTAGGCGCCGAGGCCAAGGTCGTCGATGCGGCCGCTCATGAAGAGCCACACAAGGTCCGCGCTGGACGAGAGCGACGGATCGGTCTCGGCATAGACCTGGCCGGAACCGGGCTCGTAGACCTGCATCTCGCCCTTGGGATTGGTGACCATATAGTAGGTCATGGGCTTACGGAACAAAGTCACCAAGCGTCCATTGCTGTTGCAATAGACGCTCTTGGTGACCGTTGTCACTTTGCCGTTGACGACCGTCTTGACCTGCACGTCTGCGCTGACTTTACGCTGCGCAAAGAGGGGCAGGGCCGCGGCACTAAGCAGCAAAGAGATAAGTAAAGATTTGATTCTCAAGGCTTATGCCCACATGAAGAATTTACGGTTGTTGATGTAGCGGCTGATGTCGTTGTCAACTGTGCCGATAATCAGCATGATGAAGTCGACAAGGGGGACGATACCGAAAATTCCGCCGAAAGTGAAGGTGTAGAGAGCCCACATTCCGGGAGCGGTGCCCATGTAGTGACGGTGAATGCCAAAACCGCCGACGATGAAGCTGAGCACGAGGGCCACTGCGGGCTGTACTGACTTCTGGCTCACGGCAGGGAGGTTGGCGGCCACGGGGGCAGCCTCGGCTACATCAAGGATCATGACTTCCTCGGCGTTCTCGATGAGAGCGTCGATGGCGCTGTCGTCAACTTTGTAGTTGGCGGCGTTTGCAGCGACGGCCATGCCGAACACTGCAGCGATGATAAGAGCTAATTTTTTCATAAATAAAAAAGAATTAAATAAGGATTATTTAAGTATTGCATCTGCTAGTGCGTCCATAGCGGCGAAATCCTCGCGGCGCATGCGGCTGCGGATAGTAACCACTGGCTCCACGATTTCGATTTCCTTCATGGCGCCGAGCATCTCCTTCATCACGCGGCCTGCGCTCGGAGCCCAGCTTCCGTTCTCCAGGAGGCCCGCCCTGCGGCGCTGCCAGCCTTTGATCTGCAGCCGGTGCAGGAACTCGTACATCGGAGTGAAAACCCCGGCATCGTATGAGGCCGCGGCGCAGACAATCTTGGGATAGCGGAAAGCGTCCTCGACGTTCTCGGCTATGTCGGAACGGCACAGGTCGCTGAGCACCACCTTCGGGGCGCCTTTGGTACGAAGAATCTGGGCGAGCATCTGTGCGGCTTCCATGGTGCCTCCGTGAATGGACGCCACGGCGATGAAGATGCCGTCGGTTTCCGGCTCATAGCGGCTCCAGGTGTCATAGAGGCCGACGTACTCCTGAAGGTTGTCCTCCAGCAGGGGACCGTGCAGGGGGCGTATTGCCTTGAGCGGCAGGGCCGACACCTTCTTCAGGAGCTGCTGCACCTGGGCGCCGTACTTGCCGACGATGTTGAAGTAGTAGCGCCTGGCCTCGCAGGCCCAGTCGTCATCGTCGCGGCCATAGAATCCGCATTTGCCAAGGGCGCCGAACTTGCCGAAGCCGTCCGCGCTGTAGAGTACGCCTTCCGACTCGTCGAAGCTCACCATCACCTCGGGCCAATGCACCATAGGGGCCGCAATGAAACGCAGCGAATGGCTGCCGAGTTCCAGCACGTCGCCCTCTTTGACCGTGAGGGTGCGGCCTTCCAGGGCTATGCCCGGGAAGAACTGGCCGAGCATCTTGACGGCCTGGGCGCTGGCCACGAGCACGAGGCCCGGATAGCGCTGGAGAGCCCATGCGGCAAGGGCCGAGTGATCCGGCTCCATGTGATGGACCACCAGATAATCGGGCTCGGTTCCGCCGAGGGCCTCCTCAAGGCTGGCCTTCCACTCGTCGGCCTTGCGGGCGTCGGAAGTGTCGAGGATGGCGGTTTTGGCGTCCTTTATCAGGTAGGAATTATACGATATACCTTCGGGCACGACGTACTGGCTCTCGAACAGGTCGAGGGCCAGATCGTCGGAACCGATATAGAATACTTTATCGTTCAGTTGTTTTACCATACCGGCACACACATGTTAAATTCTCACAAAGGTACTTAAAAATTGCAAGAAAACAATGTGGGTACTACTGATCCGCAGGATCGGGGTCGGGATGGTATTCCAGGATGTCGCCAGGCTGGCAGTCAAGGGCCTTGCACAGATTCTCCAGTGTGGAGAGCCTGATCGCCTTGGCCTTGCCTGTTTTGAGAATGGACAAATTGGCCTCCGTGATGCCGGTCTTGGCGGCCAGCTCACGGGAGGTCATCTTGCGGAGGATCAGTTTGTCTATGTTAACTATTATCGCCATTTTACTTTTCCTCCTTTTGGGTCTGCTCCTCGGCCTTAGGCTCTCCCTTCAGGTAGTTGGGAAGCTCCATTCCGGCCATCTTGAACAGGTCCTGAAGAGGAGGTACGGACTGCATCAGGCCGGACACGAAATTGGCCGTGGCGGTCTTGCCGTTCTCGCCTTTTCCGCCGTCCCATACGGTTACCTTGTCGATATTTATACCCTTGACGGCCTCCACCTGGGTCTTGACCAGCTCGGGCAGCTTGTCGGCAATCATCATCAGGACGGCCTTCTGGGCGTCGCCCTCGGCGGCTCCTACGAGCTGCTGGAAACCGGATGCCTGCTTGGTGAGCACCTCGAGCACACCGCGGGCCTGGGCGTCCATCTTGGCGTAGATGGCGTCGGCCTCACCCTTGGCCCTGCGGCGGATCTGCTCGGCCTGGGCTTCGGCCTCGATGATGGCCTTTTCTTTCTCTATCTGGGCGGGGACCACCACGTTGGCCTTGCGGGTGGCCTCTTCGCGCTCGGCACGTGCAAGCTCGGCGTCGCGCTCGCTCTTGTAGGCCTCTTCGAGGGCCTTCGCGGCCTGCACCTTCTCGGCGGCCACAGCCAGGCGCTCGGCCTCGGCCTGCTTCTCGCGGCGAAGGGCGTCGGAGTTGGCTATCTCCACCTTGGCGGCGTTTTCTCCCTTGACGGCGTCTGCGTCGGCTGCAGCGACGTTGATACGGGTGTCCTTGTCGGCCATTGCCTTGCCGGTCTCACCGTAACGGTTCTGCTCCGCCACGCTCTTCTTGGCGTCGTTGATGGCCTTTGCGGCAGCTTCCTTACCAAGGGCTTCGATGTATCCGGACTCATCACGTATATCGGTGACGTTCACGTTGATAAGCTTAAGGCCAATCTTGCGGAGTTCGGCCTCCACGTTGGTGGATACGTTGGCCAGGAACTTGTCGCGGTCGGCATTGATCTCCTCGATGTCCATGGTGGCGATGACCAGACGCAGCTGGCCGAAGAGAATATCGGTGGCGATGCTGCGGATGTCATCGATGGACAGGCCGAGCAGACGTTCTGCAGCGTTGGTCATGCTGTCGGGATCGGTGCTGATACCGACGGTGAAGCGGCAGGGAACATCCACGCGGATATTCTGCTTGGAAAGGGCGTTGGTGAGGTTGCACTCGATGGGGATAGGAGTGAGGTCGAGGAAGGAGTAACTCTGGAAAACGGGCCAGATGAAGGATGCACCGCCGTGGATACACTTGGCGGAGGAGTTGCGGCCGGTCTTACCATAGATGACCAGAATCTTGTCGGAAGGACAACGCTTGTAGCGCGCAAGGATGGCGGCGAAGGTCACGAACAGGACCACCACCAGGATGAGGATAAGAGACAGGGTCATAAGTCAGTTATTTTTATATGATTATGGTTTCGAGGGGTTCTACGAGCAGGGTGGTGGCGCCAAGCACCTCCACAACTTTCACGGAGGTTCCGGTGGGCAGGGTCTGACCGTCGGTCTGGGCCTCGTACTCGCGCACGGAATTATTGATGTTTATCTGCACCTTGCCGGTGCCTTTGCGCTCGCCGGGGATAGTGAGGTACACCTTGCCCTCGCAGCCCACGGCCTGCTTGTACACATTTATGTTGCCGGCCTGCTGCATGCTGCTGAGCCATTTGAAGAGCATCATCACGGCGAAGACAAGGGCCGCGCCGATCAGGATGGACACAAGCATCAGCAAAGAGTTGGACTTGATGCTGTCCTGCAGAAGGATGGCGGACCATCCGAAGCCGAGGAAGAAGTTGACAACATTACGGAATGTCAGCAGCCCCATGCCGGAGCCATGGGCGGCCGCAGCGTCGATAGGAGCGGCGGCGTCCGAAGGAATGTCGCCAAGACTGCCGTCGGGAACGTCTACGTCAGAGTTGATGTCAAAGTCCGAGCCGCCGTCGGCGCCAAGGAAGGTCATCACGCTCTGGATAATGAAAATAAGCGACGCGGAAAGGGTGACAGCCCACAGGATCCGCATCATTACGCTAAGAGAATTCCACCATTCAACCATGACTATTATAATTATGTTTATCGCAAATATAGAAAACTTTTATTGAAAAACAATATACTTTTATAATTTTTCTGAGATTTTCGTCGTTTGAGGTCCATCCGCCGGCACCCCAGACGACGGTAGTATGCTGAATTTGAAGGTCGGTGGAGGGGGATGCTTCGGAAAAAGTCGCTACGCGACCCCTCCCACTGCGCTTCGCTTGCGGGCCCCTCCCTCTTATGATGCCGAGGGTGGCACATTTTTCCGGAGCATCCCTCTCCACCGACCTGGCCTTTCCCACCAATCCCACCTTTCCATCCTCTCCAGAACCTTTTTCTCCCTCTTTCCATCGCTTGAGGTCCATTCACTGGCACCTCAGACGACGGTTTTGCCCGTTTTCGGTGTTTGGGGTCCATCCGCTGGCACCCCAGACGACGATTTCGCCCATTTCCGTCGTTTGGGGTCCATCTGCTAGCACCCCAAGGGACGTTTTCACCCATTTTCGGCGTTTGGGGTCCATCTGATGGCACCTCAGACGACGGTTTCACCTGTTTTCGGCGCTTGAGGTCCATCCGCTGGCACCTCAGACGACGGTTTTGACCGTTTTCGGCGTTTGAGGTCCATCCGCCGGCACCCCAAAAGACGTTTTTGCGTGTTTTCGGCGTTTGGGGTCCATCTGTCGGCACCCCAAAAGACGTTTTCGCCTGTTTTCGGCGTTTGGGGTCCATCTGTCGGCACCCCAAGCGACGCTTTCGCCAGTTTCCGTCGCTTGAGGTCCATCTGCTGGCACCCCGGACGACGTTTTCGCACGTTTTCTCCGTTTGAGGTCCATCTGTCGGCACCTCAAGAGACGGTATGCTGAGCTTGACGACGGCGGAGAAAGAAGGAGGAGGCGAAAGGTAGGAAGAGGAGAAAGGGGATGAATGAAAAAGAAAGGAATAATTGGTCGGAATGAGAATGAGAAGGAGAAGGAGAAGGAAGAGGGAAGGAAGAAAGAAGGAAGGAAGATGAAAAGGGAGAAGGAGAAGGAGAAGGTGGAAGTGAAGGCGGAAAGTAGTAGTAGAAGAAGAAGAAAGAGAAAGAAAAGAGGAGAGAATTGGAGGAAAGGAAGGACGAGAGGATGGGGGAAGGGAAACAGAAAAGGGAGGAAAAACAAAAAACGGCCGCGGAGGGGGGTCCGGGGCCGTTAGAGGGGAGTGCGACGGGGTTAACGGACTTCGAGGACGGAGCCGTGGTCGCGGGCGACGGCGGATTTCCAGCGGGGGGTGTAGCCGGGCTGGGTGAGGCCGTCGGGGATGCCCTCGGAGTACTGCGAGTGCAGGAAGCGGCCGTCGGCGTCCTGGGCCTTGACGTTGCCGTCGATGAACTTGACGGTGAGCATTTCTTCGAGGGCTACCCAGCGCGAGAACTGTTCCTGCGCGGTGCCTACGGAGAAGCGGGTTATCTCGCGGACCACTTTGCGGATTGCTCCGGGACGGCCTTTGCGGGCGTTGTAGAGCTTGAGGAGACGGGCATCGAGGGCCGGAACTTCCTTCTGGATCATAGCGTTCTCGAACAGGTCGATGGCGTCGCGCACCACCGGCTCCATGGCATCGTACATCCTGTAGCAGGAGTTGGTGACCCTGTTGCAGATCCAGAACTGCGCAGTGGAGCTATAGTGAAGCAGGTCTCCGTTGCCCTCGCGAAGACACTCGGGAACCTCTTTAACGTTGGCATAAATCGGTGTAAGATAGGATGTTGCAGCATCGTCGCAGCCGAACCACACAAGGCCTCCCAGCACGTCGGGCAGCCAGCCGCGGGCCTGGGCGACGAACCAGAAACCAGTCTGCTGCGTGGCGATGGCGCGCTCGTTGACGTAGGTCTTGCCATCCCATTCGAAGTTCATGGGCCTCCAGCGGTAGGGGCATGCATTGCCGCCGGCTCCTATATCAACCCTCATGTCCATAGGCGTACCCTCGTAGTGGTCGCGCATCACGTCCGCGACATCTTTGACGCCTATCTTGCGGGAAGGCTTGACGAAGAGGGGCATCTCGCCCTGCAGGTCGTAGCCCATGGCGTAGTCCAGCCAGTCAGAGGCGGGACGCGTGAGCTCGGCACCATCCTCGACATAGGTGAACTGCCCGTCGCAAAGGATGTTGAATGCCGACCAGGCCCGAGCCTCGCAGCCCCTAGCGCCGCCGAAGTCCAGCGGATTATAGGCATCGCGGAAGCTGAAATCCTCGTCGGAACCGCTGTACCAGCCCTTGCTGCGGGCGAATTCGGCCACATCGGGGGCGTACATGCAGTTTTCGGGGTCATTCCAGGGGAAACGGGTGATGCGGCACTGATTGGCATGGGAGCAGATGTAGCCGTCGGGAATGCGGCGGGCCACCCACACTATGCCCTTCTGGTCGGAACCCTTGCCCACCAGGTCCATGATCCAAGCCTCTCTGGGGTCGGCGATGCTGAAGGTCTCGCCCTCGGAAGGATAGCCGTACTCGCCTGCCAGCGACACTATGGTCTGTATGGCCTCGCGGGCCGTGCGGGCGCGCTGAAGCGTAACGTAAATAAGCGAACCATAGTCCATTATACCGTTAGTGTCTATCTGTTCCTCACGGCCTCCCCAGGTGGTCTCCCCTATGATGAGCTGATGCTCGTTCATGTTTCCCACGGTCTGGTATGTATACGGAACCTGCGCTATGCTCCCCAGGGGCTTGGCGGTGTCCCACTCGCGGATGGAAAGCATGCTGCCGGCGGGCCATTTGGCAGCCTTGCGGAAATACAGCTCGCCGAAGAGCCAGTGGGAGTCGGCGGCATAGGATACCATCGAAGACCCGTCCGCGCTGGCGCCGGGAGTGATTACAACATTGGTGCAGGCCTGCGCCCGCTGCGAAAGTGCCGCCGCTGCGGCAATCGCCAGAACATACAGTAAACGTTTCATTGCTGTAACTATTTAAGGACCGGCTGAGGCTTGCCGGCACCGGTTGAATAATCTATGAATTGGGGAGGAGCCAGCGGCGGACAACTGAGCGCAGAAGCCATCGTAGCAACCGCTGCACCGCTGACAGAACCATCCCTCACAGGGTCGAATGTGACGTCGGAGGCGATAAAATCCGACAGCGAGAACGATGAGCCTGAAAGCTCCATTATCCGCTTGACTATCAGCTCTCTCTGCCATGCCGAGAAGTACTGGCGGTTGTCTATCATGCAGCTTATCTTCTCGCAGCGCCAGCGGTTGAGCACCATCTCGTCGCCGCCCTGGAAGCGCCCTATGCGCGAGTAGCGCGAATCCCGCGCCACAAGGGCATCGAGATTGTCCAGCAGGTCGGCCTGCCAGGGAACGGAATTGTAAACTCCCGAAACATTGAGGCCATACGGCACGCTCCAGTTGTGCTGCACTATTGTGGTGCCGGTGTTGTAAGAGGGACCGTCCCAGTATTCGTCCAGCAGGCGGCCGAAGCCGTGGCCTCCGAACTCGTGCAGGAAAGTATTGCGCCAGTCGCCATGGCTGCGCCCCACCTCATTCCTCTCCGCGGCCGTGGTGTAGTGAGCGCCGTCCAGCGTAATGTCGTCATTTGCAATTACATCGGGAAATTCCCATGTGATCGGGCCGCCCGAAGAAGTGTAGGGAACATGCGCCACGCTGCGGCCGGAAGAAGTGACGGTGCACCTGCCGCCATAGCGCGAGTCGTTGATTATAAGCGCCACGGCCACCTGGTCGATGGTCAACTGTCCCTTCAGAATCTCGGGGCAGCGGGCGCTTACGTAGCCCCACACTTTGGGCTGGTCCGATTCCATATCATAATATACCGAACTTCCCCAGCGCGCGCCGAAGCGGGTATCGCGCTTGGTGACAATGTTTCCGTTGCCGTCGGTCACGGAGGCTCCGGACTCATTCGACACGGCCTTTATCAGGTAGACGTTGAAATAGTCCTTGTAGGTTTTGTAGGGCTCGGTGCCGAACAGCACGTCGACGGCGCTCTTGGCGAGCGTGACGAATTTATCCTGTTCGGAAGCGGTAAATCCCTCTGCGACAACCGCCAGGCACACCGGTACGGAGCCTTTGCTGTGCTTCATGTAGGTGACCACGTCGGGGTCGGCCGCGCCGAACTCTCCGTTAAGCTGCACCGTGCCTATGTCGGTAATGCGCGAACGGATAAGTTTGAGCGTTTTGTAGGAGTGACGGCTGATGATGCGGTCGGAAGCGTCGTAGAAAATCAGCGAGAAACCGTCCGACTCACAGGGGATTGTGGCAAAATGGTAATCCTCCCCCGGCTCGAAGGTGCCCTGCAGCTCCACCGAGTTGCTTTGGCCGTATTCCAGGGGCATGAACCACTTGTTTGTAATATAGCTGAACTCGCCGGAGTTGGAAATGACGGCAAGGCAGTCGCCGGCTATATCGGCTCCGGCAAAGAGCTTCACTTTGCATACCCGCGATGCGGCACTGCCGCCTATCCTGAAGCGCAGAAGGGCTATGGCGTTGCGGAAAGTAAGGTTGGACGACACGCTGGAGCCGGCGGTGGCGAAAGACCTCAGCAGTCCCCTCTCGACTCCGCCCTTGACGGCAGTCTGCACTGGGGGAATGACCATGCCGAAGGTATAGCCGTCGGCGGCGCTGTATTCATAGCCCTTATACTTGTCTGCTGGATAAACAGCGGCATATTGGGCCTCCGTCACCGGCTTCCAGTTATGGCACGAAAACTCGGCCACAGGAGCACCGTCGTCTGAAGTGGAAAAGTAATTGTAGTAAACACTCGAGCCCGTGAAAGCCAGCAGATTGATCTGGTCTCCACTGTTCCACATCACATCGGCGCGGCTGCCGGCGCCATTCACGGAAAGGGATGTACGGGTGTCTGAATCCTCGAACGAGGCTTTCACTACCATGAGTTCTCCGGCAGGGAGCTCGGGCTCCACATCGCGCGTGCAGGCCGACAATGCCGCAGCGGCAAGCACTATGGGGATATAAATCTTTCTCATGGCTACGGAGTTACAAAACCGGGGTCAAACTCGTCAATTTCGAAGCTCTCGTTGCTGGCCGTAAGCAAGGTCGAGGCGGATACGAACGGCAGCACGTCCACCTGGGGCTGAACGTATTTTTTCATAGAGAGTGGTATTTTATCAATCCGGAAATAGGTTCTTTTTCGAAGCGGCTTATGCGGACGCCATATTCTGCGCAGATGGACTCCAGGATGTCCCTGCAGGCCGATCCGAAGCCGCCGACCACGCCCACCGGGTACTTGTCTACCGGGTAGCTCAGCAGCGAGCGGGTGATGAAAGAACGGAAGTTGCCATCTACCAGCTGCTTGATGTAGGGATCGGAATAATGCGAAAGGATGAATGGAGCGAGGCCGCCCAGATACCCGGCGGGCGACTCGCTGCGGTACACCGACGCCACGATGCCGGAGTAGCTGGAGTCGAAGCGTTCAGCGAAGGCCTCCGCCACCTCCCCGGGCACGCGGCCCTTCAGGAAATCGGCAAGGAAGAGCTTGCCCAGGACCGCACCACCGCCCTCGTCGCCCAGGATGTATCCTCCGGAGCGCACCTTGAAGCTCACTGCGGTACCGTCCCAGAAGCAGGCGTTGGAACCTGTGCCGAGTATTGCCACGATGCCGGGATTGCCCCCGCACACCGAGCGGGCGGCCGCCACAAGGTCGTCGTTGATTTCCATGCGCTCCGCTTCGACCAGCGTGCGGATATGCCCGCAGTAGCGCTCGCGCACCTCGGGGGTGACGATTCCCGCCACATACAGGAACAGGCCGTCGATCCGGGGCGCGCCGGCCTCGGCAAGGCCGCGGGAGAGCACATCAAGGTTGTGCCGCTCGTCGGAAGTGGATACGTTTATGCCGGGGAGAAGCAGCTGACGCTGCCGTCCTCCTTCCAGGATCCGCCAGTCGCTCTTGGTGGCTCCTGCTTCAATTATTATTATCATGCTTTGCTTGTACCGTAACTTTCAATCGCGGCGCGTACGCCTCCGTGCCTTAGCAGCAGATCGCGGGCGCGGGCGTAGGACTGTATGCCCGTGGCCTCCATTATCATCCTGGTGCCGCGGTCCACAAGTTTGGAGTTGGTGAGCTGCATATCCACCATCTTGCTGCCCTTGACATGCCCGAGGCGTATCATGACGGTAGTGGATATCATATTGAGTATAAGCTTGGTAGCAGTGCCGGCCTTCATTCTGGTGCTGCCGGTCACGAACTCCGGGCCCACCACGGCCACCACCGGGAATTCGGCCTCCTGGGCCACCGGCGCGCCCTCGTTGCAGGTGATGCAGCCGGTGAGAAGGCCGTGGGCGCGGGCCTCCTTCACCGCTCCGATAACGTAGGGGGTGGTGCCGGAGGCGGCGATGCCTATGACTGTGTCTTCGGGTACCGGGCCGAAGGCGAGGATGTCCTTCCAGCCCTGCACGGCGTCGTCCTCGGCGCCTTCCACCGCGGTGCGTATGGCTCCGTCACCGCCGGCTATCAGGCCGATGAACTTGTCCCTTACGCCGTAGGTAGGGGGGATTTCCGAGGCGTCCACCACTCCCAGGCGGCCGCTGGTGCCGGCTCCGGTGTAGAAGACGCGTCCGCCGCGGCTCATTCGGGCCACGATGCCGTCCACCAGCTTTTCTATCTGGGGGATGCAGTTCCTTACGGCCCTCGTAAGCACCCTGTCTTCGTTGTTTATGCCTTTCAGAAGGGCGAGGGTGCTCATTTCCTCCAGATTGGAGTAGCGCGAGTCCTGTTCGGTGGAAAGCATCAGACTTCGGGGGCGGAGGCGAACTGGCGGAGGAAACGCATGTCGTTCTCGAAATAGTGGCGCAGGTCGTTGACCCTCCACTTGAGCATGGCGATGCGCTCCAGGCCCATGCCGAAGGCGAAGCCGCTGTAGCGCTTGGAGTCTATTCCGCTGGCTTCCAGTACATTAGGATCAACCATTCCACAGCCAAGGATTTCCAGCCAGCCGGTGCCTTTGCAGATATTGCAGCCCTTGCCGTGGCAGATGTTGCAGCTCACGTCCACCTCTGCCGAAGGCTCGGTGAAGGGGAAGTAGCTGGGACGCATGCGGATCTGAGTATCGGGACCGAACATTTCGCGGGCGAAGAGCAGGATGGCCTGCTTGAGGTCGGCGAAGGTGACGTTCTCGTCGATGTAGAGGCCCTCGACCTGATGGAAGATGCAGTGGGCGCGGGCGCTGATGGCCTCGTTGCGGAACACGCGGCCCGGGCAGATCACGCGGATGGGGACGGGCATTTTCTCCATCGTACGCACCTGGACGCTGGATGTATGCGTGCGGAGCAGCAGGGGGTTGAGATGTCCTACGCTCACAAAGAAGGTGTCCTGCATATCGCGTGCAGGGTGGTTGGGAGGGAAATTGAGGGCCTCGAAGACATGGTAGTCGTCTTCGATTTCGGGGCCTTCCGCCACATCGTAGCCGAATTTGCGGAATATGTCGACAATCTCCTGGCGCACTATGCTCACGGGATGGCGGCTGCCCAGCTCGATGGGGTCGCCCGGCATGGTGAGGTCGAGATTGGGGGTTTCTTTCGAGCCGTCCTGGGCGGCAAATGACTTGAGCTCGTCTATGCGGGCTTGGGCCTTCTGCTTGAGTTCGTTGAGGATTTTGCCGAACTGGGCCTTCTGCGTGCGGTCGACATTACGGAATTCCTCGAACAGGGCCGTGATTTCGCCCTTCTTTCCGAGCAGGCGCACGCGGGCCTCCTCTACTTCCTTCTGAGTCTTGCACTTGAGCTCCTCCAGCGAAGCCTCAATGCGTTCAATATCTTCTTGTTTCATGATTACTTGTTCTTTTTGGCGGCACGCTTGTCCCGGGCTTTCTTGTCGCGCTGGGCGCCGCTTTTCAGGTACTTGCTCCACTGCTCCTCATTGAAAACCTTGTGCAGCGACTGGTACATCTTTTCCATCCACTTGTCCTGGGCGTCGTAGAACAGGTCCGCGTTGGAGACTTTGGAAGCGGACAGCGCGGCTATTTCCGCCTGGAGGGCTTTATAGTCGTGGGTGAGGATGCTATCCACATAGAAGGTCTGCCAGCCTTCGAGTTCAAGAGACTCTGTAAGATGGTCCACCTGGGCCTGGATGGCTTCGTACATTTCCTTCTCGCGCTGCTCGGGAGTCTTGTTGTTCTCCTGGGCCATTAGGAACGCGGCCGGCGCGGCACAAAGCAACAGAATGAGGATAAACTTTTTCATATAGCTTACAAAGTTAATAAGAAATTATAAAAAAGGACAGGTCGCCGCGAGAAAACTCCAGAATAGTTAAAGTTTTCACGCCAGAACACAAAAAAAATTTGGTGATTCAAAAATTCTTCTTACATTTGCAGTCCCAACGCGGAAATAGCTCAGTTGGTAGAGCGCAACCTTGCCAAGGTTGAGGTCGCGGGTCCGAATCCCGTTTTCCGCTCCAAACGAAACGGCAGCCCTTGTGGTTGCCGTTTTTGTTTGTCCGGCAGCAGGTGTGCGACCCGCGTCCTCAACAGCCCCCCGAGGGGGAAAGGGTATAATGGACATTTTCGGTTGGTAAAACGCCGTATAACGATTTGATATA
>CAMJHF010000028.1 GCA_946405435.1 uncultured Bacteroidales bacterium
TATATCAAATCGTTATACGGCGTTTTACCAACCGAAAATGTCCATTATACCCTTTTTTATGACGGGGGAGTAAAAGGAAAAGCCCGGCTCGTGGCCGGGCGGAAGCGAGGTGCGTAGCGGAATCGAACCACTGTGACAGGTTTTGCAGACCTGCGCCTAGCCACTCGGCCAACGCACCATGGGGATTGCAAAGATACAACTATTATTTGAAATTGCAAAAAAAGCTTAGGGCTTAAAGTTTGTGAAATTTTTATTAAATCGCAAGATGTTGATAATCAGCACTTTTGTATAAATATTAAAAATTTTTCAAAAAAAATCTTAAAAAATGCTTGCGATTCAAAAAAAATGTCGTACCTTTGTATCGGGTTGTTCGAGGGTTCTCCTCACAGCCTATTGGTTATTAGTTTTAGTGTTATTAATTATGTGGTTAGTATGAGTTGTTGTCGTGAGACACCAACTCATTTCCTTTATACCCCCTCCCCAAAGCTCATAAGCCGTCCGTCGGCAGGATGCCTGAATGCCAGTCCGCATGCTCTCAGCATCAGGCTGACGCCATGACTGCCAAGCCCTTCGGCACTGGTTGAGGCGCCTCCATAAAGGCGGTCGCCCACTATAGGGTGGCCAAGGCCACGTTCGGCGGCAGCATGAACCCGTATCTGGTGCGAGCGTCCGGTAAGCGGATAGAACATCACGTCGACAGTGCCGTCGGGCATTATCTGCAGCACCTTGTACCGCGTGACTGCGCGCTTGCCGCGCTCTGTGTCGATCATTTGCCTGGGGCGGTCGTAGTAGTCCAGGGAAAGGGGGAGGGCAATGGTTCCCTGCAGGGCATGATTCCAAGGGCCGCCGCAGAGCCTGGCGCGGTATGCCTTGGAAACCTCCCTCGAGGCGAACTGCCTTTCCAGTTCGGACTTGGCCTGGAGCGAACGGGCATAGACCATGATGCCGGAAGTATCCATGTCCAGTCTGTGGCAGCTTTCCACAGGACTGCCGAACCTTTCCCGAAGCCACTCCAGCAGCGATTTGGATTCGATTCGCCCGGGAACCGAAAGCATTCCTGCAGGCTTGTCTACGACCAGAACCGTATCGTCTGAATAGAGAATCTGAGGTTCGGCAGGGGAGGATACTGCTGCGTCGAGCGGATCGGGCTCTACGTCCAGCCCCTGCATCATCCATGTGAGAAGGGGCCCGCATTTGCTGGTGCATGCCGGATAGAAGCGCCCCTGGGAGCGAATTTCCTGTCCGGGGCTCGCGCCATACCAGAATTCTCCTATCCAAAGAGGTTTGAGATTGTTCCGGAATGCGTAATTAAGCAGCTTTGGTGCTGCACAATCGCCGGTACCGCCGGGAGGCACAAGTCCCCGGAGCGCGAAGATATCCTTGACGGACATTTCCAGGCCAAGTCCGTTCATTACGCGGCAATTCTCGAATATCCAGTCTTGAAGGGCGGCAGAGGCCGCAGATTTGGCAGGGCCTGCCTCCATGGCGGAAATCTCAGCCTCGCGCTGCTTGAAATAGCCTTTCGTCAGGTCCAGTACGGGAGGAACGAATCCGTCTACATCCGCCTTTCCGCCGGCCAGTCCGCTGAATGCGTACAGAGGCCCGGCGTCGGTAATGAGCACCCCGAGCATCTTGCCCTCCGAAAACAAAGCGTCAAGGGCGGAATCGGCTACGATGCGGCTGATAAGGGCATTTGCCGCATCGACGACAAGAGGGTGCGGGACATATCGGAAAGGATAGTTCATCAGAATTCCTGGAGAAGCTTCCACACGCGGTGTACGGGGAAGCCCATTACATTATAGAAAGAACCCTCTAGCCTTCCTATCGCCGCGAAGCCCAGCCATTCCTGCACGCCGTAGGCTCCGGCTTTGTCGAAGGGACGGTATTTGTCGATGTAATATGTGATTTCGTCATCCGAGAGGGGATCGACGAATACGAAGGTGCTGTCGGTAATGGATTTTTCGTGACTGATGTCCCTGAAGGTTACTGCGGAAACCACTTCGTGCTCACGTCCTGACAGGGCCCGGAGCATGCTGAAGGCCTCTTCCCGGCTGTGGGGTTTGCCCATCACCTTGCCGTCCAGAATTACTACGGTATCTGCGGTTATCAGAAGTTCTCCGGGCTCCAGCTGCCTGTGGAATCCGTGAGATTTGCCCTGGGACATGAGCAGGGGAACTTCTTCCGGGCGGGCGTCTTCGGGGACAGATTCCTCGAAGGTGTTGCCTGTATCCACCGTAAAATCAACATCGAGTCCGGCCAGAAGCTCGCGCCTGCGGGGAGAACCGCTGCCCAGAATGATGCGTCTAGAACATTTGTTCATATTTATTGACGTCAAAAATCCATTTGCCCTGGGCCTTCATGACAAGTTCCAAAGTCCAGCGCACGAAGCCGCGTCCTCCTGGTATCGGAGATACGATATCGGCCGCTTCCAGCGCCTCGGCGGCTGCGTCGGCAGGGGCGACCGCCACGCCTGCGAACTCCATCGCGGGGGCGTCGGGAATATCGTCACCCATATAAAGCAATTCTTCCGGAGAGAGACCGAAACGCTCACATAATCCGATAAGTACCTTGCGCTTGTCGCGCGCTTTCATGTAGACGTTGTCATAAGGCACACCATACGCGACCATGCGCTTGTGTACGGCTTCTGTATGTCCTCCGGTAACCACAGCAAGGATGTAGCCGTTCATCGCGGCCATGCGGAGTCCGTGCCCGTCCTTTTCGTTGAAAATCCTGAGCGGCTCCGCGTTCGGGTCCACCAGCACGCTGCCGTCCGTCATTACACCGTCCACGTCGAGGACGATTGCGCGGACGGCCTTAAGATTTGGCTCCATTTGGATTGAAATCGGCAAGGTTGAAAGTGGCTTTCGGGGAACCGGGCAACTGGATTTCGCCAAATTGCGATTCGTACTTGCCTATATTGTCTGTGAGGGCGTTGAGAAGCCTTTTCGCGTGTTCGGGAGTCATGAGGATCCTGTTGCTTATCTCCGGCTTGGCAAGTCCGGGCAGCATGGTGGCGAAATCTATCACGAATTCGCTGTGTGAGTGGCTGATGATGGCGAGGTTGGAATAATTGCCTTTTGCAACCTCAGGCTTGAGCTCAAGCTGTATTTGTTTGTTTTCTTCCATAATTTCAAAGCTTATCACCGCAAATTTAATGTAAAAATGTTATCTTTGCAAGATATGGAACTGAATAAGAATTACAATCCCGCTGAAGTTGAGGACAAGTGGTATGAGTATTGGATGAAGAACCGGTGTTTTCACTCTGAACCCGATTCAAGGGAACCCTATACTATAGTTATACCGCCGCCCAACGTAACCGGCATACTACACATGGGCCACGTGCTCAACAATACACTGAATGACGTCCTTATCCGCAAGGCCCGCATGGACGGCAAGAATGCCTGCTGGGTCCCCGGAACGGACCATGCCAGCATAGCCACCGAAAGCAAGGTGGTCGCCCGCCTGGCCCAGAAAGGCATAAAGAAGGAAGACCTTACCAGGGAAGAGTTCCTCAAGTATGCCTGGGAATGGAAAGAGGAGCACGGCGGCATCATTCTCAAGCAGCTCCGCAAGCTTGGCGCATCGTGCGACTGGGACCGCACCAAGTTCACCATGGAACCGGCCCTGAGCGACGCCGTCACGGCCACCTTCGTCTATTTTTACAAGAAGGGTCTTATATACAACGGCGTGCGTTCCGTCAACTGGGACCCGGTGGCCCACACTGCCATCTCCGATGACGAGGTGATCCACCGTGACACCAAGAGCCACTTCTACTATCTCCGGTATTTTATCTCGGACGGCAAGGGCAATCCCACCAAGGATTTCCTTGTCATAGCCACGACCCGTCCCGAAACCATCATGGCCGATGCCGCGATCTGCGTAAATCCGGCCGACGAAAGATATCACCACCTGCGTGGCAAGAAGGTATTCATCCCTTTGATCAACAAGGAGATACCTGTGATAGAGGACGACTATGTGGAGATGGACTTCGGTACCGGCTGCCTCAAGGTTACGCCCGCCCATGACGCCCATGACTACGAGATAGGCCTTAGGCACAACCTGCCCATCCTGGAAATCCTGGACGATGACGGCCGCCTTAACGAGAAGGCGCAGATCCTTGTCGGTCAGGACCGTTTCGTCGCCCGCAAGAACATAGTCAAACTCCTCGAAGAGGCAGGAAACCTCGTAAAGGTGGAAGAATATGTCTCTCCCATAGGCTACAGCGAGCGCACCGACGCCGTCATCGAGCCCAAACTCAGCAAACAGTGGTTCCTCAAGCTTGAAGACCTTGCCAAGGCAGCTCTGGAGGCCGTTGAGTCCGGCAAGATAAAACTGATTCCCGACAAATACCGTAACGTGTACCGCCACTGGATGGAGAATGCGCACGACTGGTGCATCTCCCGTCAGCTCTGGTGGGGCCAGCGCATCCCCGCATGGTACCTGCCGGACGGCAGCGTCGTCGTCGAGGAAACCGCAGAAAAAGCTCTGGAGGCGGCGCGCAAGGTCAATCCCGACCTCACCGCAGCCGACCTTCGACAGGACGAGGATGTCCTTGACACCTGGTTCAGCAGCTGGCTCTGGCCCATCAGCGTGTTCGATCCGGCACGCCCCGGCCATCCCGAGCACAAACCTAACCGGGACCTTCAGTATTACTATCCCACCAGCGACCTTGTCACAGGTCCGGACATCATTTTCTTCTGGGTGGCCAGGATGGTCATGGCAGGAGGGGAGTTCATGTCCGATGTGCCTTTCCGCAATGTATATTTTACCGGAATAGTCCGCGACAAACTCGGCCGCAAGATGAGCAAGACCCTTGGCAACAGCCCCGATCCGCTTGAGCTGATCGCCAAATACGGCGCAGACTCGGTGCGTCTGGGCATGCTCCTCTGCTCTTCCGCCGGCAACGACATCCTCTACGATGAGTCCCAGGTTGAGCAAGGCCGTAATTTCTGCGGCAAGATCTGGAACTCGTGGCGTCTTGTCAACAGTTGGAGGGTCGATGAGAACGGAAACCAGAGCGAATCTTCCCGCGTAGCCGTGAAGTGGTTCGACAACTTGCTCTCCCGCACCATCGAGGCAGTGGAGGACCATTACCGCAAATTCCGCATCGGAGATGCACTGATGGCCATATACAAACTGTTCTGGGACGATTACTGCAGCTGGTATCTCGAACTGGTCAAGCCTGCCTATGGCGAAGCGGTGGACGGTTACACCTACGACGCCACCGTCGGATTCTTCGACAAGCTGCTCAAGCTCATCCATCCCGTGATGCCCTTCATAACTGAGGAAATATGGCATTCCATGGATGAACGCCATGCCGGCGAAACCATTATGTATGAGCGCACTCCTGTGGCCGGCCCCTACGACGAGGCTTTCCTTGCAGGGTTCGACCAGGCGCGTCAGATTATCACCGGCGTACGCAGCATCCGCGCACAGAAGCAGATCGCTCCCAAGGAACAGCTCAAGCTATGCCTGGAAGGCGGATTCTCCAAAGAATTCCTTCCGATCGTAGGCAAGGCTGCCAATATTTCGGAATTCGTTTCCGAGGTCAGCGGCGCATCCGTCAGCTTCATAGTAGATACCATAAAGTGCAGCGTGCCCCTGGAGGGACTGGTAGACTCCGAGCAGGAGCGTGCCAAGATTCTCTCGGACCTCGAGCATCAGCGTAAGTTCCTTGCAGGCGTTCGGGCCAAACTGTCAAACCAGGGTTTCGTGTCGCACGCACCGCAGTCCGTGATAGACACTGAACGCAAGAAAGAGTCAGACGCCCTGGCCCGTATCCAGGCGCTCGAAGCTTCATTGAATACACTGTAAAACTGATACAATATGTTAATCTATCCACTCGGCGTAATAGGTCCCTGGCAGATTGTCATAATCGCTTTGGTAATCCTCCTTCTGTTCGGCGGAAAGAAAATTCCCGAACTCATGAAAGGTCTTGGCAAGGGGGTCAAGAGTTTCAAAGAAGGAATTAACGAGATTGAAGACCAGGTCAATAAGGCCGACCAGCCGACCAAGAAAGACGGTACCGACACTCCCAAGCAAGAGTAATCTCAAGTGGCCGGACCGCAGGAAGCAGGCGAGATGTCCTTCTGGGACCACCTCGAAGAGTTGAGAGGAACAATATTTCGCTCTCTCTTGGCCTTGTGCCTTTTTGCCGTCCTGGGGTTTATATTCAAAAAGCCGCTTTTTTATCTGATATTGCTTCCCGCAACCCCCGATTTTTTCGTGTACAGGTTGCTGGGATGGAATTTCAGTCTTGAACTGATCAACGTAGAGATGGCCGCCCAATTCTTTGTGCATCTGCAAGCGGCTTTCGGTGCTGCACTTGTGCTGGCGTTCCCGTATATAGTCTGGGAGTTGTGGCGTTTCATTGCGCCGGCGCTGTATCAGAAAGAGAAGAAAGCCGTGGGCGGAGCGTTCTGGATGGCAAGCGGATTCTTTTTTCTTGGAGTTGCCGTGGGCTATTTCCTGGTACTTCCCGCTTGCATTCAGTTTTTCCTGAATTATTCCGTGAGCCCTGTTGTTACGAACTCGATAACGATAGGCTCATACATGTCCATGTTTACGTCTACGGTGCTGCTTGTGGGCGTGGCGTTTGAGTTTCCCACCATAATCTGGGTGCTGTCCGCACTTGGCCTTCTTACACGGGACCAGCTGCAGAAAGGACGCCGCTATGCTGTCGTGGCCGTGCTGGTTGTCGCCGCGATTGTGACACCCGCGGACCCGCTGTCGATGATCATAGTGGCCGCCCCGCTGTACATCCTCTACGAGGTTTCCATACTGATGTGCCGTAAATCCCATGATATCGATTGACAATCTTACAGTTGCATGGGGTGGTTTCACCTTGCTCGACGGAATCAACTTTCACATAAGCGCCGCCGACAAGATAGGGCTTGTGGGCCGCAACGGAGCGGGCAAGTCCACTCTGATGAAACTTATCATGGGGCTGCAGAGCCCTACTTCGGGGGCGGTCGACAAGCCGTCCGGCGTGACCATAGGCTATCTTCCCCAGATAATGGAGCACCACAAGGGGCGGACCGTAATGGAAGAGACCATGACGGTATTCGCCCAGAGTTCCGGTCTCCAGGACGAGATAGATGCCCTTACCCAGGAACTGGGAGAGAGGACAGACTATGAATCCGAAGAGTACTCAGCCATAATCGAGCGTCTTTCCGACCTTAACGACCGTCTGTCGGTAGCCCACAGCGAACCGCCGGAGGTCCGTGCGCTGAAAACCCTTAAAGGACTTGGTTTCAAGGAGGAAGAAACAGGACGTCTCACCGAGACCTTCAGCCAGGGCTGGAATATGCGCATCGAACTGGCCAAGATACTGCTGCGCGATCCGGACCTGCTCATGCTCGACGAGCCCACCAACCATCTGGACATCGAGTCCATAGAGTGGCTGGAAGACTATCTTAAAAGCCGCAGGGGAGCGCTGCTCCTGGTATCCCATGACCGCAAATTCCTGGACAACGTAACCAACAGGACGGTGGAGATACTTCTGGGACACATTCATGACTACAAGGTCCCTTACTCCAAGTATCTGGAACTGAGGGCCGACCGCCTTGCCCAGCAGACGGCCGCATATGAAAACCAGCAGCGGATGATACACAAGACGGAAGAGTTCATCCAGGCCTTCCGTTACAAGCCGACCAAATCCAATCAGGTGCAGTCGCGCATCAAGGCCCTCGAAAAGCTGGAAAGGGTGGAAATCGACCAGACCGACAATGTCAGGCTTACGGTCAAGTTCCCTCCGGCGCCGCGTTCCGGCGACCTGGTCTACAAAGCCTCCGGCCTGTCTGCCGGCTATCCGCAGAAAACTGTCTTCACCGGTGCTGAAATAGAGATCAAGCGGGGCGAAAAAGTGGCGCTCGTGGGCCGGAACGGCGAGGGCAAGACCACCCTTATGAGAGTCATTGCCGGGGAACTGGAGCCACTTGCCGGCGAATCCAGGCTCGGCCACAATGTAGACCTTGGCTATTATGCCCAGAACCAAGAAGATATATTGGACAAGAATGAAACGGTATTCAGTACTTTGGACCGCATAGCCGTAGGTGACATACGGACCAAGCTCCGCGATATCCTGGCCCAGTTCCTTTTCAGGGGCGAAGATATAGACAAACGCGTGAGCGTCCTCTCCGGTGGAGAGAGGGCCAGGCTGGGAATGGCCAAGCTGATGCTCCAGAATCACAATCTCCTGGCGCTGGATGAGCCTACCAACCACATGGATATCAAGTCAAAGGATATCCTCAAGGAGGCGCTCCGCTCTTATGATGGCACGCTGATTGTTGTTAGTCACGACAGGGACTTCCTCGATGGCTTGGTGGATAAGCTTTACGAGTTCCGTGACGGAAAGGTCACAGAACACCTTGGAGGGGTGGCAGATTTCCTCGCCAAGCGTAAGCTCGAGAGCCTCAAAGAGTTGGAGCGACAGGCAGCCGTGCCCGCAGCTTCCTCTCCCGCGCCCTCGGCGGCGAGGGAGGAGATGAAAGAAAAAATACGGCAGGACCGCAAGAAAAAGAACAGAATTTCTTATCTTGAGTGCGAAATTGAAAAACTGGAGTCCAGAATGCATGAGATAGAGGCGATTCTGTCCGCTCCCGGGCCCGAACATGACATAATGGAGCTCACACGCGAGTACCTGGAGTGCAAGCGGGATCTTGACGCCAAGACCGACGAGTGGGGCTCATTGATATAAAAAGATTATGAAAAAGTTGATTGTCAGCCTTCTTTGCGGCATTCTCGTGACAAGCACGGGAGCCTTTGCCGCAACCCGGCAGTACAGCCGCCCCCTGACACCGTTTTCCGGCATAGACGTGTCAGGACAGTTCAAGGTCAGCCTGGTGCGCGGCTCCGACTACCGCGCCCTGCTTTCTGTGGAAGAGGCCTACATAGATTATGTTATCTGCGAGGTAAAGGGCTCCACGCTCAAGATATCCCTGGACGAGCGCAAGGTGCCGTCCGAGGTCAAGCGCCAGTTCCGCGGCAAGGGAACCCCGGACCCGGAGTTTTCTGCCGTCGTGTATGTTCCCGACCTCCTTCAAAGCGTCGTTATGTCCGACAAAGCCGTCCTGCAGAATACCGAGGACCTGTTCGACAAGTCCCGCGTGACCTTCAAACTGAGCGGCTCATCTTCGGTCAAGAATTTGAAGGTCAGTGCATTGACAGTTGACATCGCACTCGAAAACAAGTCGGAAGGGGAGTTTGACCTCACCTGCCGCGACTGCAAGGTCCAGATGTCCAACTCCTCGGAACTGAAACTTGTGGAACAGCAGTCGGAAACCTCCACTTATGTCCTGCACGGCTCTTCCAAGCTCAGGTCCCGCTGCACCACGGGCCTGCTGTCGGTTTATACCAAGTCCAACTGCGTGGGACTCATCTCCGGCTCCGGCAACAGGGCCGAGTTTGACATCAACGGCACTTCCGAGGTGGACGCCTCCGCATTTGAAGTCCCCGACGCCGTAGTGAAGATGTCCAGCGTGAGCAAGCTTACCGAGGCTGCCTATAAGACTCTGCGCGTCAACCTGAACGGAGGATGTACGCTGTATTTCCTCAACGACCCTTCTGTGACGATTGAAAACATACGTTCCGCAACCATGACGCCGGATACTTCTTCCAGGAAATCCGTGCGGCTCTAATCCTTTGCCTATGAACCAAAGCGTCTTTGATTTCCTGGACGGACTGGAGGTCACGTTGAATGCCGGGGGGATGAATACCATCAACATCGTCCTGGCGTTTGTAATGTTCGGCGTGGCACTTGGCATCAAGCCCAAGATGTTCGTCGAGGTGTTCCGCAAACCCAAGTCGGTGCTGCTCGGAATGTGCTGCCAGCTTGTGCTGCTGCCATTGTTCACCTTCCTTCTGGCGCTGGCCCTGGGACACAGCATCAACTGGTCCATGGCTTTGGGCATGATACTGGTTGCATCGTGTCCGGGAGGCAATATCTCCAACTTCATGTCTTCATTGTCCAAGGCGAATGTGGAACTGTCGGTGTCGCTGACCGCCATAAGCACCGCCCTCTGCGTGTTCATGACGCCGTTCAATTTCTGGCTGTACGGCAATCTTTACCTGCACCTGGCAAGTGTCAATGCGGACGTTCCGCAGCTTGTCATTCCGCTGTGGGACGTATTCAAGACTATATTCATTCTGCTGGGAATCCCCCTGACGCTTGGAATCCTTACATCCCAGTACCTCCCCAAAGTGGCGAACGCGCTCAAGAAGCCTCTTCAGTGGCTCAGCATCGTATTCTTCATCGCCATGGTGGTGCTGTCCTTCTGGAGCAACAGGGCGTCGTTCGTGGCGTGTATCAAGTACATTTTCCTTATTGTACTTGTCCATAATCTCCTGGCTTTGCTGACCGGTTTTTCCGTGGCCAGCGCTTTCAAGCTCCCGACCCGGGACCGTCGCACGCTGACAATCGAAACCGGAATCCAGAACAGCGGGCTTGGGCTGGTGCTCCTGCTTGGAACGAGCATATTCTCCAGTCTGCCGCCTCACGGCGGGATGCTTGTCATAACCGCATGGTGGGGAGTATGGCACATAATAAGCGGACTCACCGTGAGTGGAATTTTCCTTTTGTCTAACCGTAAAAGAAAAAGCAAATGAGTATCAAGAAGGCTGCAGGTCTGTTCTTCCTTTTAGCTTTGTTTGCCTGTACTCCCGAGCCACTGGTCGACCCTGTCGACGGTCCCGGCGAGCAGCAGAAAACCGAGGAGCCTGAACCCGAGAAGCATGTGGATCCAGTGATGCTGACTTTCATTGAGAAGGGCAAGAACGGCATAAATGCCTCTCTCGATGAATCCGGCGGGGTGTGGACACTCACCTCCACGACTGCCGACCCTTTCATCTATACTTCCGCATTGGAAAGCGACCTCGGGCCCGAGCACAGGGTGTTGTGCTTTGAGTATCTGTGCGTCAGCGGCATAGATGACCTGCAGGTATTCTATGGCAACTACATCACCGAGCAGCGCTCCAGGCATTTCGGCGCCATCCCTCCTGCCGGCACGTGGAAAGAATTCAGCTGCAGCCTTGCCTCGGACATCGTGAAGTTCAACTGGGGCAAGCAGGGAGATAAACTGCGCCTGGACTGGGGCAACAAGTCCAACATCCGCATACAGATACGGAATATCCGGATAAGGGAAATGAATGCGGCCGAGCTCAAGGCCTACGAGGCGGAACTCAGCAAGGCCCAGGGCAAGGAAGCGGAGGCCGGCCGGATTTCCAACTATCTGGTCAACTCTTACCCATGCAGCATTACAAGCGTTGAAGTCGGCAAGACGGAAGTTACGGTAAAAGGCACGACGGACGGCTCCAGCGGCTACTATGTAGCTGATATAGGTCCATGGGAGAGCCTTACGGAAATTACTTCATTCACTCTAAAAGCCGCCGTGTCCGGCAATACGTTCACTGTGACGATGCCGCGCATTGCAGACAGGAACAATATACCGAAGTATGACCGCGTGCTTTCGCGCTTTGCCGTGGTAAGGCTGGAAGGGTCTTCGCAAACCCTTTGTTCGCATGCCCGGTATGCAGACAGTATAGAGCCGGTAAGTAACCCGGCCCCACTTGTTCCGAAGACCAAGAAAGGCCTCGGCGGCTTCGTTGTCAACAACAATCTGTCAGACCTTGACGATCTGGGGATTACCAGCGTCACCGTTAATATTGTCTTGAATTCCCTCGTGAATACGGAGAGAAGCGGCAATTACATGGTCCAGTGGCAGTTCGGAGGCATCACTTATTATATGAACTCGGGCTATGCGAGCCAACTGGACAGGGTGATGGCCGAATGCCGTAAAAGGGGTATCGTAGTATCAGCGATACTGCTTAACCGCCAGTCGGATACGCAGTCCAAAGCCACGGCGCTGATGAAACATCCTGAGTGCGACGGCGGCAACTACAGCATGCCCAATCTCACGTCGCCTGCGGCGGTGAATGTTTATGCGGCGGCGCTGGACTATCTTGCCTCCAGGTATTCGTCCGACAACTTCGGACGCATTCATCATTGGATACTTCACAACGAGGTGGATTTCCAGAAGGAATGGACCAATATGGGCGATCAGCCGGAGTTGCGCTATATGGACAGCTATGTGCGTTCCATGCGCATCTGCCACAATCTTGCGCATAAATACGACCCCAACTCGTCGGTCATGATTTCACTTACGCATTCATGGGCGAGGGCGGAAGGGCAGTATGCCTCAAAGAGCCTTCTGGAGGATCTTTGCATGTACAGTTCAGCTGAAGGCGACTTCCTCTGGGGTGTGGCGTATCATCCTTACCCTCAGAATCTTACCCTGCCTCAGTTTTGGAAGGACGATACCTCTTCGACCTATTCGCTCAACTCTTCTTTCTGTACTTTCAAGAATCTGGAGGTGGTTAATGCCTGGGTGATGGACAAGGCGCATTTTTATCGCGGGACTTCGAAACGCCTTCTTTTCCTGTCGGAAAACGGTACGAATTCACCAAGCTACAGCGAGCCGGACCTTGCCCGGCAGGCAGCCGGTGCGGCGTGGGCATGGAAGAAGACCGATGCCCTGGAAGGCATAGACGGCATACAGTGGCACAACTGGCAGGACAACAGGGCCGAAGGCGGCCTGCGCATAGGCCTTAGGCGTTTCAAGGATGATTCGGAAGATCCCAACGGCAAGAAGCCTGCGTGGTATGTCTGGCAGGCTGCCGGCACTTCTTCCGAGGATTCTGTATTCGCTCCTTATCTTCCCGTCATCGGAATCTCTTCCTGGTCTGAAATCTTCGGAAGCCTGTAGGGCGAATCATCAGCTGCGGCAGTCTCTCCTCCGGAAAAGTCGCTACGCGACCCCTCCCACTACGTGGGCCCCTCCCTCTTATGTTGCCGAGGGTGGCACATTTTCCGGAGGAGAGACTGCCGCAGCTGATGACTATATCTCCGACAATTCGAGCCAGCGGTTTTCTTTTGAGTCGATGGTCGCCTTGACCTGCTGGTAGCGGGCGGACGCTTCTGTGATTTGCTGATAATCGTCTGTGCCGCCGTTCAGAAGTGCTTCCAGTTCCTGAAGTTCCGTTCCAAGGGCTTCCAGGTCCGATTCGAGCTGCTCCATTTCCTTCTTCTCTTTCCACGACAACTTGCGGGGGCCTTCGGCTTTGGCCTTTTGCTGAGAGGTGGGGGAGGCTGGCTTCTGGCTGGATTTCTGTTCCTTCCTTAGATCGGTAATGAAAGTACGGTATGCACTGTAGCCGCCGACAAAGTCCTTGATGACGCCGTTTCCGCAGAATACGAACAGGTGGTCGACCAGCCGGTCAAGGAAGTGTCTGTCATGCGTTACTATGATGAGACTCCCTTTAAAATCCAGCAGATACTCTTCCAGAATGTTCAGCGTGACTATGTCAAGGTCGTTTGTGGGCTCGTCCAGAATCAGAAGGTTAGGGTTCTGCATCAGGACGGTCAGGAGGTACAGTCGTCTCTTTTCGCCTCCTGAAAGCCGTTCGAGACGGTTGTTCCACATCTCGTGGGGGAAGAGGAATTTTTCCAGCAGTCGCGTATCCGGAATCGTTTCCAATACCGTATCGCCTTCGTCGAACTGCATGCCGTTCTGCCTGTAATATCCGATGCACACCGATTCGCCGCGTTTAATAGCCGGCAGGTCGGATTCTGCCAGGAGATTGAGGAAAGTGCTCTTTCCGACGCCGTTGCCGCCGACGATCCCGACACGCTCATAGCGTTGGAAATAATATGTGAAATGGCTTATTATCGGCTTGTCTCCATAGCTGAAACTCAGATCTTTGCAGTCGATGACCTGTTTTCCGAGATATCCGCCGCCGGCAATGCCTTCCATTGTTATGTTGCTGACGGTGTATGCTTCGGAAGCCCTGTCGCGGAGCTCAAGGAAGGCTTGTTTCCGGTACTTTGCCTTGCCGCTCCTGGCGCATGGGGTGGCGTGGATCCATTCAAGTTCGCGGCGGAGGATGTTGCGCACGCGGTCGGTTTCGGCGTTGTAGTTGTTGATGCGCTCGGTCCGCTTGGCGAGGAAATTTTCGTAATCGCCTTTGTATACGTAAATGGCTCCGTGGTCCATTTCCATTACGGTGTTGCAGACACGGTCCAGGAAATAACGGTCGTGCGACACCATGAAAAGTGTGCACCGGGAGCGTTTGAGGGCGTTTTCCAGATATTCAATGGCATCGAGGTCGAGATGGTTGGTGGGCTCGTCCATTATCAGGAAATCGGCGTCCGAAGCCAGCAGCTGGGTGATGGCCACACGCTTGACCTCGCCTCCGGAGAGTTCGCCCATCAGCCTTTCGGGAGCAAGGCCGAGTTCGTCCAGGATGCGGCGGGTCCTCAACTGGGTGTCGGGATCGGGAGACTGCAGCTGCTGACCTATGTTCAGACCAGGATCGAAATCGTATTCCTGTTCCAGAAAAGAAATACGTATATCCTTGAGGAAGGTGATTTTGCCGCCCGAATCGGACTTGTCCTTGCCGGCAAGGATTCGCAGCAGCGATGTCTTGCCGGTGCCGTTTGGGGCTACAAGGGCGATTTTGTCACCTTCGTTGATATTGAAACCAATATGGTCGAACAGGACCTTGGTGCCGTACGATTTGGAAATATTCTCAATTTGCAGGAACGACGGCATCGTTTAGTCTTTTGATGACTTCAATTTCGGCAGGGTCGAAAGGGGTGTGGTCTGTGCGGAAAATGTCGTGGAACCATATTTCGGGTTCGGCAACGTCGGGGAGAGGAGTGCTCCAGGCAAAGATAGTGTTGGTTTTGCCGGAGACGAATCCCCAGTTGACGGCCGCTACGTTGTTTTCCTTGAGCAGAGGCATGACGTTGGTGAACAGGCTGCCGCGTGTACGTGCCATGTATTCCGTGCACACAAGCGGACGTCCGCGGGTTTTCAGGGTGTCGATAGTCTGCTGCATGTGTTCCGGCTTGCCGTAGTCGTGGAACGAAATGATGTCGGAATTATCCAGCTGCAAGGCATTGAGGGCAGGGAACTTGGGGTTCCATACTCCCATGGTCAGAGGCTGGGAGGGCGCAGCCTCGCGGGCCCAGCGGAACATGTTCTTGACCAGGGGAATGCTTTCCTCTTTGTAGCCGCTGTTGCCGGGCTCATTGTAGAGATCCCACATGAGGATGCGGTTGTCTCGCCCGAAGGTGCGGATTATGTCAGTTACGTAAGTCTTGAGCTCAGAGTAAAGGAGGGTAGTGTCGGCCCTGCGGGCCTTGGAGGGGTCCTGAACCCATCCTGAATTATGGATGCCGGGCTTGGGGGCGCGCTGGGGGCCGTAGGAACTCTCAGGGTCCCAACAGTCGTCCAGGAAGACGAACATCGGCAGGATGTCATAGCGGTCGCAAATACTCAGGAATTCATCCATGCGCTTTTTCAGGCCATCCGGATCGTTGGCATATACAAGGCTGCTGAGGAATACACGCATTGTGTTGAAACCCAGTTCGTCAGCCCAAGACAACTCGGTGTTGATGAGCTCCGGCGACCAAGTGTCGGCGCTCCACATTTCTATCTGGTTGATGGCGTTGGACGGGATGTAGTTGCATCCGGAAAGCCAGGGCTGCTGGGCATACCAATGATTGGCAGCGTCTGCGCTCCATCGCTGCGCGGGGCCTTTGCCGCAGGATATAAGCATCAGTACAGAGACTGCAATGACAAATACTCTTTTCATTTCTTATACAAGTCGTTAAGTGTAAAGTTTTTCCAGAGGGGCATCGCGGGATCGTCCACGGTGGCGTCCACAGTGCGGGCCACGCCTTTTATTACATTGGTTTCCAGGAATTCTTTCTGCTCGGGCCAGGTGGGAACCATGTTAGACGCCATGTCGTGGCTGTGGCCGCTGTAACGGTAAAAGCAGTATGTGTATCCGTTCTTTGCAAACACTTTTTCTACCAGAGATTTGCTGCCGAACATGCCAAAGCGCCCGAAGGCCATCTTGTTGTAGTTTACTATCCGATCTTCAGTGCCGTGGAAGAGCAGCTGCGGCGAAGGTGCGGTGCCGTACGACGGGATTCCGGTGTCCGACATGATGGCGCCGGCGAAGGACATAACGCCTTTAAACCGGAAGCCCTCGGGGAGTTTTGCGGTCCGTTCCGTGGGGGAGCAGGTCTCCAGCTCACAGCTCAAGGCAATCATGGCTCCGGCAGAGCTGCCGGCGATGACTATGTTGTACGGGTCCACGTTCATTTCTTCAGAGTTCCGGGCAATGAAGGCTACGGCATCGAAGACGTCTTCGACTCCCATGTCGACGGCTCGTTTGGTGTATTTTGCGCTCTTGATGAGGTTGAAGAGGTCGAATTTCATGTCTACGCCCTTGAGTCCAAGCCTGTAATCCACCGAAACCACCCCGTAGCCGTTTTGGTTCAGTATTTTGATCCAGGGCATGATGAAAGGGTCGTTGCGGCGTCCGCTGATGAAACCGCCGCCGAATACGTAAAGTATTGTGGGCTTGACTTTTCCGTCAGGCAGTACGGACGTGCCGGGATCGGGGGTGTAGTGGTCGAGGTACAGCGTGCAGGTGTCGCGTTCCGCGACTATGTACGTGCCGGCCAGATTCTGGGCCTGGATAGCTGCTGGCAGCAAGATTGCCAGGATAAGCAGTATTTTTTTCATGTTCTGTCAAAGTGCACTGTAGCGTCCTGCGAAGAGGATCGCGCCGGTGCTGGATTCTGAGATTATATAGATGAATGGATGATCGGCTTTGAATATCACGGGCTCTCCGGTGGGTATGGCCGTGGTCTTCTCCATGCCGGCACTTGAGACTGCGGCGGCCTCGGCTCCTTGCTCATCTACCCGTATGAAGGCGTCCTGCTGCACGAAACTCAGTTTCAAGGCGTCGGGCGACATTAACTTGAAGTCGGCGCTGTTGCCGAATGCAGTGGGCATACCCATCTTTTTCAGCAGTTCGTTGAGCTGCTTGTGATATTTGGTTTCAAATTTCGGAAGATACAGCTCGACCTGGCGTCCGTACATGGACCGGAGGATTCCGGACCATTTTTCGGGTGTCAGGTGCTCTGTGACTTCGGACGTGCTGTGTTTGCCGGCAGGGAGCAGCACCGTCATTGAAAACGCTCCGTTGCCGTAGGGGAGCATCACCGCTTGGAACAGATCGGATTCGAAATACAGGAACTTGTTGAACTGGAACATCATCGGGACCTTGCCCACCTCTTTGCCCAGGCGGTAGAAAGGCTTGTCGGAAGTGTATTCCTTGGAGAATTTGTCTGTCCATTCGCCTTTGAAGTACAGAGCGTCAAGAAGGTAGCAGAGCATGAGCGGAGAAACCTCGTCCAAAATATGCGGGATGAGGCCGCCGGTGTGCTCGGAGCACCAGCGGTTGATTTTTTCCGCCGAGCCCTTGATGTCGGTGAAATCCAGATTGGATACGTTAGCGTCGTAGAATTTCGTTACGGTTTCGTTGTAGGAAGGGAGGAGCTTATAACCTTTGTCGACGAAGATAGCGTTGGCGATCTTGAGTACTGTTTTGCTGTCCAGTTTCGGAAGCTGGAGCAGCATCTGACGGCAGAATTCATTGACTTCGCCGGTCTGGTCGGCGCCGTAACCCAGTACGGAGATGATTTCTTCCGCCGTTTTGTCCTGGGCTCCGTTGAGAATCATGCCCAGAAGTATCTGCATGCTCAAGGGGGAGATAACGTAGTCCTCGGATGCGGAGTCGCTCTCTATCCGCTTGAGTAGCTCGAAGGAGAAAGCCTGGCCAGCATCGACCATATCTTGCTGGCGGGTGCTGAGAGAAAGCGGTTTGTAGGGGTTGCTGTCGGGCGCGGGTACGGTGCCTGAGCAGGATGTGGACGCCAGTAGCATGAGGGCTGTGGATAAGAAAGACAGTATCTGTTTCATGTCTAAGCAATTTGCTAACGATTGTAAAAATAGGTATTTTCGATTATATTTGCAAAAAGCAATTATGATAAGAAAGGCAGAATCCGGCGACCTTGAAGCTGTCAACAAACTGCTTGGGCAAGTGCTCAAGGTGCATCATGACGGCCGTCCCGACCTTTTCCGTCCATCGGGAAAAAAGTACACCGATGAAGAATTGCTTGCCATTTTCGCAAATCCCGACACGCCCGTATTCGTTTATGACGAGGGCGGGGAAGTCCTTGGCTACGCATTCTGCGTGCTTCAAAGGCAGGATTCCGGCAGCCTGCAGCCGCATACTACGTTGTATGTAGATGATATATGCGTCGACGAAACCGCCCGCGGCAGGCATATAGGCACCAGGCTCTTCGAGTCTGTGAAGGCCTTCGCTTCGGAATGCGGCTGCCACAACATCACCCTCCATGTCTGGGAATGCAATCCCGGCGCTTCCGCCTTTTACGAATCCCTTGGCCTGAAAACCCTGTTCCGCTGCCTGGAGATGAAAGTCTGAGGGGTAATCTTCACGCGTTTCCCTTTCTGTATTCTTGTATCTTTTCCGCCCTTTAAGGCGAGTATTGCGTTGTAGTATTGCAATCGCCCCTGTGAGACTTCTGCATGAGAAATGTGACTCTACTGATTGTAGCTGATTTATTAGGTTTAAAAGGGGAAAAATGTTAATTTTGTGGGGTAAGCAAGAACGAAATACTAGATAATAAACATGACAAAAGAGCAGGAACGGCAGGAATTGCATCGTGCAATTTGGGCCATTGCCAATGAACTACGCGGAAGTGTAGATGGTTGGGATTTCAAGAGCTATGTTCTTGGCTTCCTTTTCTATCGCTTCATTTCGGAAGATCTCGCAAACTATATCAATAAGGGAGAATGGGAGTCTGGAAATAACGGCTACGATTATCTGGACGAATCCGATGATGTTGCCATCGAAGGGAAAGAGGATATCGTACAGGAAAAAGGGTATTTTATTCTTCCATCCCAGCTTTTCCAAAACATTCGCAAGAATGCCAAGAATGATGAGAATCTGAATGTCACCCTTTCCGGAGTGTTCGATTCCATTGAAAGTTCTGCCAACGGCACAGCCAGCGAAGCAGACTTCAAGGGTCTGTTCGATGACATCGATGTCAACAGCAAGAAGCTGGGCAATACCGTAGCCGACCGCAATGCCAAGCTGGTCAAGATTCTTGATCGCATTGGAGAACTCAAACTTGGAGACCTTAAGGACAATACCATTGATGCCTTTGGCGATGCATACGAGTTCCTGATGACTATGTATGCATCCAATGCAGGAAAGTCCGGTGGAGAATTCTTTACTCCACAGGAGGTAAGTGAACTGCTTGCCCGCATCGTTACCACCGGAAAAACTCAGGTCAATAAGGTGTACGACCCTGCCTGCGGCAGCGGATCCCTGCTTTTGAAGTTCGCAAAACTGCTGGGTTCAGAGAATGTCCTCAACGGATTCTATGGGCAGGAAATCAATATCACCACCTACAACCTTGCCCGCATCAATATGATCCTGCACAATGTTGGATTTGAGAAATTCGACATTGCCCTTGGTGACACCCTCATTAACCCCGCACACTGGGACGATGAACCTTTTGATGCCATTGTTTCAAATCCTCCCTACAGCACCAAGTGGGAAGGAGATGAGAATCCGTTGCTCATTAATGACCCTCGTTTTGCTCCAGCAGGAGTCCTTGCCCCCAAGAGCAAAGCCGACCTTGCATTCACAATGCATATGCTGCATTGGCTTTCTACCACCGGAACAGCTGCAATCGTAGAATTCCCCGGAGTCCTTTATCGCGGTGGGGCCGAGGGTAAAATTCGCAAATATCTTGTTGACAATAACTATGTCGACACCGTTATTCAATTGCCAGAAAACCTATTCTTTGGTGTTTCAATTGCTGTATGCATTATTGTTCTAAAAAAGAATAAGAGTGAATCCAAGACCTTCTTCATAGACGGCTCTAAAGAATTCGTCCATGAAGGGAATAAGAATAAACTATCTGAAGAGAATATTTCAAAGATTCATGCTGCATTTTCTGGGAAGGAGGAGATAACGCACTTTACAAAAAATGTCTCCAATGATATTATAGCCAACAACGGCTATAATCTATCGGTGTCCTCCTATGTAGAAAAGGAAGATACGCGAGAAGTTATTAACATTGAAGATCTGAACCAGCAGATTGACGAAATTGTTCGAAGAGAGAATGAATTGAGAGAGGCGATAGATAAAGTAATTAAGGACTTGGCTATATGAGCGAGATTTTAGACATGATTCAGAGCTATTGCCCATCAGGTGTGGAATATAAAGCACTTGGAGAGCTTGGTGTTTTTGAGAATATAGGAGTTGATAAAAAAACCGTTGACGGCGAGAAATTAGTAACGTTGTTAAACTATGTGGATGTGTACAAACATATTTACATAGATAACACCATTCCCAGCATGATAGTATCAGCACCTGACAAAAAAATTCGGGATTGCTCATGTGAACAGGGAGATATCTTTATTACACCAACATCGGAGACTCCCGATGATATTGGACATGCAGCGGTGATTACAGAAACGCTTGTTAATACCGTGTATAGCTACCATATTATGCGGTTTCGTCTTTTCAAAAAAGAGATGGTGACGGCTTTTTACATTCGATATTTATTTGAGACTTTTCAAGTTCAAAGTCAGATAATGAAACTTTCGAAGGGACTTACTCGTTTCGGCCTTTCAAAATATGATTTTGCGAAAATCGAAATTCCTGTGCCTCCTCTGGAGGTGCAGAGAAAAATTGTCGAGGTACTCGACAATTTTTCGGAGCTTACAGCGGAGCTTACAGCGGAGCTTACAGCTCGGCAGAAGCAATATGAATACTATCGCGATAACTTACTGAGTTTCAATAATATAAATAGGGGGGGGGCAAAGTGAAGTAAAATGGATGAAGCTACGAGATATTTGCTCTAAAGTGGACAATATTAAATGGAAATATACGAATAACTCGTACCAATATATTGATTTGACGTCAGTTGATATACAGACGCATAGCATTTTTAACACGACAGAAGTTGATGGCTCATCAGCGCCAAGTCGTGCTCAGCAGATTGTCAAAAAGGATGATGTGATTTTTGCAACAACCAGACCTACTCAGATGAGAGTTTGTTTAATACCCATTGAATATGATGGTCAGATCTGTAGTACCGGATTCTGTGTATTGAGGCCAATCCCAACCATTGTCCTCCCACAATATTTGTTTTTTACATTGGCGGTCGAAAGCTTTAAAGAATTCCTTTCAAATAATCAGACTATGGGGAATTATCCTTCGATATCGAATTATTTACTGAAAGAGTATATGATTCCAATCCCGCCGATTGATAAACAAGAAATGATTATAGAGATACTTGATAGATTTGAAACCTTAACGACCGACCTTGTTCAGGGTCTCCCCGCAGAAATCAAGGCTCGGCAGCAACAATACGAATACTATAGAGACAAACTCCTGACCTTCCCCCGCAAAGCTTGCTAATTGCAAAATCTTTTGCAGATTCACAAAATCTCACTATTTTTGCATTAGGATTCGTCGAAGGGGAATTCGTTTGAAGGGATGACAACCCTCCCAAGTTACTTGGTCCGAGCCTCACTGAAAAGCCGTTACCTGACGGCTTTTATTTTTTGCGCTCGCCGCCACTTATGTAGTATTGGACATAGTCGCCGGTAGTTTTTCTCTTTCCGACCAATACTCGACAGTTCTTCCATCGAAGCAAAAGCATCTTAGAAAACTTCTTCTGGTTCTTGTCCCCGAATTTTGGCGGACGCGACTCGACATAGACAGCCTCTGAGAGTATTTCTGTCAGATGAGTCTGCGTCTCAGTTGCTTCTACCGAACGGGGCGCATGACCAAGCGTCTCGTTAATAGAGTCGTTCTTTACGTGAATATACGCCTTGAGCGACTTGTTCCACACTTTCTTGTCCGGATGCTCTGCAATCCAGCTGGCATAGAAATCTTTGATGATTTGTCTTCGGGCTTTGATATCTTCCCGGCTCGTACCCCTCGGAATCTCCATAACACATTTCTTTTCCCAAAAATAAGGATTATCTTTGTCATAAGCAATCATTACAATGACAAAACTCAGTATTATTTCCCAAAATCCAGAAAGTACTCTGGTGGCCGAGTTCGTTCCTGACCATAAACGGGAACGGAATTATCAGAGTGAGGCCATGCTGGAAAGTGCTTTCATCAAGCAACTCCAGGAGCAGGGCTATGAATACCTCTTCATCTATGACGAGAAGGCCCTCATTGCCAATCTTCGCAAGCAGCTGGAGAAACTTAATGACCACAAGTTTTCCGATCTGGATTGGGAGGCTTTCTTCCGCGTTCATTTGGCCAACCAGAACGATGGCATTCTGGAAAAGACAAACACTATCCAGAACGATTTCGTCAAGGTGGCCACCGTCAGCCAGCCCGATGGCAGCAACACATTCCGCAATATCAAACTCATCGACAAGGATGACATTCACCGGAATTCCCTGCAGGTCATCAATCAATATGTGGTGGAAGATGGCTCCCAGCCCAACAGATATGATGTCACCATTCTCGTAAACGGCCTGCCCCTCGTTCATGTGGAACTCAAGCG
>CAMJHF010000029.1 GCA_946405435.1 uncultured Bacteroidales bacterium
TGCTCGTCGACAAGTCGGCAGCCAAGATCGTTGACACGGTGAAAGCTACAGGCGCTAAGGTGAACGGACCCATTCCTCTCCCTACCAACAAGAAGATTTTCACCGTAAACCGCTCCACCTTCGTCAACAAGAAGGCCCGTGAGCAGTTTGAGCTCGATTCCTACCGCAGGCTTCTCGACATCGAGGACTCCAACGCCAAAACCGTTGACGCCCTCATGAAGCTCGAGCTGCCCTCCGGCGTGGAGGTCGAAATCAAAGTGTGAGGAGTATAGCTTTTTTATAAAAGTTTACTAACTTTGCATCCCCGGAATCATTCCGGGTTCTGGTCCCTTAGCTCAGTTGGTTAGAGCACCTGACTCATAATCAGGGAGTCGTAGGATCATGCCCTACAGGGACCACAAAAAGCCAGCGAGTTTCGCTGGCTTTTTGCGCTTTCTTTCGTGGCCTTTGCCCACATTGCCCCAGTCAGCGTTTAAATTGCCTCCTCGCGGGCAAGGTGTGGCTACTAAGAAACTAACAATAACAACTTGAGGCCGATCAGAACGTGAACTCAGAACCGCCGCCTTTTTAGCCCAGGCGTTCCTTGGGCAGGTGGAAGAGGTCCTGGATGCCTTTCATCTGGGCGTCGGTCATTCCTTCGGGTTCGCTTCCGAAGGCCAGGGCGGCGCGGTAGATGCAGGCGGCCTTGTTGAGCACGTCGGTCTGGTCGAAGGCGTCCATCATGTCGGAGCCGACGGCCACTGTGCCATGCTTCTCCCACAGAACCACGTCGTAATGCGCTATCTCCTTGAGGGTTGCATCGGCAAGCTCCACGGTGCCGGGGTTGGTAAATGGGATGAAGCCAAGGCCCAGGGGGGCAAAGGCGAGCGTCTCGGGAATCATGGACCAGAGGGTGCGGGTCAACTCCTCGGAGGAGCAGAAGCGGCGGATGTGCGAAAGTGCCACAAGCTCAATGGGATGCGTGTGCAGGGTGGCCTTGTACTTGCTCCCGCTGCCAATAAGATAATCCTGCAGCGCCAGGTGCGAAGGCAGCTCGGAGGTGGGGAGCACGGGAGCATCGGCCACCATCTCGTAGTGGGCGCAGTCGTCGGTGATGCGGATGATGCAGCCGCCCTGCATGGGGTCGCGTGCGAGGTCGCGCATGCGCCGGCCCGTGCCTTTGGCATAGAACCAGCATCCTGTAAGATGAGGAAGCGATTTGCCGATGGAGAACTCCGTCCTACCATTGTACTCCAGTGCGGGCAGGAGACGCAAATCATTATCTATCAGATCGGTAACATTGAAGGTCATGTTGCCGCCATTGCGCTCGGCCCAACCTTTTTCCCACAGGTAGCCTGCCACTTCGGCACATTCACCTATGCATGCGGCCAACTGCGGCCTGCTGTCAAGAACAGTCTTTTTCATATATTTCGAAAGGTACGAATAAATTCGTTCGAGGCCAAAAGATTCTTCACTTCGTTCAGAATGGCAGTGGGGCGGAGTGGGGGGGGCTCTGGCCGCAGTTGGGGCGATATATGGGCGGAATCTTCCCCCTGAATGACGGGCGGCCGGGTTGCTGGAGAGGGCGAACTAGAGCTTGGTCGCCCCTTCAAGGTGTGCGCGGACCTCCGACATGTCGGCAAAATGCACCCTCAGCGCCGACGAGCAGGGGAAACGGCCGAAGAATGGATCCGCCGTGAGGTAGAAATCGACGGTTGCCACTTCGCCGCTGAGCATGACTCCGCGGCGGTACGAGCGCAGCCGCTGCAGGTTGCGGGGCAGCACCTTGATGCCGGTACGGCCGTCGCTCATACCCACAAGGGCCACCACGCGCACCTTCGGACGGCTGTCCCTCACCGCCTCCTGCTGCTCCGGAGTAAGTCGGCGCGATATGGTGATATGCCTGCCGAAGCGGGCGTTGATGTCGGACATCATCTGCCGGAACACCTTCCCGTGGGAAGACGTATCCTGAAAGCCCTTGAGGCCGATCCAGTAGTGAATCATCTCATGGATCAGGATGTCCTCCAGCTCCTGTTCAGGAAGATCGAAGCGCGTGCTGAAACGCAGCCTGAAGTCGTAAAGCTCCGGCTTGCGCAGAATTCTTCGGCGAATTTTGAAAAGGCACTTGCCTATGTACCCGGCAGCATTCCCCAGCCCGATGGGCACGCGCGGGAGTTCGCCCCCGAAAATACGGGCGTTGAACTCGTCGAACCTCTGCTCGAGAAATGGTACGTTTGCCTTCATCTGCCGAACGGTTTCCGCAAAATTACTCAATTTTGCAGAGTTCCCCAAAGGCCCGCCCGTCTCCTCCGAGGAAACCAGCCCCTTCTGGATAGGACATGCAGCGTAATTAGGAACACCTTGATACCCAGCATCTTGCAGATTATCCAAGGGGAGATTGCCCCTGGGATAAATTCGCAAAGCATTAATAATGAGGTAGATACGTTTTACGGGCAGGTCTAACCGCCGCGGAAGATGGATAGCGGTTCGAAGGAATGGACGGGGCTCCTTCTGGACAGGACATGCAGCGTAATCAAGAACACCTTGATACCCAGCATCTTACAGATCATCCCGGGGGAGATTGCCCCTGGGATCAATTTGCAAAGCATTAATAATGAGGTAGATACGTTTTACGGGTGGGCCTAACCGCCGCGGAAAAAGATAGCGGTTCGAAGGAATGGACGGGGCTCCTTCTGACTTAGGGGCTCTCGGGATATGTGACTTAGGGAGACTCGGACTATAAGACCGCACATTTTTCTGCCGGTAACTCAGGAGACATTCGTTGCGGGCAAGGCGGGCGCGAGAGTTAGCCAGAGGCAACCGGCTGCGGCCAAGGCGGGCGCGAGAGCTAGCCAGAGGCAACCAACTGCGGCCAAGGTGGGCGCGAGAGCTAGCCAGAGGCAACCGGCAGCGGCCAAGGTAGGCATGACCGCAACCAACAGGCAACCGGCTGCAGCCAAGGTAGGCATGACCGCAACCAAAAGGCAACCGGCAGCGGGTCAAAGCGGGCATGAAGGCTGGCAAAGGGATACTGCGGCGGGCACGGAGGAAATATTTTTTCGGAAACGCGGAATTATCACTATTTTTGAAGATTGATTCGAAAGTGATGACTATGAACGATAAGAAATTCAAACTCTGGAACAGGATTGCAGCGTGCGCGGCTTTCGTGGTCTCGGCGATAACTTACCTTCTGACCATAGAGCCCTCCGCCTCGTTCTGGGACTGCGGCGAGTTCATCGCCTCGTCCTATAAACTGGAGGTGGGGCATCCGCCGGGAAACCCTGTGTTCCAGCTCATTGCGCGTTTCTTCACAATGTTCGGCGACAATATGCACGCCGCCATTCTGGTCAACGCCATGAGCGCCCTGTGCTCGGCGCTTACCATCTTTTTCCTGTACCTGACAATAGTCTGGTTCACCAAACGAATAGTCAGTACGGCGACCACCGGCGGCGCCATCGCCGTAATAGGCTCCGGCCTGGTGGGCGCCCTCGCCTACTGCTTCTCCGACACCTTCTGGTTCTCGGCGGTAGAGGGTGAGGTGTACGCCATGTCTTCGCTGTTCACTGCAGCCGTATTCTGGGCCATGACCATGTGGTACGACCGCGCCGACGAACCCCACGCCCTCAAATGGATCATCCTCATCGCCTTCCTGATGGGCCTGAGCATAGGCGTGCACCTCCTGAATCTCCTGGCCATACCCGCCCTGGTGTTCATGTTCTACTACCGCAGGCGCGAGAAAGGCAGCTTCACTTTCTGGGAGCTGGTCAAAATCATGCTCATAGGAGTGGTCATACTGGGCCTGCTGGTATTCTTGTATGTGCCTTATCTGCCCAAGATTGCCGCATACGTAGACCTGTTCTTCGTCAACGTGCTGGGGCTTCCATACAACAGCGGAGCCGCTTTCTTCATGGTCGCCCTGCTGGCGCTGTGCTTCTGGGGCCTCTTCGTCACCGAGCGCAGAAGCAAGGTCTTCCTCAACACCGCCCTGCTGTGCGTAACCGTCATCACAATAGGCTTCAGCGTATTCAGCATCGACATCATTCGCTCCTGCGCCAAGACGCCCACCAACGAGTATCAGCCCGACAACGCCTTCACGCTGGTGAGGTACCTCAGCCGCGAGCAGTACGGCTCCACCCCGCTTCTGTACGGGCAGTACTACGACGCTCCCTACGACCTCAAGTCGTCCAAGTACTGGGCGCCCCTTGACGGCAAGTACAAGCACGTGGAAGGCCCCGTCGACGCCAAATACAAGTCCAGCGGCAAGATGCTCTTCCCCCGCATGTGGAGCAGCTCGCCGGACGGCCGCAACGAAGAGTTCTACCGGGCCTACACCGGAGGCAAGGGCCGCAAGATCGCCGGCGCCACCGACCGCAAGCCCACAATGGGCGCCAACCTCGCATACTTCTTCGACTATCAGCTGGGATGGATGTACTGGCGCTACTTCATGTGGAACTTCGTCGGCCGCCAGAACGAGATCCATTCCCCCACCCCCGGCAACATCTTCCACGGCAACTGGGAGAGCGGCGTGAAGTTCATCGACGAGTTCCGCCTGGGCGACCAGAGCGAAGCGCCGTCCACGCTCGCCGACAACAAGGGCAAGAACCACTACTACTTCCTGCCCCTGCTGCTGGGTCTGCTGGGCCTGTTCTTCCAGTTCGACCGCGACAAGCGGGGCTGCTGGCTCACCTTCCTGATGTTCTTCATGACCGGCATCGCCATCGTCATCTACCTCAACCAGCCGCCGTACCAGGTGCGCGAGAGGGACTACGCCTACGCCGGCTCGTTCTACTTCTTCTGCGTGTGGATAGGAATGGCGGTAGCGGCGCTCTACAGCTGGGCCGGCGGCATCCTCAAATCCCGCTACGGCGCAGCTTCGGCCGCCCTGCTTACCGCAGCCTGCCTGTGCGTACCTGCCCTCATGGCCTCCGAGAACTGGGACGACCATGACCGCAGCGGCCGCGCCACCGCAGTGGAAATGGCCCGCAACTACCTCAACTCCGTAGGCCCCAACGGCATACTCATCACCCACGGAGACAACGACACCTTCCCCGTCTGGTACGCCCAGGAGGTCGAGAACGTACGCACCGACGTCCGCATCTGCAACACCTCCCTGCTGGGCACAGACTGGCACATCGACCAGATGAAGTGGGCATGCAACGAGAGCGCCCCGCTGCCCCTCAGCATAGGCCCCGAGCAGTACCTTTACGGCACCAATGAATACGTGCCCATCGTGGACAACCGCGAGCAGGAGGTGGACATCGCCGACGTCATAAAACTGTTCAAGCATCCCGACGTCAAGGTGCCCATGAGCAGCGGCCGAAAGATGGACTACATCGTGTCCCGGAAGATCCGCATACCCGTCAACAAGGAGAACGTAATCACCAGCGGCATCCTGGATGCAAAATATGCCGACATCATACCCGAGAGCATCGTACTGCAGATTCCCAAGAGCAAGGAATATCTCACCAAGCCGGAGATATTCATGCTGGACCTGCTGGCCGGCTACCAGTGGGACCGTCCCATCCACATGCTCAACATGGGCGGCGACCTGAACATCGGCATCAAGGACTACCTGGTTTACGAAGGCTACTCATACAAGTTCGTACCTATCAAGAACAAGATAACCACCACCGACATAGGTTTCGTGGACACGGACGAGCTGTACCGCAAGATGACCCAGGTGTACAGCTGGGACGCCCTGGCCGCCGACGGCTGGTTTGTGGACTACCAGAACATCTACACAAACCTTGGCGTGATGGCACCCAGGATGATTTTCCTCAATGCCGCAAAGGCATTCATGAAAGAGGGACGCAACGACTGGGCCGGCGAAATGCTCGACCGCTGCGAGAAGGCGATGAACCGTTTCCCCATCGAATCCATCCCCCTGGGAATGTCCACCAACGACTACATCGTGATAGGCATAATCGACACTTACTACCAGCTGGGACGGACGGACAAGGCACGCGAACTCGGCGCCCAGATGGGTGCGGACCTGCTGAAGACGGCACGCTTCTATCTGGAATATTATGACTTCGGCAAGAGCGAATTCGACATGTGCGGCAGTTATATCTACTACCTGGCCGACGTGCTCAAGGACGGCGGCGACGGAGACATGGCTGACAAACTCACCGGCTCGTTCTCAAAACTGATCGACTGGGCCTCCGGTGAGGAATCCGGAGAGTCCCAGCCCGCCGCCGAAAATGCAAGCTAAGAGGTGGTTAATATTGCTGGCTTTATTGCTTGGCTCAAGGCTTCCGGCCCTGGGCCAAGTAGTTATTGTATATCACGGTGATTACTCGGCGGCAGGCCTTTCCAACATCAATGCCACGGTGGTGGATTCACTTACCAACGAGCCTGTGCCCTATGCTTCGGTGTACGTAATTCCCGCCAAGGACACTCTCATTACCAACTTCACGTTGTCCGACTCCACCGGCAAAGCCAAACTGACCGAGGTGCCATTCGGCCGCTATTCGTTCCACGTGGAGATGATGGGCTACAAGCACTTCGTACGCGACCGCTGGTTCCGCGGCAGTCGCATCGACATGGGCACGATAAAACTGCAGATGGACGAGCAGTTCCTCAACGCGGCAGTTGTGTCCGACGTGGGCAATCCCATTGTGATCAAGCAGGATACGATAGAATTCAATGCATCGTCGTACAGGGTGGGCAGCAATGCCATGCTGGGCGACCTGCTGAAGCGCATGCCGGGCATGGAAATCTCCGGCGGCAAGGTCAAATTCAACGGTGAGGCCATCAAGAAGCTCACCGTGGGCGGGCGGACTTTCTTCTTTGACGACCAGTCGGTGGCCCTGAACAACCTGCCGGCATCCATAGTGGACAAGATCCGCGTAATCGACAGGGAGTCGGAAAAAACACGCACCACAGGCATTGATGACGGCACCCGCGAGAAGGTACTCGACGTCGAACTCAAGAAGGAATATGAAAAAGGCTGGTTCGGCAACGCCGGCCTAAAAGGCGGGGCCACCGCGGGAGGAAAAGAAGAGCAGCCGCTTCGCGACGAACGGGGCCTGCTGTACGACGGCAACGCCCTCGTGTCGGCCTACGGCGAAAAAGACCAGGTTACGCTCGTCGGAGGAGCCCGCAACGTCGGAGGAGCCGCAAATTTCGGAGGAGGCTTGCAGGTTCAGGTTCTCGGGGACATGCCAAACTCATTCGGAGGAGGCCTGTCATCCACCGCGCAGGCCGGAGTCAACCTCAACTCCTCACGCATCAAGGACGTAGAGACCTCTGCCAGCGCCAATTACAACTACACCGACACCGACTCCGGCAGCCGTTCCTACCGCACCACGTTCCAGGAAGACGGCGACCTCCTGACTGACTCCGGCAACACCGGAAAGTCATTCAGCAATACCCTTGATGCCAGCCTTGAATTAAAAAAAGAGAAGGGCGATACCAGGTTCACGTTCAACACCCTCTACAAATACGGTACGAACGATTCCCGCATGCAGTCGGAGTCCGGTACAGTAATGAACGGCGTCACCATCAACAGTTCAAACAACTTCTCAAGGGCGCTCAGCACCGACGGAAGCATCACCATGATCGGAAACGTTACCTTCCGTAATGCTCTTGGCAAAGAAGGCCGCACGATAGGGATCAGTGCCCGCGGGGCGCTAGGCAGCTCTGAAGGCCAGAGCGACGAGAACTCCCGTCTTCTCACCCTTGCCGGCGAGGACGTTCGCGTAATGCACTATGATTCCGACGGCCGCAACTGGTCAGTCGGCTGGATACTTTCCTACACCGAGAAACTGGGGAAGAAATGGAGCATAGAGTCCATGGCCGAAGCTAGCATTTACCGGCACGACAACGTTCGTCTTGCCTCCGACCAAAACGGCCACAACGAGTACTACAGTTCCGACACCCGCAACTTCAATTCCGATGTGTCCCTTAACGCCGGTGCCAAGTACCGTCTCAACAAAAGTACGTCACTTGGTCTGGGCGGCAGGCTGTCCGGCACCCTGAACGAACTCCGCTCAAAAAGTTTCGGGGTGCAGACAACTACAGGCGAAGGCGAATGGACATGGCTCTTCTCGCCATCGGCCTCAATACAATACAATTCGGGAAAAAGCCGCCTGTGGATGTCAGGGAGCGGGTTCGCCATAACTCCATCAGCGGATGTCAAGCTGCCTGTGCTCAACACCGCCAACGCTTCCAGGCTTTCCCTCGGCAATGCCTATCTGAGGCCCTCCCAGACCTTTAACTTCGGCGGCAACTGGAGCATCAGCAACCGGGAACGCTTTTCAACATTCATGTTGTATACCAGTGGAAACGTCACGTCAAACGGCATCGGAAACGCCCTATGGTACGACACCGACGGAATAATGTACAGCATTCCCGTCAACGTGCCGAAGCCGTCGGCCAATATGTTCCTGAACTTCAGTTACACCGCTCCGCTCGACAAAGACAGAAAGTGGTTTTTGACGCTGGCCGGAGGCTCTTCCTACTCCACTTCAACGTCCTATCAGGCGACAGGGAAACTGCCGGCCCTTGACAAAGACAGCTTCGTCTATTCCGACTTCATGGCCGACTTCTGGGGAGGAGAGACAGGGGAACGATTCTACAGCGGCAAAAGCGGATTCACCCAGGCCAGGACACGCAGTCTGAACCCGGTTGCCGCCATAAACATGAGGTACAACCGGGAGCGGCTGTCGCTGTACGGCAACGTGGATTTGAACGGCCGCCTTTCGCGATATTCGCTCGCCCCGGACAAAAGCGACAATACGCTGGTCACCCGGATATCCGGCTCCGGGACATACACCACAAAGCATGAATTCGATTTCAGTACCTACATGGCCTACGTGTTCTACAGCGGCTACCCCGAGGGGTACGGCATTCCCGAATGGCAATGGAACGCTTCGATTTCCAAGAATGTAGGCGCATTCAACATAAGTCTCACCTTGCACGACATCCTAAACCAGACCCGCAGCCTGAGCCATACCTTCAATGCCAATTACCAGGAAGACACATACCGCCTGGTACTCGGCCGTTACATCCTGCTTGGGGTCAAGTGGAACTTCGGCAAGATGAACGCCTCCCACAGCCGCCGCGCACAAAATGCGTCCTGGAGCATGGGCCAGTAGGTGCAAGATTTCACGTATCACAGCGTTTATAGTATATGAAACGAATTATCTTCTGTGTACTTGCAGTCTTGTTGCACTGGCTTCCGTCGCCCTGCCAGCAAGCCGACTCCACCCTTGTCCTGCTTCCGGAACAATACGCAGAAGCTCCTGATTCCGCCGCTCTGTCGAACGGGCTTGCGACTGTCCCGTTTTACAGGGAAAGGGGCCTAAGTCAGGGAGAGACCATCGACATCATCGGGAAAGTCATGGTCTTGTCAAGCATTGGCGTTGCAATCCCCGCGGCCGGACTGGGAACGTTTCTTGGGCTTATGACCATTTCTTCAGATTCGATAGTCTCCAGCCTCATCGCCGTCGCCTTTATGGCGGCAGGAGTGCAGGTTGCGGCGACATGTTTTCTTGTAGCCATGGCCGGCTATCCAGTACTCATGACGGGCGAGGCGCTGAAGGCCAGCAAGGTTCACTGGCAGGACGCAAGGTATTATGGCCCGGGACAGAAGCGCATGTCGCTGTTGCTGGAGTTATCAGTCTGCAGATACGGACCGCAGATTTATCTGACTCCGGGTTATCATGTAAACCAGCATCTGTTTCTGGGTGGGGGCGCGTCCCTGGCGTACTTGGCGTCCCAGATGGGGGCACCTTTACAGATTCCGCTTTACGGCCACGCACGGGTAAGTTTCGGCACCGGGATGTTCTCGCCGTATATTGGAGTCTCTCCCGGAATCGACCTGATGAGCAACTGCTTTTATGGCTCCGCCGAGGCCGGCGTAAGGTTCCGTCTCTCCGAGAATTCCCCCAGGTCCGGATGGGCCGCCCTGGAGGGCAAGACAACCGGCCAGCTAAAAACGCTCGCCTTCAAGATCGGCTGGTCCCTCTAACCGCTTCGCAGCGTAATTCGAAACACCCTGACGCTCAGCACCTTACAAATGTTCCCAGGGGAGATTTTCCCCGGGAACAATCAGAAACTCATTCATAATGAGGCAGATACGATTTACGGCTACCTATTTGATTGTCACCTCTACATACACCGGAAGGTGGTCTGAGGCGATTTTGACGTCGCCGGACTTGAATGCTGTGGGCACTTCTGCCGATTGCAGTTCAACACGGGACGAAGCGTTCCGGTACACCATTATGTAGTCGATGCACTTGGTCGGAGCGCTGGCAGGATAGGTAAAGGCGAGAGGCGAGAGGATGGTCCATTCCTGCTTCATGTAGGTAATGGTCTCGCTGTCCGGCATGGCGTTGAAGTCGCCGCACAGGATTACGGGCTTGTCTGTGTTTCCGTAAGTGTTTTTTACCCAGTTGGTTATCGCAACGGCCTGGGACATCTGGGCTTTTTTGGATTTGTGGTCCAGATGGGTGGAGCCGAACACGAAATCCCGGTATTCGCATACCGCGAGGGCACGCTGCTCGGAGCCGTCGCCGCGGTCAAGCTTGAGCCTGTACCGTTTTTGAATCTGCAGCGAGGGGTCCGACACTATTCCGATTCCGTAGCCGCCGCCTTTGTAATTCAGGGCCTGTGCGAACGTATAGTCCCATCCGCCCATAGCCTCGGCGAAGAGCTTTATCTGAAAAATGTTGTTACGGGTGTTGCAACTGTCCAGTTCGTTCATGGACAAAGCGCTGACGCCCAGCTCTTTGACCATCGCGGCCACCATGTCGGAAGTGTTGGTCCCGCTCTTTCCGAAAACGCCCACGTTGTATGTCGCCAGCCTTAGCGTGTCTTCGGCGTGAGCCTGTTCGCCTTCCTGGGGATCGGTAGTTTTTTCTCCGGGCGTCGGGGTTACATTCGAATGGGTATTATAACAGTTCCAGAGCAGAAGCAAGGCGCTCAAGAGTGCAAAAAACATTGGTTTCATAGGGCAAATATAATTAATAATTATACACTTGCCTTCTCGGCAGCGAAGAATCTCACGCCCTCCGGGTGCTCCTACCGGTCCAGGGATTGGCAGGGTATAAGCATTTTAGGCCTTTTTTGCTCTTACCGGTCCACAAAATTTGCAGGGTAGCGTCACCCGGCCGGTCAATTGATCTGGTCTGGCTGCTGGCCGTCGTGAGCCTTCCACGCGCACTCGGTAATCTTCATGTCGGAGAAGACTGCCGTGAAGGATGATTCCTCGGGTGAACAGGCATAGATGCCAAAACTGATTTCTTCGGCACCGGCATACATGTGGCAGATGCGCATCTGGCTGAACTTCACGCCGTCCGTGGAGCATTCGATGCAGTAGTCGTCGCCGCGGCGCGAGAAACGGTACCACATGGTCTTCACTTCGGCGGGGATGGCCGTCGTGGCCCAGTCGGAATAGCCGTTGTTGGTGGCCACGCTGCCCAGATGCTGGAACTCCTCGTTCTCGTATTCCACCGAGCCTTTCAGCCAGTTCTCGCTGTCGAGATACATCACGATGCCACATTGGTCAAAGCGGTGATGACTGCCCGTGAAGTCAGTCTTTGCCACGAAACTGAAGAACTTCTCGCGAGTCTTCATCTGCAGCACGGGCGCATTGTCGTTCTGGAAGTGATAGTAGGTGCGCTGCCAGAGGTCGGTCTTTGGAGCAGTCGTGATGCGGATGGTATCATTCATGATTTCACACTTCGCAGGCTCCCGCGTCCACTGGAGGCCGCTCAAATCGATGTGGCCACCATCAGAAAGCGCCATCTTTACGTCGTCTACGAAATCCGTAGTCGATTCCTGATTGTTATTTCCATTGCTTCCTCCCGTACATGCAACAGCGGCAAGCAGAAGGGACACAACGACAAAGAGGTTCTTCATAACATCAAATTTTAGATTCATAGGTTTTCTATCATAAAATACCGACAGGCTGGCCGGTTAATTCTGCGCCCATTTCAAACACCTTTTTAAGATGCTGCGGAAAGACGGCCTCGTGTCTTAGTTTCTTGCCCTCCGGATTGAACATGGTCCAAGGCCAGTCTGTTTTGCCTTTTTGCCTGCCAAGCCAGAATAAACAAAAAGAGGCAGGTCCCTTCGAACTTGCCTCTTCGGTGCGGTAGGTGAGACTCGAACTCACACAGGCCAAATGCCCACTACCCCCTCAAAGTAGCGTGTCTACCATTTCACCACTACCGCATTGGGACTGCAAAATTAAGCATATTTGGGAAAAACGCAAAAATATTTTTGATAACTTTGCAGAAAATTCAATAAATGTTGCAATTGACGGCCCCCGGTGGGCACAAAGATATTCTTCTTCACGCATGCTGTGCGCCATGTTCTGGCGCCGTGCTGGAGTGTCTGGTGCAGAACGGACTCAGGCCGGTTGTGTTTTTTTCCAATTCGAACATTGTCCCGAAGGAGGAGTACGACCTGAGGCTCGGCGAGCTGGAGCGGTACTGCCGGAGTCTGGGGGTGCAGTTGGTCGAGGATGAATACGACCATCAGGCATGGCTGGACTTCGTGCTGCAGAGGCAAGAGTCGGACCCTGCCGGGCAGCTGGCCCTCGCCAACGCCCCGGAGCGCGGCCCCCGCTGCCTTAATTGCTTCAAATTCAGGCTAATGCGGGCAGTCCGCTACGCCTCCTCGCACAGCATCCCCGTGCTCACCACCACCCTTGCCTCTTCCCGCTGGAAGTCCCTTGACCAAGTCGACGCCGCCGGCACCTGGGCAACAGCAGGGGGATTCGGCATGGTTCCACCAGAGGGCTCGGTCCTCGGAGCGAAGCGACCGGGGGTGTCTGAGGGGTTCTCCCCTCAGTCCCTTGGGGGTGCAGGGGGATTGAAAGCGACTGCGGAGCAGTCTGAGGGGTTCTCCCCTCAGTCCCTTGGGGGTGCAGGGGGATTGAATATGGTTCCACCAGAGGACAGGGTCCTCTGGTGGAACCAGAACTGGCGCCGCGGCGGACTGCAGCCACGCCGTTCCGAAATCATATGCGAGCAGGGATTCTACAACCAGAACTTCTGCGGCTGCGAATTTTCCAAACGACATGACCAAGATTAACAAACATATGAAAATGTCCGAGCTAGTGGAGACCAACTACCACCTGCTCAGCATCCTGTCCCGTCTGCAGATGGACGGAAGCTTCTCCGAACGCTCGGTGGAAGACATGTGCGCACGCTATGGCCTGGACGCCGATACTTTCGTTCTCATCTGCTCGGTTTACTCCTCCCGCAACTTCAAACCCACCGAGGACGAACTCCGCAGCTGCAGCATCTCCGACATCCTCCGCTACCTGCACAGCTCCCACAACTACTACATCAATTCCGCCCTGAGCCGGCTTTCGCCCACGATTGAACAGCTTATCGAACCTGCTACAAAGGTCCAGCAAAAAGTCATCCGATGCTTCTTCGACAACTACAAGGACGAACTTATAAAGCACTTCAACTACGAAGAAGAAATAGCCATCCCATATGTGCAGAAGCTGCTGGCCGGACACCGTCCCGGAGACTTTTCGATGTCCATCTTCAAGGAGAACCATTCCAACATAGAAGAATCGCTGTCCGACCTCAAGAACCTGATAATGAACTCACTCCCGCTGGAATGTGACGGCATGCTGCGCATCGAGGTCCTCTCCAACCTCTTCCATCTTCAGGAAGATTTGGAGCATCATACCTACATCGAAGACTTCATACTGGTGCCGCTTGTGGAGATTCTGGAAGGTCACAACCCGAGTCCCGTCTACGTTGCCTCGCCAACCGGCGGCAGCGACTCCGGAGAAACCCTGAGCGACAGGGAGAAAGAAGTTCTGGCGGAAGTGGCGCACGGCTACCTCAACAAAGAAATCGCCGACCGTCTCAACATCTCCATCAATACAGTCATCACCCACCGCAAGAACATCACCCGCAAGACCGGAATCAAAACCACCCCCGGCCTTACCGTCTATGCCATCCTGAACGGGCTCGTGGATATAGGATCCTTCGAATAGCCAGACGCCGGCAGGGCGCAATCAGTTCCCTTTCATCTTCTGCCGCCTGGTCTCGGCGGTGTCGCGGCCGAAAAGGGTCCGGTAGCCCTCCACGCTCCGCCAGTACTCCGCATCAAAATCCTCAGGACTTACAAACGAAGCGGAAGATTCCGGCGAGCCCTCCTGCGCAGCGGCGTCAGACAGCTTGAAACACAAATACTTGATAGGATACCCCTGCTCCCGGAACATGCTTTCGTAGAAAGTCTGCACCCCGGTAAGGCATGGATCGAAACGATCCGCTTCGGCGTACAGATTCTCCGAGGATGCCACTATCGGAAGACCGTTGGCCCGGCATACCGCCAGGGTGTACTGATACAGGAACTGCGAGTCCGTCTTGAGGTGGACGAGCCCACCGGGAGACAGAAACTTGCTGTAGCGCTCAAGGAATATCGGCGAGGTCAGCCTGGAATTCTCGCTACGCACCTGCGGGTCAGAGAAGGTAAGCCAAATTTCGGACACTTCTCCGGGGGCAAAGAAAGCCGTGATGAATTCTATCCTCGTGCGCAGGAAGCCCACATTGCCCATGGCGTGCCCGGTGGCATATTTCGCCCCCTTCCAGAGCCGTGCGCCCTTGATGTCCACGCCCACGTAGTTCTTGTCCGGGACACGCTCGGCGAGAGCCACGGTGTATTCTCCCTTGCCGCAGCCAAGTTCCAGCACTAACGGAGCGTCCGGATTCTCGAACCGTCCGCCCCAATGGCCCTTGACTTCGTGGTCCCGCAGCGCAAAATACCCGTCTGCCAGCAGTTCTGCAGCCGAGGGTTGCAGCAGGCACCCGAAGGTCTCGTTTTCTGCAAATTTCCTTAGCTTGTCGTGTCCCATAATCGTTGTCCGCCGCCGGAGAGGGAGTCAGGGGCCCGCAGAACCATGGCCGCCCGTGGCCATGTGAACGGGAGGGGCCCGCAAGCGGAGCGCAGTGGGAGGGATGAAGCGAAGCGAAAGTTCTGCGGACCCCTGACTCCCTCTCCGGCGGCTCTGCAAAGTTACTAATTTTGTAACTTCAGTCAAAATGCGTATTTTTGTAAGTTATGAGCAAAACCGTTCTAGTGTCCGGCGGAGCCGGATTTATCGGAAGCCACGTAACCGTGGAACTCTCCCAGGCCGGCTACGATGTAATCATCGCCGACAACATGTCCAATTGCGACGAAACCAACTATAAAGGCGTCTGCGCCATTCTCGGGAAACAGCTGCCCTTCATCAAGATGGACTTCTGCGACAGCGCCGCCACAGAAAAGCTATTCTCCGAAAACAAAATAGACGCCGTCATACACTTCGCCGCCTTCAAGGCCGTCGGCGAATCGGTGGCCGAGCCTCTTATGTACTACAAGAACAACCTAGTATCGTTCCTCAACATACTGCAGGCGTCCCGCGAACACGGCACCAACGTGCTGTTCTCCTCCTCCGCCACCGTGTACGGCGAGCCCGACGAAACTCCCGTCACCGAGCAGTCCCCCCGCAAGCCCGCCACATCCCCCTACGGCAACACCAAGCAGATGTGCGAAGACTTCCTGCGCGACTGCGTGGCCGCCTACGGCATGCACGGCATTGCCCTGCGCTACTTCAACCCCATCGGCGCGCACCCTTCGGCCCTCATAGGCGAGCTGCCCCGTGGCGTTCCCAACAACCTCGTGCCCTTCATCACCCAGACGGCCATCGGCAAGAGGGAATGCCTCTACATCTTCGGCAACGACTACCCCACCCCCGACGGCACTTGCCTGCGTGACTACATCGACATAGTCGACCTCGCCAAGGCGCACGTTTGCGCAGTGTCCCGCATGATCGAAGGCCGTATGGAAGAGCCCTACGAAATATTCAACATAGGCACCGGACGCCCAGTATCGGTGCTGGAGCTGGTGAACGCCTTCGAAAAGGTCAACGGCCTCAAGCTCAACTACCGCTTCGCCCCGCGCCGCGAAGGTGACGTGACCGCAGTGTGGGCCGACCCGTCGCTGGCCGAGCGCAAGCTGGGATGGAAAGCCACCCGCACGGTGGAACAGACCCTGGCGGCCGCTTGGGCCTGGGAGAAGCATCTCGCCGGCAAATGATTGTGGAACAAGCTTTGCAAATCACCCCGGACGTATGAAACACAGAATCATCGTTATATCCCTTGCCCTGCTCTCGCTGTGCAGCGTGGCGGCGGGCCAGAAATACCGCGGAGTCATCGACAAGTCCGTGGCGGTAGTCGGCGGAGAACTCATAACCCTGTCGGAAATAGAGCAGGAAGTGCAGATGATGAACGCCAGAGGTTATGCCTCGGACCGGAACATCCGCTGCGAAATCCTCGAGAACATGATGCGCGGCAAGCTCTTCCTGATGCAGGCGCGCCTTGACTCCATAAAAGTCAACCAGGAGATGGTGGAGGCCCAGCTCAGCGACCAGATGGACAAGGTACGTACCGCCCTCGGCGGCGACGACGGCGTGGTGCAGTACTTCCACAAGCCCGTCTATCAGCTCCGCCAGGAATGGCGCAGGCAGATAGAAGACAACACCTTGATGCAGCAGGAGCAGCAGACCATAGCGCAAAACATCCCCGAAGTTACTCCCTATGACGTCAAGCAGTACATCGACTCCTCTTCCGTGGACAAGCTTCCGGTGGTGCCCATCAAATATAAGCTGAGCCAGATCTGCATATATCCAGACCGCGAAACAGCCGCCCTTGCCGTCAAGGAACGTCTGCTGTCCATCCGCGAACGCATCATGGCCGGCGAGAAATTCGCCACCCTGGCCCGTCTCTACTCGGAAGACACGGAGACCGCACGAAAGGGCGGTGAGCTCGGAATGGCCTCTAAATCAATCTTCTGGCCCGCATTCTCAGACGCCGCCATGGCTCTCAAGCCAGGAGCGATATCCCAGATAGTCGAAACGCCGGACGGCTTCCACATCATTGAGGTGCTGGAAAAGAAAGGAGACATGTTCAACGCCCGGCACATTCTCCTCAAGCCTCATTATACAGTCGAAGACAGGGAAGTCGCCTTCAAGAAGCTCGACTCTCTCAAAACCGCGATAGCCGACACGCTCATCAGCTTCGAGATGGCCGCCCGCTTCTACTCGCAGGATCCCGCCACCCGCACAAACGGAGGCCAGATGGCCGATCCGCACACCGGTTCGGCATATTTCGAAATCGACCAGCTCAAGCCCCAGGACTACAATGCGGTCAAAGACCTGAAGCCCGGCGAGATTTCCGAGCCCGTGGAGTCTCTGGACAACGAGGGGCGCAACGGCAACCTGGTGTACAAGATTCTCCGTCTCGACGGCATAATTCCGGCCCACACGGCCTCCTTCGAGCACGATTACACCGAGATCCTCGGCGAAGTGAAGAACATCAAGCAGATGCAGGCCATCGATGCTTTCGTAGTAGACAAAATAAAAGAAACCTACATTAAAATCGACCCGCTGTTCCAGGATTGCGAATTCCAGATGAAGGAATGGAAGTCAAAGTTCACAAAAGACTGATCCTCCTGTCGGCGCTGCTGCTCGCCGCATTCTGCGCAGCCCCGCCGCTATGGTCCGCTCCCAAACCCAAAAAGGAGCGGCGAGACAGCCTTGTGCGCATCATGAAGGCCGAGTCGCTCGAACAGCTGCAGAAGAACGGAAGGCAGTTCCGTAAGGCCATAGCCTCAACCTTTCTGCACAACGGCACCTACCTCATCAGCGACACAGCCCTCTGGGACACCGAGAACAAGATAATCAACGCCTGGGGCCATGTGAAGGTGATCCAGGACGAAACCATCCTGACCTCCGAAAAGCTGGACTACTTCATCGACGACAACCTCGCCCAGTTCCGCGGGACGCTGGTACAGCTCCAGAACAAGAAACGCAACACCCTGCGAACCAGGTATCTGGACTACAACACCAGGGACAGCATGGCCATCTTCCGCAGCGGCGCCTCCATGCGCGACGAAAAAGGCCAGATAATAGAAAGCATCAACGGCACCTATAGCTCGCACGACAAGGTTTTCACCTTCAACGACGAGGTGAACATGTTCTCCGACTCGATATTCGTCAAAACCGTCCGCCTCGAGTATGACTCAGAGAAGGAGAAGGCAACTTTCCCCCACCATATCGACTTCTGGAAGGGCGGCAACATGCTTTCCGCCACGGAAGGATGGTACGACCGCCAGCGGCAGCTGTTCTTTTTCCGCAACCGCGTGCACGGCCTGAGCAAAGAGCAGGAAATGTGGGCCGACTCCCTGTACTACTATCAGGCTGTCGGAGACATCGTGCTGCGCGGCAACGCCCAGATACAGGACACCACGCGCAAAGTCACAGGCGTGGCGGACTACATCCACTTCCAGGATTCCATCTCGCAGGTAACCATGCGCATCAACGCCGCAATTGCCATGGAGACGGAAAGCAAAGGCCAGCTGGACACCATCTACATGGGCGCCGACACGCTGATTTACAGGCAGATAAAGATGTGCGACATTCCCGAGGGCACATTGTCTGCAAGTAAATCCCGGCTCGCGGACATACTCACCGATGCAGTGACGCAGTTCCGCCGCAAGGCAGCCGAAGAAGCCGCCAAGGCGCGGGCCGACGCCATGCAGAAGCAAGGCCCGACGGTCGGCAAGCCAGCCAAGGCCGGGGCGGACAAGCCTGCGGCCGCAGAAAAGCCTGCCGCAGAGCAGTCCAAAAAGCAGGCTCCTAAAGGGCAGGCGTCGCAGCCTGCCGCGGCCGCCGCCGACAGCCTGGCCCGTAAGGACTCCCTCTTCACGCCCCTGAACCAGGCGGCCGCAGCGATCGACAGCCTGGTCGGAGCAGTTCCGGATTCAACCATGGCGGAGAGCCCGATACCCGACGACGACTTTGACATGGACGCCGCGGACTCCCTCTTGCTTGAAGGCGCCGCCACTGATTCCATAGCTCCTCAGGCGGATTCCGTTCCCCCGCTTGATTCCGCCGCCCTCAAGGATTCCCTCGCCCGCAGGGACTCTATTGCCCTTGCCGACTCGCTTGCGGCAATACCCAAAGACACCACCAAGATAGGCTTCATGTACGGAATCCGCAACGTCAGGGTGTTCCGCCGCGACATCCAGGCCCGCTGCGACTCCCTGTGCTACTGCGACCTGGATTCCGTCGCCCGCTTCTACCTCGACCCCGTGGTGTGGAACGAGGGCAACCGCCAGTACACATCTGACAGCCTGTTCGTACTCGTGGGCCAGAGCGGACCGCGCAAGGCCAGCCTTCAGTCCAACGCTTTCGTGGTGACGCAGCAGGATTCCATCCGCTACGACCAGATAAAGGGCACCGAGATCATGGCCTACTTCGACACCCTAGAGGGCACGCTGAAGCGCTTCGACGCCCTTGGAGGCGCCTCGGCCCTGTTCTACCTCGAAGAGAACGGCGAGCTCGCCACCGTGAACAAGGTGGAGACCAAGATGCTCTCCGCCGTGCTCAAGAACAGCAACATCGACCAGGTCTTCTACTTCGAATCCCCCAAGAACAACGCTTATCCGGTGGTGCAGCTGCCCAAGGCCGACCATTTCATGAAGGGATACAGCTGGAGGCCCGACGAGAGGCCCGCAACGCCGCAGGACATCACCGACCTCACGGTACGGCCCGGCGAGCGCAGCCGCTATCTGGCCAGGCCCCGCGCCGAATTCAAGCAGACCGAGATCTACTTCCCCGGCTACATGCCCCGCATACGCCGCGAGATAGCCATACGCGACTCTCTGGCCAGGATTCCCCGGCCCAAAGAGTCCGCGCTGCCCGACACAGTTGCCATTAAGGACACGCTTGCCCTTCCGGATTCGGCAGCATCCGACCTTGCCCTTCGCGACAGCCTGGCGGCTCTTGACAGCCTTGCCGTGGCTGGCATCGCGGCTGCAGCAGACAGCACCGGCACTGCGCCTGCAACTACATCTGCACCTGCCGACACTTCGGCCCGCGCTGTTTCCCCTACTCCGGATGACGATCCCCTTGCCAAGGAGACTGTGGATCCCGTGCAGAAGCGCAAGGAAGAGCAGGAGGCCAAGCGCAAGCTGCGGATAGCCAGGCGCGACGCGCGCATAGCGGCGCGCGAGCAGCGCTGGGCCGAACTGGACCGCCGCGACTCCCTCAAGCTGGAGGCCAAGAAGCTCAAGGTCCTGGAGAAAGAAAGGGCCTGGAAACTCCGCATCTTGCTTGCCAGGCAGAAGCAGGAGGCCCGCGACCAGGCAAAGCTCGAAAAGTACATTGAGAAATATCGCAAGAAGTATGAAAGAGAGCAAAAACGTAACGCTGCCCGAAAACGCTCACAGGGAGCTGAAGAAAGGGGAGAAATACCAGCCTCTTCTGAGTCCGGAGAGCCGCCCGCTGGAAGTGACCCCGTACTCCGTGACGATGGGACTGTTGATGACAGTTCTGTTTTCAGCGGCGGCCGCATACCTCGGACTTAAAGTAGGACAGGTCTTCGAAGCCGCCATTCCCATCGCAATCATCGCAGTCGGAGTGACGGGCATACTCAAGAAGAAGGATTCTCTCGCCCAGAACGTCATCATCCAGAGCATCGGCGCATGCTCGGGCGTGGTGGTAGCCGGCGCCATATTCACCCTGCCCGCAATCTACATCCTGGGCCTTGACGTCAATTTCTGGCAGATGTTCCTGAGCTCGCTGCTGGGAGGCGCCATCGGCATCCTGTTCCTGATTCCCTTCCGCAAGTACTTCGTGCAGGAGATGCACGGCAAGTATCCGTTCCCCGAAGCCACAGCCACCACCCAGGTGCTGGTGAGCGGCGAGGCCGGCGGCAACAGCGCAAAAACCCTAGTGACGGCCGGCCTGATAGGAGGCCTGTACGACTTCGTGGTGGCCACGTTCGGCGCCTGGGCCGAGACGCTCAGCACCACTGTCATGCACTGGGGACAGGTGGTGGCAGACAAGGCCAAGCTCGTGCTCAAGCTCAACACCGGCGCCGCCGTACTGGGTCTCGGCTACATCATCGGACTCAAGTATTCCTTCATCATCTGCTGCGGCTCATTCCTGGTGTGGCTCGTCATAATCCCGCTCATGAACCTTATCTGGGGCGGGCAGGTCATTGACCTCATGGGCACCGGAATAACCGCCACGGTGGGAGAAATGGCGCCCGAGCAGATCTTCAAAGAATACGCACGCCATATCGGCATCGGAGGAATCGCCACCGCCGGCATCATCGGCATAATCAAGAGCGCAGGCGTGATCAAGAGCGCCGTGGGACTTGCGGCAGGGGAGTTCAAGCGCAAGCCAGGGCAGGCCGCCCAGGCCGCCGAGCGCACGCAGCAGGACCTCCCTATGCGCACCGTGACCGCCGGCATCATCGTAACCCTGCTGGCAATATTTGCATTCTTCGCATTCGGAGGTGTTGTGGCCAATGTGTGGCAGGCCCTCATAGCGCTGGTTATCGTGGCGCTGATTTCCTTCCTGTTCACGACGGTGGCGGCCAACGCCATCGCCATCGTGGGCAGCAACCCTGTGAGCGGTATGACCATCATGACGCTGATTATCACCGCACTGGTGCTTGTGGCCGTGGGCCTTAAAGGCAACGCCGGCATGGTGGCGGCAATGGTCATCGGCGGCGTGGTGTGCACCGCGCTCAGCACCGCCGGCGGACTCATCACCGACTTCAAGATAGGCTACTGGATAGGCACTACGCCTCGCAAGCAGGAAGCTTGGAAATTCGTGGGAGTGGCCGTCGCCGCCGCCACCGTGGGCGGAGTGATGCTGGTGCTCAACAAGACCTACGGATTCACGGGCGAGGGAGCGCTGGTGGCGCCTCAGGCCAATGCGATGGCGGCCGTCATCCAGCCCATGATGAACGGAGGCAGCGCCCCCTGGCTGCTCTACGGCATCGGCGCC
>CAMJHF010000030.1 GCA_946405435.1 uncultured Bacteroidales bacterium
ACCTGGTTGGTCACCTCGGGGATGACAGGGTTGACCTTGCCGGGCATGATGGAAGAACCGGGAGCCATGGGCGGAAGGTTGATTTCGCCAAGGCCGCAACGGGGGCCGGATGCCAGCAGGCGAAGGTCGTTGCATATCTTGGAAAGCTTGATGGCCAGACGCTTGAGGGCGGCCGAATAACTCACGTAGGCGCCGGTGTCGGGCGTGGCCTCCACAAGGTCGGGGGCCTTGATGAAATGCTCGCCGGTAAACTCGGACAGCTTGGCCGTGCACAGTTCGGCAAAGCCGGGAACGGCGTTAAGGCCGGTGCCTATGGCCGTGCCGCCCATATTTATCTCCTTGAGCAGCACCACGTTGCGCTCCAGGTTGGCTATCTCCTCCTCAAGGTTGTCGGCAAACGCCTCGAACTCCTGGCCGGAGGTCATGGGCACTGCATCCTGCAGCTGCGTGCGGCCCATTTTGAGCACATCCTTGAACTCCTCGCCCTTGGCGCGGAAGGCCTCGATAAGCTTTGTGAGCGAGCTCACAAGATGCTTGTTCATGCGCACGAAAGTATAGCGGAATGCCGTAGGATAGGCGTCGTTGGTGGACTGGGCGCAGTTGACATGGTCGTTGGGCGAGCAGTACTGATACTCGCCTTTGCTGTGCCCCATGAGCTCCAGGGCGCGGTTGGCTATTACCTCGTTGGCGTTCATGTTGACGGAGGTTCCGGCTCCGCCCTGCATCATGTCCACGGGGAAATTCTCGTGCAGCTTTCCGTCCACGATCTCCCGGCATGCGGCGATGATGGCGTCGGCAATGCCGCGGTCCAGCACTCCCAGCTCGGCATTGGCCTCGGCCGCAGCCATCTTTACGTAAGCTATAGCTATTACGTAATCGGGATAATGGTACATTTTGGTGGTAGAGATGCGGTAGTTGTCAAGGGCCCGCTGGGTCTGTACTCCGTAGTAGGCGTCGGCAGGCACCTGAAGTTCGCCGAGAAGGTCGCTTTCGACCCTGTATTTCTGTTCAGACATTAGTGTTAGGGGTTATTGGAATACAAAGATAAAAAGTTTGGCACGCAAAATGTAATAAAATTTTATAAATTTGCATTCCGTAAACTTTTGTGAAGGTATGAAAAAGTTATTAGTGTCCATCGCGGCTTTGTTTGCAGCAGCCGCCATGCTCTCGGCCCAAAGCATGGCCGAAGCTACCGAAACAGCCCAACTTGCCAACGAATCACTTGGCGCCGGTAATTACGAAACAGCCCTCGCCGGCTTCCAGGAAGCCCTCAAAATGGCGGAAGCCTGCGGAGATGAAGGCATTGAACTGGTTGCCACATGCAAGGATATCATCCCCAAGACGATGAATGCCATAGCCAAGCAGCTCCTCCAGGATGACAAGCTCGACGAGGCCATCGCCAAACTCGGCGAAACCGTTGCCGTCGCAAATGAATACGGCGACGAAGAGACCGCAGAAAAAGCCCAGAACCTTATCCCTCAGGTATATATGAAGAAGGCTGGCGGCCAGCTCAACGCCAAGGAGTTTGAAGCCGCTGCCGAGACCTATGCCAAGGTGCTGGAGCTCCAGCCCGCCAACGGCGTAGCCGCCCTGCGCTACGGAATGGCACTGGAGAATGCCAACAAGGACGCCGAGGCCATCGAGGCCTACAAGCTTGCAGCTGCCAACGGTCAGGAAAAGAACGCCAACTCCCAGCTGGGCAAATTCTACCTCAAGCGCTCCGTAGAGAACCTCAAAGCAAAGAAATACGCCGACGCAGTGAATGACGCCAACGCCAGCTTTGAGCTCGTGAGCAATCCCCAGGCCCTCCAGGTGGCAGGCCAGGCTTCCCAACTCGGCGGCAAGAACACCGAGGCCATCAAGTACTTCGAGCAGTACCTCGAGGCTGCGCCCAACGCCAAGAATGCAGGCCAGATCGCCTACACCGTAGGCGCCCTGTACCAGCAGGCCAAGAACAACGCCAAGGCCAAGGAATTCTTCTCCAAGGCAGTGAGCGATCCCAAATACGGCGCTGACGCTCAGAAGGCTCTTAAAGCCCTGTAGCAATGCTCCGGCTTGAGCTTCTGGCTCCGGCCAAAGACAAGGCTGTCGGCATCGCGGCAATAGACTGCGGTGCCGACGCCGTTTACATTGCCGGACCGGCATGGGGCAACCGCAAGGCCGCGGGAAACAGCATCGAAGATATACGGGAACTGTGCGCCTACGCCCATCGCTTCGGCGTGAAGATCTATCTTACTGTCAACACATTAATATATCCCGACGAATGGCCTGCGGTGCATTCCATGATGCTGCAGGCACAAGACGCCGGCGTGGATGCTTTCATCATACGCGAGCCGCGGCTGCTGGAGTTTTCCGACATCTCCGTGCCCATGCATGCGTCCACGCAGTGTTCCATACTCACGCCACGGCGGGCACGGGAGCTGGAAGAGGCCGGATGCTCCCGGCTTATCCTGGAACGGGGCTTGTCGCTCGAGGATATACACGCCATTCGCGCCGCAGTGGACTGCGAACTGGAATTCTTCGTGCACGGGGCCCTGTGCGTGTGCTACAGCGGTGAGTGCCGGCTTTCGGAGTATCTGGACGGGCGCAGCGCCGACCGCGGAGAGTGCATTCAGGCCTGCCGCTCACTGTACGACCTCGAGGACGCATCCGGAAAGGTGCTCGTACGAGACAAGGCCCTGCTGTCAATGCGCGATTTCAAGCTGCTGGACCGCCTGGAGGACCTGGCCGAGGCAGGTATATGCTCGTTCAAGATAGAAGGCCGGCTCAAGAATGCCTCGTACGTCAAGAACGTCGTGCGCGAGTACAGCCTTGCGCTTGACGCGCTGGTGCAGAAGTATCCGGAACGCTACCGGAGGGCCTCGTTCGGGCAGGTCAGCGGAGGCTTCAAGCCCGACTCCAACCGCACATTCAACCGTGGCTACACCACCTGGTGGCTTGACGGCAAGCGCGGCCGCTGGTCTGCAATGGACTCGGCAAACGGGGAATACATAGGTGAAATCCAATCAGTCAGGCCCTCCGGCAGCGGGCTCGTGCTGGACATCCGCCCTGCCGGCGGCGGACTCAGCCTCGCCAACGGTGACGGTTTCGCCTTCACCTCCCGCGGCGGCACGGTGGTTGGATTCAGGGGCGACCGCTGCGAGGGCACGCACATCTGGTGCAAGCGAATCGAAGGCCTGCGGCCAGGTGTCAAGCTATGGAGGAACATCAGCGCCGCCTTCGAACGGGAGGTCGAAGCATCGCACCCCCGCCGCGAAATACTTGTGGATGTGGACGTTAAGGTGAGCGGCTCGTTCGTCGTAGAACTCCGTGCCGCCTCCGAAGACGGGCGCTCCGCGCTTAGCCGCTTCAACGCCGACGTGGAGCGGGCCGAGAACCGCGAACGCGCCGCGGCCATGCTGCAGGAGCAGCTCTCCAAGCGAAGCGGCGAGTACCTCTTCCGCGTACGCTCCCTCGACGCCGCCGGCCCCCTGCCGCTGCTGAGCGCCTCTACCATCAACTCCATGCGCCGTCTCCTTGCAGAAGACCTCGCCTCCGGTGAGGTCCAGGCCATCCCCCTGTCAAAGACAGGGAGGGGTCGCGTAGCGACGTTTTCAGAGAGCGGTACCCCTGCTGAAGGCTTCGCTGCCGAGCCGCTTATGCGCACCCGCTACTGCGTACGGTATGAGCTTGGGATGTGCCCTAAGTACCAGGGCGCGAAGCCCTCTGGCCCGTTGTTCCTCGTGAACAACGGCCGCCGCCTGGCCCTTGGCTTCGACTGCGCCCGCTGCGAAATGACCGTTACGGCACCGGATCGTAGCCAGAGCCGCCCCAGGGGTGGCAGCGCAGAATCCGTTTGAGAGAAAGCCAGCCGCCCTTGATAGGTCCGTACTTGCGGAACGCCTCCAGGGCATACTGCGAGCAGGTGGGAGTGAAGCGGCAGCTTGGCGGAGTGAATGGCGAGATACAGAATCTATAGAAATGGATCAGCAGTATGAACGGCGCCGACAACACCCTCTTTACTATCTGTCCGAAGGTCAAATGACCCTTGGCTCCGGCCCCGGCAGCCGCCTTGTCATCCTTGGGAACGGTACTCATTGCGCTGAGGCTCTTTGCTCCCCTATACGGCGCATCAGGCGGGTCATTTCTTCGCAGATGTCGGAATAGGGCAGGATGTCGGGAGAATTGTAGACGAAAAGAATGTCGCAACCGCCCGGGCCTGGGAGTTCCTTATTCTGGCGGAACACCTCCCGCATGCGGCGCTTGAGCAGATTGCGGCGGACGGCCCTCTTGAAGTGCTTTTTGGGCACAGACACCATCAGGCGGCTTATTTCAAGGCCGTTGTCGTACAGACAGCAGCACCGCAGATGGGGTGACTGACTCCATCTGCCCTTGTCCATAAGGACGCCGATGGCCGTCCTGCCGGACAGTCGTTCCATCTTGGACAATGTTGCTGCCATAACGGTGCTATCTATTGGCAAAAAATACGTCTATCGCCTTGGCGGCCGACTGGATCTCCTCCGAGGGGCCCTCTACTGCAATCTTAAGTCCTTCTTTCTTGAGGGCCGCGGCAATGCCCTTGCCGTAGGAAATAATGGACAGGTCGCCCTGCTTGAAGTCCGGGAAACTCTCGTGCAGCGACTTGAGGTCGTAAGGATTGTACATGACAACCACTCCGTAATCGGCCAGGTTGATTGAAGTAAGGTCCTGCATGACCGACTTTACGAGCACGGAAACAGTATAATCAAGCCCGGCCGCCGAGAAAAGTTCCGTGATGGGGCTTGTGTTGGCCTCGGCCGAGGTCGTGATGAGGAACTTCTCCCCTTTGTGCTTGGGCCCGATCTGGGCAACTATGGACTTGGGGGTTCCGTCTCCGAAGAAAATCTTGCGCTTGCGGTATACCACATGCTTCTGAAGATACAGGGCCACAAGTTCCGTGGTGCAGAAATACTTCATGGTCTCGGGCACCTTGAAACGCATCTCTTCGCACATCTTGAAATAGGCGTCGATGGCGTGGCGCGAAGAAAAAACTATTGCGGTATAATCGGGCAGATTGATTCGCTGGCTGCGGAACTCCTTGACTGTAAGGGGCTCTATGAGGAAGAACGGATGGAAGTCAAGGGTGACCCCGTATTTTTCTTCCAGTGCATTGTAAACGTTGCGGTTGGTCGGTGGTTTTTGGGATATTAGTATCTTCATAACGTGCACACAAATATCAAAATGCCAACAGGCAAAATTTCAAGGGCGCAAAGATACAAAATTGTTGCCAAACTACCATAACGTGATCTAAAAATTTGACTTATCCGTACCAAATGAACAATATAAAAAACCGCACATTCGATATACATAACAGTCTTAATAACAGCATCTTGAAGTCGCAAACTCAGCATCAGGACCACACTCAGCAGCATCAGGGCCGTCAAAAGTATGACATAATTGTACAATGCGTGCCTTAAAGTTGACGAAAATTCGCTGGTCCGGGAGCCGAATCCGGCGGCCAGATAGGCCAGGTAACGGACAAACACGGTGCCGGCAAGAAGACCGGCCGTCAGCAGAAGATGCCAATGGGCATCGAGATGGAGCTTGAAGGTCGGGGCCATGAGCCCCCACCGGTCGGCCAATATGCAGAGAGCCAGGCCGGCGGCAAGCGCTATATAATTGCGCGTACGTGCAGTGCTGACGCTGTGCTCGATGTCTATGTTGCCTTTCCACATGGGCATACACCTCAACAGATGAGGAATCAGCCGTATAAGGTCAGGCAGTCCAAGCACCAGCACGAACACGGCAACCACCACCGCCCAGTGGTTGACGACGCAGTCGGCCCACTGTGCGGAAGCGCCCGCCGCCTCGAGGGGGACGGTGCTCATGTCTAGTTCGCCTGCCCTGAAGAGATCCGGCATCAGTTTCCTCTTTTTGCGTTATACCCCATGGACTGAAGCAGGGCGGTGACTTTGTCGCGAAGGTCTCCCTGAATGGTAATTTCGCCATCCTTTGCCGTGCCGCCCACACCGCACTTGGTCTTGAGCGTCTTGGCCAGGGCCGCCAGGTCCGCGGCAGTGCCCACGAAGCCCTCGACCAGCGTCACCTGTTTGCCGGCCCGCTGCCTGCGGTCTATACGCACGATCAGCCTCTGGCGCGAGGGCGGCAGGGTCTCCTGCTCGGGCTCGGGCGCCGTTTCATATTTGAAGTCCGGGTTGGTGGAATACACCACCCCGAGGCGGGATTTCCAGTCGTTGTCGCTCATTTCTTGAAATATTTTACCGCGCTCAGTGCCGCAGCGCCAAGCACCAGGAGGATAAGCAGAATGGAACATGCGCGGGACAGGGCCTCGCCGCGGCGGTAGGAGTCGGGCTCGAAACTCATGACCAGCGTGTGCTCGCCGGCAGGAATGTCGATGCAGCGAAGAAGGCCTCCTGCCACGGAACCAAGTTCGTCAGCGCCGCCGTCGTACAGCCGCACAGGCAGTTCGGAGCCGTCTTCCAGGCGGGCCTTCCATCCGGCGGGGTAATACACTTCGCTGAAGACCGCCGTGCCGCCGTTTTCGCTGCTGCAGCTGTACTCCAGCCGGTCAGGGGCGTAGGAAGTCAGGGCAATGGTGCCGGGAGCGGAAGCGAACCAGGCGTTGCCGCGCGCGTATGAATAGCGCAGGGGCGGGTTGTCAGCGCCTACGATGATGTAGCGGCAGTTAAGCGAGGCGAGGCTCTCGAGATATGGCAGCGCGGCCTGTGCCTCCTGCACCGTGGCGGCGCCGGAAATGGCCTTGGCGAGCTTCTGCAGGTCGCCTGAAATCTGCCGGTCTATGTATTCCTGATAGCGCTGGAGTTTGGCGGGAGAGTATCCGCCGATGTTCTTGTGCCAGTAAGAGGGGTGGGAGTCGTTGAATACGTTGACGGTAAGGTCCAGCACGCGGTACGACGGGTCGGGGTCGGACAGGATCGCTTCATCCACAGGACGTTTGGCAAACTGCCTCCCGAAGTCCTTGGGCGTTGTGAAGTGCTCGGCATTGAGGTAGCGCTTGTCCAGCAGGAAGAGGTCTGCGAGCACCAGCACGCCCACCAGCGCCACTGCTACAATGGAACGGACTCCTCCCGAAGGGAGTGCTGCCTTCCGTGAAGCCGCTTCGCCGGCGCCCCAGACCAAAACAGCCGTTGCGCCTGCCACCAGCAGCAGCGAACGGAGCGTATCGCTCCACAGCAGCGAATGCCTGTCGGCGGCGAGGGCGGCGGTAAGGATATCGGGCTGGCCAGCGTCGGCTGCGCCTGTGAAGCTGCCGAACATGCTCTGAATCAAAGCCAGCAGCAGAAGAAGGCCCGCAGTGACGCCCCCGGCGGTAAGGATCCTGCGGCGGCGCAGCTTGGCGTCCTCCCCGCTCTTAAGATACTGATCCAGAGCCAGGAAGCCCAGCACCGGCAGGGTGAACTGAAGCACCACCAGCGCCATGGACACGGTGCGGAACTTGTTGTACAGCGGCGCTATGGCGAAGAACAACTTGGTAAACCACAGGAAGTGGCTGCCCAACGCCAGCAGCACCGCCAGCACCGACGCCGCCACGGCCCACCACTTCTCCCTGCCCTTGAAATACATCAAGCCCAGGATGAAAAGGAAGATTGTAACCGCACCCATGTACATAGGCCCGGCGGTGAAGGGCTGAGGGCCCCAGTACAGCGGAAGGTGCTTGCGGACCTGCTGCAGATTGCCCTGGCCGGAACGGCGCAGAAGATCCACCGTCTCGGACTTCATGCCCAGCTCGCCCGACGATGCTCCGCCGTTGTAGTTGGGTATGGCAAGGTTGGGAAGTTCTTCCCAGCCGTAGGACCATGCGGTGGCATAGTCTATGTCCAGTCCCTTGCGTGCACCGTCGGAGCCGGTTTCGGAGGAAGAGATGCCTCCACGCATGGAATAAGGCGTATACTCCCATGTAGGCAGAAGCTTTATGGCGTTTGTGCCTATGCCGGCAAGTCCCATCACCAGCAGCAGCGCCGACGCTATCCAGAAGCCCTTGAGCGACTGCCTGCGGCGAAGGAGGGACACGAAGAGTACGATGACATAGATAAGTATCATCAGCGCCAGATAGTAGGATATCTGCGGATGGTTGGCCTTGACCTGGAAGCTCACGGCAAGCCCGAAGAGCGCCGCCCCGAGAACCGCTCCGGAGATATTTCGGAGCGAAGCGACAGAGGGGGTCCCGGGGGATCCTTCCCCCGTCCCCTGGGGGTGCAGGGGGATGGTAGCCGCTTTGCGGCGCTGGTATTTACCTACGGCTGCGTCGTAGGTAAATACCAGCGCTGCGAAGACCCAGGGCAGGAAGGCAAGGGCCTGCATCTTGGTGTTGTGGCCCACCTGGATGATCTGGATATTGTACGAGCAGAACGTGACGGCAATGGCGCCGGCTGCTGCCACCAGCGGGTGCACGCCGAAGGCCAGCAGCATCAGGAACGCACCCAGCAGAGATATGAACAGATAGGTGGCGGGACGCTTGCCCAGCAGCAGGAAGTCGTAAATCTTCTGGGTCCAGTCCCCCTTGGTGGAACTCTGTATGGAAGCCGTGGGCATTCCGCTGAACATGGAACCGGTCCAGGCGGCGTTCTGCCCGGGATGGGCCTTCTCCCATTCGAGCTTTTCGTGGGACATGCCCTGCCAGCCCGAAATATCGCTCTGGTTGACTATCTTGCCGCCGAGCACCTGGGGCACGAATGCATACGACAGCACCAGAAAGCCCAGTACGGCAAGGAGGCAAATCAGCAGATTCTTCTTCATAACTCTTTATCTTATAAATTGTTCCACCCACTCGCGGTCCACCCGCGCAAAGCCTTCGGCGCTCATGGACGGGTTGCGGGACACAATCCCGCGGCAGTCTTCGTACACGTTGAAGCCCACGCTCAGCATCTGCATCGCGCCAGATTCGGGGTAGGTGAAAATGATGTCATGGTCGGCACCCTCGAGGCGCAGGAACTTGAGATTCACGTCCTTGCCTATCTCCTGGCGGGTCACGAACTTACATAGTTCCATGGGCACGTCGTCAAGGCCGGAATCGAAAATCTTGACCTTCTCGATCAGGCTGCCCACGTCGCCGACAAGGCGTCCTTTCAGGCCGTCGAGTCCCTCGACCGCCAGGGGCCTGTCGGACAGGCATACGAGCAGATGCTCGTCCTTGTAGACGACCGGCCCGCCTATCAGCTCGCGCTGTCCGCAGGAAGGGCACTCCCTCAGAAAGAGGCTGCCGTCCGTGACCTTCTGCCTGAGTTCCGGCTTTGATGCGGCGTCGATCAGGCGATATACCTGCGCCTCGTAAACCGTCCCGCAACGGGAGCAAGTGAATGAAATATTGTCTGTTACAGAACTCATAATATCGAAGCAAGCTTTTCTGTCAGAGACTGGCGGGAGTACTGCGACACATCGCCTTCCAGAGGTCCGTCGTCACCGGCAAGGTGGCGTTCCCAGGCGCTTTCTATAAAGTTGGCCACAGGCTCGGTACGGTCCCAGTCGAACATGGCTCCGGAGCCCGTGTCGATAAGCAGACGCGCCGCCGCACCGCCTTCCTGTCCTATGCCCAGAACCGGGCGCCTGGCAGCTATGTACTCGAAAATCTTGCCTGGCAGGGCCTTGGCGTACTCGGGTTCGTCGCGAAGCGGAAGCATCAGCACGTTGGCCGACTGCTGGAGGAGCGTGGTCTTGAAATGGGGCAGGTACCCAAGGTCCTCGAGGTTGTCCGACAGGCCGCGTGTCTTGATGGCCTCGATAATCTCGGCGTCGGTCTTGCCGGCAAGGCATATACGCAGCTGCTCCTTGAACACCCTGTCCGCCGAACACTTGCGCGACAGCACGTCCCAGAGGCGCAGCGGATTGCCGTCCGAGGCAAAAAGGCCGGTGTGCACCAGCGTGAAGCGGTTGCGCGGAAGCGGCTCGCGGACTGCCGAAAAGTCGTCCAGGTCGAATCCGTTGGTAATCAGGTGAACCGGCGTGACGGTGCGGGCCTGGAAGTCGTCCCTCACGGGGGCGGACACCGCTATTACGGCGTCGGCCCCGTCCAGCACCTGCTGCTCCAGGCTGCGGTGGCGAGCTGCAGTCCATGGAAACAAGCCCATGTGCTTGAAGTAGTGCATCTCCGTCCACGGGTCGCGGAAATCCGCCACCCAGCGCACTCCGGTCCGGCGCTTGAGACGCAGGCCGATGAGGTGCATCGAATGGGGCGGACCGGTGGTCACGACCGTATCTACATGGTTATCTTTCAGATATTTAGTAAGATACTTCACGCTCGGCTTTATCCATCCGGCACGAGGGTCCGGAACGAACAGGTTGCCGCGGGCAGCCACCACGAGACGCTGCTTCAGGGTCTTCTTCTGCTGGTTCAGGGGATTGACGCCGGCCCCCTTGTCGGAGGCACCGAAAAACTTGTGGTAGATGGCATAGGGCTCGCGTATGCGGTGCTTGAGCACCACCGTGCCTGCAGGAATGTCGGTCAGAAGGCTCTGGTCCGTTGCCAGCTGTTCTGGGTTTTCTGGGGTATAGACTATCGGCTCCCAGCCGTACTGGCGGAGGTACTTTACGAACTTGACCCAGCGCTGCACGCCGCTGCCGCCGGTGGGTGGCCAGTAGTATGTGATTATAAGGACTTTCTTCATCGTTTGTAGCCTCGTATATTTGCTTTCACCACTTCCCAGTCATAGTACGGACCCTTAAAGCTCTGAAGGCCGCGGAGCATGCGTTCCTGCTCCTGGTAGAGGAATTTCACCAGCACGCGGCCGGCGCGGTTACGGTAGAATATCATCTGCAGGTTGGAAGCCATGCAGAGTTCTTTCCAGCCGAGCCAGCGGGAATCTATCTCGTCGAAGCCCAGCCTGCTTCCGGGACCCTCGACGCCCAGAAAGGACACAAGGGTAATCAGCGGGTAGTCGTGGCCGAAGCGAAGGTCGGCGCAGTACCGCCCGCCGGCTATGGCCTCGTCCGCCTTGCTCACGATATCGCCGACGAGCAGCGACAGGGAGTCGAGACGCGAGGTGCCGCTCTCGATGCAGCTGCCGTAGCGCGACACTATGTAGTGGCAGTCATAGGAATAGTAGCGGTACATGTACTCCGGCTGCAGCACACCGAAGATGTGGTCCTCGATGTCCCAGCAGCCGCTGATGCCGGCCGTACGGAAGAGGGCCTTGTGAAAGCGCGCGAGCGATGGTATGAGGGCGCGGCCTGCGGCTTTGTCGGTGAAAAGGCGCTCCAGCACGAGGGTGCTGTCGCACGGCGGATCGAAAATGTGCTCCAGTATGGCATTGGTGCGCCCGCGGCAGGCTTTGGAGGAATGGCCCGTCTCGCTGATGTAGTCCATGATGCGCTCGCCCGTGTCCAGGTACCACCTGGTCTTGGGACGCTCGGAGGTGACGGCAGTGGAGAAAGCGTTCATGCTTATGATGCAGCGCTGCACGGTGCTGGATACGGCGCGCACGCGGGGTTTTCCCTTGAATACGGCTGGAAAGCGGTGCACCATACGCCGTGCGATGCCGTCGTGCTCGCTCACTCCCCTCTGGCTCAGACGCCCGTCCATGCCGTCCCAGGCCTCGTTGACCTTTATTGTCTGGTCCAGCACCGCACGGCCCTCAGGGGTAAGGATGCCCAGGCTGTCGGCCCTGGAAAGGGCTCCGATTATCAGCTCATAGTAGCTTCCGCCCCAGCTGTGGCGGCTGCCATGACGGCCGTAGTGGCTGATATAGAATGGCTTGAAGCCGGCCGGCGGAGGGGTGTCGTGCATGTCGCCGGGCTCGTATGGGCGGTGGTTGCTGGCGGAACGGGTGGAATCGTCCTTGAGCAGCTGCATCACTGCGGGGTCGATGCCGTCCTGGCCGCTGGCGGCGGCAAGGCAGAACAGCAAGGCGGCGAATATGGTAATCAGTCGTTTCATCTGAGGGTCAGTCGTTTGCCGCACCCACTTCTTCCTTGAGCTTGCGCAGAAGGTCGAAAGCCTGGAGCGGAGTCATGTTGTCGAGGTCGGCGGCCTCCAGCTGCTCTTTGAGCGAGCTCAGGGTGGGGTCGTCGAGCTGGAAGAAAGACAGCTGCACGCTGCCGTCGTCGTGGGTGTCGCGGGAGAGGGCCTCGGCGTTCTTCTCGCGGCGCTCGAGCTCGCGGAGAGTCCTTTCGGCCGACTGGATGACCTCCTGGGGCATGCCGGCGAGGCGGGCCACATGGATACCGAAGCTGTGTGCCACCCCTCCCCTCTCCAGCTTGTGGAGGAAGATGACGTCGCGGCCGTCTTCCTTGACGGCGATGTGCCAGTCGTGTACCCTGGCATAGCGGTTTTCGAGGTCGTTAAGCTCGTGATAATGAGTGGCAAAGAGGGTTTTGGCCCCGTGGCCGCGCTCGTGCACGTACTCTATGAGGGCGCGGGCGATGGACATGCCGTCGTAGGTGGAAGTGCCGCGGCCTATCTCGTCCATGAGCACCAGCGAGCGCTCGGAGAGGTTGTGCATGATCATGGCCGTCTCGAGCATTTCCACCATGAAGGTGGACTCGCCGCGGGAGATATTATCGGTGGCTCCCACACGGGTGAAGATTTTGTCGAAGACGCCTATCCTGGCTTTGTCTGCAGGCACCCACGAGCCGGCCTGGGCCATGAGCACTATGAGGGCTGTCTGGCGCAGAAGGGCGGACTTTCCGGACATGTTGGGACCGGTGAGCACCATCACCTGCTCCTTGCGGCTGTCCATGGAGATGTCGTTGGGGACATACTTTTCGCCGGGGCTCATCATGGTTTCTATGACGGGATGGCGGCCGGCCACGATGTCGAAAGACAGCGACTTGTCCATGACCGGACGGCAGTAGTTATGGTCTATCGCCTGGATGGCATAGCCCTGCAGCACGTCCAGCGTGGCCACGATGCGGCTGTTGGCCTGAATGTCCTTGATGCGTTTCTGCACTTCGGCCACCAGGGCGGCGTAAATGCCGGATTCGAGTGTGTAGATGGAGTCTTCAGCGGTGAGGATGCGCTGCTCGTACTCCTTGAGTTCCTCGGTTATGTAGCGCTCGGCCGAAACCAGCGTCTGCTTGCGTATCCACTCCGGAGGCACCTGGTCGCGGAAGGAGTTGCGCACCTCGATATAGTAGCCGAAAACGTTGTTGTAGCCAATCTTGAGGGAACTTATACCGGTGCGCTCGGCCTCGCGCTGCTGCATCTGCAGGAGGTAGTCCTTGCCGCCGCGGGAGATGGAGCGCAGCTCGTCCAGCTCCTTGCTCACGCCGGAGGCTATGACATCGCCCTTGCCTATCTGGATGGCGGGATTCTCCGCCATGGTGCCGCGGATGCGCTCCAGCAGGGGGTCGGTGTTGCGCATGCCCTTGAGAAGCTTGTCGAGGGCAGCGATGCCGGTGCCGTCGCACAAGGTGCGTACGGGGGTCATCTGGGTGAGCGACCGGGCCAGCTGCATCATCTCGCGGGGGTTTATCTTGCCCGTGGCGGCGCGTGCCGTGATGCGGTCCAGGTCACCGACGTCGCTGATGCGGGTGCGGATCTCCTGCAGGGCTTCTTCGTTGTCATAGAAGAACTGGACCACGTCGTAGCGGGCTTCCAGGGCCTGGATGTCCATGATCGGCAGCGACAGCCACTCCCGCAGCAGGCGGCTTCCCATCGGGGAGGAACAGCGGTCCAGGACGTCGACCAGGCTGGTGCCCTCGGAGCCGGCGTTGGACTGGAATATTTCGAGGTTGCGTATGGTGAACCGGTCCATCCACACGAAGGCGCCCTCGTCGATGCGGCTGATGCTGCAGATATTCTTGAGGCCGGTGTGGTGCGTCTGCTCCAGGTAGAAGACCAAGGCTCCGGCGCTGCAGACGGCCAGCGGGTAACGGTCGATAGCGAAGCCCTTCAGGCTCTGGGTGCCCATCTGGCGGGTGAGCTTCTCTTCAGCGGCATCCTGCACGAAGGCCCACTCGTCCAGGGCTGTTACGTAGAAATCGGGGTACTTCTCCTTGGCGGCGCGGTACACGTCCCGCTGGACTATGAGCTCCTTGGGACGGAAACTGTAGAGCAGGGTGGAGATATAGTCCGCGCTGCCCTGGGCCACCTTGAAAGTGCCCGTGGAAGCATCGAGGAAAGCCGCGCCGCACTGGGGGCCGTCGAAGGTGAGTCCGGCAAGCCAGTTGTGCTCCTTGCCGTCGAGCATGGACTCGCCGAAAGCCACGCCGGGAGTCAGGATCTCCGTGACACCGCGCTTGACAAGCTTGTTCTGGGCAAGCTTAGGGTCCTCCAGCTGGTCGCAGATCGCCACCTTGAAGCCGGCCCGCACGAGTTTCGGGAGGTAAGTGTCCAGCGCATGATGGGGGAATCCGGCCATCTGGGTATCGCCCTTTTCGCCATTGGAGCGGCGCGTAAGCACCATTCCCAAGACCTTGCTCAGAGTCACGGCATCGTCGGAGTAACACTCGTAGAAGTCGCCCACACGATAAAGCAGCAGGGCCTCGGGATACTGGGCCTTGGTGGCAAAGTACTGCTTGAGCAACGGAGTATCTTCCGGGGTTTTTGCCATTTTCTTATCGCTTTAGTATAGTTTTCAAATATACTGCTTTTTGCCGAAACTGGCAAATCACCCAACCCACACACTGACATCGCGCCCTTGAAACTGTGCGGGAGTGATGCGGCAACACTCCCGCCAGTTTTCTGAAGGAATGATGCGGCAACGCGCCCGACCACTTTCTGCAGAAATGACGCGGCAGCACTCCCGACCCTTTCTTCCGCCCAGCGGAAAGCGGCCGAAAACGCCCAGGGCACAGAATGTCCGCAGAACGTGCCAGGACCGCCATCCTCAAGGCTGGCAGGATACAGAACGGCCGCCGAACGTACCAAGGCCGCCATCCCCCGGGCGGGCAGGGAACATAATGCCCACAGAACGTGCCAGGACCGCCCACCCTCCGGCGCGCAGGGAACATAACCGCTGCAAAACGTGCCAGAGCCACCCTCCTCCGGGCGGGCGGGACACATAATGGCCGCTGAACGTGCCTGGACTACCAACCTTTGGGCGGGCAGGGCACAGAATCGCCGCAGAACGTGCCTGGGCCGCCATCCTCCGGGCGGGCAGGACACAGAATCGCCGCAGAACGTGCCCAGGCCGCCATCCTCAAAGCAGGCGGGACACATAATGGCCGCTGAACGTGCCTGGACCACCATCCTTTTGGCGTCCGGGGCACAGAACAACCGCAGAACGTGCCAGGACCACCAACCTTTGGGCGGGCAGGACACAGAATCGCCGCAGAACGTGCCCAGGCCGCCATCCTCAAAGCAGGCGGGGCACAGATCTGTGACGGGAAGGAGGATTGATCGGGCCTGGACATGCGTATCCTCCGGACGTCTGGGGAACAGAACGGCCACTGAATGTGCCTGGGCCACCTTCTTCCGGACGTGCAGGGCGCAGATCTGTGCCGGTCGGGAGGACTGAACGTGTCATGGCCGCCATCCTCTGGGCGCCCAGGGAACATAATGTCCGCAGAACGTGCCTGGACCACCAACCTTTGGGCGGGCAGTACACAGAATCGCCGCAGAACGTGCCTGGGGCACCACTCTCCGGGCGGGCGGGGAACGGGCGGCAGGGCGTAAGGGGATGTCTTTCAGAAGGCTTCCAACATATTGGAAATGTCTGTATATGATATTCCGGTAGTTCTGCACAGCTGATGTATCTCTGTGCTGAAGCGGCGGGACAATTGCTTGATGAGTTCGGTTTTTTCCTCTTCACTGAGGGCCGATATGGAGTTTTTGTGAAACATGGATGTGCATAAGTCTTTGGCGGCGGCCTGCACGACTGTATCTTGGAAGGCTGGCAGGTTTCGCTCTGCTGACATTCTGGCCTTGGATGAATTCAGCAGAAAGTATCTCATTCTGGATGGAGTGCCGTACAGTTGTTCAACATAATCGATTGATACATAAGATTCTGGAAGGACGTAACCATATTCGCAGACTTTCCAGCTTTTCGGCAGCACAGTGTGGCTTTTCAGCAACCGGCGCTGCTTTCTGACCGACATATCTCCAAGCGCACGGCCAGGCATGTGGACATCATTGAAAAAGCAAGTGCCTGAACCCCAGCGGTAGCCGCTTGCCTCAAGGCATATCCTGGCGGCGACACTGTTCATCTGCACATAGGCAATGGCCTTTTCCGGGGTCTCTCCCAAAAACGGTATTTCCCTGATATCCACCGCATTGCCTCGAAAGAAACGAGATACTCCGTACTTTTTGCAATAGTACGTTCCATAGAGTTGCTTGAAGAGGCAAATAAACCGAAGGGCATCTTGATAAGTACCCACAATCAAAAAGTGAACGTGATTCGACATGAGAATGAAAGCAACAATCATGACTCTTGTACTGCCCACAGCAACGGCCACATAATTCATTCCGGCCACATAATCGGCCTCCTCTCTGAACCAGACCTTCGTTTCCATGTGGTCTGTTGTAATCAAATAAAGTTTCATAAGTCTAAAGTTTAAAATTTATACATAAACATGTATTCAAAACGGACATCAGTTAGGCGGTGCTGACGCCGAATGTGTCAGGGCCACCATCCTCGGGGCGTCTGGGGCACATAACGGCCGCGGAACGTGTCAGGGCAGCCTTCCTCCGGGCGGGCGGGCACAGAATGGCCGCTGAACGTGCCGGGGCGGCCTTCTTCCGGGCGGGCGAGGCACAAAATAGCCGCTGAACGTGCCAGGGCCGCCTTCCTCCTGGCGGGCGGGGCACAGAACAGCCGCCGAGCGTGCCAGGGCCACCTTTCTCCGGGCGGGCGGGACGCGGATCTGTGCCGGGAGGGCGGACGGAACGTGCCAGGGCGGCCATCCTCCAGGCGGGCGGAGCACAAAACAGCCGCTGAACGTGCCAGAGCCACCATCATCCGGGCGGGCGGGGCACAGAACAGCCGCTGAACGTGCCAGAGCCACCATCATCCTGGCGGGCAAGGCACATAACAGCCGCCGAGCGTGCCGGGGCGGCCTTCATCCGAGGCATGCGCAAGATAAACAACAAATCCGCCGCGGGCAAGGACCTGGGGCGGATTTTGCTGATTTTTAAAGAAATATTTACGAATCTTTAATCTTTCAGGGGGCGGATTCCTGCAGCATGCAGAATCCGGGCTAATACTCAGAATGCTCCAAAACAGGAGGAGAGTACGGACGGTGGGAGGATATTCCCATAGGTGTGTTTTTGAGTTTCCTTGCGATGATGCGAAAAGGTTATTTTCTTCCGTCTATCCGCTTCCAGAGGCGCCACATGAGGGCTCCCCAGGCAAGGAAAAGCAGGAGGTACACCCAGAACGGTAGTTTTGCCGTATATGTGTCCCAGTCGAGCGTCTTCTGGTAGTCCGGGATGTCGGCGTAGTAGTAGGCGCCGACGCCGAAGTCAAGGTCGGGATTGAGGCCCAGGCCGCGGGCCATTATATAAACGGTGCCAGCCAGCACCAGGGCGCCCACAACGAGCGCCGCAACGCTGCCGACAGACCAGTGCCGGACGGTGGCAGAAGGCTTCGGACCTTTCATCAGTCAAGCACGGGCACGGGGAACACGACGCCGGACAGCAGGAACCACACCATTGCGAAGGTCAGCACGATGTTGAATGTCTGGCCCACGATGTAGAGCCACAGGGGCTTGCCACCCTTCATCTGGAGGGCGATATCGCGGAAGTTGGTGTCAAGACCGATGCTCACGAAGGCGAGCACGAAGCACCAGTTCTTGTACTGGTCAAGCACTCCGTTGACGGCCTTCACCTGGTCGGCGCCGGCAAGAGGCAGAACGATGAAAGAAGCCACAAGGGACGCCACGAAGAAACCAATTATGAACTTGGGGAAGCGTGTCCAAATCTCCCCTGCTCCCACTTTCTGCCCCTCTTTGCGATTGACGCTGGTGGCGAAGAAAAGGGCCACGAAGAATGCTATGAAGCCGATGAGGATGTTCTGGATCATCTTTACCAGCACGGCGGCCTTTTCGGCCTCACCGCCAAGCACGGAACCGGCAACTGCCACGGCGCCGGTGCTGTCCACCGTACCGCCTATGAGCGCGCCGCCCATGATGGGAGACATGCCGCAGGCCTTGATGATGACAGGTTCGAGCACCATCATGAGCACGGTGAATATGATGGAGATAGAAATGGTCATGGTGAGGTCATCCTTCTTGCAGCCGGAAGCGGCGCCGGAAGCGATGGCGGCAGAAGTACCGCAGACGCTGGTGGCGGATGCCATCGTGATGACCAGAGGCTTATTGTCAATCTTGAGCACCTTGGTGCCGAACCACCACATGAACAGGATCACGATGGGAGTCACCACCCAGGCTATTCCGAGGCCGTACAGGCCAAACTTGGCGATGTTGGAAAACAGCACCGAGAAGCCCATGATCACAAGGCCTGTCTTTATGTAGAACTCAGTGCGGACAGCGGGCTTGAGCCAATTCGGAGTGCCTATTGTATTGGAAATCAGCATACCCACGATGAGTGCCCAGAAGGCCCACTCAAGATAGCGGTTGAGTGTGAACTCGGCGCTGATAAGGCGCACGATCACCGACAGCAGGAACACTACGATGAATGCCGGAATGAATTTGCTGAACTTCTCGCCCGTGAGCTTTGCGCCCACGGCAAACAGCACGCCGAGGACGCACAGGGTCAGAAGGCCCTTGAGCCAGAAGGCGCCGCTGGCCAGCTGCTCCCCCAGGGGCACAACCTTGGCCGCGGCAGCTCCGGTGAGCTGCTCGCCCCAAGTCCAGGTCTTGAACTTGAGTGCAGAAAAATCAAACGCTCCGGTAAGCACGGCCACGAGGCCCGCGGCTATGATGATGAATCCAATCCAGACTGCAAGCCAGTCATCTGTATGCAAAAGTTTGCTCTTGCCCATTTCTTTAGGTTTTAGTTTTGAGTCACAAAATTAAAAATTTTTCATTTTATTACGCCCACATTGCCAAGCAAAGTGGAGCTGGGTAGCCAGAAAGGTAGTGCAGGTCATCAGCGAAGCAGCGCAGGCTTGCAGATGGGCATTCCCTGTAGCTTCTCATAGGCTGGCCGGCAAGGCAGGCAGGATGTGCAAGTGTCAATAATAGAATGGGATAAAGGCCGCGGGATAGTACTCGACAAGCGGGGCGGGCTCCTCAAAGATGACAGTGAGGACATCAAACTGAACCTCAAGGTCGGCCGGGAGGGATGCCCGCTCGTCAGCATGCAGGAAGGCATTGGCCGCCCGCACCAGGCAGCGCCGCTTTTCCTGGTCCACCCTGGACTCGGGAGCCACGGTGGCACCGCCGCTCCGGGTTTTTACCTCGACTATATGCAACACCTTGTCTTTTAGTGATATAACATCTATCTCGAGATGCCCGAAGCGCCAGTTTCTCTGGAGTATACGGTGCCCCTGGCCGACAAGATACGAACAGGCTTCATCCTCTCCGCGTCTGCCGACCTGTTGTTTCTTGGTCTGCATGTCAGTCTGCCGACAGCTCGTCAATCGTTGACGGTTCACCAGTTGCAGGAGCGCCCGAAGTATGCTTGTCAGACTGGGGTGCCACCGCTTCTGGAGATGAGGAGCCGGACGGGAAAAGATTGGCCCGCAGCAGCACCAGGCGAGACACAAGGGCCTTCCCCGATCGGCAGAGACGCTCGGACATTTCCTCAAAAGAAACACCAGAATTGTAAAGGTTTAGCAGGAGGGTCTCCTCTTCCTGAGTCCATGCCCGGGGGACAGGTCCCGGTTCATAAAGGCCTAAAGATTTCAGTTTCATTTTCAAACTGTTGGGGGTCCGGCCCAAGTGCTCGGACATGTCAGAAAGGGGAACTTTGTCTGCTGCCATGGCTTTAAGTTCCTCAACTTCGGAGCTTTGCCACGGTTCATTGAGTTTTGGATAACGGGCCTTCAGCCTTTCAAAAGCTTCCTGCGACAGGAAAAGAGTTTGTCTGTTTGGTTTCATATCGTTTGAGTTTAGGCCTGCAAGATACGCACAACTATCCGTTCGTCCATTTTTTGTAACGCTTATTATCCAAATCTCCCCTCTGCGGCTTCTCACGGCCGATTTCTCATCCCCCTCCGCGCCGCCAATTCCCACAAAAACACTCTCAATCCTGACCATATTCACAATCCCAACCAATGTGAGCCCAACCAACAGCGGCGGCAGAAGGGTTTCTGCGGCGGCGCCGGAGTTTCCGGCCTTAGGTGTGGCAGGGTGGGGCGAGTTTCTGCTGCGGCGCCGGAGTTTCCGGCCTCAGGTGTGGCAGGGTGGGGCTAGTTTCTGCTGCGGCGCCGGAGTTTCTGGCCTCAGGTGTGGCAGGGTGGGGCTAGCTTCTGCTGCGGCGCCGGGTTTTACGGCCTTAGGTGTGGCAGGGTGGCTTGAGTGTGGGTGGGCGGGGAACGAAAAGGCCCTTTTTCGTAGCAGGGCCGCCATCCGGATGACCACCCTGACACGTTTTTGGCGCCCCGACGGCACACAGACAGAACGGCAACCGG
>CAMJHF010000031.1 GCA_946405435.1 uncultured Bacteroidales bacterium
GAACTGGGAACAGCTAAGAATGGAATAGATGGGACTGTGAACGGCTGGGAATGGAGGTGGGTGGAACTGGGAACAACTGGGAATGGAGGAGATGGGACTGGAATTGGGGCTGGAATTGGGGCGGGGATTGGCTGGGAATGGAAGTGGGTGGAACTGGGAACAGCTGGGAATGGAGGAGATGGGACCGGGAACGGCCGGGGATGGAAGTAGGAGGAACGGGGAACGGCTGGGGATGGGGGTGATGGGACTGGGATTGGCAGGAAATGGAAGTAGGTGGTACGGGGTACGGCCAGGAAATGGAGTTGATTGTTGAGAAATAGACAGGTAGGGGAAAAACGGGGAGGGAAATTGATGCAGTAAGGGGAATAGATATAAAGATGGGAATGAATTCAGTGAGGGGAATGGGTGCAAAAATGGGAATGAATGCCGGGACTGGAATGGGTGCAAAAATGGGAATGAATGCCGGGACTGGAATGGGTGCAAAAATGGGAATGAATGCCGGGACTGGAATGGATGCCGGGAGGAGAATAGATAGAGATGGGAATGGATGCAGAAAGGGCGGAAATATTGACAACTATTATATAATTGGATAAATTTGTTTATATTTGTGAGCTATATGACCGCTAACCACAAATTGTCTTTCTGGCAGATGTTTAATTTGAGCTTCGGGTTTTTCGGGGTTCAGATTGCTTATGCGCTGCAGAGCGCGAACATCAGCCGTATTTTCGCAACGCTGGGGGCGGATCCGCACCAGCTGAGTTTTTTCTGGATTCTTCCGCCTTTGATGGGCATGATAGTGCAGCCACTGATTGGCAAATGGTCAGACAGGACATGGACAAGGATAGGCCGGCGCAAGCCTTATCTGCTTGCCGGAGCCATCGTGGCGGTGCTTGTGATGGTCCTTCTGCCGAATGCGGGGAGTTTCAATCTGTCCACAGCATATGTGTTCCTGGGTCTGAACGCCGCCATGTGGTTCGGCCTATTCAGCCTCATTTTCCTGGACACTTCCATCAACGTGGCCATGCAGCCTTTCAAGATGATGGTGGGCGACATGGTGACCGAAAGCCAGAAGGCGGAGGCCTACAGCATACAGAGTTTCCTGTGCAACGCCGGCTCGCTGGTGGGCTACCTCTTCCCTATTTTCTTCACCTGGATAGGCATCGCCAACACCGCTCCCGAGGGGGTTATCCCTCCGAGCGTAATCTACAGTTTCTATGTGGGAGCCGCCATCCTGATTGTTTGCGTGATGTACACCTTCCTGAAGGTCAAGGAGATGCCCCCGAAGGAATACGCCGAGTTCCACGGGATCGCGCAAAAGGAAGGCGATGACGCCCCGGCGGCACAAGTGGGCAACCCGGCGGCACAAGTGGACAACCCGGCAGCAAACGCACCGACAGCAAACGCCCCGGCGGCACATGTGGGCAACCCGGAGGCAAACGCACCGCAGGCCAACGCACCGGCAGCAAACAACCAATCCACCCACGCCCAAAAAGCCAGCGCCCACAAAGCCAAGGGCGAAGGCCTCCTGAAACTTCTCGTCAAGGCGCCAGGGACCTTCTGGACCGTGGGCCTTGTGCAGTTCTTCTGCTGGGCGGCGTTCCTCTACATGTGGACATACACCAACGGTGCCATCGCCCGCAACTGCTGGGGCACCACCGACGTGGCGTCGGCCGACTATCAGGCCGCAGGCAACTGGGTGGGAGTGCTCTTCGCCGTGCAGGCCGTCGGCTCCATCCTCTGGGCCCTGGTCATCCCCCGCTTCAAGAATCTGAGGCTTGCCTACGTGGTGAGCCTTCTGGCCGGAGCCGCCGGATTCGCCTCCATCATGTTCATTCACAATCAATATCTGCTGTTTGTCAGCTACTTCCTCATAGGCTTCGCATGGGCCGCCATGCTCGCCCTGCCCTTCACCTTCCTGACCAACGCCCTCGAGGGCAACCCCTACATGGGCAGCTACCTCGGCCTTTTCAACTGCACCATCTGCCTTCCGCAGATAGTTGCAGCAGCCACGGGCGGCGCCGTCATGAGCCTTGTGGGTGGCAACCAGGGCACGATGCTCCTTCTGGCCGGAATCTTCCTGGTTCTCGGAGCCTGCAGCGTAACACTAGTCAAAACCAAATAATAACACCAATGAAAAAAGTACTAAGTATTGTTTTCCTTATCCTTGGCACCGCAGCCGCAGCGCTCGCGCAGGGCTACCAGATCAAGGGTGTCGTCGAGGACGCCCTGGGTCCGGTGATCGGAGCCACCGTCATGGAAAAAGAAACCACCACAGGCACATCCACCGGCCTGGACGGCGAGTTCATCCTCACCGTATCGGGCCCTGACGCCATTGTGGAGGTAAGTTGCATAGGTTATGCAAGCCGTTCGTTCAAGGCCTCCGAAATGCCCCAGAACGTGCTGCTTGCCGAGGATTCCGAATTCCTGGACGACGTGGTCGTCATAGGATACGGCTCGCAGACCAAGAAAGAGGTCACCGGAAGCGTGTCTTCCCTCAAGCCCGCCGACTTCAACAAGGGCGGCGTGGCCAACCCCATGGGTCTCCTGCAGGGCAAGGTGGCCGGTCTGAACGTCATCAAGAACGGCGGCGACGACCCTGCGCAGAACAGCTACAGCGTGCAGCTGCGAGGCGTGGGCTCCCTGAACGGTTCAACCGAGCCGCTGTACGTCATTGACGGCGTGCCCGGCGGCAACCTCTCCTCCGTGCAGCCCTCCGACATCGAGTCCATCGACATCCTCAAGGACGGCTCCGCAGCCGCCATCTACGGCACCCGCGCCAACGCCGGCGTCATCCTCATCACCACCCGCCGCGGCAACAAGGACGGAGCGTTCAGCGCCGAGTACAGCGGCAACGCCAGCGTGGGCTTCATCTCCAACGTGCCCCGCGTGCTCAACGCAGAGGAATACCGTCAGCACATGGTGGCCCAGAACCTCGGAACCGACTACGGCTCCAGCACCGACTGGGTCAAGGCCATCTCCCGCAACCCGGTCTCGCACACGCACAACCTCTCGCTCACCGGCGGCACGCAGAACTTCAACTACCGCGCATCCGTGGGCTACCGCAACCTCCAGGGTATAGCCAAGAAGTCCGACTTCGACGAGATCTCCGGCCGTTTCGCCGCAGACCAGAAGGCGCTCAAGGGCCTTGTCAACATCTCCTACGACTTCGCATACCAGAGGGCCAATAAGAACTGGGCCAACTACGACAACTTCAACCAGGCCATCCGTTCCAACCCCACCATGCCCGTCTACTCCGACGACGAGAAGTTCGTCAAATACGGCGGCTACTACGAGTCCGACAACTTCTACACCCGCAACCCGGTGTCCGACATCGACCAGACCGACAATCAGCAGAAAGACCAGACGATCGTAGGTTCCGTAAGGGCCAGCATCAACCTCCTGCCCGGCCTCAAGTTCACCACCGCCTACTCAATCCAGGACATCACCACCTGGAACGGCAAGTACCAGATGAGCACGCTGCGCGAAGTGGCCGGCAAGGACGGCGTGGCCTCCCAGAGCTACGGCTCCAACACCCAGCAGGTTGTCGAGAACACCCTCAACTACATGGGCAGCGCCGGCAAGCACAGCTACCAGTTCCTCCTGGGCCAGAGCTACCAGACCAACCTCAGCCAGGGCTTCAATGTCTCCAACTCCATCTTCCCTCTGGACAAGATTACATTCAACAACCTCGGCATGGGCGAGGGCAAGCTCAGCGGCAAGACAGCCGATGCCAATCAGGGCAGCTACAAGTACAAGGACAAGCTGGCCTCCTTCTTCATCCGCGGCATGTACAACTACGCCGGCAAGTATTTCCTCTCCGCCAGCGCCCGTCTTGAGGGCAGCTCCAAGTTCGGCGCCAAGGCCAACCCGGTGCTCGGTCCCTGGGGCCTCTTCCCTGCCGTGTCCGCCAGCTGGATCATCTCCGAAGAGGACTGGATGAAGGACATTGCATGGCTGGATGAGCTCAAGCTCCGCGCCGGCTACGGCGTCACCGGCAACATGCCGGGCAGTTCCTACCTCTACCTCATGCTCGTGGGTCCGGGCGGCGACTACGTCTTCTCCGACGGCAAGTTCATCCTGCCCTGGGGCCCCCAGACCAACGTGAACGAATACATCCGCTGGGAAGAGAAGAGAGAGTCCAACGTCGGTCTTGACTTCTCGATGTTCGAGGGCCGCCTGACCGGATCCCTGGACGGCTACTTCCGCAACACCACCAACCTGCTCTACGAGTACGACGTGCCCCTGACCGGCGGCAACGTGTCCGCCAAGAAGTGGGACAACTACGGACAGATACACAACTACGGCGTGGAGTTCATGCTCAACGGCATACTCATGCGAAGCCGCGACTTCGAATGGTCCGCCGGCCTCAACCTGGCGTGGAACCGCAACCGCGTGGTGCGCATCACCGGCGAGCAGTACGGCAACTACGACGCCGATGGCAAGCTCATCGCCTCCTACCAGAACGAGGGCTACATCTCCTCGGGTGACGGCGAGACTGGAAACTACGTCATGCGCCTTGTGGAAGGCGAGCCCGTGGGCAACTTCTACGGCTACAAGTACGTGGGCATCCAGGACAGCGGCGTATGGGTATTCGAAACCCCCGCAGGAGGCTATACCACCAGCCCCACCGACGCCGACCGCCAGGTGCTGGGCAACGCATTCCCCCTGCTCACCGGAGGCTTCGGCACCACCGTCAAGTGGAAGAACTTCGACGCATCGGTCAACTTCCGCGGACAGATCGGAGGCCTTATCTTCAACGAGACACGCTACTTCTACGAGAACACCCGCGGAACGGAGAACGTCCTTCTGAGCTCCTTCAGCGGCGACGCCGCCCTGCTGACCAACTGGATCAAGAATCCCGAGGTCTCCAAGGCATCGCTGCGCCAGTTCTCCGACTTCTACCTCGAGGATGCATCCTACCTCAAGCTCAACGACCTCACTATAGGCTGGACGCCCAAGATCGGCGGCGCCCTTGCCGAATACGTACACAGCTGCAGGGTGTTCCTCAACGCCCAGAATCTCTTCACGCTCACCGGCTACAAGGGCCACGATCCTTCGACCGTGTCCATGTCGGGCCTTGCTCCCGGATTCGACGGACGTTCCTATTATCCCACCCAGAGGACCGTGTCCCTGGGCGTAAACCTGAACTTCTAAAGACTGAACGGATATGAAAAAGACATATATCATCATTCTTGCAGCCCTGGGCCTGGCCCTGAACGCCTGCACCGACCTGTCGCCTGAAGTTTACACCGACGTGCGCAAGGAAGACTACTTCCAGACACCCGCCCAGTTCTCCACCCTTATCGCCAACGCCTACTCGCAGCTGGCCGGAGAAAAAGGCTACATCTACCGCGAGGGCTTCTGGAGCCTCCAGGAATACACCTCCGACGAAGTGGTGGTGCCCACCCGCGGCACTGACTGGTACGACGCCGGCGTGCCCATGGCCATGCACCAGCACACCTGGGGCAGCAACACCCGTGACATCAACAACGGCTGGAGCTTCGCCTACGGCGGCGTGACTAAGTGCAACACCGTCATCGACAACATACGCAACATTATCGGCACCGACGAGTCGCAGTACAACGACGCCGCCAAGGCCGGCCTGGCCGAAGCCAAGATACTGCGCGCCTTCTACCACCTGCTCGCCATGGACGTGTACGGCAACGTGCACATCGACGACGGCGAGCGCGAAATCAAGCAGTACTCCCGCAAGGAAGTCTTCGAGTGGATAGAGAAGGAACTCCTGGACAACATTCCCTTCATCGACGACGCCGTACGCTACGGCTCGATGACAAGGCCGGTGGCCTACATGATACTGGCCAAGCTCTATCTCAATGCCGAGGTCTACACGGGCACCCCCCGCTGGGCCGACTGCGAGAAGTACTGTGACCTCATCATCAACGGTGGTTATTACTCCCTGAACGCCAAATACTTCGATACATTCAGGATCAGCAATACCGGAAATCCCGAGATCATCTTCCCCATCGTTTTCGACGGCGTATATGCCAACGGCAACATGTTCCACCTCATCACCCAGCACTACGCCATGCAGAGCGTATTCGGCTTCACCACCCAGACCTGGAACGGCCCGTGCACCCTCGAATCCTTCTACAACAAGTACGCCGACGGCGACGTCCGCAAGAACCAATGGTTCGTGGGCCCCGTCTACGATACCCAGACCACCTGGGACACCATAGTCAACAACCGCAGCAGCTGGACCGGCAAAATCCAGGAATGGGACCATGCCGACTCACACTTCCAGGTCATCATAACCCCCAAGGTCACCACCATCCAGGACCCGACGGCAGCCAACTCCTGCGAGGGAGCGCGCTTCTTCAAGTTTGAGTTCGCCAACGGCATAGCCCACCACGCCGACTCCGACTTCCCCATCTACCGTTATGCGGACGTGCTCCTGATGAAGGCAGAGGCCCGCATGCGCCAGAACGGCGGCGTGGCTGACGAAGAGGCCCTGAAGTGCGTCAACGAGGTGCACACCCGCGCCGGCCTGCCCGCCTACACCGCCGCCCAGCTTACCTACAGCGAACTGCTGGACGAGCGCGGCCGCGAGCTGGCCTGGGAGGGCCATCGCCGCGACGACCAGATACGCTTCGGCACCTACGGCGGCACCTGGGAGTTCAAGAGCGCCAGTGACAAGAACCACCAGATCTTCCCCATCCCCGACTGGGTGAGGGACGGCGCCCCGGGCGTTTACACACAGAACGCAGGTTATTAACAAACACTTTATTATAATTTCACAAAGTATGAAAAGATTCTTTAGTTTCTTAGGCATTGCTGCGCTAGCGCTCAGCATTGCAGCTTGCGGCGAAAAAGAGCCCAAGCCCATCGATGTCAACGACATCACTGAGGACGGATTCTACGTTGTGGGTGATGCCACCGGCCTTTCCAAGCCGACCGCAGCCCAGACCATGGCCATCGGTATCAACGAGGCTGCAAGCCAGTCCACCCGCGACGGCATGTACGAGAAGTACATCGTGCTGCAGGGTGGCAAGGAATTCACCCTCGCCTATGTAAAGGGCGGCGAGCAGACCGCCTACGGCGCCACCCTGACCGAGTTCAAGGCCGACACCTCCACCGAGCTGTACCAGGACAACCCTGCAGAAGCAGTGTTCAAGGGCGCCCTCGTGGTGGGTGACTCCGCTCCCAAGATGAAGGTTGACAAGACCGGTCTGTACCACATCGTGCTCGACCTCAACAATGCAGGCGACCTCGCCGAGGCCCAGATCGTGCTCTGCCCTGTGACCATGGGCGTGCGCGGCGGCATGAACAGCTGGGGTTTCACCCCTCTTGAGGCCACCGAGGCATCCAACGACGGCATTACCTTCACCCTCACCGGCCAGGAAATGGCAGGCGGCGCAGAGTTCAAGTTCGCCTACAACAGCGCTTGGAAGATCACCCTCGACGGTGAAGGCAAGGTCAAGGCCAACACCAACCTTGGCAAAGACTGCAAACCCGGCGGCGACAACATCGCAGTGACCGATGGTGCAGGCAAGTACAAGATCACCCTTACCTACAAACTCGCAGCAGGCGACATCGCCAACTCCTTCAAGTACAACGTGGAGCTCGAAGAGGCTTCCGCCGCTCCCGAGACCATGTACATGATCGGCAATCAGTTCGGTGAGTGGAAATGGGAGAGCGATGGAGTCGTCGAGCTCGCCGGCATCCCCAATGCACCCGGCTACTTCTGGACAACCCGCTACTTCAACAAGGCCGACGGCTTCAAGTTCTGCGCCACCAGGGCATGGAACGGTGACTTCACCGGCGCCGGCACCGTGGGCTACACCATTTCCGAGGGCAACTGCTTCGTGGCCGAGGACGGCTTCTATACCGTATTCGTGAACGGCAACGAGAGCGCCGTCGAAATCTATCCCGCCGAGGTTTACGGTATAGGCGATGCATGGGGTGCCAACGCATGGGACTTCAACGCTCCCGACATCGTGAGGTTCGTGGCCGACGGCAAGACCCTCAAGGCCACCGTCACCAACAATTCCGAGGGTGTCCGCATCTCTTCCAAGATCGTTCCTTCCGCCCCTATCGAGGGCCTCTGCACTCCTAACGGCTGGCTCGACTGGTGGAAGACCGAGTTCGTCTTCTTCGACGGCAAGATCGCTTACCGCGGCGCCGGCGGCGACCAGGCCCGTGTTCCCGTAACGGCAGGCCAGGAAATCATCCTCGACTTCAACAACGGCACCGCCGAGGTCAAGGCAGGCACCGTCACTCCTCCCACCCCCACCAAGGCAACCATCAAGGACTTCGCCCAGGAATATGTGAAGATTCTCGACATCTGGGAAGCCACCACCGGCCCCGTCAAGATGCACTCCAGCGTTGACGCTACCGAAAACGCCCACTACGTTCCCGCCGACACCAAGATTACCGTAGGCGGCAAGGAGTACAACACCGCAGACATGTTCGAGACCGCCCTGCGCAGCTACCTGCTCACCCGCGGCTACGACGGCAACGAGCTCGAGAAGTACGGACCGAACTCCATCGACAAGATTACCGCTCCCAAGTCCATCAGCGAGACCGAGGTCCCCGAAACCCACGGATACGAGTGGGGAGATTCTCCCTTCAACGAGACCTCCGGCAACGGCGGACACCTTGTGATGGGAACAGCCGAAAAGAACGAGCACTGCAAGGTCAAGGTCGACATCCTCGACAACTGGGCCATGCGCTCCCTCAACTACAACCACGGCAAGCCTGTCACCAACCTTTGCGGTTATGCTGCCGGCCAGCTCGACGGCTATTACGGATGCTTCTGCTCCCAGAGGGCCCTCATTACCTACGCCTTCTTCTTCAAGTACATGCTTGACAACAACATCGACTTGGGTACCAACGTAACCGACGACACCATCATCCGCACCGAGCTCTTCGGTGACGAGAGCGCTGCTCCCGTCGAGACCGAGGCCTTCAAGGCCGAGTGGCTGTTCTCCAAAGACGCTATGGCTGCTTACAAAGACAACTTCGGCGGCACTGCCGGTGTCAAAGACAAGAATGCAGGCGACGGCGGCATGTATGTCGATTCCAATGTAACTCCCGGCGGCCGGATTACCTACGTACAAGTTGACAAGTCCAGCGTCGATCCCGACAACAACGCAATGCGTATCGTCGGTGGAACGGGCCACCCCTACGTAAAAGGCCCCTGGACCGGTGACTACTGGCTCTTCACCCTCTCCAACGGCAAGGAACAGCCCGCAGGCGCCAAGGCCCACATCAAGTACATCACCCGCGTGTCCAAGACCGGTCCCAAGTACTGGGTTGCCGAGTATAACGACGGCGAGGAATGGAAGCCGGTTAATATAAATGAAAAAGAGGCGGCCTCCGGTATCGACTACAACGTTGTGATGGAAGCCGACGGCAACACCAACGTTACCGTCGAGGCTGAATTCACCCTTGTCAAAGCTACCAAGGAAGTTCAGTTCCGCATGAGGTGCGTCAGGATGGATCAGGCCAACGGCAATGATCCCATTGATGCAGTCAACGGCGGAACCTGCCGCATCGCCGGTGCAGAAGGCACCAGCCCTATTTTCGAGATTCTTTAATCCCGCTTTTTTGGCGGCAGGGGCCCGACCGCCCCTGCCGTTGCCAATGAAATCTTCCCTTATATTATCCCTGCTGCTGGCAGCAGGCCTTAGCGCCTGCAAGCCCGTTACGCCCGAAGGCGGGTCCCAAAGCACCCTTCCAAGCAACCAGAAAGGCGCCGACATAACATATCAGATAAACGTCTACAGCTTTGCCGACTCCGACGGCGACGGCTACGGCGACATCAAGGGCATAACCGAGCACCTCGACTACCTTGACGCACTGGGTGCGACCGCCCTCTGGCTCTCCCCCATCCAGACTTGCGCCTCCTACCACGGCTACGACGTGCTGGACTACAGTTCCATCAATCCCCGCCTCGGCACCGAGGCGGACTTCAAGGAGCTGATAGACAAGGCCCGGGAGAAGAACATAGACATCTACATGGACTACGTGCTCAACCACTCCGGACGCGGAGAATGGTTCAGCAGCGCAACTTCTTCGGAAAGCAGTCCCTACCGGAGCTTCTACGTGCTGTCCGACAACCCTACGGCAGACGTGGCGGCCGGCAGGGTGGACAATTATGCCGGCGCATCCTCGCCAGGCATGGGCTCCTGGCACAAGATCTCCGGAGGAGACGTCGGCTACAAAGGACGCCTTCATTTCAGCCTCAACTGGGGAGCCAAGACCATCACCGTGACCAAGAGCGACGACTCCCCCCAGAGCTCCAACCCGGCGGCAAGCAAATGGCTGTGGATCGGCAGCGCCGGCGCGGTGGGCCTGTATGAAACTTCCTCCGGGCTCTTCGAAATCACCATCGACGTGGATACCGACTGGGGTTTCCTCGTGCGTTCGTCGCTCAGTTCGTGGGACGACGGTACCAAGTGGGGAGGCGACGGCGGCAGCATCACCCTGGGCACTCCATTCAAGCTCAACAGTTCCACCGCGGCAGACATCACCTTCGGGGGCAGCAGCACCTGGTACTTCGCCAGTTTCGATGCGAGCATGCCGGACCTCAACTACGGCCCATACGCCAAGGCTTCTGAATCAGAGGCCTTCAAAACGCTTGCAGAAAGCGCCGACAAGTGGATACGCATGGGCGTGAACGGCCTCAGGCTCGACGCCGTGATGTGGATATACCAGGAGCAGGCCGATGCCAATGCAAGCTTCCTCGCCCAGTGGTACGACCGCTGCAACGCCACCTACAAGGCCCGCGGCGGCGAGGGCGACCTGTATATGGTGGGCGAAGCCTTCACCGAGACGGCCCGCGTGGCTCCGTACTACAAGGGTCTTCCGTCGCTTTTCAACTTCAGCTACTGGTGGACGGTCAAGGACCGCATAGGCCGGGCCAAGGGCAACGACTTCGCCCGCACCGTGCTGTGGTTCAGGGACCAGTACAAGCCCTACCGTTCCAATTTCATAGACGCCATCAAACTTTCCAACCACGACGAGGACCGCACCGGCAACGACCTTGGAAGGAGTCTTCCCAAGATGAAACTGGCCGGGGCGCTGCTGCTTACCTCACCTGGCAAGCCCTTCATCTACCAGGGTGAAGAACTGGGCTACTGGGGCGAGAAGAGCCGCGGCGACGAATTCATCCGTTCTCCCATGAAATGGACGCGCGAGGGCCGCATAGCCTCTGGAGCCTTCGGCGGCAAGATCGACATCGGCATGCTGGGGCCGGAAATATCGGTGGAGGCCCAGCTGGAAGACGAAGACTCCATACTCCGCATGTACAAGGCTTTCGCCCGCGCCCGCAACACCTGTCCGGCGCTCTCTCACGGGCAGATGGCGGAGGTGACCAGCCGCATCGACGCCCTGGCCCTCTGGACCATGAGCTACGGCGGCCAGACCGTGCTGGTGGCGCACAACTTCGGCAACACTCCGGTGCAGACGGCTCTTCCGGAGTACAAGCTGACCAAGACCGTCGTATCCAACGGAGAATACTCCGTCAAAGACGGCACCTTGAGCCTTGGGCCATTCGCCTCGGCAGTATTTGAACAATAAGCATTCAAGATATGAAAAAGATTCTTCTTGCAGCCGCTGCGCTGCTTTCCCTTGCGGTTTGCTGCAAGCCCAAGGCTTCCCTGCACCCGGAATGGACCTACGACACCGTAATGTACGAGGTCAACGTGCGCCAGTTCTCACCCGAGGGCACATTCAAGGGCGTCAAGGCCCAGCTCCCGCGTCTGGAAGAGCTGGGTGTGGACATACTCTGGCTCATGCCAATGTACAAGATAGGTGAGGTGGAGCGCAAAGGCACGCTGGGTTCTTATTACGCCATATCCGACTACTGCGCGGTGAATCCCGAATTCGGCACCATGGAAGACTTCGAGAGCCTGCTTGCCGAAGCCCACGAATATGGCTTCAAGGTCATACTGGACTGGGTGGCCAACCAGACTGCGCCGGACCATGTTTGGATGACTCAGCGCCCCGCCGATTTCTATGAGCGCGACTCGCTGGGCAACGCCATCTGGGAGTATGACTGGACTGACACCCGCAGCCTGAACTATGACAACCAGGCCGTCTGGGCCGCCCAGGACAGCTGCATGCGTTTCTGGCTGGACAAGGGCGTGGACGGATTCCGCTGCGACGCCGCAGGCGAGATGCCGGCTGAGTTCTGGCTCGGCGTGCTGCCCGGGCTCAAGCGCGACTACCCCGAGGCGTACCTGCTGGCAGAGGCCGAAAAACCCGAACTGGCCGACCCCAAGACGGCTTTCGACGCCACCTACGCCTGGGAGCTGCACCATATCATGAACGACATAGCCCAGGGCAAGAAGAACGTGGATGACCTCAAGGACTACCTGGCCCGCGACGAGGCCCGGTTCCCCGCCGGAGCCTTCCGCCTGATGTTCACCTCCAACCATGACGAGAATTCCTGGGCCGGCACCGAGTTCGAGAGGATGGGAGACGCCTCCAAGGTGATGGCCCTGCTGTGCTTTACCCTCCCCGGAGGCCAGCCGCTCATCTACACGGGACAGGAAATAGGTCTGGACCGCAGGCTCGCCTTCTTCGAGAAGGACCCCATCACAGACTGGAGCGACAATTCCTGGACGGACTTCTGGCACTCGCTGGTGCAGCTGCGCCACAACAATCCGGCCCTTTTCGCCGGCGAGCGCGGCGGCAAGCTGGAGTACATACAAGGTGAGCCCGCAGGCGTGCTGGCCTTCAGCCGCAGCGTCAAGGGCAACAGCGTCAAGGTCTGGGCCAACCTTACTTCCGAGGAAGTTGCCCTAGCCGACGGCCGCACCCTGGCCGCGTGGGACTATGACGTCCAAACCCTTTAAAGGGTGGCGGGGCACGCAAAGTTATTCGTTTGAATATCAATAAGTTAAGCTATTCGCCTACCCCTTTTTTGGGGGATGGCAAAACAAGCAAAAATATGAAAATCAAGTACTTAGGATTGATCGCCGGATTGGTGGCATTGACGCTGGCGGCGGCAACTTCATGCAGCAGGAGCGAAATCCACCTGTCCGATACCGTCTGCCTGAGCAGTCCGGACGGGCAGCTCTGTGCCACATTCGGACTCACCGCCGAAGGGCGGCCTTGCTACCGGCTCGACAGGGCTGGCGCCGCGGTGGTCAGGACCTCGCGCCTGGGCTTCGATCTTTGCGACGGCACATCACTCAAGGACGGGTTCACCCTGGAAGGCTCCAAGACCGCCACGGCCGACGAAACCTGGCACCCCGTGTGGGGCGAGGAGCGCGACATACGTAACCACTACAATGAACTGCTCCTGCGCCTTGTGCGCGAGGACGGTGTGCGCATGAACGTCCGCATGCGTCTCTTCGACGACGGCCTTGGCTTCCGCTACGAGTTCCCTCAGGAGAACAAACTCCGCTATTTCAATATCAAAGAAGAACTTACCGAGTTTGCCATGACGGGCGACCACACCGCCTGGTGGATAAGCGGCGACTACGACACGCAGGAATACAACTACAGCTGCACTCCCCTGAGCGGCATAAGGGCAGCCTCCCGGGCCACCCGCCTGAGCAACGCCTCGGCCACGGGTTTTTCCGACACCGGCGTGCAGACGGCGCTGCAGCTCAAGACCGAGGACGGACTGTATATCAACATCCACGAGGCCGCAGTGGTAAATTATCCTACCACAAACCTGCTGCTGGACGACAGGACAATGACCTTCCGCACCTGGCTCACCCCCGACGCAGAAGGGGTGAAGGGCCGCATGCAGGCCCCGTGCGTAACCCCCTGGCGCACCGTCATGGTGGTTGACGATGCCCGCAAGGTGCTGGCGTCAAGGCTGATACTCAATCTCAACGAGCCATGCGCCCTGGACGACGTGAGCTGGATCCACCCCGTCAAGTACATGGGCGTCTGGTGGGAGATGATCAGCGGCAGGACAGAGTGGAGCTACACCTCCGAGCTGCCTTCGGTGCAGCTTGGAGTCACCGACTACAGCGCCCTCAAGCCCCACGGCAGGCACGGCGCCAACAACGAAAACGTGCGCCGCTACATTGACTTCGCAGCTGCGGCCGGCTTCGACGCCCTGCTCATAGAGGGCTGGAACGAGGGCTGGGAAGACTGGTTCGGATGCCAGAAAGACTATGTGTTCGACTTCGTGACCCCCTACCCCGACTTCGACCTGCCGGCACTCAACAAGTACGCCCACTCCAAGGGCATACGCCTTGTGATGCACCACGAGACTTCCTCATCCACAGTCAATTACGAGCGTCACATGGACGCCGCCTACGCCCTCATGAACCGCTACGGCTACGACGCGGTCAAGAGCGGCTATGTGGGCAACATAATCCCCTACGGCGAGCATCACTACAGCCAGCCCATAATCAACCACTATCTGCTGGCGCTCAAGAAGGCCGCCGACTATCACATCATGGTCAACGCCCACGAGGCTGTGAGGCCCACCGGCCTGTGCCGCACCTGGCCCAACCTGATAGGCAACGAGTCGGCCATGGGCACGGAGTACCGCGCCCACATCAACCCCGGACACACTTCCATACTGCCGTTCACGCGCCTTCAGGGCGGCCCGATGGACTATACGCCGGGGATCTTCGAGCAGGACATGTCGGTCACAGCCCCCGGGCAGACAGGCAAGATGCGCCACACCATAGCCAACCAGCTGGGACTCTACGTCACCTTCTACTCTCCCCTGCAGATGGCGGCCGACCTGCCCGACAACTACGAGCGCTTCCCCGACGCCTTCCAGTTCATAAAAGACGTGGCGGTAGACTGGGAACAGAGCCTCTACCTTGAGGCCGAGCCCGGCGAATACATAGTGACGGCCCGCAAGCCCCGCATCGAAACTCTCAACGAGGCGGCCCGCGGCGTGGCGGCCCTGCCCGACGGCAAGGAAGACATGCTCTCAGGCGCTGCGCGTTTCGTGTACGCGCTTCCCGAGAGCGCCACTGCGCGGAGCCTGGCCGGCGCGAAGCCCAAAGACGTCTGGTATGTTGGCGGCGTGTGCGGCGAGAATGCTCACGAGACCGTGGTGACACTGGATTTCCTTAAGCCCGGCCTGCGCTACGAGGCCGTTCTCTACGCCGACGCCCCCGAGGCCGACTACGAGACCGCTCCCCAGGCCTACACCATCACCCGCAGCGAGGTAAGCGCCGGCGACAGCATCCCGGTTCGCATGGCCCGCGGCGGCGGCTTCGCCCTGAGCCTGCGGGAATTATAACATTATTTATTATATTTGGCCAGATTTAAAATTTAACCGCCATGAAGACCTCAAGTTTTGTCTCCCGTGCCATCGCCGTTCTGGCGATGCTTGCCCTGGGACTCTCCGTCCTGTCGGTCAGTTCCTGCAAACGCAAGGGAACCGAAATCCCCGTGACGGGCGTAACCGTCAGCAAGCCCACACTTTCCCTCTCTGAGGGAGAGACGGCCACTATCAGTTACGCCGTCGAGCCTTCCGACGCGTCCGTCAAGGACGTCACCTTCTCTTCCAGCGACACCAGCGTGGCAACGGTTGACGAATCCGGCCGCGTAACTGCCGTCAGTCCCGGCACCGCCACCATCACCGTCACCACCAAGGACGGCGGATTCAAGGCTACGGTCACTGTCACCGTCACCGCCAAGGACACGCCTCCCGAGCCGCCCACTCCAGGAGACTCCGAAGTCACGGGCATAACCCTTGACAAGACTTCCATCACCCTCAAGGTCGGCGGCACCGAGACCATCACCGCCACCGTGCTGCCAGAGGACGCCAAGGACAAGTCCCTGTACTGGAAGATAGACAAGACCAGCGTGGCCATCGTTGACGACGACGGCAAGGTGTCGGCCATGGGCGTCGGCTCGGCCACCATCACCGTCACCTCCAAGAGCAATCCCAAGGTCAGCGCCAAGTGCGACGTGACCGTGATCAGCAAGGATTCATGGGACTACATTCCAAATAAAACAATGTCAATAAACGGAAAGGAACCCGCTACACTTAAGAGTGTCGGACTGTTTTATGGCAGCTTCCTTAACGGATACGATATAGTCTTCCTCGAAAATGACGTCAAGACGTTCGGGACAATGAGTACCAAGCCCGACTGCAACTTTCTGGTTATTGACCTCGCAAAATCACTCTTGGGAGCACGATCTCTGGACAAAACGCTCAATGTCCCTGAAGAGTATAATTTCTACTGTATATGCAATGAGTTTGCTTACATGGGCGACAATAGTGGTATTTTTGGCTCCGGAAATATGAAACTGGAAATAAACGAGTCCGCAAACACACTCAGTTTCGCCATAGACGGAAAATCTTATAATGGCGATTCAATCAAGTGCCGGTATGAAGGTCCATACATTAAAAGCGAAGAATATATAGCTGATTGGATCTATTAATTACGAAAGCCATCCCGTACACCGGGAGATGGATTCACGATAAAAGGAGGTCGGCCCCTTGCGGGGCCGACCTCTGAATTTCTGTCCGGAAACTCTTAAGCTGAGAGTTTTTCAGCGACCTTGTCGATAGCGTCCTTGACGGTGGCGATGGTGCTGGTCTCCTCATCGGGGATCTTGATTCCGAACACCCTTTCGAATTCCATAAGGAGCTCGACGGTGTCGAGAGAATCTGCTCCAAGGTCGTTGGTGAAGTTAGCGTTTTCGGTAACTTCGGAAGGTTCAATGCCAAGTTTGTCAACGATGATGGCCTTTACCTTGCTTACGATTTCTTCGTATTCCATAAAGTTAAAATATTTGGTTTATTCTTATTAGTACTTTCGCTTTTTTGCAACGGACAAAGGTAGGTAAAAAAAATTAGATAAACAAAACCTCACTTTGTTTCGCAAATCAGTCTTGCCAACTTGGGGCCCACCAGGGCAGCGACATCGGCCTCCGGGGCCGCCAGGACGCGGGCGAGCGAGCCGAAGTGCAGCAGCAGGCGCTCCTCGGTGCGCGGGCCTACGCCCGGAATATCCCTCAGGGTGCTGTGCACGGCAGCCTTGCTGCGCAGATTACGGTGGAAGGTGATGCCGAAGCGGTGCGCCTCGTCGCGGGCCCGCTGCAGCAGCTTGAGTGCCTGCGAGTTGCGGTCGAGGAACAAGGGGTACGGATCGCCCACGCGTATGACCTCCTCAAGGCGTTTGGCAAGCCCGACCACCGTCATCCTGTCCTGGATTCCAAGCTCGCAGATGGCCTGCCAGGCAAAGTTCAGCTGGCCGGCTCCGCCGTCTATGACCACCAGCTGCGGAAGGTCGTCAGGAGCTTCGTCCAGCATACGCGAATAGCGGCGGTTCACTATCTCCTTCATGGAGGCATAGTCGTTGGCGCCGATGACGGTCTTGACTTTGAACCGGCGGTAGTCTTTCTTGCTCGGCTCCGCATCTCGGAACACAACGCACGACGCCACAGGGTTGGTGCCCTGCAGGTTGGAGTTGTCGAAGCACTCGATGTGCCGTGGCAGTTCGCTCATTCCCAGGGCCTTGCGCAGCTCCTCCATCACCCCTTGCCGGAAGGCGTCCGGGTCGGTGTGCTCGCGCTGCTTGAGGGTGTTGAACTGATACTCGCGGGCGTTCTTGGCGCTGAGCTCCAGCAGGGCGAGCTTGTCGCCGCGCGAGGGGATGGTAAAGTGCACGCCGGGCAGCTCCACATCGGGCAGGAACGGTACCACCAATTCGCCCGCCAGCTCGCCGAACTTGGACTCGATTTCCGCTATGAAGCTGCTGAGCACCGAGGCGTTCTCCTCCTCAATCTGCATCTTGAACCCAAGATTCAGGCTCTGTATGATGGCTCCGCCGCGCACGCGAAGGAAGTTGCCGAAGGCGTCGGGGCCGTCCGTCACAAGGGTGAAGACGTCCAGGTCACGTTCGCCTGCAGATGTGATGATGGACTTGGCATAATGGCGTTGAAGTGCCTCCATCCGCGTTTTGCAGAACTGGGCCGTCTCGAAGTCAAGGGCCTCGGCGGCCTGCTCCATGGCCTGTTTGTACTTGCCGATGATCTCGCTCACGCCGCCCTTGAGCAGGTGCACGATTTCTTCTATCCAGCCGTTGTACTCCTCCTGGGACACCTTGCCTATGCAGCATCCGGCGCAGCGGCCTATGTGGTAGTCAAGGCAGGGGCGGTACTTGCCGCGCAGGATTGCCTCGGAATCGATCTTGAGACGGCAGCTCCGAAGGGGCCAGTTGCGCGTGAAGAACTCCAGAAGGCTCCTGGCATGGAACACCGAGCTATAGGGGCCGAAGTAGCGCGAGCCGTTCTTTTCCACCCGGCGGGTGAGGTACACGCGCGGGAACATCTCGGATGTGACGCATATCCAGGGGTAGGTCTTGCTGTCCTTGAGCAGTATGTTGTAGCGGGGCTTGTACTGCTTGATGAGGTTGTTCTCGAGCAGCAGGGCGTCGGCTTCGGTGTCCACCACCGAGTACTGCACGTCGGCGATGCGGGCTACCAGAAGGCGCGTTTTGACCGTGAGACGCTGCGGATCCACAAAGTACTGGTGGACACGCTTGTACAGGTCTTTGGCCTTGCCCACGTAAATCACAGTCCCTTTGTCGTCGTAGTAGCGGTAGACTCCGGGACTGTGAGGAAGAAGTTCTATTTTTTCACTTACTGTCAATCTGATACTGCGCGGACGGAATGGCCTTTATAGAGCCAGGCAGCATAGTTAGTTGCAGGGCTCATTGTTGAGTTGAAGGATAAATAGCCGGCCTGGTCGTAAAGGCCTTCCGTAACGCCTTCGGAGTTTTCATTATACCAATAATTTCCGTTTTTGTAGGAAATCTGTAATCCCTTTTCATTATAATATCCGGCAGCAGGCAGGAAGATGCTGTTGCCAACATACCCTGAAACTTTGCTGGTAACAATCATGCCTGGAACTCCGGATCCATTATAATTGTCGGTCCATGTCCAGTCATAGTTTCCGTAACACAAAGTTTTCCACTCATCTCGCGAAGGCGTACGCCAGGTGCCGCCCCAATTTTGGCGTGCGGCGTCGTCGGAAAGCTCAAGGGTAGACGCTGAAGAATATTTGGTAAATGTTTTTCCGTCTCCGCTGGGATTGTACTTATAATTGCTCCAGGTATAGGATAATTTGGGCTTTGTCTCGCCCCAGGCGTAGTAGTTGCCGTATTCATGCGGCTGGCT
>CAMJHF010000032.1 GCA_946405435.1 uncultured Bacteroidales bacterium
GCCGCCACGGGACTGAAATCGGCATTTCTGGGCCCGGAGGCAACACTTTCTGCCGATTCGGGACTGAATTCGGCGTTTCTGGGCCCGGAGGCTTTGAGGATGTGGCGGAGGTCGGAGGCGATGCCGTCGGAGATGTCCATCATGGCGTGGACGCCGGGCACGGCGGCAAGTGCCTGTCCTTCAGCCACTCGCGGCATGGGGCAATAGTGGCGGCGGATGAGGGTGCGCTCGGGGGAGGAGGGAGATTCTTCGCTTCGCTCAGAATGACAAGAGTGAGGCTCAGAATGGCCTGCGGAGCGCTCGGGGACGGGCCGCAGGCTAGCGGCGGAGCGCTCGAGGACAAGCCGAAGGCCGGCGGCGGAGTCGCCGAGGGTGCCGGTGACGCATATCAGGTCGCCGGGGCGGGCGCTGGAGCGCCGGAGCGCCTTGCCGTGGGGGCACTCGCCCAACACCGTGACGTTGATGAACAGTTTGTCGGGCGACGCGGAGGTGTCTCCTCCCAGCAGCGGCACTCCAAACTTGTCGCACATGGCTTTGTATCCGTCTATGAACCGGTCCACCCACTTCTCCACGCCGCCGCCCTCGCTGTCCGCACAACCATCCTCCACAGGAGAGGACTTTTCGCCACCGTCGGGGAGACGAAAAAGACCTTCCCGATACCGATGATCTGGACTTTGATCCACAGGGTGAACCTCCTGTCGGAGAGGCAGACACTTTGGCAGGGCAATCGAAAGGAAAGTTGCGACGGGACGCCCGCCCATGGCGGCTATATCGCTGATATTCACAGCGGCGGACTTCCAGCCAAGCTGCTCCGGAGAGATGTCGGAAAGCAGGAAATGGCGGTCCTCTATAAGCAGATCGGTGGTGACCAGGGTGTCCATGCCGGCGCGCTGCGGGATGACGGCGCAATCGTCGCCTATGCCCAGGACGCCATCCGGGGCGGTACTGCAGTTATCCTTGCCGGCAAAACGGGAGTTTATGCGCCCGATAAGATCGAATTCTCCAATATGTGACATTTCCTTACGACGGTATTGACCGTATCAAGTTCAACGGGACTCTCTCAACCGGCGGCATGGCCGGTACCCCGAACAGCACAAAGATAATGATTCCTGCGCTAAAATCAAAGCCCGGGCACGCTATGCACCCTGAGGATGGAAGCTCCGCCCCTCACAGACAGACAGTTGGCGATTTCCTCGCCACTCGCCCCGGGGTACTGCCGCTGCAAATCCTCCGGAACGCTGTGTGTGAAGCGCTTGTCAGCGGCACCAACAAGAACCGGCCGTCCGAAAACCTGTAGGCGCTCCAGCTGCAGAAGGATCTCCCAGCACTGCGCGGGAGTCTTGGCAAACCCCAGGCCCGGGTCGAGAATCCAGTCCGAAAGACCAAGCGCCGACGCCCGTTTCGAAAACGCCCCGAAATAGCTCAACAGCTCCTCCACCACTCCCCCTGAATACCAGCACAGTCCGTCCATAGTTGATGGCGTACCACGCTTGTGCATAGCTACATACGTAAGTCCAAGCCGGGCCGCCAGCGGCAGCATGTAGGGGTCGTCCTCCCCCGCCGAAATGTCATTTACTATAAACGGTCCGATGACATCGTACGCCCGCCTCACAATCTCGGAACTGGTTGTGTCTATGGAGATTCGCATCCCAAGTCCAGCAGGGGCCGACACACTGACCGGGTTGCGTCCGGAAGATGGCAGCAGCGTTGAGATAGCATGCAGCACCGGTTCCAGGCGCCGCCATTCCTCCTCCACCGGCACAGCCGCCGCACCCGGACGGGTGGACACGGCTCCGAGGTCCACAATCGATGCTCCGGCAGCCAGAAGGTCCCTCACCCTCCGCACGCAGCGCTCAACCGGGACGCCGCCGGCATCCCACATCCTGCTGGGCTCGTGGAAAGAGTCCGGCGTGAGATTGACGACTGCCATATATTCGACCATAGCGTGACAAATATCATAATTTTTTCGCAACTTTGCCATACTATGTTACGAGAAGATACTGTATTCGGGCCAATACACAGTCGCAGACTGGGCAACTCGCTGGGTATCAACCTGCTGCCTACCAAGGGAAAGATATGCAACTTCGACTGTATCTACTGCGAATGCGGCTGGAACGCAGACGGCCGCTCCGACACCGTCATCCCCTCCGCAGCGCAGGTGCGCACCGCCCTGGAAGACAAGCTGATGCAGCTGTTGCTGGACGGTACGCCGGTGGATTCCATCACCTTCAGCGGTGACGGCGAGCCAACCCTCAACCCCGAATTCCCCCGTATCATCGACGACACCCTTGCACTTCGCGCCGCCTACTACCCTTCCGCCAAGGTGTCGGTGCTCTCGAATGCCACCAGGGTGCACGTTGACGCAGTGTTCGAGGCTCTTCGCAAGGTGGACAACCCCATAATGAAGATAGACGCCCCGACCGACGAACTGGCCGCCCGCATCAACCGTCCCGCGCCGGGATACAGCGTAGAGCGCACCGTGCAGGCCCTGAAGCGCTTCCAAGGGGACTTCGTTCTCCAGACCATGTTCCTGAAATCCAGCGACTTCGACTCAGCCTCCCCCGAGGTTCTCGGCCCCTGGATGGACATTGTGCGCGAGCTCCGGCCTCGCCTTGTCCAGCTCTATTCCATCGACCGCCCCACCCCTGCGGAAGGCCTTCAGAAGTACAGCACGGAGCAAATGAAAGCCCTCGCCGCACCGCTGCTGGACGAAGGCTTCAATATCCAATTCCGTTAGGGAGAAACTCTATTCTTCGGGCAGGAACATCGGATCCCAGGCGGGAAGCATGACGGGCTCCTGCTTCAGCATGGCCAGCACGTCGGCAGGCACGAAACGCTTCTCCACCACAAGCCGGAACATGTACTGGTCGAACCACTCATCGGTCATGATGATGTTGCCCTGATAGCCGCTGGAGGCGCCCCAGCTGTTCTCCACCATCCACTTGACGGGCTTGCCGTCCTTGAGGTCCACCGCTATGAGCGTCATGGCATGGCTGGAGCCGCTGGCATGGGTGATTATGCGCTCGCGCTTGTCCATGGTGAAATCGACGCCCAGAAGCGAACCGTAGTCATAGTTGCGAAGGTCGGCCACTCCCCTGCTGCGGTCGAGGAACTTGCCCACGTCGCAGCTGAAGTACATGGCCACGTCGGCCTTGATGGAGGCCACGGCCATTTCCTTGATGCGCTCCAGCGGCAAGTTGACGTAGACCCAGTTCTGCCCGTCGTACATGTGGCGGTCGTACTGGATTTCATATACTTTGCCGTACTCGCGGGTGGGGTCGTTCATAAGCATTACGTAGCCGCCCTCGAGGTCGTAGCCGAGAAGTTCATTATAGAACTGCACCGGAGTCACGGTGCGTCCTTTCCACTCGAACTCAGTCGGCGGCACACCCAGGCACAGGGCGAGTATGTGATAGACTTCGGCCAGCATGGCGGTCTTTTCATGCTGCAGGCGCTCCTGAAGTGCCGCTGCAGCCTTCTTGGCCTTGGCCCCCTTGAGACTGGTCACCCCTGCCTCGGCGGCGATTCCGCGCAGCTTGAGGCCGTCCTGGCGCAGAAGGGTGGCAAGGTGCGTGCGCATCTGCGAGGTGCTGTTGGCAACGGCCGTCTCCGGCATCACGTCCGAAGGCACAAGCCCGTACTTGGTGACCAGGTTAGCGACCCCGGTGAAGGTGCCTCCGTCCCCGATAGGATTGGAGAAGAGCCAGTCCACCTCACGGTCGTCCTGCGGCTTGTCCCTTGTGTCGATGATTGCCTGGAGGAAAAGGTTGGCCTTCTCCAGCTGATCCCAGAAGAAGCAGTAGTTCTGCGAGAACTGGAAGTTGCCCAGGTCCCACTTCTGGATGGCCGCGGCCCTGAGCACGTTGAGCCCCGAAAAAAGCCAGCATCGGCCGCTGGACTTCTGGTCCGTGATGCCTTTGGTCTGCACGCGGTCGGAGAAGTCGGTGCCAATCATGGCAGCATTCTCTGCGTTGACGGCCAGGGTGTTGATGGGCGTCTGCGCCACGGCGTTGCGAAGAGCCTTGTCGGCGGGGGTCCCGGCCCACCCTTTGCTGATCTGCTCAAGCATGGAAGGGGTGATGCCGCCATTCTGGGCGAAAGCGGCCATGCACAGCAAGGTCGCTCCGATAAAAGCAAGTAACTTTTTCATTTCCTAACTATTATGCGCTCGATGCGACGGGGCACCGAGGTGAGTATTTCGTAGGGTATGGTGTCCAGTATGCCTGCAATCTCGCTCACGGTAGGGTCGCTGCCGAAGATTGTGACAGTATCTCCCGGCTCACAAGGGATGCCGGTCACGTCCAGCATGCACATGTCCATGCAGATATTGCCTATGGTGGGGGCCCTGCGGCCTCCGATGCTGAAGGAGGCATGTCCGCATCCAAGGTGACGGTTGATTCCGTCTGCATAGCCCACGGGGATGGTGGCGATGCGGGTCCCTTCGGGCGATACGATACCATGCCGTCCGTAGCCTATGGTGCCACTTGTCAACGTCTTGATCTGCAGTATCTTGACCTTGAGGCTGGCAACCGGGGCCAGCTGCACTCCGGGAAGCGCGCTGATGCCGTAGATGCCTATTCCGAGGCGCACCATGTCGTGTTGGAACTGTGGAAAGCGCTCGATGCCGGCAGAGTTGAGCACGTGCTGCATCGGCCTGTATCCGACAGCCTCCGAGAGCGTCTCGGCCCCCTGCTCGAAGAGGCGTATCTGCCCCAGGGTGAACTCGTCCTGCGAGGGATCCTCCGCTACCGCCAGATGCGAGTAGATGGAGCACACGCGCACCTCGGAATGCTGCTGCAGGAACGAGGCAAGTGCGGGAAGTTCTTCGGGCACGAACCCCAGGCGGTGCATGCCGGTGTCGAGTTTGATATGCACCGGGAAGCCGGTGATGCCGCGCTGGCGAAGGGTGTCGCATAGGGCGCCCAGCGTGTAGAGGTTGGGGATGCCCGGCTCCAGGCGGTAGTCGATGATTTCGGGGAAGAAATCGGTGCCGGCAGTGAGCACAAGTATGGGAAGGGACACACCGGCACGGCGCAGTTCAACGCCTTCGAGAGGCATTGCAACCGCCAGGTAATCAGCGCCTTCTGCCTGCATCATGGACGCAAACTCAACTGCTCCGTGACCGTATGCATTGGCCTTTACCAGCACGAGCATCTTGGTGGTCGGGCGCAGAAGGGAACGGAAGTAACGGTAGTTCTTCCGGGCTGCGGGAAGGCTCAGTTCCAGGCGCGAGAAATCGTTTTCACCGTTCATCGGCGTTCAGTTTCGGCTTTGGATAAGCAGGTCGCCCAGTTCGGCTATATCGCGGACGATGAAGTCGGGGGCGTAGAATTCAGGGGTGGTGCCGGCGGCCTTGTGGGCCTTCTCGTCGGCAGCTACTTGCAGGGCGGTCTCAAGGGTAGTTTCGCCGCTCAGCACGAGGCATCCGACGGCGGAGGCATTGTGGGCCATGGCCGTGTCGGTGTAGATGCGGTCGCCAGCCATCAGGATCTCCTGAGGCTGCAGTCCGTGGCGCAGGCGTATGCCGTCGAGCATGGTGGGGTCGGGCTTGCCGAGCACTATGTCGGGCCTGCGTCCTGTGGCGTGTTCGATGCACTTCTGCAGCGAGCCGCAGTCCACGAGCACCGTGGGTTGGTCGGTCGGGCATACGCGGTCAGGATTGGTGGCGACGTAGGGTATGCCCTGCGAGGCCCACCAGCTGGCGCGGCAAAGGCGGGTGTAGACGAGCGTGGGGTCGAAGGCCACCACGAGCACGTCGGGGCGGTCGTCGGCACTGTCGGCGCAGGACTCGAAGCCGGCCTTTTCGAACTGGCTTATCATGGACGGCGTGCCAAGCATGAAGAGGCGTTTGGCCCCGGGCCATGTGCGCTTGATGTAGTCGATGGCGGCCAGGGATGTTGTATACATATTGTCCTCCCCTGCCTCGATGCCCATGCCGGCGAGCTTCTTGAGGTAATCAGCCACCGATTTGGTAGGATTGTTGGTGAGGAAGCTGTAGCCGATGCCGGCCTTCGTCAGGCGGTCCAGGAAGTCCAGCGTGTAGGGGAATATGTTGTTGCCCAGATAGATAGTGCCGTCCATGTCCAGGGCGACATGCTTCACTGCGGCCAGCTTGGCGCGTTGTTCGGGCGTGAGCGTCTTGTTGTAATTGTCTGTCATTCTGCCAATGCTACTATTTCTCCTTTCACTGCGCTGTGGCCCTGGGGTGCCGTGACGGCAACGATGCGTCCGTCGGCCGCAGGCACTATAGGCTCGAGGCCGTAGCGCGTCTGTACGTAGCCGCAGGGCTCGCCCGCCTTGACAGGGGTGCCTGCCACGGGGGCCGTGGAAGCGTCCTCGACGTCGATCTGCCAGAGCAGTTTGCCTGCTGCAGGGGCCTGCAGAGGGAAGGCCTTGGGGTATTTGTCGGTGTACTTCTGAATGTCGAACGCCGGCATCTCGACTACGGGCCGCTTGACCACTATCGGGGCTCCAGCCTTGGCCTTGAGCTCCTCAAGGTCATGTTCGAAGCGCTCTTTGGCTATGCCGCTCCGGTAGTCGCGGTACTGGCGCTCATGCATGGCAAGCTCGAAGAGTTCTTCGTCGTCGGGGCCACAGTCCCAGCCCTCTTCCTGCATCATCTTGCGGAACTTAGGGAGCTCGTCAGGATACTCATCCTGAGGGTTGCCGGTATAGAACTCCATGCCCTTCTCCTTGGCGAGGGCGATGATTTCCGGGGCCAGAGGGCCGGGAAGACGGCCCATCTTGCCGAGTATCATGCCCCAGGTGTCCTTGTCGATAGTGCTGAAGCGCGGCTTGCCCTGCGCCTGTGCGAACAGGTTCATGAGGGCGGTATTCTTGACATACTGGCTGAAGGGAGTGACGAGCGGCGGGTAGCCAAGGCGCGGCCAGACGTATTCAACCTCGCTGAAGAGACGCACCATGAGCGTGTCTATATCGCTTTCGGGCTTGCCGGAGGCCTTTTCGGCGGCATTTATGGCGGATTTGAATCCCTGAAGGTCAGCCATCATGGAGCCCATCATGCCTCCGGGGAGGCCGCAGCCCACCAGCAGCGAGGTCATGCGGGAATTCGAGGGGTTGATCCAGTAGCCCAGGAAATCGTCGATGAACTCCTGGGTAAGGGCGCGCACCTGCATGTAGGCGTCCATGTTTATGTCCTTGACCAGGAATCCGTCGGCCCTGAGCATCTGCTGGATGGTTATGACGTCGGGATGGACCTTGCCCCAGGAAAGAGGCTCCACGGCCACATCCAGGTAATCAGCACCGGCCCTGGCCACTTCAAGCATGGATGCCACGGAGAATCCGGGGCCGGTATGGCCGTGATACTGCACCTTGATATGAGGATACTTGGCCTTGATTTCGCGGGTAAGTTCGGCAAGGAAAGTCGGCCTGCCCACGCCCGCCATGTCCTTGAGGCATATTTCGTCCGTGCCATATTCCACCAGATGGTCCACTACGCCCATGTAGTATTCAACCGTGTGCACCGGAGAGTTGGTGATGGAAAGGGCGCCCTGGCTGATCATGCCGGCCTTCTTGGCGTATTCTACGCTGAGACGGAGGTTGCGGTGGTCGTTAAGGCCGCAGAAGGAACGGGCGATATCGGTGCCCTGGGCCTTCTTGACCTTGAACATAAGCTCCCTCACGTCAGCAGGCACCGGATTCATTCTCAGAGCATTAAGACCACGCTCCAGCATGTGTGTCTGAATGCCGGCCTTGTGGAAAGGGGCGGTCCAGACACGCACGGAATGATTGGGGTTCTCGCCGTAGAGGAGGTTTACCTGTTCGAATGCACCGCCGTTGGTCTCTACGCGGTCGAAGCATCCCATGTCGATTATTGCGGGGGCCACTCGCACCAGCTGGTCTGCCCGGGGCTGATATTTGCCCGAAGACTGCCACATGTCGCGGTAGACGAGTGAAAATTTTATTTCTCTACCCATAGGTTCTTTAAAAATTCGAATTACAAATATAGCAATTATCGGCGGATTCTTAAAAAATCGTAAATATCTGCGCTCATGGCGGGCCTGAATGCCGTTTCACGGGATTTTGAGGGTAACTTTGCACAGACACTTATTTTGTGTTCGTCGTTTTCTTAGTTTTAAGTTTTGATTGATGGGCGGGCGGGTGGGACAAACGTATGAGAATTTCTGAAATGACAGAGTCTGAACGTCCTCGGGAGAAGCTTCTCTCCCGAGGGCCGCAGGCGCTCGCCGACGGCGAACTGCTGGCCATTCTGCTCCGCACCGGCTCGCGCAGCATGGGTGTGTTGGAGTTGGCCCGGCATCTTCTCAACCTGACGGACGGGAGCCTTACGGGATTGTTCGACTGCGACGCCGGCTATCTGGCCTCGCTGCCCGGCGTGGGCGCGCCCAAGGCGGCCACTTTGCTGGCCGCTTTCGAGCTGGGCCGCCGGTTCATGCTGGAGCAGGGCTCGCCGGACGGGCCCGTGACCGGGCCGCACCAGATTTACGCCCTCATGCTCCCCCGCCTCAAAGGAATAGGACACGAGGAGTGCTGGGTTGTGCTGCTGGACAGGAAGAGCCGGCCGGGGAAAATATCACGCCTAACCGTCGGAGGCGGGCGCGGAACCATAATAGACATTCCGGCCATAATAAGAATGGGCCTCAGCCACGGCGCCGCCGGCATCGTCCTGGTCCACAACCACCCCGGAGGAGACCCTCGCCCCAGCTCCGTCGACATCCGGGAAACCGCCGCCCTGCGCGACGCCTGCGCCTCCTGCGGCATAGCCCTCCTGGACCACATAATAGTGGCCGATCAACATTTTTATAGCTTTAATGAAGAAAAAATGTTTTGATTTAAAAAAAAGTTACTATATTTGCAGTCCGCAAACGGGGTATTAGCTCAGTTGGTAGAGCGTTTGAATGGCATTCAAAAGGTCAGGAGTTCGATTCTCCTATGCTCCACAGAAATCCCTCTCAGAGTAGTCTGAGGGGGATTTTTTATATAGGATGTGACAAATAGTGTAACAATTATATCCTTGTCGCTCTGTTTGTAGTCAGATATAGTCGGGAATAGTTGCACCGTCTTTTTTGTTTTCCCCACGCAGTATTTCGTACTTTTGCGGTCTTTATATAGAATAAGCCGCGAACTATATGGACAAGCGACAACTCGTGGATGGCTGCAAACGTGGGGACCCTGCATCGGCGGAGGCCCTCTATCGGGACTATTCCGGCAAACTTATGGGGATATGTCGGCACTATGTGGATTCCCAGGAGGTGGCGGAAGACCTGTTGCATGACGCTTTTGTTGTGATCTTGTCTTCGATCGGCAGGCTGAGGAATCCGGAAAAGCTGGAATCCTGGATGGGGGTCATCGTGAAGAACCTTGCCATCGATTATCTCAAGGAGAGCCAGCATTTCACACATCCGGAGGAAGACATCGACATAGAGGATGTCCCGGAAGAGACCTTGTATCCCGTCCCGCCGTACGATGATTTGTTGGAACTGATTGACCGCCTGCCTGAACAGTATGGAAAGGTGTTCCGCCTGTCTGTGCTGGAGGGGCTCTCGCACAAGGAGATTGGGGCGCTGTTGCATATCGGAGAGAAATCATCCTCATCCAATCTTTTCAGGGCAAGACAGGTACTACAGAAGGAGTTGAAACGGTATTGGCTGGCACTTCTTGCCTTGATAGCCCTGATTGTCACTCCACTCCTGCTACATAAAAAAACGGAGTCCATACCGGGGCAGAATGGTCCTGTGGTTATGACGCCCGCCGAAGACAGTATTCATGTGGTACTGCCGGTTGATTCGTTGGTGGCGCCTGTAACTCCGACATTGATAGAAAAAACTCGGATAGCTGAAATAAGCGCTCAAGATACAACTCCCGAGTTGAACGATTCTTCCATAATACGTGAGAGGCTGGCTCCTATTGACATTCGTCCTATTTCAATCCCGTTCGTTTCAATCAGCGCATCCGAACAGAAATACAGGATTAGAAAGCAAGAGCGACAGAGGACAGAGTTCAACCAACCACTTCTGGCCGAAACCAGAACAACGGCGCGTAAGAATCTCCTTGGACTTCTGCCTTCCATTTCGGCGCTGCCCAGCGCTATTGCAGGAAGCAGCCCGATTGTGATGGGGTCCGGTATCCTGGCTCAAGCATCGTCCTACATTCTGGCTCCGGACACGAGGGTCTCCTCTTGGGATGACTTCCTCACGGCAGTACAGTCTATGGAAGGCCATTACAGCACCGGCGATTCACTCGCTTACTACAAGTCGCTCCTCCATATTGCGGAAAGGCTGGCAGTACCGGAAGCAATGGATCCGAATCCGAAGCCTGTAGAGGAGAAGGCCGAATACGAAAAGCCGTTTACGCTAGGTCTCAGCGCCAGTATCGGTTTGAATGACCGCTGGAGCGTACTGACAGGGCTGGAATATACTCGGTTACGTTCTACGCATTCCATTGGCCGAGATACGTTGTATATCAAGAATCAGCAGACCATCCATTATCTGGGTGTCCCTCTCGGTCTATCCTATACGGTCTGGTCCAAAGGCAATCTGAACCTGAATGCATCTGCCTTCGGCAAGATGGAGATTCCGGTTGCTGGAATCCTGAACAGTGAGCACCACAACGGAGTGGCCTACACTTATCAGAACACATTGCGGTTAAAAGCTCCTGTTCAGTGGTCTGCGGGTGCAGGCATCGGGGTTCAGTATAATCTTACCCCTTGGATGGGCCTGTATGTGGAGCCGCAGGTTCGATATTATTTTGATACCGGAGGTCGCGTCCAGACAATCAGACAGGTTCAACCCGTTGAATTCGCTGTACCCTTCGGCGTACGGCTGACCTTCTAAGGTACGCAGTATTTGCCCATCCGGTCAGTCTAATAGGAAAACGGACCTGATGGGAGACAGATACAAAGACCGGCATCAATACTTCGACGAATTGGTGGAGACATCGACGGCTTTCTACGTCGATTATATCCGCCAATACATACCCGTTGCCTATGGTACTCGTGTTTTGGAAGTGGGATGTGGCGAAGGGGGGAATCTTTTGCCCTTTGCGCTGATTGGCTGCGAGGTGACAGGGGTTGACTTTTCCGAGAAGAAGATTGAAAATGCGCGGAACTATTTCCGGATGAATGGCGCTGAAGGTAGTTTCTTCTGTGCGGATTTCTTTGATTTTCCCAAACAGGACAAAGCATTTGACGTAATACTTGTCCACGATGTGATAGAGCATATTGCGCCGGAAGATAAGGGAAGTTTTCTGGAGCGGATCCATACATTCCTTGCTCCAAAGGGTGTTGCATTCCTAGCCTTTCCTGCCTGGCAGATGCCGTTTGGCGGTCACCAGCAGACCTGCGTCCGGAAGGGAGTCCGGGTTCTCCCGTGGATTCATCTACTGCCGATGCCGGTATATCGGGGAATTCTCCGCCTATTCAAGGAACCCGAGCAACATATTAAAGAGTTGATGGACATTCGACGCTCACGGATGACGGTGGAGACGTTTGAAAGCCTTTGCCGGACGGCAGGTTACGTTGTTTTGGAGCGGACTCTTTGGTTCGTCAATCCTCACTACAAAGCCAAGTTCGGGCTCCGCCCTATGAGGTTAAGGCTGGCCTTTGACAGGATTCCTTATCTGAGGAATTGGTTATCGACAAGTTGCTGGTATGTCATCCACTGATTCCATACTCATTCAGAGACTCCGTTTTCCCCTTGCTGTTATGGTGGTTTTCATCCACTCAGGCAATAGGCCGTTCGTGGATAGTGGAGAATGGATTCGAGTAATGTTTGCGGATGTTATTCCTGCAATAGCTGTCCCACTGTTCTTTCTGATTTCCGGGGACTTGTTCTTCAGGGGGCTGGAGAGATGGAACTGGGATGAATGGATGAAGAAGATGTATCGGCGGGTCCATACACTGCTGATTCCGTATTTAATTTGGACAACGCTTTATATCGCATACGTCTATTTCCATCAATGCCGCCTTTCTCTATGCGCAGACGAAGGATGGATTCCGGTCGGTCAGTGGTTTTCCGATCATGGCGGAATAAGTATGTGGTGGGATTCAATTGTGACGGAAAACAGTCATCCGCTGGGGTACCGGATGATCTCCGCCCATCCCTTTCATCGAGTACTTTGGTTCGTCAGGGATTTAATGGTGGTTAACTTACTATCTCCCTTTCTTCATTGGACGCTTCGCAAAGGAGGGAAGATCGTCCTGATAGCGTTACTTATCCTGTACCTTCTGCAGCTTTGGCCACCATTTCACTGCATCGGGATAACCTGTGTGTTCTTCTATACGGCAGGTGCTTATCTCTCAATCAGAGGAAGAGACTTGAACGAAACCTTTTCAAGGTGGAAGACATCATCATGGTTGATATCGTCACTCCTTTTGGTACCGATGATTCTCATTCGGCAAAGCGAATCTTTCATAATACTGAAACCAACGTGGTGTATCGTGGAGGCTGTCGCTTTTGCAAACCTTTTGGTCGCGCTTCCTCTTGAATCGCACGCAAGGACTATCTCATTGTTATCCGATAGCACTTTCTTCGTCTATGTTACACACTCTGTTGTCCTTTCTAACATCAGACAAGCATTACTTGTCTTGCTTCCGTTTCATTTAAGTGAAGCAACCGTGTTTTTGTTGACAGCTATACTCACCGTCGCATTCTGCGTCTTGGTTTATTTATTTGTGCGGAAATGTTTCCCGCAACTTTGTGTTTTCATCTGTGGAAGATAATTGATTCTTGTATATTATGCTTCGGTTTAGGTTTTTTCAATCATTGGCCATCTCCCTTTTTGCCGTTTCGATACTCTCGGGATGTAACCCCGCCTATTATGATCCGATTGTGCCAGAGGTTTTGGTCGGTCAAGGAGTTCATAGGGATGGCGGCACTTGTTATTTCATGATTATCTGGGAAATCGACACGGAGCCACACTTCCCGGAGCATTTCCGGAACTGGGGATACAGGATAAGAGTGGAAAACTCCGGGGAAGAGTTCTTGAAGGAGGAATATAAGACCATCGAAGAAGTCCTTGTACGGGAAATGCCCGGCGCCAATTGGGAATATGATGAAGAGAGCCAGTGCTGGTTGGTCCCTTTCTCGATGCCCGCCAATATGAACCTTATGCCGCGGGGGTATCGTGTCGAAGTCATTATCGCATCCGATTATAAACAGTACGATTCCGTGCAAGAATTAGATGACGGGATTAACCAATGGCAGACAGTGTATCAGGGAATCCAGTTCGGGCGGTTTTGACCGAGGCTCCTCGAGATGACGGATGGCACTCTCTGTTGTTATTCCCATTTGATTTCAACGTGAACTGCCATGGGGCGTACTGTTTCCCACACTGGCATTTGTTTTTTCTCCCTCTTTCGGGCTTGCCCGGATTCTGCCACCTTTTAAGGGTGGTTGGTAACTTAATACCCACTTCCCTATAAGGGAAGAGGAGCGTTGCCAGGCAATCAGCAAGCTTAGGCTGGCAGAATTCCGGCACGCCAGGGCGTTTCTGATAGCCCCCTCGATAAGAGGTTTGTGCCAACCCTTCTTTGGCACATTTTGAATAATCTCCTTCCGGGCTTGCCCGGTTGATGGACACGGAAAACAGGGATTGGTAACTTAATATGTAGGCCGACTCCCGTCGCCTACTATAGGGCCGAATCATGGCAAGCCCTTTCTGGCACGTTATCCTTTTCATACGTTGAATTCTTTTCGTTGCGGGCATTGTCTTTTTAGGACGGTCAGATGTGACGATAGCTCGCACCTTTTCAGGCCGAGCCCATCGTGCACCATATTTCTCTTTTGACCCGCAGATTATTTGCGGGACGATTGGTAATCGTCGGCCAGCCTGCGGGCCGTGTCGACGTCAAAGACGATCCGTCGCCCGATCCGGGAGACGACAGCAGGGCGGAGGATTCCACCTCCTTCAGCGGAGCCATCTTCTTCTCGTGGCGTACGCATCAGTGCATAGACCGTGGAGTCGGAACACCCGAGTTCTACGGCAAGGGCATGAACGCCGAGTGCCTTCTGCCCAGGTGGAGCCGGGGATGATCCGGTGTTCGGAGAAAGGGAGAGAGCATAGTGAGTGAGCTGGCAGTATTCCTCTCCGGTCATCTGCCAAAGGGGCTTCTGGAGGAGCCCTTCAATAAGATTGTTCGAGTCCATAATAGCATAAAGTTTAACGTATTATCAAGTACAGTCCGGCAGGAAGTATCCTACGCGCGTTTTGCCGGAATGTGCCAAACACGGGAAAGGGAATGTGCCAAACATCTGTCTGACAAGCCCTTCGCCCAAGTGCATGTTAGGAAGAAGCATTTGAAAAGCCAAACGAAGAGCTGGCTTTTTTGCGAAAACCCGCCTTTTTTCCCCGGCGAGTATCAAAATGGTACTCTGAAATGATACTCAGATTTCTGGATTGAGTTAGAATAATACTCTCCTATCTTTGAGTAATGGAATACGATTGTGCCAAGGAGGGGTGCCGAAGATGGACACCTCCAGGCTTAAAAAACTAGCCGTGATGATTTACTATTGTATCATTCACGGCTAGTTTCTATAGGGACCACCTATTCCCAATCTCGGAGGAATTAATCCTGCTTCTCTTTGGGTATTGTCTCGGAGAAAAGATTGATGGCCCGATAAATCTCAGAGTATGACTCGTTGCTGGGCCCTAGTAATGCGGCTCGTTTGCATGCGTCTTTCAACCGATCATCAGAGCACATATCTGCAACCCATGAGATTTTCTCAAGGAATGGGCCGGTCTTGTCGTAATCGGGGATGAACTTCCTAAGTACACGTTTAACCGCGTCCGAATCCTTGAAGTACTTTCGGGTATTCATATAATGGATAAGGAACCAGAACTCGATGGAAGGCATACTGTCGCAAATATACACGCGGTCATCCTTGGCGTAATGCGCTTTCATTTCCTGGAATCTCTTGTTCCGTTCCTCATTTGTTCGGGTGATATCTGCATCACAGATGCAAACGGCAATACCTCCGTTCCGGGTTACCCAGTCTATCAACTTGCACATCTCCTCATAAGACTGGTGGGCGAAAAACCGGGGCTTGCAGTCGTAGCGGTATCCTTCAAGCGTCCGTAAATGCTCAAAGTACCAGCGCTCGGTAAGTCCTTCTCCAATCACGGTGATTCGAGATCGCTTCAGTTCGCGTTCTTTCCTTACTCTTGCCATAATCCTTAGATATAGATTTCAGGGACGGCGCCGAATTGGCCGTTTTTGTAAGACTTACGAATAGATGATAGTTTGCCCAGCCCCTTGAAATCAGTCAAGGGATAAAGCTCGGTATTGCCATCCTCTTTCTTCTCTGTGAACCAGACAGAGTCTTTGCCAAAGAGATCATTTACGTCAAGGCTATCTAGCAGCGGGTCATAGTGGGTGGTAACAAGCAGCTGGGAGCGGTTATCGTTCACTTTCAGAAATTCGTTGAGAACGAAATCTAGCAGGGACGGATGCAGCGAAGCCTCAATCTCATCAACATGCAGGAATGCCTGCTCTTTGATCGTCGTATAGATGGCGGACTCAATCTCTATGACACGGGTAGTACCATCAGATTGTCTGCTCTCGGGAAGAATATACTCCTCTTCTCCACGTGCGTTCTTGACTCGAACCTTAAAGCCAGTATCAATGTCTTTGATAGAGCCGCTGGATAGGATTTCTGCTTTCATATCCTCGTCTATGGAGGTGGCCTCAGAGACCATCTTTAGTTGCTGTTCGTTCAACGCGTGGGCGGTTTCTTTTACGCTTACCTCAGCTATCCTCAAGTCGGCCGTCTTGATAAAGGAGGTCAAGTAGTTCCGGAATCCTTCATCCTTTAGCATCTTCTCTTTTGCATAGCCGGAGAGTTCTGTGCTTCGATTGATGCCAGGCATAAGCTTTTCATTAATCCAGCGGATAACATCATTAATGCGCTCGATAGAAATGTTCACTTTCGTCATGGACGCAAAGAAAGACATGTTTTTCCAGCAGTTGAGGTTGATGGCGTCGATCTCCGCAGCCTTAAGCTTTACGGCAGCAGGATTGAACTTGACGATGGACTGTCCCTCGGCATACTCGCGCCAGAAGATTCGAGTAGGTTGAGGGGATGGATAATCATAAAAGTACAAAGACTCGTGGGATACCCGTTCTCTGTTGAGGCTGAGTTTGTACCAATAGCGAACATCGCCCACATAGAACTTCATCTCGAAGACAGAGTCCTCAGAAGGCGTATTCTTATCCAGCAGGAAGGGAATCACGCGAGTGGACAAGTCGTTCCTACTGGGAACCTGCGTCCAAAACCGGCGCAAGAAATCTAATACCTCCAAAAAGTTTGACTTGCCGGAAGCATTCGCTCCGAACACAACTGCAAATCGAAGAAGCTTAGTACCATCGGCCATAGTGGCCACACGGTTGATAGGTTCATCCTTTGTGGGTTCAAAGCTAAAGATGGCTTCATCTCGGAATGACAAAAAGTTCTTGAATTTCAGTTCCTGTATCATGGCGTGTCGGTTTTCTCAATCAGGACCACAAAGATAGTGACATTATTTAGATTTTCATAATTAAAATAGCAAAACTTTGCTATTTTAATTATGAAAATTGGTCAAATCTCGCATCATACCAATATAAACTGACATTTTGGCACAATTCTATGTTTGGCATATCGATTGAAGATGACCGCGCGAAGACACTGTCATCTTCATTTTAACAATCGATTGACGGGCTGCGGAAGCCGCAAGCTAGCATGGGGCGATTTTTATATGGCGCAGTATTACGTGCGTAATTTGAGAGAAGGGGGAAGGCCTGCCCCTACCGGTTATTCATCTTGGCTGGATTACTGGGAAAAGAGAACAGGACTGAAGGCGGGTAAGTGTCATTGTTTTGGTTGCGATAATGTCGCGACTGATGGCGCGCATGTTCAACTTGTATATGGCGGTGATGAATGGTATATCGTTCCGCTGTGTCATGGATGTAACACACAATATGGGGCCAGCTTTTACGTTGATGGGCCGCTTGTGCCGGTAAATCCTTTTTATCCAATCAAGTGGTAGCAAAACAGGGATCCATGTCTCCTGTATAATAAAGAATGGGAGTGTACTGCTCAGAGATGCAGGGTTGAACTTAATCGTAGGAAGCTATGGCGGATTACAGCAAAGAGCGCCTTAACCAGATTTGGGAAAAGGGGCATGTGGTCAGGGGGAAAGATCCTGACCGGTACCGTAAGGACGACAACGGCAACTTGATCTACAAAAACTCATATGGGAAGTACTCCGAAATGGGTTGGAATGTGGATCACAAAGTTGCTCAGGCCAATGGCGGTTCTGACAACCTCAGAAACCTTCGTCCACTGAACTCCAGAGATAACAGCAGTAAGGGAGCAAAACGCTAGGCGAAATTAATGCTTTTTCATATCGCGGTTATCGAGTGTAACGCCCGTGGTCAGTAATGACTGCGGGTTTTTGTTGGCATTTGCTGGCGACAACTTATTCAATAGCTATATCAACCCGTTGAATTTCGTCATCGAGGTGGCCTTGATATCATCCACGATGTCGATATAGGGTTTCATGGAAGAATAGTCACTGTGGCCGGTCCATTTCATCACGACGTTCGGCGGGATTCCTAGGGATAAGGCGTTGACAATGAAGGTGCGGCGTCCGGTATGTGTGCCGACCAGTTCCCACTTGGGATGGATCTCGTCGGTTCGGACGTTACCCTTGTAGGTTGTAATGCGTATTTCCTCATTGATACCGGCGAGTCGGCATAGTTCCTTGACATCGCGATTCATCGCCTGGTTTGTGTAGTTCGGCAGGGCCTTGTTATCGTTGAAGGGAGCATCCTTGTATTTCTCCAGAATTGCCTTTGTAACGTCGTTAAGTTCGATGGATATACTATCTGCCGTCTTGACGGTCGTAACCTCAATATGGCCGCTTTTTATGTCGCTTCTGCGGAGATTATTGGCGTCGGAGTGACGGAGTCCGGAGAAGCAGCAGAACAGGAAGACGTCACGGATCGGATCCAGGTATGCCTGGGCTCCTGACAATTGAAGATTGCGGACACGGGCCATTTCCTCCTTGGTAAGGTAGATTACCTTTTTCTGAGTTGTTTTCAGTGTTGGCTTGAATGACTTATAAGCCATGTTCGTATTGTAACCGTTTTCGGTCGCCCAGTTTAGGAACCAACGGAGAAAACGTAGTTTCTTTTCGATGGAAGAGTTCTTCAAGCCGATGATGTCATCGTGGTCATAATCATCCCTTTCCCCTTTCTTCTTACGGGGAGTCCTGAGTCTTTTGACATCCCGGAAATAAGCGACAAACTCCGCTAAGGTAGACTCAGTTAGGTCTGAGAACTTAAGGTTCTTCTTGAAAGCCTTGAGGTCTCTCCGCATCGTCTCCATCTTCGCATAAGTCGCCGTTGTCCAAGCATTCTTCTCCCCGCTTTCCTTAACAAACTTGTCGTAAACTTCAAAGAAGTCCGAGGCTTTAGGCTTACGTTCATTCTTGGGTTCCGGATCCGGCTTTTTGGGTACAATCCCCTTTATTCTTTCCTGATACTTGTCGGCAACTTGCTTTTTCGTCGGATTGATGTCGTTGGCCTCGAAGTATCTGAAGGCCGTCACCATTTGCTCACGACAGTTGCGAAGTGTGTTGTTAATAGAAATGGTTGTCTCTCCTTTTGGTCCCTTATATCCTTCCTTCACACACTGATTCTCCGCATCCCAGGCATCAAGGCTGT
>CAMJHF010000033.1 GCA_946405435.1 uncultured Bacteroidales bacterium
TATATCAATTTCTACAGGCCCACCATTCATGCCCTTCCGTCCTTTGTTCCGGAGAATCCCGACGGAACCACCGTCTCGCACACCGTCCTCACAAATTCTTCGGCGCATTACATCATGTCGGGCTACAACTCCATGATACGCAGTGGAAATACAGGAGGGAGCAATTCCGACGAGCAGAGTTACAATACCCTGGATCTCACGGCGGACATTCTCCCCGGACTTGTGTTCAAGACATCCTGGACCTATCATTCTTCCACTGTTCAGAAGCTTTTCCGCAGCGCACCGGCCTCCTATTCGATGTATCCGGGCGAAACCGCGTATGAGCCAGAGAACGCCTACGAAGACTATCTCTCAGAAAGGGACAACCGCCTGCGCAGGAACTCCGTGGATGCATTCCTTACATACGAAGGTCATTTCCGGAAAGGGCATCATCTCACGGCCGTAGCCGGCGTAAACTACGAAGACTGGCGCAGGACCGCGCTTACGGTGCAGCGCAAAGACCTGCTTTCGGAAACCATGTCCGACTTTAACCTTGCCACCGGAGAACTCAAGCGCCTTAACGGCGGAGTGCGGGAATACAGTCTGATGGGCGTATTCTACCGTTTATCCTACGATTGGAAGGGCCGTTATCTGGTGGAGACGAACGGCCGTCTGGACGGCTCCTCCCGTTTCCCGGAAGGCAAGAAGTGGGGCCTGTTCCCGTCAGTTTCGCTCGGATGGCAGCTCAGCGGAGAGCCGTTCTGGGCTCCGCTGCTCCCGGTGATTTCCCAGGCCAAACTGCGTGCTTCAGTGGGTTCTCTCGGGAATCAGTCCATAAACGAATATGCCTACTGGCAGACAATCCGGACAGGAGGAACCATGAATTATTCCTTCGACGGCGAAACGCGCAGCCGTTACGCTGAGGCCGACGACCCCGTGTCCACCGGAACATGGGAGACAATACAGACCAGGAACCTGGGGGCCGATCTCGGATTCTTCGGAGGAAGGCTGCGACTCACCGGGGATTTCTATATTCGGGACGCGCTTGGCATCCTCACTTCCGGGCCGCTGTTGCCATCGTTCTACGGAGCCTCCGAGCCGATGGTGAATGCCCACGACATACGCACGCGCGGGTGCGAATTCTCTATAGAGTGGAACAACTCGGCACAGCTTCTCGGAAAGCCATTTTCCTATGGGGCCATCGCCACTCTGTCCGACTATATTTCCACCTATACGCGTTGCGACAACCCGTCAGGCCTTCTGTCGGAACCCTATCCAGGCCGCCGACTCGGGGAAATCTGGGGATACAGGGTGGACGGTCTTTTTGCAGACGATGCGGAAGCGGCGGCTTATGCTGCGGAGGTTGACATGTCGCAGGTGAGCCCCGGCTATTACTACTCCTTCAACGAGGCATCACGAGGAGTGCGAGGAGGAGACATGAAATACGTGGACCTTAAGAAAGACGGGGTTATCGATGCCGGGAAGAACACCCTGGACGACCACGGAGACCTGGAGGTTATAGGCAACAGCCTTCCCCGCTGGAGTTACGGTTTCCGTTTCCATGCGGCCTGGAACGGATGGGACGCACAGGCATTTTTCCAGGGAATAGGCCACATGGACTGGTATCCGGGCCATGAAAACATTCGTTTCTGGGGTCCATACTGCCGGCCTTATGCCTCGTTCGTTCCCAAAGGCTTCATGGATGACGTATGGTCGGAGGAAAATCCGGATGCCTACTTCCCGCGTCCAAGAGGATACGCGGCCCTCAATGCCACTGGTGGTTCCCTCTACTATACCAACTCCCGCTATCTGCAGAACCTGGCGTACTTGCGGTTGAAGAACCTTTCGGTCGGCTATACACTCCCTGCAAAGAGCCTGTCGAGGACCGGCATTTCAAACGCGAGAATCTGCCTGAGCGGCGAGAATCTACTTACCTGGAGTGCTGTGCACGGCAACTACATAGACCCCGAACAGATTTCGGCCGATGGCGACCGCAACGGCAACACCTATCCTTGGTACAGGGTGTTCTCGCTCGGCATAACACTTACTTTCTGACGGCATGGCAAGACGACTTCTCATAATCGCAAGCCTCCTGGCTCTCACCGCCTGCTCGGATTTCCTTACCAGGGAACCCGAAGATGCCCTGCCGGTCGGAGAGTTCTTTAAGGACGAGGAGCAGTGCCGGCTCTACACAAACCAGTTCTACCGCATGCTGCCGTCGGGCATGGACATCTTCAACGAAGGGGCCGACATCATCATCAAGAGCACTCTCGCCCCCGAGGTCCGCGGTTCCCGTTTCGTATCGTCAAAAGACAGTCACTGGACATGGGGCGACCTGCGCGACATCAATTTCTTCCTCGAGCACGCCGACCAGTGCAGCGACACTTCTGCTCGCAGGGAATACGTTGGACTCGCGAAGTTCTTCCGGGCGTGGTTCTACTACGACAAAGTGCGGCGATTCGGCGACGTGCCGTGGTTCGAGCATACTCTCGGAATGAACGACGCCAACCTGTACAAAGGAAGGGATTCCAGGGTCCTCATCATGCAGCACGTACTGTCCGATATCGACGAGGCCGCATCTGTCCTTCCCGACAGGCACGAAGACTACAGGGTGACCCGCTGGACAGCGCTTGCGTTGAAAAGCCGCATCTTCCTTTTCGAAGGCTCTTTCCGCAAGTACCACGGCATTCCCGGGTGGGAAGACTGTCTGGCGGAGTGTGTGAATGCCAGCAGGGAACTTATGGAAAACGGCGGTTATTTCCTGTACACCGCGGGAGACACTCCCTACGGCGACCTTTTCCGGAGTTCGAAGACCATCAACCAGGAAGTGATACTCTCCCAGGCTTACGGCCTTTCAATGTGTATCACCCACAACGTGAACGACTATTTTACATCCACTACAATGGGGCGTTCCGGGGTATTGAAAGATATTGTGGACAGCTACCTCAATGCAGACGGAAGCCGCTTTACCGATATCCCCGGTTTTGGCACGATGAGCTTCATACAGGAATGCCAGAACAGAGACCCGCGCCTTTCTCAGACCATACGCACTCCGGGGTATACACGCGTGGGCAGCAAGGTTTGGGTTGCTCCAGATATGAACGCCACCCTCACCGGATACCAGATCGTGAAGTATGTGGGAGAGCCGAAGTACGATATCTCCAACACATCCGAAAATGACCTTCCTCTTTTCCGTATAGCAGAAACTTATCTGAACTATGCGGAGGCGAAGGCGGAGCTTGGAACCATCACCCAGGACGACCTCGATGCTACGGTTTGCCTGCTTCGCGCCCGTGCCGGAATGCCACCGCTGATTCTTGCTGCGGCCGATTCCGATCCGGACCCGTTCCTTTCCAATCCCATTACCGGATACAAGAACGTTACCGGAGCCCACAAAGGCGTGATACTGGAGATACGCAGGGAAAGGACCATCGAGCTCATCTGTGAGGGCTTCCGCTACTGGGATATTATGCGATGGAAAGAAGGTAAACGCTTCGACCGCCCGTTCAGGGGAATGTATTTCCCCGGCCCCGGCTCCTACGACCTCGACGGTAGTGGCACCGACGACTTCTGTATCTATTCTGGAGAAGCCCCGGCCGTTGAAAGCGGAATGGCTTATTCCAACATAGACGACCTTTCGCTTACCGAGGGGACGAGCGGAAATATCGTGCGTTTCTCAAACGTCCCGCGCAACTGGAGGGAAGACAGGGATTATCTCTTCCCCATACCCACTGACGACATTGTTCTGACCGGCGGTGCCGTAGTTCAAAACCCCAATTGGGAATGATATGAAAAACAACAGATTATATGCGTTTCTTATCCTGGGGCTGCTCTTCGCTGCCTGCGAAGGGGAACCTTCGGATAACGGGAAAAACAACAAAGAAGACATCAACGACAAGACAGAAGAATCCATCCGTCCCGGAGATCCGATAACGGTAGTGGACGGAAAAGTGCGTTTCTACCTGGCAGAAAGCGATAACTCTGTGCGCCAAGCCGCAGGAATCTCTACTTTCGACTGGTCTGCTTTCAGGGTGAGCATAAGCGGTGTGGATTATCCGATCCTGCTCACGGAAAACGGCGAACCGTACATCGAGGCAGACGCGGCCGCATCGTACAATGCCGTTCTTTACAGGGAGGAATCTGCGATGTACTACGGATTGTCGCGCTACGTGAACGTGGTGATTCCTCCGATGTCCTTCTATCATTGTCTCACTAAGGACATTGACGCACTGCCCCTCTATGGCAGCTATTCCTCCGAGGACGGCAATGTGCTTAAGATGACCCCGCTCGTAGCGGCAGTAAAGCTGACCTTGAGCGGAGACGCAAAAATCTCTTCGATCAAGATAGACGCGGGAGTGCCAATCTCCGGTATTGGCAGCTACCAGGCGTCCAAGAAAACGCTTTCCATCACAAAGGCCCTTCCTTTCACGGTGCTTAACTGCACCAACAGGGGGACCGGAGTAAGTCTTTCTTCCGGCGGGCAGTTTGTCCTTCTCCTCGCCCCCGGCGAATACCCGGACGGTCTCAAGCTGAACATATGCGACATGTCCCATAAGAAAATCACTCTCGACCTCAACGTCACCAGCCTCAAGGCAGGCGAAGTATATGAGGCGAAGGCCAACTGGTCTCCAAGCAAAAACCTTCTTTTCTACGAGGGCTTTGACAATTTCGCGTGGGGAGGAGACTACGTTGGCGGATCCTCTACCTTCGGATTCTCTCCGGATGGAGTTGAGACTTCTTCGAGTTACGGCTCCTCCCTGACCGGTTATGAGCACGCATTCAAGAATGCCGAATATACCTGGGCAGGCAGCGGATATATTCAGGGCGGCTCCCTGTCCCAGGCTTCCGGAAAGACAGTTGAGGGTTATCATTCAATGAGCGGATCGTATGTCCGAAGCCGTAACCTTGGCGACTATCTTCTGTTGCATCACTGTCAGGAATACCAGGGTTACCTTGGAGTTGGAACCGCTGACGCCACGAGGGGCATCTTCCAGGCCCCGGACCTTGGAATCAGCGAACTCTGCGATCTGGAGATTTCTTTCGACTATTGTCCGCGTGTCGGTTTCAAAGACCAGGTCTGTCTGGAGACATACAACAGCGGAATCGTTTCAAGCGTCACCGTTGACGGGGAGCAGGCCGTGCTTGACAACAAACTCTGCCGGTACGAAGGATGCGGAGGAAGATGGGCCATCTCCGCGGCCAGCGTTCCCGTTCCCACCAGCACTCCCGCCGCAAAGCAGTGGCGCCATGTCGTGATGTATGTGGAGAATGTCAACAACGCAACTCAGATCCGTCTCACCACGGCTCTTGAGGAAGGCGGCTACCATGGCTTCTATCTCGACAATGTCAGCATCTCTATAGCCAAATACCGCCGCACGCCGGTGAACGGAATCCGCATACTCTACTGGAACATCCAGTGCGGAATGTGGTCCGACCAGACAAACAACTACAACAATTTCGTGGCCTGGCTGAATAAATACAAACCCGATGTCTGCGTGTTCTGCGAAGCCCGTTCCCTTTATGACGAAAAAGGCGAGTGGCTCAAAACCAGCGCCCGTACTCTCGAAAAAGGATGGCCAGCCCTTGCAAAGCGCTATGGTCATAACTACACTATGTCTTGTCAGAAAGACAACTATCCCGAGATGATAACCTCCAAGTATCCGATAACCAAACTGAAGGAGCTGGAAACATCGGAAGTGGCTCACGGAGCGGCAGTGGTTCAGATTTCCATCGGCGGCAAGGATCTTCATTTCCTGTCCACGCATCTGTGGCCGGCAGATTACGCCAGGGGTATAGCGGAAGCCGACCGCCCGGCGTCTCAGGCCGCCCGAGAGGGAGATATTGAGCGCGAGAACGAGATGAAAAATATAGTGAACAACCTGCTTTCGGACTACAGCGGAGTGGACTACCTCTTTATGATGGGAGACTTCAACTGCCCCAGTTCCGTGGACGAGTGGTATTATAACAAAGGCGCCTCTCACACGGACTATCTCGCCCAGAATTACCTAAGGAACAACTCCAACCTGATAGACGTAATCGGCGAGTACTGGCCGGGCAACTGGCTGAGTTCCGTAAATAAGGATTTCGAGAGAATGGATATGTTTTATGCCACGCCGAAGGCATACGAGGGCGTGCAGAACGCAATGATAATTGTTGACGACTGGACCCTGCTGTATCAGGACAATACCGTCAGCGGCTACTTCTGCCGTCCCTCCGACCACAGGCCTGTTTTGGTTGATGTAAAGTACTAACAATCAATAAAATGTATTTAAAGAAACTGCTTATTGCAATCGGCATCGCTGCTGTCGTGCTTTCCTGTTCCAAGGAGCAGACCGGCCAGACGCGTGAAGACAAGCTGAGTTTTCACGCCCAGGCGGACTGTTCCGATGAACCGATGAAGGAAGCGGCTGTCAGTGTTCTTGCAGGAACCAGGACGCTCTATCTCAAGAGTTCCTTCGACAAGGAGATAGACCTGTTTTGGCAGGATGCCGCAACGTATCCGTGGGCGAAGATCGAGGAATTCGAACCCACAGGGACAAAGGGAGTGTACAGAATTACGCTCAGTTATCCCGACCGTTATCCTGGAGTCTGGTATGCCAGAAGGGTCGGCACCCTGTCAGCGGTGGTGCCAGGTGAAGATTTCGGAGTATTCCTTCCCGTCAGGCAGGGCGCGACCGACCGTGTCGTCGAAGATTTCTCCGCCTGGACCTACGGCAGCGCCGATCCGTGGTCGGACATCTCCGATACGCCGCTGGACAATTGGACCACTGCCCTCAAGGACAGGGGATTCTCATCTGAACCCGTAGGCTCGGACACCCTTGGCCGCTGTTACGGCCGTGTAGGCTACATCCGTCTCGGCGATAAGGAGGCCCACCGTGGCAGCGTGCTCACCCCGAGGAACGACAGCTTCCGTTTTGACACTCTCCTTATGGTTTCGTTCCGTGCCGCCGCCTTCAAAGAAAAGGTCGGTTCAAAGGACGACAACCACTTCCGCGTCGAAGTCACCGGGGGAGGATTCATCAGGGATTATGCTGAGACGGAACAGACGTGGATAGACCTTGAGGCGCCATACATCCAGAACAAGGAGGATTTCTTCGGATCAGACAGCTGGTTCCTTGTTTTCATTGCCGACAGCGACTCAAACCAGATGACCGCCACCACGCGAATCAAGATCACCTCCGGCACCGACACTTCCGAGGGATGCTCCCGACTCTTCCTGGACGACATCAGCATAACCAGGCTCGTTCCCGATGTGGACGAGGACTTCTATACTGAGAACGAAGGCAGCGGGAAAGATAAAATCATGACCACCATCAATACGGAATAAGCCTATGAACGGAATTATTAAAAAGACAATTCTGGCAGTGCTGGCGCTGATAATCGGCACTGCCGCATGGGCGCAGACCATCACCGTCACCGGTGTGGTGAACGACGCTTCCGGAGAGCCTCTCCCCGGGGCGGCCGTAATGGTGAAAGGCACCAGGAACGGTGTCACCACCGACCTGGACGGCAGATATTCCATCAAAGCCGCGGCCGACGCGACCCTTTCTGTGGAGTGTCTTGGATACGAGAGTGTTTCTGAAAAGGTGGACGGCCGCAGGACCATCGACTTTTCCCTGCGTGAAGAAGCCAATATGATAGAGGCTCTGGTCGTCATCGGTTACGGTACGTCCAAGAAAACCGACCTCACCGGTTCGGTAGCTTCCGTCAAGATGACCGATATCAAGGATGCTCCGGTGCTTTCTGTGGACAACGCCCTTCAGGGCCGTATCGCCGGTGCGGACTTCATGTCCACCGACGGAGCTCCCGGCTCCACCACCACCATCCGTATCCGCGGAACACGTTCCATCACTGCTTCCAACGAGCCGCTCATCATCGTGGACGGAATCACCGATGCCATCCACGACCTGAACGATATCAACCCGGACGATATCGCTTCCATCTCTGTCCTGAAGGACGCCTCCTCCACCGCAATATACGGTTCCAGGGGCGCGAACGGCGTTATCATCGTCACCACCAAGGCGGGTATGGGAAGCGACCATCCGCGCATCTCCTTCAAGGCCGACCTGGGTATAGCGGAACTGCCGAGAAGCCTCGATATAATGAACGCATCCGAGTTCGCCCAGTACCGCAACGACTACGCCTATTTCGGCAAGGACGCCAGTCATTCCGCGGTTGGTGCCTCGACTCCTCTGAGCGGTACCGTCTATCCCGACCCGCTCAGCCTTGGCGAGGGAACCGACTGGATAAAGGAGATCACCCGCAGGGCGGTCAACCAGAACTACGGTCTTTCCGTTACCGGAGGCGACAAGAACCATTCCTACTTCACCTCCCTCTCTTACAACGACACGGAGGGTATCGTGGACGGAACGGGCCAGAGGCGTTTCACCGGCCGAATCAAAGTTGACCGTAACCTGTTCCCCTGGCTCAAGGTGGGATACAACGGCTCCTATACCTACCGTATCACCGACGAGAACACCACGTCCATCGGCGGTAAGGAATGGTGGGGAGCGGCCCAGTACCTCTCGCCGATGATCAAGGTGACCGATTCCGAGAACCCCCTGTATAACCTGGGCTCCAAGATCAACACCCCGCGCTCCAAGATAGACCTCATCGACTACCAGACCGAGCGTCATTCCAGCAACCACTCCTTCAATGCGGAACTGAATCCCATAAAGGACCTGCACATCAAGAGCCTGTTCTCGTACTATAACTATTTCCGTTCAACATTCCGTTACGATCCCGGCAACCTGCCCAACCGTACGGTCAACCAGGGCGGCGACGCCCAGAGGGCGGAATACCACGAGAAATCAATGTCCACCGAAACCACGGCGATGTATCACGGCTCTTTCGGCAAACACACCCTCGTGCCGCTGGTAGGTTTCTCCACATATAATTTCGACACCCGCAACTTCTCCCTCTCGGGAAAGGGATATATGGACGACGAGGTGAAATGGAATAATATGAACGCCGTGCTCGACAAGCAGACCTATTCCGCGGGAACCTCCATGAGCGAACGCAAGAAGATGTCTTTCTTCGGCCGTCTCGACTGGAACTACGATTCCCGTTATTACATCACTGCGACCATGCGTTACGACGGTGCGTCGAACTTCGCGTCCAACCACAAATGGGCGCCTTTCCCGTCGGCGGCAATCAGGTGGAATATCTCTAACGAGCGCTTCATGAAGGCCCTGCCGTGGGTGAACAACCTATCCGTGAGGTTCTCCGCCGGCCGTACCGGAAACGATGCCATCAGCGCCTATTATTCCCTGGCCGCCCTGTCCTCCACCACCGGAGGATACATCTTCGACGGCACCCAGCCGGTATCGTTCTATCAGAGCAGACTCAATCAGCCGGAACTCACCTGGGAAAAGACAGATTCCTATAACCTGGCAATCGAAGGCTCCTTCCTGAAAGACAGGATCATCTTCACGGCAGAGGCATACAAGTCATACACTTCCGACCTTCTGCTCCAGGTTCAGGTGGCCCAGCAGACGGGCTTCCACAACCATATGATGAACCTCGGCAAGGTTTCCAACCAGGGCGTCGAGTTTACCCTTGACACTCGTAACATTGAAACCAAGAAGTTCCAGTGGACTACCACCTTCACGATTTCTCACAACGATCAGATGGTGCTCGACATCGGCTCCGAAGATTTCGTCTCCGCCCTGGATTCTCCGGGAAACAATCCGTACCGCATGTACGGCTATGTCGCAGGCTATCCCCTCAACTCCCTCTGGGGATTCAAGTACGCCGGCGTATGGAAGAACGACGAAGAGCGTGCCCGCAACGAGGTGACCAATTCCTATGTGAGCCTCACCTCCAAGTGGGAAGACGGAACGCCGCGCTACTATGATATCAACCACGACGGGGTACTCAACCAGCTCGACCTTATCTATCAGGGCAATGCCGATCCGTTCATCTACGGCGGTCTCCAGAACTCCTTCTACTGGAACAACTGGAAGCTGGGTGTTTACCTCTCGTATTCGCTGGGAGGAAAGATTTACAACTACGGCGAATTCTATATGTCGGGTGGTATGTACACCAACCAGTACCGGTATATGCTCAATTCCTGGCATCCCGAGAGGAATCCGGAAAGCAATATCCCCCGTGCCGGCTACACCGACGTCGCCATTCCTTCCGACTTCCTTATCCACGACGCTTCCTACCTGAGGATCAAGACCGTCAGCCTCGGCTACACCCTCAATCTCCAGAAGCGTTATCTCAGGGATATTACCTTCACGCTTTCCGGAGACAACCTGTATCTCTGGAAGAACTACAACGGCTTCGATCCGGACGTGAGTTCGGAGGGATCATCCTCTACCTTGCGTCGTGCGGATATCGGGGCATACCCGAAAGCCCGTACCATCACATTCTCGGTTCAAGTCAGATACTAATAGCCATGAAAAAATTATATAAGATTCTGATACTGGCCCTGGCTGTAACGTCCTGTTCCCTCGACGAGAACACCGACGCCCTTTCCACCCCGGACAACTTCTTCCGAAAGTATTCCGAATGCCAGAGCGTGGTGAACGGCTGTTACACGCCCATAAAGAGCATCTACACCGCACCCTTCTTCATGGCCACAGAGTGCGCGTCCGACATCATGTGGATAGCCTCCGGCACCCTGGACGCCCAGCTCGACATATCCCCGGTAAAGCCGCGTTTCGGCGCCACCGTGTGGGACCAGTGTTACCAGGGCATACGCCGCTGCAATTTCGCAGTTTACGGAATAGAAAAGACCGATGCCGTCACTGAAGAACAGAGGATGTCTCTCCTCTGCGAAGCCAAGGCGCTGCGCGGCCTGTACTACTGGTTGCTCACGTCCTTCTTCGGGGATGTCCCGTTCTACCTGGAACCGATTCTCGACAATGCCGCCCTCGAGCGGATCGCAGTCCTTCCCAGGATGTCGGCCGACACTACCAGGGCCGTTCTCGTGCGCGACCTGCAGCAGATAGCCCCGCTGGCCGCCCAGACACGTACGTCGGATAATGAAGGCGCCCGCCTGGGAGCATCCATGGCCTATATGCTCATAGCCGAGATGGCCGCATGGAACAAGGACTGGGACGCGGTCATCGAAGCGGTCGGCCATCTGGAAGACATCTACGGCGACCTCTCGAAATACGATCTCACCGAGAATACGCTCTGGCGCAACAAGAATACGCCGGAATCCATATTCGAAGTTCAGCACACCTACGTCGAAGGCGGACTCAACTACACCTCCAACGTGGCCTGCGTAACCACTCCCAAGCGCAACAAGGACGATATCTACGACGGAATTCATATTCCCGAACTCGGCAACGAGGCGACCACCTGGCAGAGCGCGCAGCCCTGTGTGTTCTTCAGCCAGGGCCTGCAGCCGAGAATGGGTAAAGACCTGCGCAAGGACATCAATTATGCCTGGGCTTACGAAGGCGAGATTTTCACCAGCCTGAAGAACGCGACCCGTCCGTGGATGGGACCCAAGTTCTGGTGCCCGGGAATGAAGGCCTCGGCCGACCACAACAACTACAAGGTGTTCCGCTATGCCGGTGCTCTGCTCCTCAAGGCTGAAGCCCTGTGCGAAACGGGCAGCAGCGCGGAAAGCGTGCGCTATCTGAATATGACACGTAACCGTGCGGGCCTTTCCGACTACGTCTTCCGTACCGACGTCCGTCTGCAGGAAGAGATACGTCTCGAGCGCGCCCGCGAACTCTTCGGCGAGTTCCAGCGCAAGTTCGACCTCGTTCGCTGGGACATCTGGTACAGGAGCGTGGTGGAATACAACGACTACGGCACTCTGCTGAACAACGTCCTTCCTTGCCACCGCTATTATCCCATCCCCGATACCCAGGTGGTTTATTCCAAGTATAACCTTGACAATAATGAATATGCGCAATACGGTATGTAAGATACTCGTCCTGGCGGCTATGGTTGCCGCCTGCGACAAGCCATATGAAATGGATCTTCCGCTTTCGGTGGACGGACGCCACATCACACTGTCGAAAGACGGCGGCTCCACCCACGTGCTGGTATATTCCACCGGAGACTGGACGGCGCATTTCGATCACAGCGTGCGCTGGGCGGCAATCGACCGCACTTCCGGCCACGGCAACTCCGAACTCGTCTTCTCGTTCGGCGCCAACTATGGCATCGCCCGCCAGGTTGGGATTGTGCTGGAGAGCGGCTCTGTGCGCGATACTGTCTTTATGTTGCAGAACGGTCCCGTCACCACCCCGTCGTTCCGTTTCACCGACGCTTCCGTTCCAATCCTGAGGGTTGGCGGAGAGGTGCGTGTATCGGCGACCAGCAACCTTTACTACAGCGCGGATGCGCTGGTGGCGAAGGCCATCTATACCACACCGGAAAACGTGAAGGACACCGTTGTCATCACCGGCAACGATTCCGACCCGTCGCACTGGATCCTATCCGCCACTCCCGCTTGGAACGGACTTGCTTTTACGGTGGCGGACAATGCTTCCGGGAGTCTGCGTAACGCACAGATTCTTATGAACATCAACGATCCCACCGGGCGTACGCTTAAGAGCGTGATAACCGTGAACCAGACCATGGACGGTCCGAAATTCACCCTCAAAAGCGTAAGCGGAACCTATGAAAAAGAGGCCGCGACCGTGACGGCGGAGACGACTCTCAACAATATCTATCCGTACGGCGTCTCCATCACGGTACCGGAGACCTGCGACTGGATAAGCGCCCTGCGGCTCACTTCCCAGGGCCTTCAGTTCAATCTGTCGGAAAACGTTTCCGGAAAACTGCGTTCGGCAAAGATCAGCATCGATTTCACCGATGATTCCGGAGCTAACGTAAAGGCATCATTTACTGTCATGCAAAAGGGTTAGTATATGAAAAAGACAATAATTATACTGGCATCTCTTCTCCTGCTTGCCGCCTGCAAGGTGGACGACTCCGCCTTCGTTCCTCTCGTGGAACTGGGTACTCCGGAGGAGTCTTATCTGCTCGAAGCGGACGGAGGAAAGATAGACCTTCAGATCTTCTCCAACAGCGACTATACCGTAAAGCTCGACAGGGAAGCCTCCTGGCTTACCCTCGGGGCGACCGAAGGCAGGGGTGACGGAGTTCTCTCCGTTACCGCAGCGCTCAACGAAGGTTTCCGCCGCATGGCCGGCGTGGTGCTCTGCTCGGAACTTGACACGCGTCGCGACACCGTGCTGATCAAGCAGAAAGGAATGATGGAAACCACCCTTTCCATCGCCAACACCTCAATAGTCGGAGCGGGTAAGGGCGGGACAACAGAGGCCCCGATCAATACCAATATCGACTTCAGCGAGATGCAGGTTGTCGTCAACTATCTGGAAGACAGCGACTGGATTACCGGAGTGACCATCGAAGGCGGGAACATAGAGATTACTACGCTTCCCAACGAAGACCCGGTAAAGGTGCGCACCGCCGCGATTGTCCTGTCTTTTATGGACGGTTGGGGCGAACTGTTCGAGCTGCAGCTTAACTTCTCCCAGAAAAACGCCAATGAGATCCTTGGCGAGCTCATCTCCCTGGCAGACCTCAAGAGCTTCTATGAGGACGGGGTCATCAACGAAGACATCCTCGTGGAAGGCATTGTGGTGAGCAATACTCCGGGCGGCAACGCCGGAGAGAACGAGCAGAAGACAACGTCTTCCATCGATTACAGCGGCAGCAAGAGCACCGTTTACCTGGAAGCTTACGACGGCAGCTGCGGGGTGATGCTCCTTACGGCCACTCCCGAAGACAACATCTTCAACCGTTATGACCACGTCACCGTCCGTATCAAGGGAACGGAACTGGAGAAAAACAAGGAACCGACCCGTTTCTGCGTCAAAGGCGTCGCATCATCGATGATTGTCTCCCAGACGGCCGGCAGCAAGAGCGACGTCCCGGTAAAAGTAAAGGCATTCAAAGACCTTACCGACGACGACATCTTCACGTACGTTACCCTGAAAGACGTGGAGTTCCCGCTGCGCAAGGGAGCCATCATGCCGATCAATGAGGGCTACTCCATTGCCAGCAACGTGAACCGCATAAGCAAGTATCCGCGTCTTCTTCGCGACAAGGATGGGAACAGCTTCTATATGTACACCAATTCCGTGTGTCTTTACCGTAACGACGGAACCCGCCTTCCATACGGCAGCGGCAATGTCTCGGGTGTGATAGTGCACGAGCGTTATTCCCGTTTCACCTGGAAGCAGGGAGCCGACCTTCTGGACATCGATATGGACCAGGAACTCGGGAACATCGGCCGCTACCAGATCCGCCATCAGGACAAGGAGGACATCTGGGGCGAGATGAATGACAGCGTGGAAGACAGCTTCTCCGCCCTGCTCACCGAGTACCGTTTCTGGAATCCGGATCCGGCCGACTCCGTGATGCGTCCGACCTATGGCACCAACGGCTGGTTCACTCACACATATCAGAAGAAATACACCGGATCCGACATCAAGGATTTCACTTATGATGTTGAGGATTTCCGCAGAGGCCAGCACCTGCAGTCGGAAGTGTGCTTCAGTTATCTCGGTCCGATGGGAATGAATGCCGACTATTTGTTCGGTCTCCATCCGGGCAATGTGAACGGACTCGGCATCGTGCTCGATCCGGCAAAAGAACACTGGAACGCGGAAATGGACGACTGGGTTGCGGAGAACAAGGACGGCAATCCAGAATGGATGGAAGGTTCTGTAACCGATGAGGAGAACAAAATCCGCATCGCCAACGGCGGTAACATGTTTGGCCGTACCTGGTGTGCAGCCGACACCTACTGCACTTTCCGTTCGCAGAACTGGTGGGACTACGACCTCGGCCGCGGTTACGCCTGGATGCTGAACTTCTCAACCGAGGGCGTTGCCACCGACCATCTGTCCCTCCAGATTTCCCAGCTCAATACCGCACAGAAGTTCTATGCTCCGCGTTATTGGAAAGCCGAATGGAGTGAAGTGGATTCGATGAATCCGGCCGATGACGATAAGTGGCATCTCATCGCCGAATACACTGTTCCCGACATTTCACAGTGGTCGAACACTCTGTACAGTTCGATTGTCGGATTCAAGTCGATGGACTTCCCCCTCCCGCTTGAAATGCTTGGAAAGCCCAATGTTTACATCCGTCTGATGCCCACGTCCGACGTCTGTTCCGACGGCGGCGACTATGCGGATGCCGTGATGGGGACCGAAACGGGCAGCGGCTATCACGATAACACTATAGAGTATATAGCAATACGTTATAACAAATAACCCTATTAAAACACAAAACAATGAAAAAGTTATTATTGATTGCGGCAGCAGCCATCGTGGCTTTCGCCGCCTGTCAGAAAGACCCGGAAGATACCGGCAAACAGGAAGCTAAGGCTCCCGTTCTGACAAAGATTCAGCCTTCAAGCGGCTACGCCGGAGACGTGGCGACCATTACCGGTGAGAACTTCTCCGCCAAAGCAGCTGACAACAAGGTTGTCGTCGGCACTGCCGAAGCTGAGGTGAAGGAAGCTACTGCTACCACCCTCAAGATCGTCCTTCCCGAGAATCCTGAAGGAGCGGCAAAGATTGCCGTTACCGTGGGCGGAAAGAGCTCCAAGGAGGATATCACTTTCACCTATCTGAAGCTCGTCCTTCCCATGACCGTGAGCGGAATCGCTCCTGCAGAGGCGAAGATCGGCGACGTGGTTGTCATTTCAGGTGAGAATTTCGGCACCGATCCCAGCGCTGTCACCGTTCTCTTCGGAGAGGCTGTAGCAGAGATCAAGACCATCACCGAAACCGCTATCACCGTCATCGTTCCCGAAGGGAATGGCGATGTGGCCGTTCTGGTGCTTAAGGGCGACGAGACATCCGATCCTCAGATGTTCACCTACAAGTTCGACCGCGTGATCACGATCACCGAGGTTTCCCCGCTTATGGTCACCAAGGATGACGAAGTTACCGTTGTGGGTACCGGTTTCACCGATAATGTTGAGGACGTAACCGTTCTTTTCGGTGAAACAGAGGCTACTGTCACCGTTTCCGGTGAAGACGGCATCAAGTTCGACGTCCCCGCCGGTCTTGAGAGCCTCAAGGATTACGAGATCACAATCAAGGTAGCGGGTGCAGCGCCGGTTACCGCAGGTCTCGTCCGTTTCTATCAGGTTGCGAAATATCGTGTTGATTGCGTCCTTGGTAATTTCACCAGCGGCACTTCCACCAACATCGAAGGTGTCGGCCTCGCGGCTAACATCGCAATGCCAGAATGTATGGCACTCAACCCCGACGGAACAGAGATCTGGACAACCAGCCGCGGCGGCTCCGGTGACTATCACGGAATTCAGCGCATCAATCTCACCAACATGGAGATGAAGATGGTTGCAACGAAAAATGAGATCGGCACGGGTAAATATCCTTGGGGAGGCGCATTCAACTCAAAGGGTGAGTTCCACGTGTGTCTTAAAGCTACCGGCTCTTTCGGTAAAGTTGTGGACGGCGAATACACCGCATACTCAATCTTCAAGGAAGACGGTACGACAAAGGCTGCTGCCGTCCCGATGACCTGCATCTTCGACGCCAGCGACAATATGTACATCGCAAACCGCGATGCCAAGGAAGTTGTGGTTGCATACGACGGAAAGTATGTCAAGTCCTATACTGATGCTCCGACCGGCATCTACACAATCGCTTTCAATCCCGAAAAGACCATCATCGCTGTCGGATGTAACGGCGGCTACAAGATGTCTCTGCTCGATGTTGAGAAAGGCGAGTACACCGTAGTTGCAGGAACAGGTACCAAGCCGACGAAGAATAATTATACCGATGGAGACGCGGGCAACCCGCAGTCTGCCATCATCGGCGCAATCTGCGGTATCTATTGGGACAACGACGGCTGTATCTATTTCAACGATCAGACCTCTCTTACCTTCCGTGTTCTCATCCCCGGAGTCGGTGGAGATTATTCCAAGGGTGTTGTCAAGACACTCGCCGGACAGCCTCTAACAAGTGGTTGTGTTGACGGCGACGGCCTCTCTGAAGTAAAATTCACGGTCCAGGGCATGCTCACCAAGGATCCCAAGACCGGATTCTTCTATATGGCGGACGGCGGTAGCCATCGCGTTCGCAAGATTTCTGTCGTTGCAGAATAAACTATGAAAAGAATCCTGACACTCTGCACGTTTTTAGTGCTGTGTTTCAGTGCTGTGAGTTGGGGCGGCGAAAAGCCGCTCCGGCTCCTGTACTGGAATATCCAGAACGGAATGTGGTCGGGGCAGGAGGACAACTACAATGCCTTTGTCTCTTGGGTGAAGGAGCGCAGGCCGGACATCTGCGTCTGGTGCGAAGCCGAAACCATCTACAAGACAGGCACCGACAATAAACTGTCGGCGGAAGACCGTTATCTGGTGGGCGGGTGGAAGAAGCTCGCCCGCCGTTACGGTCACCGGTACATTTACGTGGGGGCGCACCGCGACAGTTACCCGCAGGTGATAACCTCGCGTTATCCCATCAGTAACATCGCTCGCATAACAGGTCCCACACCCGATTCGCTCGTGGTGCACGGGGCGGGATGGGCCAGGGTAAAAGTCCGCGGTAAAACCCTCAACATAGTCACTCTGCATGCGAGTCCCCTTGCGTATGATTTCCGGCTCAAGCATGCCCCGAAGGAAGACCAGAAAGCCGATGCCGCCCGCCATGGAGGCGACCGCTACCGCCGCATGGAAATGGAAATAATCTGCCGGAACACTGTCCTCACCGAGCCTGCTGCCTCCAAAGGCTACTGGCTGATGATGGGCGATTTCAATTCGGTGTCCCGCCTTGACAACGGCCACTACCTTTATCCCGAAGACGACCTCCGTTTCCTTGCCCACGATTATATCCTCGAAAACACGCCTTACCTTGATGTGGTGAAAGAAAAGCATCCCGATTGCTTTTTCCGCTCCGCCCAGAGCGATACCCGTATCGACTTTATTTACGCCACGCCGGCGCTGATGG
>CAMJHF010000034.1 GCA_946405435.1 uncultured Bacteroidales bacterium
AGACCCTGGAGGGCCTTCTATCAAAAAAATCGAAAAATATTGTGTCAAACTACCGAGAAGAAGGAGAACGGCGGTCCAAGGGCGTAGGATTTTGTTCATAATGGGCAAATATACGAAAAAAACTTTCAAATTTTGTGTTATATTTGTGCGTTGTAATAACACAAGACAATGACCATTCATTTTTCAATCGAATATCGGACCGTGTGGGGCGAAGCGCTCGTCCTCAAGGTCGGAAAACATCGTTTCGACATGCAGTATGCCGGTGACGGGATGTGGGAAACCACCCTCTCGGGCCGCGCAATCCGCAGCGGACAGCGCTATGCCTACGAGGTCATCCGCGACGGCAAGACGCTCCGGACAGAGTGGCGCAGCCACACCCTGCGGCTTCCGGAAGGGATCCGGGAGGCGCAGGTAAGGGACCGGTGGACCGCCCGGCCGGCGAATTCGGCCTTCTGGTCCTCCGCCTTCCGGGAGGTGATCTTCCGCCGGGAAAAGGCGGGAGCCCCGGCGCCCCGGGGGAATGTCATTCTCCGTACCGTTGCGCCGGACATCCGTCCCACTGAAGCCCTCGCCATTGCCGGCAGCGGCTCCGCGCTGGGAAACTGGAAGAAGCGGATTGTCCTGGACGACAGCCGTTTCCCCCACTGGGAGACCGCTGTCGATGCCCGGGAGCCCTTTGCTTATAAATATGTTGTCATCGACCGCAAGTCCCGGGAGGTTCTCCGCTGGGAAGAAGGGGAGAACCACTTCAGCGGCGCCATCCCACCGAAGGGTGCGGCGCTCCTCATCGAAAACGTCGTCCCCGAGCTGATGTCGCGGCCCTGGCGGGGCGCCGGGACGGCCATTCCCGTCTTTTCGCTGCGCAGCGCAGACAGTTTCGGCATCGGCGAGTTCCACGACCTCAAGAAGATGGTGGACTGGGCCGTGGCGACCGGGCAGAACTTCATCCAGCTCCTGCCTGTCAACGATACGATGATGACCGGCTCCTGGCAGGATTCTTACCCCTACAATGCCGTTTCTTCTTTCGCCCTTCACCCGCAGTTTATCCATCTGCCCGATGCCGGTGTCCGGGTGGATAAGGCCTACCGCGAACGGCGAGAGGCGCTCAACGCCCTTCCCCAGGTCGATTATGAGAAGGTGAACCGTGAGAAGATACGTCTGCTGAGAAAAGTCTTCGCAGCGAAGGGTGATAAGTTGATAGAAGATCCTGCCTATCAGGAATTTGTAAAGGCCAATACCGATTGGCTGCTGCCGTATGCCGTGTTCTGCTGCCTTCGTGACGAAAAGGGGACTGTGGACTTTTCCCAGTGGGGAAAGTATGCCCGGTTCAGCCGGAAGAAGGCAGAGGAATATGCCGCTGCCAACGCCGCTGCGGTCGCTTTCTGGTGCTGGGTCCAGTATTGCCTGGACGCGCAGCTCAAAGATGCCGTCGCCTATGCGCATGCCCACCGGGTCGCCATCAAGGGAGATCTTCCCATCGGGGTGAGCCGTACCAGCGCCGATGCGTGGATGTCGCCGGAACTGTTCAACCTTGACATGCAGGCCGGGGCTCCGCCGGATGCCTTCAGCACCGACGGTCAGAACTGGGGCTTCCCTACCTATAATTGGGACAAGATGGCCGAGACCGGCTTTGCCTGGTGGAAGGCGCGTCTGAGGAAGATGAGCGACTATTTCGATGCCTACCGCATCGACCATATCCTTGGATTTTTCCGTATCTGGGAGATTCCCTCCTGCTACAAGAGCGGCTTGATGGGCCATTTCTCCCCGGCGCTCCCGTACAGCGCCGACGAGCTGTGTGCGATGGGATTCGACCCCGCGGGCGGGCTTTTCATCGAAGATCCGCGCAGGAAAGGTTACTGGCATCCGCTGATCGCGGCGCGGGACAGCCAGTCCTTTGCCCGGCTCGAACCCTGGCAACAAGAGCGTTTCAGGGCCCTCTACGAAGATTTCTTCTACCACCGTCACAACGACTTCTGGCGCGCGAGCGCCCTCCGGAAGCTGCCCTCGCTGCTCCGCTCGACCGGCATGCTGTCCTGCGGCGAGGACCTGGGGATGATTCCTTCCTGCGTGGCCCCGGTGATGGACGAGCTGAATATCCTGAGCCTCGAAATCCAGCGGATGCCGAAAGACCCTTCGGAAGACTTCGCCGACCCGGCCAACTATCCTTATTTCAGCGTCTGCGCAACGGGGACCCACGACACCTCCACGCTCCGCGGCTGGTGGGAGGAGGACCGTGCCATGACGCAGCGCTTCTACCAGGAAAGGCTCCACGGCGAGGGGGATGCCCCCTATTTCTGTGAGCCTTGGGTTGCGGAGGCCATCGTGAAAGACCATCTCCATTCCCCGTCGATGCTTTGCATCCTGCCGCTGCAGGATTATCTGGCCACAGACGGCGAGATCCGCTACCCCGGCGACCCGGCCGACGAGCGGATCAATGTCCCCGCCATCGCCCGCCATTACTGGCGTTACCGCATGCACAAACCGCTGGAGGAACTCCTCGCCGACGAGGCCCTCTGCGACCATATCCGGTCGCTGGTACGGGATGCGGCCCGGGGGATTTAGGCCAGCCAGGAAAGAAATTCGTCGGACCGGGAACGCGAAACCGTCAGATCCGTATAGGCTTTGATGCCAGGAGCGGGGGATACCTTCATCCTTCCTCCCGGCAGCTTCAGTACGCTTTCGATGGCCTCGGAAGAAAGAATGACAGAACGGGAGATGCGGAAAAACTTCCCGGCGGGCAGCTGCTCCCCGGCCACCTCCAGCGAATCATCCACCAGGTACCGCTGCGAGGCGAGGGTCACCAGCCAGACCTGTTTGTCTTCGGCATAGAAATAGGCGATGTCTTTCACGGCTACGGGGACGATCCGCTCGCCCATGTGGACCAGGAACTTTTCCCGGACCGGGGTGGCTTTTTCCGGCACGGGAGCGGACGCCTGCTGCTTTTCCAGGATACGGCTCAGCGCGCGGTGCATGTCTTCCACTTCGATGGGCTTGAGCAGATAATCCAGCGAGCGGACTCTGAAGGCGTTGACGGCGTAGTTGTCGTAAGCCGTCGTCATGATGACTTCAGCCTTGATGGTCGCCGAACGGAAAATCTCGAAACAATTGCCGTCCGACAGTTCCACGTCCATGAAGATGACGTCGGGCTCGTCGCCGTGTTCTGCCAGATAGCGGAGGGAATCCCGGACCGACCCGGCCCATCCGATGACCGATACATACGGGAAATGCGTCTGCAACAGGTTCTCCAGGCTGCGGCGGGCCATGGGTTCGTCTTCGATGATGAATGCTTGGATCATAGGCTAAATGAGGGGCATGTGGACGGTATAGACTCCGCCTGTCTGTTCGATCGTGATCTGCTTTTCCGAAAGGTCTTTGTATTGCTGCCGGATGTATTTCTGGCCCAATCCGGTGGACGGACCGTGCGTCAATTTGGGTTTGATGTCGTTGCTGACAACGAGTTCCGTCCCGTTGGAGCGGATGGTGATTTCGAGCGGGTCCTCGGCCGATATGATGTTGTGTTTGATCGCGTTTTCGACCAGCAGCTGTACCGAGCAGGGGATGACCAGCCTGCCCCGGTCTTCGTCGCGGATGTCCATCTGTACCATAAACCCACCCTGGAAGCGCACATGCAACAGGTCGGCGTACATTTCCGTAAAGCCCAGTTCGTCGCTGAGCCGGACCAGGTTCTTGCCCTCATGCGCCGTCATGTAGCGGTAGATGCCGGCGAGTTTGCGGATAAAGACGCCGGCTTCTTCTTTGCGGCCGTCCAGCACCAGGGAATTCAGGATGTTGAGGCTGTTGAACAGGAAATGCGGATTGACCTGGTGTTTGAGGACCATGTAGCGGAATTCGCTCCGGCGCGCTTCTTCCCGGTACTCGATGGCCAGTTTGACCATGTACAGCACCGAGCAGATGGTCGCTTCAGCGAGGATGGCGAACATGAAGGTACGGAAAAAGCTCTCCTGGGACGAGCCGTCCTGCCAGAAGTAAAGGTCGATGACGATGCGGACCGCGAAAACCAGGGTGACGGCCACCAGCAGCCAGGTCATCTTGCGCGGTTCCACCTGGATCGGCCCTGCGGAGGGTTTTCCGGAAAAGAGCACCATGGTCCAGCCCAGGATTTCGGTCGTCAGGAAGGTGGCGGCGGCACGCGTCCAAAGGCTTTCCGCCAGGAAGAGCCCCAGCAGCCACGCGCCCAGGGTGCCGAGGAAGAAGCCCGTGATGTTCACCAGGGCCACCGTCAGCGCTGTAATCTCCATCGTCAGCGAATAGCGGAGCCCCAGCAGCACTGTCATGGTAATGGTCAGCAGGGTGAGCAACACTGTGTCGGACACACCCCCTGCCAGACAGAGGATGCTCACCAAGGCATGCAGAAAGGCAAATCCGTGGATAATGAGGGGCGTTCGTCTCAGTGTCATCGCCGACGAAGTTAGTAATTTTGTCCCGATTTTTCGCCCATTCGTCCTTTTTTTTATACCATTCATCTTTACGCGTATAAATAAAAGGTTAAAAAAACCTATTTTTGAGGGCTTTAACACTAAAACGCACAATGGGCAAACGCACACTTTCCTTCTGGCAAATGTGGAATCTGAGTTTCGGATTCTTCGGCGTGCAGATTGCTTACGCTCTTCAGAGCGCCAATATTTCCCGGATTTTCGCCACCCTTGGCGCAGACCCCCACCAACTGAGTTTCTTCTGGATCCTGCCGCCGCTGATGGGCCTGGTCGTCCAGCCGCTGATCGGTTCCTGGAGCGACCGTACCTGGTGCCGGATGGGCCGGCGCAAGCCTTACCTGATTGTCGGCGCCTTGATTGCCGTGCTGGTGATGGTCTTCCTGCCCAATGCCGGAAGCCTCCATTTCTCGACCCGGGTTTTCCTGGGCCTGAACATGGCGATGTGGTTCGGCCTGTTTTCGCTGATCTTCCTCGATACCAGCATCAATGTTGCGATGCAGCCGTTCAAGATGATGGTCGGCGACATGGTCGGAGAGGAGCAGAAAGCCCAGGCCTACTCCATCCAGAGTTTCCTCTGCAACGGGGGAAGCCTCGTAGGCTACCTGCTGCCGATTTCGTTCACCTGGATCGGTATCGCCAATGAAGCTCCGGAAGGTGTCGTGCCCCCTTCAGTGGTGACCTCCTTCTATGTGGGAGCGGCCATCTTGATTCTCTGTGTGCTATATACCTTCCTGAAAGTCAAGGAGATGCCTCCGGCAGAATACGCCGCCTTCCATGGCATCGACCCAGCGAAGGCGGAGCAGAAGAAGGAAGGGCTGATCCAGCTGCTTTTCAAGGCGCCGAAGACCTTCTGGACGGTCGGGCTCGTGCAGTTTTTCTGCTGGTCGGCCTTCCTGTACATGTGGACCTATTCCAACGGCACCCTCGCTTTCAACTGCTGGAACGGGACGACGGACACGGCCTCGGCTGCCTATCAGGCCGCCGGCAACTGGGTCGGCGTCGTCTTTGCCGTCCAGGCTGTCGGGTCCATCCTCTGGGCCCTCCTCCTGCCCCGGTTCAAGAACATCCGGACGGCGTATATCGTGAGTCTTCTGATCGGGGCTGCGGGCTTCACGGCAGTCGCTTTCATCCACAACCCGTACCTTGCCTGCGGGGCTTACTTCCTGATCGGCACCGCCTGGGCCGCCATGCTCGCCCTGCCCTTCACCCTGCTGACCAATGCGCTGGAAGGCAATCCCTATATGGGCAGTTATCTGGGCCTGTTCAACGGCACCATCTGCCTGCCGCAGATCGTGGCGGCGGCAACGGGCGGGCTCGTGCTGAAGCTCGTCGGCGGAGTCCAGGCGTCGATGTTCATCGTCGCCGGCGTATTCCTGGTGCTCGGCGCGCTGAGCGTACTTCTCGTGCAAGTCAAATCCAAACAATCATCTTAACCCAATATCATCCAATGAAAAGATTTTTAACCGCAGTGGCTGTTGTCCTCCTTGGGGGGGGCATTTTAAGCCCGACAGTTTCCGCCCAAGGCGGTTATGAGGTTAAAGGCGTCGTCGTTGATTCCCAAGGGCCGGTTATCGGCGCTACGGTGATAGAAAAAGGCACCGCCAACGGTGTCTCCACCGGCCTGGACGGCGACTTCGTCCTGAAGGCCTCCAGCGCCTCGGCCGAGATCGAGGTGAGTTGCATCGGCTATGCGACGCAGGTCTTCCCTGCCTCCGCCGTCCCTGCGACCATCACCCTCGCCGAGGATATGCAGTTTCTCGATGATGTCGTCGTGATCGGCTATGGTTCCCAGAAGAAAAAGGAGGTGACCGGTTCTGTGGCGTCGATAAAAAGCGAGGACTTCAATGCCGGTGTCAAGACCAACCCTATGGGACTTCTTCAGGGTAAGGTGGCCGGTCTGAATATCATCAAGACGACTTCGGACCCGACTCAAACGGGATACAATATCCAGATACGAGGCTTTTCCACCCTCGACAAGGGAACCGGCACGAGTCCGCTGTTCATAGTCGACGGCGTTCCGGTGAGCAATATTGACAATATATCCGCGGATGAGATATCCTCTATGGATGTGCTCAAGGACGGCTCCGCCGCCGCAATCTACGGCACACGCGGTACTAACGGCGTTATCATCATCACCACCAAACGAGGCGACAGCTTCGAGGATGTGGCCAGTACCCACGTCGAGTATTCCGGCTATGCTTCCGTTTCGTTCAAGAATCACAAGACCGGTATGGCTACGGCTGAGCAGTTCCGCTCCCTGGAAGGGCTCTCCGGAGGTCTGGCTGTCGGCAATGCGTACACCGGCCCGGACGGAGAGAAGTACAGCACCGACTGGATGAAGGAAGTGACACGCAGCGCGGCCATTACCCATAATCATAACGTTGCCATCGTGGGTGCCGCCAGGAAGTTCAACTACCGTGCGGCCATCAACTACAAAGACGCCCAGGGAATTGCCAAGACAACCAATCGTCGGGAGATCATTGCCAAACTGGCCGCCGGTCAGAAGGCTCTGGACGGCTGGCTCGACCTTCAGTATGATTTGAGCTATATGCACTACCGCAATGATTTTTTCTGCGGAGACTTCAAGAATGCCGCCCTTCTCAACCCGACTTATCCCGTCTATGACAATGCTACAGCCAATGGCTACTTCTGGCGTTCCGAGGAGACGGGCTTTGTTAACCCGGTAGAGAACATGAATCAGAAAGAGTCATACGGTGACGGCAACTATTTCCGTGGCAGCATCAAAGCTACGGTCAATATCCTGCCGGTTGAGGGACTTAAGGTCAGCGGTTTTGCTGCCTTGGAAGAAGGCGATAACAAAAGCTATTGGTACAACGGCGTCATCAACACAGATGCCACCGGTTCCGAGAAGGCCGGCCGGAGTTCCAATACCTCCTTCAACAAACTGTTCGAACTCACGGCTGACTGGAACCGCAATTTCAGCGGGCACAGCGTCGCAGCCGTTGCGGGCTTCTCCTACCAGAATTTCCTCTATGACGGAAGCAGCATGTCCAACAAAGGATTCGCGGCTCCGGACGTGATGAAATACTATCAGTTGGGCAATGGAGATGCGTCCAAGAAATATATCGATATTTCCTCCGAGCGCAATTCACATACGCTTGTCGCCATGTTCTCCCGTATCAACTACAACTACAAGGAAAAATATCTGCTGTCCGCTTCCCTTCGCCGTGAGGGATCGTCCCGCTTCGGCGCCAATCACAAGTGGGGCTGGTTCCCGGCCGTCAGTGCAGGCTGGCGCATCAGCGGTGAGGACTTTATGCAGAAGGCCGGCTGGGTGGATGATCTCAAGCTCCGGCTTGGGTTCGGTGTCACCGGAAACGACCTTGGCAGCGACCTGCGCTCCGTCGAACTCCTCTCCAACGGCGGTACTTTCTGGTACAATGGCGCGTATGTTTATACCTACACCGTTTCCCAGAACGTCAATCCCGAGCTCCGCTGGGAGAAGAAATTTGAGTACAACCTTGGTGTCGATTATGCTTTTCTCAAGAACAGGATTTACGGAAGCATAGACGTTTATTACCGTCACACCAAAGACTTGCTCTGGGATTATGAGGTTCCTACTCCTCCGTACCAGTACAGCACTCTGTTGGCGAATGCCGGCAAGATGGACAGCTTCGGCGTCGAACTCAGCATGAGTTTTGTCCCGGTCGAGACCAAGACCCTGACTTGGACGACAACTCCGACGATTTCTTTCAACCGGAACAAGATTACCTCCCTGTCGGATCCTTCTCTCGGCTTCAACTACACCGAGACCACCTCCGGCGGAGTCGGTGAGAACGGAATCATGAATACCGACACTCAGATTCTCGTCGAAGGGCAGGCTGTCGGCTCATTCTATGGTTACAAGTTCTTCGGTATCAACCCGACAACTGGCCTTTGGGTTTACAACAAGCCCGACCAGGGTGATGGCATTCCCCGGTATTGCGATGAAAGTACCGCAATCGAGGGAGACCGTCAGGTCATCGGCAACGCCCAGCCTGTCTTCACTTATGGCTGGAACAATACCGTCCGCTTCAAGAATTGGGACTTCACCCTCTTCCTCCGCGGCGTGGTCGGCAATAAGATTCTCAATGTGACCCGCTGGGCTTATGGCCCGATGTCGGCCAACAACAAGAATGTCTTTATGAAGGACATCAAAGGCGCCAGTACGACTCTTACCCAGAAGGCCCAGTTCTCGGATTTCTATCTCGAGGACGGTTCGTACCTGAAGGTGGACAACCTGACGGTGGGTTACACCATTCCGTTCAAGGAGAATAAGCATATCCAGTCGCTCCGCCTCTATCTGACCGGGCAGAACCTCCTGACTCTCACCTCCTACAGCGGCATGGATCCGGAGGTTAACACTACCTCGGTCTGGGACAGCGGAATCGATTATCCTTCCTTCTATCCGACTGTGGCTACCATACTATTCGGGCTTAATCTCAAGCTCTTCTAAATGATTGCGTTATGAAAAAGATATTTATCGCATTGATGGCGGCCGTACTGGCCCTTCCGCTTCTGACTTCCTGCGACAGGATGCTCGAAGAGAAGAATTATGGCAATCCTACGACCGCGGACTTGATGACCAATGAGTCCAATGTGGCTCTCCTTGTAGGGCAATGTTATGCTGAGGTCAAGTGGCTGCATGACCACTGGGGATATTGGGGCGTTGTGACACTGACGGCCGATGAAGGGCTCTGTCCGACCCGTATGCCTGACAAAGACTGGGCTGACGGTGGTTATTGGCGCAACCTCAACACCCACAACTGGAACGAGATGGGCGGTGCATTCCGTAACATCTGGAATACCACCATTGCCGGTGCGGTGCTTTGCAACAAGCTTATAAAGACGCTCAACGATTACAAGAGTTCGATGAGCGACAAGGTGTATGCCCAGTATGTCGGAGAACTGGAGGTGATGCGTTCCTACTACTATTATATGCTCTTCGACTGCTTCGGCCGGATTCCATACCTGGAGGAGTTCGTCGATAAAGCCGGCGATCCCCTGATGGAGCCTTGCCTTGTCTGGTCGCATCTTGTGAACTGCCTCGAAAAGAACGCACCCAATCTTCCCTGTGTGAACGACGGGAACCGTGCTTTGAATTATGGACGTGCCACTCAGGGGCTGGCTTATGCCCTCCTGGCCCGCCTCTATCTCAATGCGGAGTCCTTTGACTGCACTCCGGCGAACATTAAGATTGACAATGAGCATACTACGCCAATCTCGTCCAGCGCAGACTTCTATACCAACTGTGTCCGCTGCTGCGATGCGATTATCAATGCCGGTTCTTACACTATCGAACCAGACTATTTCACCAATTTCAAGATAGATAATACCGGCAGCAAGGAGAACATTTTCGTGATTGTGGAGAATGGCGAGGCCAATATTGATGAGCGCGCCGGCTCCGACGGCATGATGCTCAACAAACTTCGCATTTCGCTGCTTACTCTCAATTACAACCATCAGAAGACCTATGGCATGTTGGAAACGCCCTGGAATGGCTTCTGCGCACGTCCTTCCTTCATAGATCGTTACGCGGCAAGCGATGTCCGCGGCCCAGGGAATGAGGGACTTGGAACCAATAATACGAAGCAGTGGGGCTGGTTCGTCGGACCGATTTACGATGCCACCGGGAAGCTCTGCAAGGATAAGGATGAAGAAGAGTCCGATGCAATTATCGTGAAGGACGTTTCGGATTTGGCAGCGGCATCTGACTTGGAAGGAGCCCGCAGTATCAAGTACGAGATTGACAAGAGTGGAAAGTATAAATATTCAGAGAACGATTTTGTTCTTTTCCGTTATGCCGACGTCCTTTGGATGAAAGAGGAGGCCATCCTCCGCGGTGGCAGCGGAACCTCCGGCTACAACAGCGATGACTTCAAGACGCTTCGCAAGCGTGCTTTCGCCTATGATTCGGATCCTGCAGCTGCCTATGCGGCAGCCTATCCGAATGTCTTGACCCTCAACGGAATTCTAGACGAGAGGGGTCGGGAGTTTGCCTGGGAGAATATGCGTCGCCGCGACCTTATCCGATTTGATAAGTTCAATAAATCCGATTATGTACAGTTCGTTACGGCTACGGACAACTACCGCAAGTGGTTCCCCATCCCGTATAAAATACTGGAGAAGTCGGTCCGTGATGAAAACGGCAAAGCCGTATGGACTCAGAATCCCGGTTATGCGACCAGTTTATAGCGCACTAAAATCCTACAACCATATTTAAACATCAACAATTAAACATCAACAACAAATTATGAAGAAAGTTTTTCTTTATGCAATGGCTGCCCTGTCTATGCTCGCCGTCTCCTGCAAGGAGAAAGGTGCCGACGTCGATATCGACTGGAGCAAAGTGACGGTGGACGGCTTCTATGTGGCCGGTCCTGCGACAGGTTTTGGCAATGACATCAAGCCCGAGTGCGTGATGGCTGCCGGTTACAATGAGGATACCAAGGCCCTGCGCGACGGTATGTACGAGAAGTACATTGTTCTCGAGGGTGGCAAGGATTTCTACCTACTCTACAATGACGGTGGCAAAAAGTCCATGTATGGAGCTGATCTTAAAGAGTTCGTTACGCCCGAAGAGGAGGCTTATAAGGATAATCCTCCGTCCGTGTTGAAGGGAGAACTCATCATTGGCGAAAAAGCCCCTGCTATGAAGGTTGAGAAGACGGGTCTCTATCACATCGTCCTCGACATCAACAAGACCGGCGATCTGCCGAAACCTCTGATTGTCCTTCTCGATGCCAGTAAGTTCGGTGTCCGTGGAGCGATGAACGACTGGGGCTTTACCGAGTCTGCAGCTCCCGCTGCGTTCTCGAATAGCGGAACGAGCTTTGTGTTCAAAGATCAGAATATGCCCGTCAACGGCGAGTACAAGTTTGCGACCGGAAACTACTGGAAGGTGACGCTTGACGATGCCGGAAAGGTAAAAGCCGAGACTTCCCTGGCTGAAGGGATGACAATTAACGGAGGAAATATCAAGGTAGCCCTGGGCGGTGGCAAGTATGACCTGACGCTTAATTTTAAGCTTTCCAGCGGTTCGTTTGATAAATCGTTCAACTACAGCGAAACGCTCACCGAGGCTTCTGCGATGCCCGAGAACCTGTATATGATTGGACAGGACTTTGGCAACTGGAACTGGGAGTCCTCTGATGTGGTGGAGATGATTCCTGTTAACGGGAAGGCCGGTCATTTCTGGACTATCCGCTACATTGAAAAGTATACCGAAGAGACAGGCAGTGATGGTCCTTACAAGACTCACGGCTTCAAATTCAGCTCGGAGAAAGGCTGGGACAAGTCTTTCGCAAGCCCTGGTACAAGTGTGGGAGAAGAAGCCCTCTACAACGACGGTGGCAACAACTACGTCAAGGAGAGCGGCGTCTATATGATTTATGTTGATCTCCAAAACGGCAAACTATGCGTCGAGAAAGCCCAGGTCTATGGTATCGGTGAGGCGTTCGGTGGCTGGGATCAGGCAAAGGCAGAGTATAAGTTCGTCGAAGAAAATAAGAAACTCGTTGGTACGGCTCTTGTCACTGTTGATGGTAAAACGCCCGAGAATGATCCTAAGTGCCTCCGCATCTATGCAGAGTCCAGCATTAAGGTCTCCGACTGGTGGACTCGTGAGTTCATTATCCTCGATGGCCAGATTGCATATCGTGGCAATGGCGGCGACCAGCCCAGAATTGGCATCAATGCCGGACAGAAGATCTTCCTTGACTTCAATGCCGGAACGGGTGTAATCCAGTAATCCGCTTTTTTCATAAGCCTGCCGCCCCTGACCGGACGGCAGGCTTCCAAATTTTTGAGCCATGAATCGTTTATTCCTCTTCCTGTTGGCTGTCCTGCCTTTTGTCTCTTGCGACAACAAGGCCCAGCCTGATCCGGAGGTAACACTCTATGAATTTCCTTCCTATAAAGACGGAGAAAAGAAAGGGAACATCTCTTATCAGTTGCTGGTCTATTCTTTTGCCGACAGCAATGCTGACGGCATCGGTGATTTTCAGGGGATTATATCAAAACTTGACTACCTCGACGCCATGGGCGTAAGCGCTCTCTGGCTTTCGCCTGTCCATCCCAGCGATTCCTACCACGGCTATGATGTTCAAGACTACGCCCACGTCAATCCCGACTTTGGCAGCGAAAGCGATTTCAAGGCCCTGGTCGAGGCCGCTCACAAAAAAGGAATCAAGATATATCTCGATTACGTTCTCAATCATACAGGCAAAGGCAACCAGTGGTTCCTGGACGCCCAGAAATCGACGGACGCCTCCACGTTTGGCTGGTATCATATTTCTGCCAATCCTGCAGCCGATATTGCTGGAGGAAAATTCCCGATGCTGGGTGCATATAATGCCAAGGAATGGCACAATGTGACAATCGGAGAGATTGGTTACAAGGGACGTCTGCACTTTGAGGTGGACTGGGGCGGGGACATCAAGACCCTTACGGTCAGCCCGTCGTCTGATCCTGCTCAGGCATCCAACCCGGACACATCCGTGCAGATGTATCTTTGGTACGGGTCCATCGCCACGCCGGTACGTCTGTACAGGAAGACGGAGAGTGTGTATGAGATTACCCTTGATGTCGACACAAACTGGGGGGTGCTTGTCCGTACTTCCGAAACAGAATGGGGGCAGCATAAATGGGGCGCGCCCGCCGGGGCGAATGTATTAACTCTTGGAAAGCCCCTTGCCTTGAGTAACAGCGACTCCCAGGACATCATCTTCGGTCGAGCAACAACGATGAAATTCCAGGGAGCGTTTGGCAGCTGGATGCCGGATCTAAATTACGGTGCAGTTGCCACTTGCTCTCAGTCCGAGCCGTTCAAGGCTTTGGCTGCAACTGCCGACAAATGGATTAATCTTGGCGTGGACGGATTTCGTCTGGATGCCGTCAAGCATATTTACAGTAGCGAAACAGGACCGGAGAATCCGGAGTTCCTCAAGCAGTGGTACGACCGGTGTAACGAAACTTTCCGGAACAGAAATGGCCGCGACATCTATATGGTCGGGGAGGCATGGCTGAATGATGCTGAAAAATTAGCTCCCTATTACAAGGGGCTGACAGCCTGCTTCGAATTTGATTTCTGGGAACGGCTTAAATGGGTGCTTCAGAACCGTACAGGCCGCTATCTAGCCAAAGACCTGATAGGGTATCGCATAAAATACCGTGCAGAGCGGCCGGACGCGATTGCCGCCACCATCCTCACTAACCACGATCAAACCCGTGCGGCGACTACTCTGAACAGGAATCTGGACAAATTGAAGCAGGCCGCAGCCATCTTGATGACGGCGGAAGGAGAGCCGTATATCTACCAGGGCGAGGAACTGGGCTACTGGGGCAAAGACTATGATGACGGGGGAGCAGATGAGCTGGTTCGTACCCCGATGATATGGGACAAGGCCAGCCGGGCCGCCGCAAAGTACCTCAATGGGAAAATCGACCTCAACCTTATGACTGACGAGATTTCCGTCGCGAGACAGAAAGAAGATTCTGCATCACTCCTGCGCACTTATCTGGCATGGACTCGGGCGCGGAATACCTGTCCGGCCCTTGCCTCGGGCAAGATGTCCGCCCATGGAATCTACAATGACGGCAATGCCGCTTATAATTCTGTCGCGGCATGGTATATGACCGCCCCGACGGGAGAGAAGTCTCTTGTCCTCCATAATGTAGGCTCACAGTCCGTGACTCTCAATCTCACCGCCGACAAGTTGGACAATCCCGTTGTGAGCCTTGGTGAAGTTTCGGTCTCCGAAGGCGCTGTCACCCTCGGCGGGAATTCATCCGTAGTGTATAATCAATAAGCTATATGAAA
>CAMJHF010000035.1 GCA_946405435.1 uncultured Bacteroidales bacterium
GGCAGGGACCCGTAGATAGCGCGAGAGGCCGCAGGCCAAGTCCCGCGCGAGCGCGGGTCCGAATCCCGTTTTCCGCTCTCCGCAGACGGTCTCTGAATAGAGGCCGTTTGTTTTTTGGTTAATTTACAGCGTTTTGGCGTAGTGGCATTGGAGCAGTTCGCAGGAAGGACCGTGCCAGTTATGCATTCCGTTCCCGAGGCAATTCCGCCACTGGCTGCAGTTCACGCACATTCCCTTCCGTGCCCATCTCCGGTCTCGGAAGTCTCCGAAGCCATGCTCCCATACATCGTAGAAATTATCCCGGTAGATGCTGCCCTGCGAAAACAGGTCCCGGTCGATATTTGGGCAGGCGCAGATGCGGCCGTCGATAAGCACCGAGGCAATATTGACGCCCGCCCGGCAGAAATAGCGTGTGTCCCGCACCTTCTCCTCGTAGCGCCCCAGGTAGCCCTCGCAGCTGAAAGTGACGTTCATCGGGCCGCCGGACTCCCGTTTGGCCTTTATAAATTCCATCAGCTGCACGAATTCGGCATCGGACAGATGCATATCCGGATCGTTTGCGGCACGCCCGATAGGGATTATCGTGAACAGGCGCCACTGCTCTACGCCGGCGTCGGACAAGAGGTTGTAGATTTGAGGTAACTCGCTGATACTTCGTTTATTGACACAACTCACTACGTCCGCATTGAGCCTTGGTTCGGCAGCCATGATCCTTATCGCCCTGAGCGCTCTGGCAAAACTGCCGGGCCGGCCCCTCATCCAGTCGTGGGACACCTCCAGACCGTCGAGACTGATGGTAAGAGCGCCCATTCCGGCCTCCATCAGCCTGCCGTGCATCTCTTCGTCATAGAACCATCCGTTGGAGACTATGCCCCAGCCTATGCCGCGCGCCCGGAGGGCCTTTCCCACCTCGGCTATGTCGGGGCGTAGCAGCGGCTCTCCGCCAGTGAGCACGACGCAGAAATCTTTGGCCCGTCCTTTCGCGGGCACGGTGTCCAGCGCCGTCAGGAAATCCTCGAGCGGCATGTCTTTTTCCCGGCTCAGGACAGAGCAGTCGGAGCCGCAATGACGGCACTGCAGATTGCAGCGCGTAGTGCATTCCCAAAAGAGGTAGCTGAGCTCATGCACCTTGATTTCATTGTCCCTGAGCAGTCGGAAGAGCAATTGATTCATAGTGCAAATGTACTAATTCCTGCAAGATTATGAGTTATTTGCATTTAAGATAACAAAAGATTATTTTTGTGAATATGAAATGGTTGCATAACTTATTGAAAGGTGCTTCGCTGACCACTGCCTTGTTTGTTTTCCAGGCCTGCTATGGAATTCGGCAACCGTATTTCGATATGGACATCAAGGAAACCCCGATGAGTTTCTCGCTCGTGTCAGCCGAAAGCGGCGAGGCCCTACAGGGAATCCATATACTTTGCAAGGCAGCGATGTGGTTGTCCGAAGAGGGCTATCAAGATATTGGCGTTACCGACGAGAACGGCAAGTGCAAGGTCAATCTTCTCTATAGCAGCAACGCCGAAGGCCCTTACATCCGTTTCGAAGATCCGGAAGGCGTGGTAGCAGCCAAGGATACCACCCTGGCAGACCTGCGGGAAAGGGATATCCTGGTCAAAATGAAAAGTCGGAATCAATGAAACGGTGCTTGTTGCCGGCGGTGATTTTGCTGGCCCTGGGCCTGTCCGCAGCAGCGCAGGAAACAGGGTGGAAAAAGAGCGTCTCCATCGAAGTAGGAACTGGATTTCCGCCGCTCCATGCCACGTTGGTTCCGAGCAGCGATGAGAAATACGCCATTGCTGATATGGGGCTGAGCGCCGATACCAACAACGCTGTTCTGCCGATGATAGACGTTTCCGGCCGGTTTAGGGTATCAAAACACAGCGAGTTTCTGGCAAGCGCAGGGGTGCTTTGGCGGATTTATCAAGTCACACAGTACGAGGCATTCGGCATCAATCCCGACGGCAGCACCCGATATAATCTGGACAAAAGGAGCTTTGGCGGGTGGCGAAACTCGCGGCCTGTCGGCGCGCTTGCCGCAAGATATCATTACATCTGGAGCACAGACAGAAAAGTCAAGTGGTTCTCGGGCGCCGGCGCCGGCCTGGTGATTTCAGACTCCGGCCTCATTGCTGTACCCGAACTCACGTTTATCGGACTCCGCTACGAATGGGAGCACCTCAGCCTCTCCGCCGAAAACAGCTACGGACCACTCTCCACCCTCCTCCACCTCAGCATCGGCTGGACCTTCTGACGCAGTCCTACTGCACCTCAGCACCGGCTGGACTTCTGACACAGCACCCCCTGCACCTCAGCACCGACTGAACCTTCTGACACAGCACCACTCCTGCACCTCAGCACCGGCTGGAACCTTCTGACATCGCCCCCACTTATGCCTGAAGGGTTGGCATGCTTTCGGCTTTTTCCTCCTGAAAGCTAAAAGATTATGCCTCCTTCCAACTCTCTCCCCGCCGCTAAAAACAAAAGACCGTTTGGTATTTCACCTTTGCTGGAGAGCGGGGCATCCTTCATATGTCATTCTGATACTGAAGGCTAAAAATCAGTATATATTCATCTTCACTAGTGGGCGGGGCATCTTCTCCAACGTAATCCAGCCGCTGAAAGCTAAATAACGGCCTCTGGTAAGGGGGGCGAAACCGTCGTCTGGGGTGCTGGCGGGTGGACCGCAAACGCCAAAAAGAGGAGAAACCGTCGTCTGAGGTGCTGGCGGATGGACCGCAAACGCCAAAAAGAGGCGAAACCGTCGCTTGGGGTGCCAGAGGATGGACCGCAAGCGCCAAAAAGCGGCGGAAACGTCGTCTGGGGTGCTGGCGGATGGACCCCAAACGCCAAAAAACGGCAAAACCGTCGTTTGGGATGCCGGCGGATGGACCCCAAGCGCCAGAAAGAGGCGAAACCGTCGCTTGGGGTGCCAGAGGATGGACCTCAAACGCAAAAAAACGGCAGAAACGTCGTCTGAGGTGCCAGCAGATGGACGGCAAACGCCAAAAAAGCGGCAAAACCGTCGTTTGGGATGCCGGCGGATGGACCGCAGAGGACGGATGGGGCAGGATGCAAACTCAAGACGGAGGAGGAGTTTTGCCCGGGGAAAAGGCGGCAGACAGAGATTGGGAGGGAGGTTTATTATCAGCAAATACTGGGGCGGGTAGTAGTATTTCCGGGATTTTATTTATATTTGCGAGTTAAAGTATTAATGCCTAAAATGGAAAAATTATTAAACAAGACCTGCGCCAAATATACTTTGGCGGATGAGGTGAAAGCAAAGGGTGTGTATCCTTATTATCGTCCCATCTCTTCCGGGCAGGATCCGCTGGTTACGATGGCGGATGGATCCAAAGTTTTGATGTTCGGGTCCAATTCATATCTGGGATTGTCTGACGACCCCCGCCTCAAGGAGGCCGCAATAGCCGCAATAAAGAAATATGGCACCAGTTGTTCCGGCAGCCGTTTCCTCAATGGCACGCTGGACCTGCACGAAGAGCTGGAGGCCAAGCTCGCCAAATTCGTAGGCAAGGAGGAAGCAGTTACATACAGCACCGGTTTCCAAGTCAACCTGGGAGTTGTGGGGTGTCTTGGATTCAGGGGTGGTTTCATCTTTCTGGACGCTCTCGACCATGCCTGCATCATCGACGGCAGCCGCCTGAGTTTCAGCGAGGTGCGCAAATTCCGCCACAATGACATGGCCGATCTCGAGAAGAAGCTCTGGCTCACTCCCCGCGGCGCCAACAAGCTCATCGTGGTCGACGGCGTGTACTCAATGGAGGGCGACATTGCCCCCGTTCCCCAGCTGGTGGAACTTTGCCAAAAATACAACGCTTCCCTTATGATAGACGACGCCCACGGACTTGGCGTTGTGGGCGAAAACGGCTCCGGCACTGCCAGCCATTTCGGCCTCACCGACAAGGTGGACCTTATCATGGGCACCTTCTCCAAGAGCTTCGGCTCGCTGGGCGGCTTCATCGCCGGCGACCACGAGGTCATCAACTACCTCAAACACAATTCCCGCACCCTCATCTTCAGCGCCTCCATGACCCCGGCCGCAGTGGCCGCCGCCAGCAAGGCCCTGGATATCATGATAGAAGAGCCCGAGCGCCGCGAGCACCTCTGGGAGGTGACCCGCCACGCCCAGCAGGCCTTCAAGGCCGCCGGATTCGACACCGGCCACACCCAGTCGCCTATCATCCCCCTGTTCGTAAGGGACACCATCAAGGCCATGACCGTGGTCAAACTGGCCTACGAGGCCGGAGTGTTCATCACTCCCGTCATCGCTCCCGCCGTGCCCGAGAAGGACGTCCTCATCCGCTTCGCCCTCATGGCAACACACACTATCGAGCAGGTTGACGAAGCCGTCGAGAAACTCACCAAGATATTCAAGCAGCTGGAAATCATATGATTATCCTGATTACCGGCATCTCTTCGGGCTTCGGCCGCGCCATGGCCGAAAGGCTCAGCGCCGACGGTCACACCGTGTACGGAACACACCGGAGCGCCAAGGACTTCCTGCCCGGCGTGCACTACATCAAAGCAGACGCACAGAGCAGCGAAGACTGCGAAGCCGCAGTGAAGCAGGTGCTTGATGCCGAAGGACGCATAGATGTTTTCATAAACAACGCCGGGATGGGCATAGGCGGTCCGCTGGAGTTCTCCTCCCTGGAAGACGCCCAGCGCCAGATGGACATAAACTGGATGGGCATGGTGCGCTTCCTGCACTGGGTGCTGCCCGCCATGCGCCGCCAGGGCGGAGGCAAGATAATCTGTTTCAGCTCAATAGGCGGTCTCATGGGCCTGCCGTTCCAGGGCCTTTACTCGGCCAGCAAGTTTGCGATAGAAGGCTACTGCGAGGCCCTGCGCATGGAGGTCCGCGCCCACAACATAAAGGTGGTGGTCATAGAGCCGGGCGATTTCGCGACATCCTTCACCGCAAAGCGCAAGAGCGTCGCCGACCCCGAGGCCCACGCGGCCTACCCCTCCTACGCCCGGTCCCTCGCCAGCATAGAGCACGACGAAACCTCCGGGCTCAAACCCGACTTCCTCGCCGGCAAAATCAGCAGTATCGTAAAGAACCCCAGGCCCCGCTACAGATACATAATTTCCACCCTGGAACAGCGCTTGTCGGTACTGCTCAAGGCCATCCTGCCCGCCTCCTGGTTCGAAGCGATACTCAGAAGCTACTACAAACTATAACATAGTGAAAACCACATTTTCTATACACTACAACACCGCCTGGGGAGAGAGCATCTACCTGATACTCAAAGACAAGAAATACCCCATGAACTGGAGCGGCGAGGGTCTTTGGACCGTCAGCGCACCCACTTCGGCCGCGGCGCTCAAAGATTACTGGTACGTCGTCATAAAAGACGGCCTGACCATCCGCAGCGAATGGGAGCACCACAGCGCAAAGCCCGCTGCCGAAATCCGCGACAGCTGGAACGACTGCCCCATCCCGGGATGCCCGTTCGTGCGCAAACACAGCGCAGGGATTTTCGACCGTCCCGGCTTCAAGGGAGCCGGCACCGCAGTGCCTGTTTTCGGCCTGCGCAGCGAGGATGACTTCGGAATCGGTGACTTCCGGGACCTCCGTCCGCTCGTCGACTGGGCGGCGGCCACCGGCCAGTGCATCATCCAGCTGCTGCCGGTAGGCGATACCACCCGCAAGGGCGAGTGGAAAGACTCCTACCCCTACAGCCCCATATCGTCCTTCGCGCTTCACCCGCTGTACCTGCGCCTGCAGGAGATTGGAGTGCCGGTGGATGCCGCATTCATCAAGACACAGAAGGCCCTCAACGCCCTGCCGGAGCTGGACTACCCGCGCGTGTTCAAGGAAAAGATGTCGCGCGTGCGCAAAGCCTGGCTCGACCATGGCGCCGCCGACACCGGCAAAGCATCCTTCAAGCACTTCGTCAAGGCCAATGCCTACTGGCTCGACGAGTACGCCGAATTCTGCGCCCGCCGCGACTCCAACGAGCCCGACTACTGGCGCTGGATTCAGTGGCACCTGGACCAGCAGTTCGCCGACGAGGTCAAGTACGCCCGCAGCAAGGGCGTGCATTTCAAGGGAGACCTGCCCATTGGCGTGAGCGGCGACAGCGCCGACGCCTTCTATCACCCCGAGCTCTTCAACCTCGATTCCAGCGCCGGCGCACCGCCGGACTTCTTCAGCGCCGAGGGCCAGAACTGGGGCTTCCCCACCTACAACTGGGAGGCCATGGCACGCGACGGCTACGCCTGGTGGAAGAGCCGCCTGCGCAAGATGAGCGAATACTTCGATGCCTTCCGCATCGACCACATACTGGGATTCTTCCGCATCTGGGAGATTCCCCTGGAGTACAGCAGCGGCTCGATGGGCCACTTCAACCCGGCCCTCCCCTACCGCCGCGAGGAAATAGAGGCCATGGGCCTGCCTCTCGACGGCCTGTTCCTGCCAGACCCGCGGAACCCCGGCTGCGTGCAGCCTCGCATCCTGCCAGAATCCGCCGGCCTGCCGCAGTGGCAGCAGGAGGCGTTCGGCACCATCTACAACGACTTTTTCTATCATCGCAACGATGCTCTGTGGCGCCACAACGCCGAGCGCAAGCTTCCCGAACTGCTGGATGCCACTGGCATGCTGGCATGCGGGGAGGACCTTGGCATGGTGCCCGACTGCGTGCCTGGAGTGATGGAGCACGAAAGCATACTTTCGCTTGAGATGTCCAACATGGACAAGGGACGTCCCTGGCCCTACCTGGCGGTATGCGCCACTTCCTCGCACGACATGGCCACGCTGCGCATGCAGTACAACGAGGAACACGGCTGCGACATGGAGCCTTGGCTGGTGAGGCGCGCCCTGTGGGATCACCTCAATTCGGCCCCGATGCTGGCCATCTTCCCGCTGCAGGACTGGCTGGCACTGGACGGCGGACTGCGCCGCAAAGACTTTATGAACGAGCGCATCAACCAGCCGGCCGATCCCAACCATCACTGGCGCTGGCGCCTGCACATAGGGGTGGAGCAGCTTGGCAAGGCCGCCGGCTTCTGCACCGAAGTGACAGGACTTATCAAAGATTCAGGAAGATATAATAGATAATTATGACACAGGAAGAACTTTTCAAAGTGCTGGTAGCACACTGTAAGGAGTACGGATTCATTTTCCCGTCCAGCGAAATCTACGACGGACTGGCAGCGGTATATGACTACGGCCAGATGGGCGTCGAGCTCAAGAACAACATAAAGCAGTACTGGTGGAACGCCATGACCCGCCTCAACGAGAACATAGTGGGCATCGACTCCTGCATCTTCATGCATCCCCGCATCTGGGAGGCCTCCGGTCATGTGGGAGCCTTCAACGACCCCCTCATCGACAACAAGGACTCCAAGAAACGCTATCGTGCCGACGTGCTCATCGAGGACTACCTGGCCAAGATAGAGGAGAAGATGAACAAGGAGGTCGAGAAGGGCCGCAAGCGCTTCGGCGAGGCTTTCAACGAGGAGCAGTTCCGCGCCACCAACCCCAACGTGCTGCGCGAGAAGGCCAAGTACGACGAGGTTCACAACCGCTACAAGAAGGCCGAAGACGCCAACGACCTGGCCGAATACAAGCAGATCATCGTCGACTGCGGCATCGTGTGCCCCATCTCCGGAACCTGCAACTGGACAGACGTAAGGCAGTTCAACCTTATGTTCTCCACCTCCATTGGCAGCACCTCCGAGGGCGCCAGCACCATCTACCTGCGTCCCGAGACCGCCCAGGGCATCTTCGTCAACTACCTCAACGTGCAGAAGACAGGCCGCATGAAGATACCCTTCGGCATTGCCCAGATAGGCAAGGCCTTCCGCAACGAAATCGTCGCCCGTCAGTTCATCTTCCGCATGAGGGAGTTCGAGCAGATGGAGATGCAGTTCTTCATCAAGCCCGGCACCGAGCTGGAGTGGTTCAAGAAATGGAAGGAGCAGCGCATGAAGTGGCACGTCAATCTCGGCATGGGCGCGGAGAACTACCGCTTCCACGACCACGAGAAGCTGGCCCACTACGCCAACGCCGCCACCGACATCGAATTCCTGTTCCCCTTCGGATTCAAAGAGCTGGAGGGCATCCACAGCCGCACCAACTGGGACCTCGGACGTCATCAGCAGTACTCGGGCCGCAAGATCGAGTACTTCGACCCAGAAGAGGGCGTAGCGTACACTCCGTACGTGGTGGAAACCTCCATCGGCGTGGACCGCATGGTGCTCGCAGTGCTTTCGCATTCGTACAAGGAGGAGAAGCTCGAGAACGGCGAGACCCGCGTGGTGCTGAGCATCCCCGCTCCGCTGGCTCCCGTCAAGGCTGCCGTGCTGCCGCTCGTCAAGAAGGACGGCCTGCCCGAGCTGGCGCAGAAGGTCATGGACGAACTCAAGTACGACTTCAACTGCCAGTACGAGGAGAAAGACTCCATCGGCAAGCGCTACCGCAGGCAGGACGCCATCGGCACCCCCTACTGCATCACCGTGGATCACCAGAGCCTCGAGGACGGCTGCGTGACCGTGCGCGAAAGGGACACCATGAGCCAGGAACGCGTGAAGATCGAAGACCTTCGCGCTCTCATCGACAAGCGCGTCAACCTCAACAACCTGCTGCGGAACCTGTAGCGGCCTAAGCCCCTGCGGACTGGTACCATTGAGGTTTGACCCGGTAGATGCTTAAGCTCCTGCGGCCCGGCGCCTTTGAGGTCTACCCCGGTAGCGGCTGAACTTGTAGCGGTTTAAGCTCCTGCGGCCTGGCACCTCTGAGGTCTACCCCGGTGATGCTGAACCTGTGGCTGCCTAAGCCCCCTGCGGCCTGGCGCCTTTGAGGTTTGCTCCGGTAGCGGCTGAACTTGTAGCGGTTTAAGCTCCTGCGGCCTGGCACCTCTGAGGTTTGCTCCGAGAGATGCTGAACCTGTGGCGGCTTAAGCCCCCTGCGGCCCGGCGCCTTTGAGGTTTACACCGGTAGCGGCTGAACTTGTAGCGGTTTAAGCTCCTGCGGCCTGGCACCTCTGAAGGCGGGATTGGCAGTCCAGATGAAAGAGTAGCGTTTGAACAAGCACCTGCCTTTCTGAAGGAAAGTGTGGCTGTCTGGAGGAAGGAGGGGTTTCTGAATAAGACCAGTCATTCTAAACGAAGGATTGTCACTCAGAACGCGGTGAATGTCATTCCGGATGCAGGATTGTCGTTGTGGACGCAGGATTGTCACTCCGAACCAGTGACTGTCATTCTGAACGTAGTGAAGAATCTCCCGCCGCTATAGGCCCCTAAGGTCTAAGCCAACAAACTAACAAAAAGAAGTTCATCCGCCCGGCGCCAAATGTTAAGTGGTGCCGGGCTTTAGTATTATCTCTATGCTTCGCTAAAAAAAGATTTCACTACACGATGAACTTCGACACAATCTCGGCTCTTTACTAATCCTTCCCCTATATCCACCATCATGCGCTGGAGATTAACTCGTTAATTCTTAATAAATTAATTAGTTTTAAAGTTACACTTACACCCACTTTAAAACAGTCTAATTAATTATCCTTCAGAATAATAACCTCCAGCACCAACAAACACGAGCAACCACCCCCGAAGAACAAGTCTCCGCCGCAACGGGCCTAAAAACGGCAATTCCTGTCCCGTAGAAGCAGAAAGTATGTTCGCCGGGACAAAAAATGGCAAATTCGGTCCCACAGAAGCAGAAACGATGTTCGCCGGGACAAAAAATGGCAAATTCGGTCCCACAGAAGCAGAAACGATGTTCGCTGGGCCCAAAAACGGTAAATCCGGTCCCGCAGAAGCAGAAAGATCGTTCGCTAGGCCCAAAAACGGTAAATCTGGTCCCGCAGAAGCAGAAAAGGCGGCGGTTGGGACAAAAATCGGCAAATTCTGTCCCGCAGAAGCAGAAAGGGCGCTCGCCGGGACAGAAAACAGCAAATTCTGTCCCGCAGAGGCAGGGAAAACGTCTGCAGGGACAGAAAATGCATAATTTGGTCTTGCAGCAGAAGGAAAATATGGTTGTCGGGCTGCAGAAACGGGTGTCGAATGCCAGGGGCGTGCCTTGGCGGTCATAGACAGGGAGGGCAGGGAGCAAAAAGGCCGCTTTTTGTAGCAGGCCCGCCTAGCAAACAACCACCCGGGCACGAGCCAAGGCATTTCAGCTTCGCCGGATGGAATGGGTTCCCTTCGAGCATTATACTCAATGTCCGGCCGGGACAGAAAACAACAAATTCTGTCCCACAGAAGCTAGAATGCCCTCCGACGGGACAAAAATCGGCAAATTCTGTCCCACAGAAGCAGGAAGGGCGCTCGCTGGGACAGAAAACAGCAAATTCTGTCCCGCTGAAGCAGAAAAGGCGGCGGTTGGGACAAAAATAGGCATATTCTGTCCCGAAGTAACAGAAAGGGAGCTCGCTGGGACAAAAAACGGCAAATTTGGTCCCGGAGCAGCAGGAAAACCCGTCCGTGGGGCTTCAGAAATGGCAGGTTAATACCTGCGGTGTGCCTTGGCGGTCACTGACAGGGCGGGCCGGGAACAAAAGGGCGGCTTTTCGTTGCAGGCCCGCCAAGCAAACAACCACCCGGGCACGAGGCAAGGCACTTTAGCCTCGCCGGATGTAACGGGTTTCCTCCGAGCAACCGACCCTGTTGGTGAGACAAGTCGACAGGGCTCCGGAGAGAACGAGAGAGTGGGGAGAGCCGGGGAGACTAGGGAAACTGAGAGTGGAGGGAGTAAGAAGAATGAGAAATGTGAGGAAAGCGGCGAGAGTGGGGGGAGAGTGGGAGGAGAGAAGAGATGAGAGATAAGATGTGATGTGGTGTGATATCTGAGAAAGCAGGAAAATGGGGAAAGCGAGAGAAGCGGAAGCGGGCAGAGGAGGAGTATGGTGACGGGGGGGGCTGAAAAGGCGGGCTGAAAAGGCGGGCTGAAAAGGCGGGCTGAAGGGCGACCTGAAAGGAGGGCTGAAAGGGCGGGCTGAAAGGGGGGGCTGGTGGGTGCTTGGATAATAGCTGAATTAGTGTTACCTTTGTTTGGATGTGGCTGAGGGAGGGGTGGAAGGTGATGAGGGAGGGGTCACGTGGGGTTTTTGTAGAATTATCTGAAAGAAAGAATGAAAGAATTGAATTCCGTCAAGACTAACGGGCGTCTGGCGAGCCTCGATGCGTTGAGGGGTTTCGACATGTTGTTCATTATCGGTTTGGCTTCGCTAGCCGTGGCTGTGTGCAAGTTGTTCCCGGGAGGGGCCGAAAGCTGGCTGGCCACCCAGATGACGCATGTGAGCTGGGACGGGCTGAGGCATCATGACACCATCTTCCCGCTGTTTCTCTTCATTGCCGGAATATCTTTTCCGTTTTCGTATGCAAAGCAGCAGGAAAGGGGAGTTCCGCGGTGGAAGGTGTATCTGAGGATCTTCCGGCGGGCCCTGGTGCTGGTGCTTCTGGGCCTGATCTGCAATGGTTTGCTGAAGTTTGAGTTCAGCAGTCTGCGTTTCTGCAGCGTGCTGGGGCGCATTGGTCTGGCATGGATGTTCGCGGCGCTGCTGTTCATCAATTTCAAGCCGTCGGTGCGGGCGGTTATAGCGGTGGTGCTGCTGGTGGGATACTGGCGGCTGCTGCGCTTTGTGCCGGCGCCGGACGCTCCCGCAGGTGCAGGGCCGTTCAGCTTCGAGGGCAACCTGGTGGGATACGTGGACCGCTGCCTGTTCCCGGGCCACCTGTACAATGGTGACGGCGGAGTGTTCGACCCCGAGGGGACTCTCAGCACCATTCCTGCGGTGGTGACGGCCATGCTGGGCATGTTCACGGGCGAATGGGTGCGGCGCAAGGACGTGAGCGGCGGACGGAAAACGCTCTGGATGGTGGCGACAGCGGCTGTGATGCTGGCGCTCGGGCTGGTGTGGTCGCAGTGGTTCCCGCTCAACAAGAAGCTCTGGAGCAGCAGCTTCGTGCTGGTGGTGGGGGCCTACTCGCTGGCCATGTTCGCACTGTTCTACTGGATCATCGACGTGAAGGGATGGAAGAAGTGGGCGTTTCCGCTGATTGTGGTGGGAATGAATTCGATAGCCATCTTCATGCTGCCGCGGATCATTGACTTCCGGCACGCCACGGACTTCTTCCTGGAGGGGCTGTGCGGCCTTATGAGTCCGCTGTGGGCCAAGGCCGTGTGGTATCTGGGGTTCCTGGCCCTCAACTGGCTGTTCCTCTATTTCTTGTATAAGAAGAAAGTGTTCCTGAAGGTATAGTATTACCTGCATCACTTCAGCAGACGTCGCTCCGCGACCCCTCCCTAAAGGGCCCCTCCCTCTTATGTTGCCGAGGGTGGCACAGTCTGCTGAAGTGATGCAGGTAATTACTTCAGCGTACAACGTCTGATTTGAGGGCGCTGACCTTGTACGGCAATGTTTGGCTGCAATGGCGCTGGATAGTGATTCGGCGTACAAGGTCCAGGGGTTAAAAATTGACCTTGTACAGAGGATGGAGCCTTTATTTTTCCGTTCTCTGGCAGAGGCTCCTGAGGGAGCAGCCGGAGCAGGCGGAGGTGCCGGACTTTTTGCGGCGGTGGATCATGAAGACAATCGCCGCAACTGCTGCTGCGAGCACGATTCCGAGGACTATTGCCGACGCCAGATTCATGATCAAATATGCATTTTCACTACAAAATTACGTTTTTTCTTGAATACACAACATAGGCCGGCAAGTCGAAAACGTATGCGAAAAAAGACAGCCGAATGTCCGTAAGCTTTGAAAATATCACCGCAAATTGGTTTGTTCCAATAAAAATGCTATCTTTGCGAACTATTTTTGAATATATTTAATATTATCGATAATTATGCAAAGCAAAGGAGCAATTAGACTCGTAGCTATCCTGCTCGCACTGGCCTGCCTGTGGCAGCTCTCCTTCACCGCTGTGACCAGCATCCAGGAGAAGAAAGCAGCCAAGGCTGCGGCCGCCAAGGTTGATGCATTCAGCCAGAGCGCCGAATTCGGCAAAGTAGCGGCAGAAGATCAAGCTTACTTCCTGGACTCTCTCAGGAAAAACGAAGAAAAAAGGTACACCGACTCCATTTCTTCCCAGAAAGTTTATTTCGGCAACACATTCAAAGAAGTAAAGGCCAAGGAAATCAACCTCGGTCTGGACCTCAAGGGCGGTATGAACGTCATGCTGCAGGTCCAGCTGGAGGACCTGGTGCGCGCCCTCTCCGGCAACAACCAGAGCCCTGAATTCCAGCAGGCACTCAACCTCGCAAAGCAGCGCGTGGTGGGTTCCCAGCAGGATTTCATCTCCCTCTTCGCAGATGCATGGAAAGAGGTAACCGGCGGCACCCGCCTCTCCCAGGTGTTCGGCACCTACGAGATGCGTGACCGCATCAAGCCCGAATCCACAGACGACCAGGTCATCGCAGTCATCAAGGAAGAGGCCGAGAGCGCAATCTCCAACTCTTTCAACGTCCTGCGCAACCGTATCGACCGTTTCGGCGTCACCCAGCCCAGTATCCAGAAGCTCGGCAACACCGGCCGCATCCTTGTGGAACTTCCTGGTGTAAAAGAGCCCGAGCGTGTGCGTAAGCTCCTCCAGGGCACCGCATCCCTCGAATTCTGGCCCACTTTCGACGC
>CAMJHF010000036.1 GCA_946405435.1 uncultured Bacteroidales bacterium
CCGATATAGCACAGACCATTCAGGCGCGATGGCAAGTGATGAGTATATTGCTGTCGTAGGAAATGAAATATGGCAGCATTTTACCGTCATTATTGACTTAAGCAAGTCTGTGTTATTCTTGAAGGAGAACCTGTGAATTCACATTTATGGTAGAAATCGGAATCAAAGGAAGAGAGGAAGCCGTGGTGCTTCCCGAATATACGGCCAAGCATATCGGCAGCGGGACGGTGCTGGTACTGGCGACGCCCATGATGATTGCCCTGATGGAAAGGACTTGCCGCCTGTCGGTCAAGCCCTATCTGGAAGAAGGACAGGAAACCGTCGGTACGCATGTTAACGTCAGTCACGACAGCGCCACGCCTGTCGGAATGAAGGTCTGGAGCGAGTCTGAGGTTATCGATGTGGACCGCCGCAAGATTACTTTCAAGGTGGCCGTATATGATGATGCTGGCCTTGTCGGCCAGGGTACGCACGAGCGCTTCATCATCGATGAAAAGAAGTTCGGCGACAAGGTGGAAGCAAAAAAGAACCAATAACAGTGGAGATTATCGGTCTGCTGGATTTCTCGGAACGGTCGCAGCTGCGGGAGTGGCTGGAGGAGCATCATGCCAGCGAGAAGCAGTGCTGGGTGACGTGCAACCGTGGCAAGAATTCCAGGCCGGGCACCATTCCTTACATTGATGTCGTGGAAGAGGCGTTGTGCTTCGGCTGGATTGATTCCACCTGCAAGGTGATGCCGGACGGGCGCATGGCCCAGCGGCTTTCGCCCCGGCAGAAACGAAGCCATTGGACTGAGTTGAACAAGCAACGATGCGCGGATTTTGAACGCCGTGGCTTGATGACAGAAGCAGGCCTGGAGGCTCTGAAACGTGCCGACGGCAACGCCTGACACGGTTTTTGCATCTATAGAGGCGTAACCAATCAAGTACAACAATGAAACCGAAGAAAGGAAAGAAACTGCGGATTACGGAGGCCGACTATATGCTGGCCCAGCGCAGGGCTTCGCGGATTCTCGAAATCCAGGAGCATGGGAGGCCGGTTTCATATACGGCGCTCCACAAAAGTAAGAAGGTCTATGACCGCAAGCGCTTGAAGAAGGCAGGCATCATCACCGATGACCTGCTTTTTTCGTCAAAAAGGAAATAATCCCCGCCGCTATGCTACAGCGAGGGTTTTCAGAATGGTTTCGTTATACTCTGCCTTGCGGTCTTCTGTGAAGGAGTAGTAAGAAGAATCGGCAATGATCAGATGGTCCAAGAGCGTTAGGTCGATGGCCCGGCAGGCCTTTTCGAGAGACCTGGTAGAATTGATATCAGCTGTGCTGGGAGTAGGATCATTGGTAGGATGGTTGTGGGCGATGATAATCCCCTGTGCCCCGAGAAGTAACGCATGACGTAGAATCTGCTTGTTGTCGATGGTCGTCTGGGTAAAACCGCCTTTGGAAATCTGCATACGTTTGATGATGGTATTCTTGCGTGAGAGATAGAGGATCCAGCACTCCTCATGATCCAGTCCCTTCATGACGGGCACCAGGTAGAAACTGGCCAGGTCAGCATTCGTGATTTGCACATTCGCATTTACAGGGATGGTAACCATGTATTCGGAGATAGCTTCCTTAAGGACACTGATTCTGTCCAGTTGCTCGTTGGAGAACCCTTCCAGATAACCGGCGCCACTGGCAAGGATAAGGTCGGATACATTCCAGTCCTCGGAGAGATTCAAGCCAAGCTTGTTGAGTTCTTCACATCTCATAAAGCAGCGGTATTAAAGGTTGAACCATTGACACTGACCAGCGTGAGCCCCAATTCTTCAATCAGGTTCCTGACTTCGGCTCTCACAGACGCACTCATCTGAGATGCCATCTCCTGAAGCATCTGCTTCTTGGAAGGAGAATTCTGCTTTTCATGTTTCATAAGGCAAATCGATATTAAGGGTTTTTGAATCATGGAGCGCTGGCAATCAATGCGGTTTGAGATGCAAGGTTTTTGTCGAAAATACTACCCCGCAGGGGTGGAGATTTTCGGCAAAAGGCCGCAGGCCCTTGACCTTGCAACTCAAAGACGGCCCCGGCCGTCAGCATTGATTATTTTTGCGGTGGGATTCAAAAAACCTTAATAGCGATTGCTGAAACAGTAGAAAATGGGTATTTTTGCATTATGAACGTTGACAACACCCTCAAAAGCCTGATACCACAAAGTATCCTCGAAGGAATTCCCTCCGAGCGCAGGGCTCACGTTGCCGACAGAATCATTCAGTTTTTCCGAGAACAGAATCAGACCCTCTATGACCAGATAGCCAGACTTGGGGAGCTGACAGATGAAATGACGGCAGACTGTACGGAGAAAATTCGCGCCGCAGCACTTTCCGCACATAATCACTACTTCAAAAAGGCTTGATAGTTCGTCATTTTTTAGGCGCCTCGTTAAGAGGTTCGTCAAAATTTAGGAGGCCGTACAGTACACTGTATGGCCGTTTTTCTTCTATGGAACCCAGCTCAGACGCTGGCTGAAATCTCCAATGGCCCCATTTTCAGGGAGAATTCGTCAAAATTTAGGAAGCGCAGGAATAGTTCGTCAAAACTTAGGGAAAAGTTCGTCATTTCTTAGGGCGGGGTGCGTCATTATTTAGGACAACGGGGCCGATAGTTCGTCAAAACTTAGGAAAAGCGATAGCTGGTATAGGCGTATCCGCCTGATTATCAACAGTGAAACCAGACGTCATCGGGGCTATACAATAGATTATCAAAGGATAATACAACCGGTCTACTATCGCGCGCTGAAAAAGAAAAAAACTATTGGCCTTCTTCCTGATCAATCCGCTCATAACGCTCCAGCCAGTCTGCAAACCAGATGTCCATCGAGGACAGGAGGTAGCGGTTGACATCCTTGATATGGCGGTTCTCCCTGACATAAGATACCAAGTCCATCAGTTTGGCCATGAACGGGCGGAGATCTTCAAACTCCACCTTGGAAAAGATGTCGCCGATGGCGCCCATGCTCGCCCCTATTGAGGAAAGGATATTAAAGCAGATGTCATAGGCCTTCCGCATCTCTTCACGGCGTTGCTCCTCTGTCATGGCAATCTTCACCTTGAAAGCCAGCTGACGATCAGAGCCGGATTCATACTGACGCATCTCGAACCAAATGGGGAAACGGGATCGCAGTTCCCTCCGGGCGGGTTCGATAATCTTCAAAGAAACATTGTCGAACCGGTCGTAGGCTTCGCTCAGACACAGAATCCGTTTCAAATTACTGAGAGAAATGACAAATCCTCCCTTATTGCGCCATGAGGAAATGAGCCAATATAGACGGACCGTATACTTGTTGGTCAGGGACAGGGCCGATGACTGTGAATAGCTCGAATATCCCTCTTCCGTCAGAAGCAGGCGTCCGACCATCTCTTCCTGCAAATAGATATCGACATTCTTCGAATAAGCCGGGAAGGAATAGCCCACAATGAGACCTGAGAAGCGGTTCACCAGGTTGAACTGCGGTGATGAGCAGTGAAGCGGATCAGGAAAGATGATTCTTGTTTCCTGCAGTTCTTCAAAATAGGTTCTGAGCCTTCCTCCGTTCCTTATCCCAAGGTGGAACTCTTCCACCGGAATGGTCAAGATACGGGTCTGCCCCCTCCTGGTAACTTCGCCCCTCCGTGGCAGCATAGCATCGGGAACTTTGATACCGTTTTTCCGCCGGGAGACCTTGAAAAGGATAGCGGATTGAAGATGGCTGACGATAGCAATGAGAATGCGCAGATGGGCCAGTTTCAGGTTGCCCTCGATATACGCGACACCGTTTACGTGAAGAAGCTCATCACGCCGACGTGATTCCTTTTCGTAACCATCCATTTGCCTATCGTCCCTGAATTTTTGCATTATGTAAACAAAAATTTGTCGCAAAATTATCTGAAAAATTTGGAATATCCAAAAAATCTCCTTTACTTTGCGACAACAATTTGTTTACGCAAAGAAATTTTGAGTTTACAGAATATGAGATTTAGAGTACAAAATACTATCCTTTTTCTTTCGCTCGCCTTACTTTCTTTCCCGGCATCGGCGCAGCGGACAATGTCTGGCCAGTCCTCCCTGTGCATATCCGCACTGTACAACGGCTCGTCTGTCTGCGCCGATGTTTTCTATGAGCAATACACCTTGGGCGGATTCTGGCAGGCAGGCCTGGAAGGGAAACTCTATCATGCAAGAATAAGTACCGGCGATACACTCGACTATATACACACGGTCGCTTCTTCAGGATATATGTGCAGAGTGGCCGGTACACGGAACCGTCTTCTTAATCTATATATGGGGGGCCGGATCTTCCTGGGCGTTGAAATGACAGACCCGTGGAACAGGCTTCCTGAGTATTGGGACACTGGACTTGCCGATTACAAGTTCCTGTACGGCCTGACCCCGGCCGTAGCGGTAGAAATCTTCATCAGCAACCACTGCGCATTTACGCTGGACCTTGCCCTACCTGTCAACTTTTCGTCACCCATATCCAATGTCCACTATGAAGCGGGCCTTGGACTCAAAGTGTTGTTATAGCCTATGGAACCCATCATTAGCTGGATCGGAAACAAAGAGAGGGAGGCGGATCTTCTGGTTTCCCTGTTCCCATCGGAAATCAGGAACTATTATGAACCTTTTGTCGGCTCAGGGTCCGTCTTTCTCAAAGTAAAGGCACGCGAGTATTATATCAACGACCGATGCCGCGAACTTGCAGAATTATACCGTGCCGTCAAGGGAAACCGTGGGCGGTTCTACAGGTATCTTGAGTGCTTTGCCGATGCATGGACAAACATCGACCTAGAGTACTTCCTACTGTCCGATTACCTGATTTCAGCCTACAAAGCCTTCCGGACGGAGCAGACCAATTTCACGGACATGAATTCGGAGGTTGCCGCCTACCTTTCCCGTATCCCATATGAGCGTATCTTTTCCATCCGTCTGACTGACAATTACAGTTTCGAGATGGAGAAAAGGTTCTGGGTGGTGAAAAAGTTCATCAGCATGCATCGGGAAGAAAGCGCGGGAGGGTCCTACGACGATGCCAAGATTCTGAAGAAACTTCGTACGGCCTTGAAGTGTTCGGTCTACGCCTATCTCCAGAACATATACAACCGGCACAAAGAACTGGATGACCTCCGGACTGCACTCTTCTACTTTTTGATGTCCTACAATGCTTCGTCTGCTTACTTGATGGACAAACATCATGAATTCCGTGTCCCGTATATCGGTGAAAAAGGCAACGACAAACATTTGGACAATCGAATCCTGGAATTGAAAAATCCTGCCTTGAGAGAACAACTGAATGTCACCTACATAGGCGGGTCTGATTTTGCGACCTTCCTGGCCAGAACTAAACCCCGTAAGGAGGACTTCATATTCATCGATCCGCCGGAGCCAGGGAACTATATCCAGAACGGCGGTTGGGAATTCAGCCCGAAAGATTATGACAGGCTCCAGAACTATATCCACTTCCATTGCAGCAGCCGCTGGATGATGGTGCTCAGGAATACGGAGAAAATGCGTGATATCATCTTTGGAGAGGAGGCATTCGCTTATAGTGGCTTCAATAAGTATAACTTGAAGCTGGTGGGCCTCGAAGACGAGAATGCAACTCACATCATTGTGTGCAACTATTGTGATGGAGATTAGGCTTCCGCAGGATTGCCTGTGCGTGAGAATGAGGCTGTTTGATGGCAACCCTGCGGGGCCTTTCTCCTTTTTTGATAATCCTAAAAACCTTCTGAATATGAAAAAATTAGCTTTTCTGATTTCATTGTTGTTCTTCTGTGCGGCAACTGCCATGGCCCAGACTTGGTCCGTGGCGGTGAACGCCGCCGATGCCATTGAGCTGGGGACCATCGGTGTTGAGGGGTCCGCAGCTGTGGGCCAGCACTGGAGCATCCACGCCGGTGCCAGATTCAATCCCTGGACCTTCGCAAAGAAGGACACGTTCAACGGCCTGTTCTCCGAGCCAAATCCGGACCAGTTTCAGGACCGGAAACAATCTTATGCCATCGGCATGCGCTGGTGGCCGTGGAATGTCTATTCCGGCTGGTGGGTCGGAGGCAAGGCCCAGTATCAGGAGTACAACCGTGGCGGCATCCTCACCAAGACTTCCGAGGAGGGCGACGCTTTCGGCGCGGCCTTCTCCGGCGGCTATTCCCTCATGCTTAAGGAGCATATCAACCTGGACTTCGGGCTGGGCCTCTGGGGTGGCTGGACCAAGTACACCACCTATGCTTGTCCAAGTTGCGGAAAGGTGGAAGATCAGGGTGAAAAGTGGTTCATCCTGCCCAATGAAGTAATCCTCTCGCTGGTTTACATCTTCTAAAACGTAAAATCATATGAGACAGTTACTTATAGCTGCGGTGGGAGCCGCGGCGGCGCTAGCCCTGGGCTCGTGCGACCCTCGCGAGCTGGTCGTGACGGACAACAGCGCCCTGGAAAGAATCACCATCGAGGTAAGCAACGACAACCCAAAATGGGACTACGGCGAAGAGCGTCTCTTCACCATTGTCCCTACTCCTAACACTGCCATTGTCAGCGAGTACGGGCTGAGTTTCTCCGATCCCGACATCGTGGAAATGATTCCCGGCGAGCTGCCGAACATCTTCAAGGTGACGGCTGTCGGTGAAGGGAAACTGACCATTACGGCAAAAGCTGTCGGCCACGGCGAAGTCCCCGGCCAGAGTGGCACGGACTGGAAGGTAGAAAAGACCGAGCAGGTCGCTTTCACCCTGCAGGACAACCGAGTTAAGCCCAAACGTCCCGTGGTGACGATGCAGCTGGCACCGACGACCGATATCGAAAAGAAAACCTATATGGCCGAGGAAGCCCCCACCGTAATTGCCGACAAACAAGACCTCCTGCTCACCGTGAGCAGTGACTCCGAACGGGGAACCTACGCACTTGTAAGCGCCGACAAGAATGTACTTACCGTAGAGAAAACCGGTGCCCAGAGCTGGATGCTCAAGACAGTCGCTCCCGGAAGGGCCATGCTTAGCCTGACCGTCACGGACGGATACGGCAATCCCTTCGAGTACAGTTACTGGATCTACTCCTTCGGCCATGTGACCATGACGGCCGAGTACGACCCATTGATGGCCGAAGCGGGCATCTCCATCAGCGAACACCCGTACCAGAACTTGACCGGGCAGGTCTATATGGCCGGAACCATCTTCGGATGGCCCTGGAACGATGTAAACAATATTGCCTGCCGGGACATCCCCGTGTTCAATGGCACGCTGGATTTTAGTGAGGAATTCGAACATCCCTCGCTGGTCGAAACCTACAACCTCCAGAACGAGATTTACAACATGACCGTCGGTGAGGGTTTGGATAAGGCTTGGTTCAGCATCCACGAGGTTAAACTCAACTATATCATCACGCTCAGCAACCCCTACATCATTATCGACGACCTCATTGACGATGATGACCGCGAGGAAACGCTCTGGTGGAACTTCAAGATAATGGGTGCCCTCCAGCAGGAAGGAATCGCTCCGGTAGAGATGCCGCTATGAGTACAATCAGTGAATATATGCGCGACCCGGAGGTCAGCAAGGTCCATATGCTCTGCGATAAGCCCGAACGCTATGCCGTCCGATATGAGGATGGTTCTGCCATGCTCGTGGATGGTGATGGCAATATAATCAAGAGTCCGCTCGGACAGTTCGACGTAGTATCCAAAGTAGAGTTCATCGGCCGAGCTAACGGAGTGCCGCACTTTGCCTTCGAAGGACGCGACTGGGCCACGAGGAACATGCCGGAAACCGGGATGTTCGATGCTGATGGACACCAGAAGCTTTTCCGGGATCCGAGAAGCGCCGGCATCGAGGGCGTGGATTACATCAAATGGGAATTCGAGAAGTTCGAAAAGATGTCGAATGACCCCAGGAATCCCCGCAGGGCTGACCCCTTTCTGGTGGATATCGATTCCCAGAAACAAAATATGAGGATAGGACGATGAAAAAGCTATTCAAGAAAATAAAGGCCTGGTATAAAGACAATTGCCAGCGCCCCGATGATTGGGAGAATATGAGCCAGCACGACCGGAGACTGTTTACAATAAGTGCCTTCGCTGCGTTTGCGATGGTGATGTGTCCCATTCTCATTGCCATTCTAATTGCGCTGCTTTGTGCTCAAAGTTGCGCTGGCCCCAGTAAGATTCAGCGGGTCCAGACAGAGCAGATGCAGGCTTCCATCGGCCTGGTCGAGGAAGCCGGGATCAAGCAGATGGAACTGCTTGAGATACCCCGGCCCGACACTCTGGTGGTCCATGATGATGACGGTCGCGAATTCATCATTATGAAGGCCGTCAAGGATGAAAACGGTGAGATGGTGGCAACCGACGTCATCAATGCCGCCGTAGTGGAAGCCCGCTTCCGGAATGTAGCCGAGCGCCACGGGAAAGTGGACATCGAGTTCCAGATCCGCGTACCCAAGGACATGCAGGACGAAGCTTGGCAGCTACGGTTCTACCCCCAGATGCACATCCTGGGCGACACGCTGAATTTGGAGCAGGTCATCATCACCGGCGCCAAATACCGCAAAGCACAGCTGCGCGGATACCAACAGTACGAGAAGTATCTCGCCAGTATCGTAACGGACAGCACCCGCTTCATCAACATGCGTCTGCTGGAACTGTTCATCCAACGCAATATCCCTGATCTGTATGCGTTCAAGGCCGATTCGACCGAGGTGGCCGATGAAAGTTTCAACGCCATCCTGGATACGAAGGTGGCCAGCAGCTTTGCTTCACAGTACGGAGTGACCGGCCGTGATGCCATCGAACACTACACCAATACGATATCCAAGCGCCTCAATGCCCGTCGGTGGGAGCAGAGAGAGAAGATGTACCGCCGGTACGTCAAGGCTCCCATCGTTCACGAGGGCTTGAGGCTGGATACCGTTATCACGGTGGCCAACGGCGATTTCATCTACAACTATGTGCAGACCATCCACACCCGGCCGAAGCTCCGAAAAGTGGATGTGGTTCTCTCCGGCGACATCTACGAACAGGACAAACGCCTGTACGAGATTCCGGCAACGGAGCCGCTGACCTACTACATCAGCAGCCTGTCGGCCTTTGTAGATGGGGCCGATCGCTACAAGAAGCAGATTATCAGCCGCCGGGTAGAAGCCAATACCGCCTGCTACATCGACTTTGAGCAAGGCTCAGACGTGATTCTGGAAGACCTCAGCAACAACCGTTTCGAGATGGGTCGCATCAAGCAGAACCTTGGCAGCCTCATCGAGAACAAGGACTTCGACCTGGACAGCATCGTGGTGACGGCCTCCTGTTCCCCGGAGGGCTCGGTTGCCCACAACACCAAGCTGTCGCAGCGCCGCAGCGAATCGGTAAGCCGGTATTTCAGCCAGTTCATTCGGGCGTACAGGGATTCCCTGCGCGAGGAAATGCTGGAGCACATCTATTTCGACGGCGCCGATGACCCGCGTGAGACTCAGACGGAAATCAAGTTCATCTCCCGCAGCAATGCCGAGAACTGGAGGATGCTGGACGTGCTTGTCGAGCAGAGCGAGGTCCTGACTGAGAATGAGAAACAAATCTACCGGGATATCCGGGAGATCGAGAACCTGGATCTTCGGGAGCAATCCCTCTCCTGGCAGGATTTCTACCCTCATCTTCGGGAAGTTCTCTACCCGAGGCTCCGCACCGTGAAGTTTGACTTCCATCTTCACCGTAAAGGGATGATCAAGGATACTCTCCAGACCACCGTACTGGATGAAGAGTATATGGCTGGAGTGCAGGCCATCCGCGACCGGGACTATGAGACGGCCATCCGGATTCTCCGCCCCTATAAGGACTATAATGCCGCCGTCGCTTTCTGCGCCATGGATTACAACGCATCCGCATTGGATATTCTGGAGGCGCTCCCTGAAACCGACCAGGTCCACTACCTGCTGGCAGTCATCTATGGTCGGCAAGGCCGGGACGAGGAAGCGGTGGAGCACTATCTCAAGGCCTGCAGGATGACTCCCTCCTATATCCACAGGGGCAACCTGGACCCTGAAATCTCTGAACTGATTAAAAGGTACAACCTTACAAACAATTATTTTCAAACCCATTAAACCTCAAAAAGTTATGCGTAAACTCGCTTTCTTTGCGGCCGTCGCCGCAACCCTCTGCACCGTAGCGTGCAACAAAGATTTATCCGGCTCCAAAGCAGAAGTACCCGTTCCTTCCGATGACGGAAGAGTGGAAGTTACCCTCACAGTGACCGGTGGCCCCATGACCAAATCGGCCGACCAGGACATCGATGACAATCTGAGCGTCGTACACAACATCCAGTTCTTCGCCTTCAACGAAGACGAGTCCATCGACACCTACGTCAAGGTGACGGACGGCATGAGCGGCAGTATGCGTGTCAAGGCCGGACAGAAGAAGTTCTGGGCGGTCGTCAATGCCGATGACATCACCAATGTCCAGACGCTGGACCAGCTTAAGGCCATCAAGACACAGCTGGCGGACAATGCAGACGGCTTTGTAATGGTCGGAAGCTACAACTCCAACGTGGGGACTAATCCGATTCCCATCGAGGTCAAGCGACTTGCCACCCGCGTGGTACTGAAGAAAGTCACCGCGGCGTTCACCAGCCCCGCCGAAGCGGCGCTGGACTGCATCCTCAAGCGCGTCTATCTGATCAATGTCGCGGGTGACTTCAACCTGGGCTATACGGATGACCCCACTGTCTGGTACTCCAAAATGGCGTATGAGAGCCCTACCGGACTCGATGAACTGCTGAACACCACACTGACTCCCGGTCACAACTTGAAGAATGCAGCCTATGAGGTTCCCAGTTATCACTACTGCTATCAGAACCACAAGCAGCCGGACACCCAGTCCACTACCTGGAGCCCCCGCTTCACCCGCATCGTGGCCGAGGTGGAACTGGGCGGTACCACCTATTACTATCCGGTGAATCTCCAGTACATCGACTACGGAAAGTCTTATGAGATTGAAAACCTGACCATCACCAGGAAGGGTTCCACCAGTCCGGACCAGCCCATTACCATCCAGGACGGCACCTTTGAAATCACCGTGAAGGACTGGACCGTCGTTCCCGTAACAAGCGGAATTACCATCTAAGCGACGCGAGGTCGTGATTTGATACTTTTCATAATGTTGGTGGGGCCGGATATCCTTCGGCAAAGCCCAGGATGACAATCCGGCCCCTTTTTCAAATCCATTTTCAACTATGCGAAGAATACTGTCACTACTGCTGCCCCTGGCCCTCATGCTGCCTGTCTCCTGCAGCAAGGATATCGAGCCGCAGCAAATCCGGACAGGAGACGAAGAGCATACCGCTACGATTCAAATCCGTGCCAGCGGATCTGCACAGACCAAGGCTCAGAACACATCCGACGTGCCGCTCACGGACGGTGTGCAGCGCCTGGATTTGTATATTTTCCATCAGACAGCGACCGAGGATGACCGGCACGTGACCCTCACCCCGGACCCCAGCGGCACTACTGAGTATAAAATCAGGGAAAAGAAAGGTGAACGCGTGGGCATCATCGCGATGGCAAACCTCGATGCCGACACGGCCGAGATGCTCGCAGGCCATTCCCTTTCCGACTTCGCTGATGAGTACTACATGCCATGCCCGATTGTATGGACGGCGAACAACTTCGACTTCGACCGCATTCCGATGGTTGGAGCAAAGGACACTTATTTTAATGGCGACACTACTGTGGAGCTTGAACTGAGGCGTCTTATGTGGCGCATTGATGTGGGCAGCATTGTCTATGACCCGGAGGACGAAAGGCTCCGCGGGAAAGACGTTTTCGTGGAAAACATCGCCATCACCAATATCGGCAATCACTTCAATCCTACCAAATCCAACTCCATAGGCCACTTCTACACCTGGTACCTATTCTTCGGAAACGGAGAGTATGCAGGCAGCTCCACAGGGGCGTTCGGCGATATTGATGACGGTTTCCGCTTCTATACCAATGCGCCGACTGGATGGTCACAGAACGGGACCTGGAATCCCGGCGGGCCGGGCATCCTGAACCAGGAATACCCCAGGACCATCAATAACAATTACCAGATTGAAAAAGGCGTGCTGAACATCGATGCAACCGGGAAATACCTCACTGCCACCTGCCAGAGTTACAATGTAGCAAGCGGTCAGGGCCGTCTGGCCACGGCCGGAGTAACTACGGCTCAGAGTATGTCCGTAGGCAAGAGCCTGTATGGCTTCATGGGACGTGGCTGCTTCTCCACCTATAGCGCCGTCTCTGCCTACAACAAACAGCAGCCCTACCCGAAGCTCGTCATCGAACTGAGCATCGACGGCGTGTCAAGATTCTATCCGATTCCCATCATTTACCCGC
>CAMJHF010000037.1 GCA_946405435.1 uncultured Bacteroidales bacterium
AGAATTTAGGATTCCGGTTCCTACGATAGGCGTTCGATTCGCCTAGGGCGTACAATTTCAGCCGGCTTTTTCTTCAGCCGGCTGTTTTTTTGCTGATTTTTAAAGGGGTGTGACGAAATTCAGCATATATTTGCCGCAAAACACTTGTACTATGAAAAAAGCGATACTTGTTTTTGCGGTTATTCTCCCGCTTCTGGCCTCCTGCGAGGCACTTATGAAAACCCTTGGCCGCCAGGGCATCCTGGAAATCCACTTCGCTGAAGGCACCGTGCCTACCAAGGCAGCTTTTCCGGACACCAACGACTTCCTCCTCACAATTACCGACTCCAAAGGAGTCAAAATCTATGACGGTACCTACGGCGCTTCGATGGACAAATACACTCTGGACGAGGGCACATATACTGTATATGCCCGTTCGTGCGATTTCGAGGCGCCCCTGTTCGACACTCCCCAGTACGGGGACACGCAGGTGGCTTCCATAAAGCCTGGCAAGACGACGGTCGTGACGCTGTCCTGCGTGCAGATGAATTCGGGAATACGCCTGCGCGTCGCTCCGTCATTCCTGTCTTCCTATCCTTCGGCCGTTTTGTTTCTTAAATCTACGGCGGGAAAGTTGATGTACGGCTACACGGAAAAGCGGATAGCTTATTTCCCAGCCGGCAACGTCAACCTGGAAATGTCGGACGGAGGCGTGGATAAAGTCTTGTTTACCAGGAGACTGGAGCCTCAGCAGATACTTACGCTGGGAGTGAATACCGGCTCGGACGCTTCCAAAAGCGGAGTGGACGTGCAGGTAGATACCACCCGCAACTGGAAAGATGAAGAATTTATAATAGGTGGGGGAGGCTCCGGCAAAACCGGAGGCTCGGACCTGGACAAGGCTTACAGCGTGCCAACGGCCAAGCTGCACGTCGGAGAAGAAGATGTGTGGGTATACGGTTATATAGTAGGAGGGGATCTTTCTTCGAGCAAATGCTCGTTTGCAGCGCCGTTCTCTTCCAGGACCAACCTGGTGCTGGCATCAAAGTCTTCTTGCACCGACAAGTCTTCCTGCCTTTCCGTGCAGCTGGCAAAAGGCGATATCCGGGACGAGCTCAACCTGGTGGACCATCCGGAGAACCTTGGCAAGCAAATCTACATCAAGGCTACGGTAGTCGAAGCCTATTACGGCATCCCTGGCATCCAGAACATTTCCGAATACAAATGGAAGTAAACGCAATGAGGAAACGGAAGAAATGGTAAAACGCAGAAAGCGCCCCGTGAATTTAACAAAAATAGTCGGAACGAAGTGACTGGGGGAGTCTGAGGGGACCTCCCCTCAGTCCCCTGGGGGTGCAGGGGGATGGTAGGGCGCAGATAGCGCCCCGTGAATTTAACAAAATTCACGGGGCGCTTGCATCACTGCGAGCGCCCCGCTACTTAACCTAAACTTAAACTATGAAAAACTTCGCCGCTAAGTTAAAAATAAATATTATATCTGCAAAATAATAATTGAATATTTTTTAAATTTGCAGAAATTAGTTAGTGTATTATGAAACGATTGATTATCACCGCAATTGCGGTCTGCATTGCGGCTCTGTCCTGCACCAAGTACGAGACAGTCCCCAACGACCCTCTGGGCACCAAAATCTACACCCTTGACAACGGCATGAAAATCTTCATGTCCGTCAACAAGGAGCAACCCAGGATCCAGACTTACATCGCCGTCAAGGTGGGCAGCAAGAACGACCCTTCCGAGACAACCGGCCTTGCCCACTACTTCGAGCATCTGATGTTCAAGGGCACCCAAAGTTTCGGCACCAAGGACTATGCCGCCGAGAAACCGCTCCTTGACGAGATAGAGAACCTTTTCGAGGTATACCGCAAAACCACCGACCCGGCAGAGCGTGAAGCTATATATCACAGAATCGATTCCGTGAGCTACGAAGCTTCCAAGATTGCGATTCCCAACGAGTACGACAAACTCATGTCCATGATAGGCGCCGACGGCACCAACGCCTTCACCAGCGCCGACGAGACGGTCTATGTCGAGGACATTCCCTCCAACCAGATAGACAACTGGGCCAGGATCCAGGCAGACCGTTTCCGCAACGGCGTCATCCGCGGCTTCCACACCGAGCTTGAGACCATCTACGAGGAGAAGAACATGTCTCTGACCCAGGACAACCGCAAGGTATGGGAGGCTATCGACCAGGCCCTTTTCCCCAACCATCCTTATGGCAAGCAGACCACCCTTGGCAGCCAGGAGCACCTGAAGAACCCCTCCATCACCAATGTCAAGAAGTACCACGACCAGTACTATGTTCCCAACAACATCGCCGTCTGCGTGTCCGGTGACTTCAACCCCGACGAGATGGTCAAGACCATCAAGAAGTACTTCGGCGACTGGAAACCCAATCCTTCCATTCCCGTGCTTGAATATGAGGCGGAAAAGCCCATCACCGAGCCTGTCGTGAAGGAAGTCTTCGGTAAGGAAGCGGAGAACATCGCCCTTGCATGGAGGCTCCCCGGCGCATCCGACCTCAAGAACGGAGCCATTGCAGAGATTGCCGGTTCCGTGCTGTCCAATGGCCAGGCAGGTCTGATAGACCTTGATATCAACCAGCAGCAGAAGGCGCTCTTCATGTATGCAGCCGCCAGCGTCCAGCCCGATTACGGCCAGTTCCTCGTCATGGCCAGCCCCAAGCAGGGACAGTCGCTGGATGAACTGCGTGAATTGGCGCTCGCCGAGGTTGCCAAACTGGCATCCGGGGATTTTGACGAGAGCCTCATCAGCGCAACCATCAACAACATCAAGCTCTCCAAGATGCGCCAGCTCGAGAGCAACAGCGCCCGCGCCATGAGATATGTCAATGCATTCATCAATGGTATCGACTGGAAGGACGCCGCCGGCGAGATCGAGCGTTACGAGGCCGTGACCAAGGAAGACATTGTGGCCTGGGCCAAGGAGTTTGTGGCAGACAATAACTACGCAGTCGTGTACAAGCGCCAGGGAGAAGACACCGACGTGCAGAAGATTTCCGCACCCAAGATTACCCCTATCGTTTCCAACCGCGACGCTCAGAGCGATTTCCTGACGGAAATCAAGAATACCAAGGTAAAGCCCATCGAGCCCGTTTTTGTCGACTTCAACAAAGATATGTCCCGTTTCAGCATCACCGAAGGCGTGGACGTACTCTATAAGAAGAACGACATCAACGATATCTTCACTCTTGACATAGTGTATAATACGGGAACCGAAAACGATCCTGCCCTCGGCCTGGCGTTCGATTATCTTGCCTATCTGGGCACCCCCGAGAAGAGCGCCGAGCAGATTGCAGCCCGCCTGTATGAGCTTGCCGGCAGTTTCCGCTTCTCCGCAGGCGCCAACCAGAGTACCATCAGCCTTAGCGGCCTGAGCGAGAATATGGCGGAGGTGCTTGCCATAGTACGCGACCTGGCAGCCAACGCAGTGGGCGACGAGACGGTCCTTGCCAATCTCAAGGCAGACGAATTCAAGTCCCGCGCCGACAGCAAGAAGAACCAGCGCAGCTGCTACTCTGCATTGAGCACTTATGTGGTCTATGGACCTGAATTCATCAAGAAAACCCGCTTGAGCAATGAAGCCCTTGCTGCAGTCACTTCGGAAGAGCTGCTCCAGAAGGTCAAGGACGTGATTGCCAATGGATGCGAGATACTTTATTATGGTCCCATGAGCGAAAGCGAACTCAAGGCTGCCGTTCCTTTCGAAGGAACCTTCAAGCAGCTTCCCGAGCGCTTCCCCCAGCAGGTCCAGACTCCCGAATCTACTGTCTACATGGCCCAGTATGATGCTGCACAGATTTACTATCAGCAGTATTCCAACCGCGGCGAGAAGTTCGACGCCGCAAGCGAGCCCGAAAGGACTCTGTACAACGAGTACTTCGGCGGCGGCATGAACGCCATCGTCTTCCAGGAGATGCGCGAGGCCCGCGGTTTGGCCTACAGCGCCAATGCAAGGCTGGTCAAACCCTCTTCCAATGAAGGCACCTTCTATTTCACCGCATTCATCGCCACCCAGAACGACAAGATGCGCCAGGCCGTTGAAGCCTTCGACGACATAATCAACAACATGCCCGAGTCGGATGCCGCATTCGCCGTGGCGAAAGACGCCCTCGACGGCCGCTACCGCACTCAGCGCACAACCGGAAGGAATGTGCTGTGGGCATATCGCAACTGCCGCCGCATGGGCCTTGACGAGCCGCTCGACCGCGCTGTGTTCGAAGCTCTTCCTTCCCTTACTCTTGCCGATGTGAAGGCTGCCCAGGAGAAATGGGTGAAGGGGCGCACATATTCCTACGCCATCCTGGGAGACATCAAGGACCTGGATACTGAATTCCTCAAGACGCTGGGTCCCGTGAAGACTGTTACGCTCGAAGAGATTTTCGGATACTAGAGCAGGTCTTCAGGCCATTCTACAGGGGCGCCGGTACCGCGGACATGCGGCATGCCGGCGTCCCATTTTTTCAGTCTCTCGGTGAGTGCCGAAGCAAGGGATCGGACAATTTCAGGATGCTCTGCGGCAATGTTGCATTGCTCTCCGAGGTCCTGTTCGAGGTTGTAGAGCTCCAATTCCCTCGTGCGCATGCGGTACACCAGTTTCCATGCCCCGCTGCGGATGCTTGACAGGTAATCTATGTCATCCAGGGTATAGGGTTTCCACTGGTGGGGATAGTGGGAGATGATGTACCTGTCGGGATCGATGCCCGACACCTCCTTTGGAATGACAAATCCGTAGGCGTCGCTGCGGCTGTTGAACTTTTGTCTTGCGGCAAGCTGCGAGCCGTCGGTGATGAGCCTGTAGAGGTCCTGTCCGTCGATATCCTGGACAGTCTTGTAATCAGTAACGCCCCCGAGATGAAGCAGGGTGGGGAACAGGTCTTCGCATATCACCGGCGTGTTTATCATGGTTCCGGGCGCTACTTTACCCGGCCAGCACACCAGCATGGGTACGCGTGTTCCTCCCTCGTAGCAGGACGCTTTTCCCTCGCGCAGGGGCTTGTTCTGGGTGTGCAGGATGCCGCCCTTGTTCTTGTTTTCGGAGTTGCCTCCGTTGTCGCCCATAACTATGAGAACGGTGTTCTTGTCTATGCCGCGTTCTTTGAGGAAAGCGCGGATCTCGCCAAGGCTCACATCTACGCCTTCCACCATCGAGGCAAAGCGCGCCTGCCCCTCGTCCATGCCTGCGTCGAGATACTTTTGATAGAAACGCGGATCGTCCTGAATGGGGGTGTGCACTGCGTATTGGGAAAGGAAGAGGTAGAATGGCTTCTTCTCCTGAATGGGGTATTCAAGCGTCTTGAGGGCCTCGCGGGTCAGTGCCTGGGTCATGTGCGTTCCGGTGCCGTAATACTCCATGAGGTTGTGGGGGGTAAACGGAACGCCGCGTCCGTCTTTGAGATTGCCGAAGTTGTCTTCCGACCGGTAGCCGCATTTTGAGAACTCAACGACTCCGCCGGCAACATTGACCACGAATCCCATGTTGTACGGGGAACATCCGGGAGTGCCGGCTGTCGCCCAGTGGGCCTTGCCTACATGGATCGTGAAGTACCCGCTGTCCTTGAGGAGCTTGGGGTATACCGTGCCGTAGAAGCTGTCCTCGATATTGTCGCTTGATCCCGGATTTGCGGGGTTGACGCCGTTTACGCTCCAGCGCGGCGAGTCAAGGCAGCCGCCGCGCAGAGAGTCGACGGTGGCCCAGGGCGAATCGGCAGGCGTAGGATAAGCCGTTTCGGCGCCGCGAAGACTGCCGAGGGGATTTGTGACGTGAGTGCGCGCCGAGCTTACACCGGTCAGGATACTGGTGCGGGTGGGGGAGGACAAGGGGCAGGCGTAGGCGCTCGTAAGTATCGCGCCATCCTCCGCCATCTGCAGGAAGTTTGGAGTGTGGTGCCGCTCGTTCTGGGGATAAACCTCGGGACTGAATGCTACCTGGGTGTCCATCCAGCCGAAATCGTCGACAAGAAAGAAGATGATGTTGGGACGCTGTTCGGTTTTGCTGCAGCCTGCTGCAGAGAGCAGGGGCAATGTGGAAAGTGCGATGAATGCCTTAGTGTTCATGGCCCAAATATAAAATAAATATCCCGGATTCGTAAATCCGGGATACTCGAAACGGCAGACTGCCTTTTAGAATTCGTAGCCCAGTTTGATGCCCAGTCCATGGCATATGCTTCCGGGAACGAACTGCGCGATGTAGGTTAGACCGGCAATAAAATTGTTGCGTGGCATTCCAACTCTTACGCCCAAGGTGGGTGAAGCGTAGAAGCCTTTGTAGACCGGGCTGATTGAATAGCCGAGGTCCACGTTCCAGTATGGAACTGCCATCCTGGATTCCTGGGAAATTATATTGCCGCGGACATCAAGGAATATCGGCATGTAAAAGATGTTGTAGATGATACCCGGAGAAACGCCGGCGCCTACTCTTACGAACTCACCGAAACGATAGCCGGCGACAAACTCGCCGCGGACGCTGAAACCCTCTTTGAAGAAGGTCGCGGGGGTTACCTGTGCTGCGAACCAAAATCCCTGGTCAAGGCTGGGGAAGTCGATGTACTTGGCCCTCTTGGGCTCGTCTGGAAGGGTATAGCCGGAGTTCCTGGCCTGCCCGAAAAGGGATGCGGGCAGGAGCATCAGCGCGAAGCTGAAGATTATCATCAACCTTTTCATAATACGCCGTCTACTTTAAGTCTTGCACGGAGCTGGGGGACAAGGACCCTGACGGTCGTGCCCACAGTTACATCACGGAAGTTCCGTTTGACGCGGGTGGAGCCTGCGCGCTTGTCTTCCATGCTCACATACTTGAGGAATTCGCCCCTGTCCATGAAGAAGATGTCGAAGTAGTCCTGATAACGCTGACGGGCGTTGACCTCTGTCATTATCGGGCGCATGTTGTAGTCGGTGTTGCCGCGGGCTACACCCTTGAACAGAACGTCGTAGACGGCCTGTTTCTTGGCCTGCTCGAGAGCGTCGGTGCGGTTGCGGCCGGTGCCCCATACGCGAAGCGTCAGGCTGCCGTCCAGCTCTTTGCTGATGCACTCGGTTTCCTGCGCGAAAGCCCCTGCAGAAAGGAGCAGCGCGAACATTGCGAAGATTAACTTTTTCATACTGATCACCACCAGCCGAAGCTGTTCATATTGTAATAATTAACAGGACGCTTGGCCATTGCCTTGCCGATCTCGCCCATAGCGGCGATCCTCTGGCTCTCGAGGCTTACGGAGGCGTCGAACTGCTTCATCTTGAAATTCCATTCCCTGTTGTCAAGTTCCTTGACGCGCTTGCCGATGGTCTCGGACAGTGCCATGGCGCCGGGGACCGAAGAAGAAAGGGGATGGATCTGAGAGAGATAAGTGGCAGCCTCGTTGGCACCGCTCCAGTGCTGGTTGGCGTTCCAAACATGGGTGGCCATGTTCAGGAGCTGTGCGCCCTCGATGTCGATCTTCTGCTGGAAGATTTGCTCGGCGGCACGCATTGCCTTGTCAAAAGCATCCTTGCACACTGTGGGGACGGTGAACAGGAGGGCGATGGCCTCGTCGTACTTATCCTGTCCGGCGAGAGCGTTAGCCTCGCTGATGAGGAAATCGATCTGGGTGTTGTACCACTCTACGATGCGGGTTTTGCCGGTTTCGATGAACCTCTGGACCTCGGGGGAGTTGGCTTTGAGCATTTTGACAGCCTGCATGTAGGCCTTAGTTGCGTTGGTGCCGGCGCCTTTGACGGGATTGAGGGCACAGGTGGCATAGAGCGTTCCTGTGGCCGCATCACCGATATACAGGGTGGGGCTCAGGGTGTATGCCTGCATGGGAGGGGTGGTGGCAGTGACTTCGTGGCCGAGTTCCACCATGTTGGCGGTGATGATGAAACGGGGGTCGAAGCTGTCGCCGGCCAGACCGTTCTGGGTGACGATCTGGGTGAGCTTGTTGAGCACCACGTTGGATGCGGCAGCGGGAATGTAGCTGTTTTCCAGGATGACGGGGGTCAGTGCTATGCGGCCCATGTCGTCCATCTTCCCTTTGTTGTTCTGGGCCAGGGCCATGATGCATGCTGACGCCAGAAGTATGGTTGCAAATATCTTTTTCATAATCGCATGCTATTTGTCGCCGACTGTAATCCAGACATCACCAAGTCCTCTGGGGGAGGCACCGACGGTGACGCCGAGTTTCTTGCGGAGTTCGCGGACGAGAGGCTTCACGAAGTCATCGGCATCGATGGCGACGTCACGGCCCTTGCGGTTCTGAGCGTACAGGGGAATGCGGACCTGGGTGAAGCGGAGGCGGTTGCCGGAGCTTGCGCCGGTGGTGAAGCGGCCCTCGACGGTGTTGTCCTGGAACCACTCTTCCACCCACTCGCCGAATTCGTAGTCTTCGCCGTCAATCTCGATGTCGTCGTCGAAGTAGAAGGGGCAGTTGTCGTAGCGGAGGAAAGTGACGGAAATCTCACGGCCATTGGCGAACAGATCGTCGAAATAGTGCTGAAGTCCGCTGAGGAAGTTGTCCTTGAAACTCAAGACGCACTCCTCGAGCAGGGAAGTCAGGGGCACATTTGCGGCGGAGCTGACGCCCGTGTTGCCGGAGATGATCTTGGAAGAATAGGCATCAAGGGCCTGGAGGTTGAAGCTGACCTGCTTCTGGGGACCTACGCGATGAATCTCGTAGTCCAGGTCCAGAATGATGTCGGCCCTGGCGCTGCGGCGCAGTCTTTCAAGGGGTGTTTCCTCGATTTCGCCGCCGGAACGTCCGGTCATCATTGCCATCTCGGCGTCCTCGGTCTGCAGGCGTTTGAGTTCCTGCTCGAGGCTCTGGATGGGGAAGTCGTTCTTGGCCATGAAATCGCCCATCGCGGACACGAGGGTCCTGATGTCGGCGTTCTCTTTCATCGCCCTTGAGTAGTCGGGTGAAGTGACGTTCTCACCCATGGCACCGATAGTCTGTACATAGCCGTTGCGCACGCAGAATGCGTCGGCGGGAACGACCATGATGGTGGGTTTCTTGGCCTGGGACCAGCCCATGAACTGGCAGGCGAGCAGCAGAGCTGCGAGGGCTAATGCTTTTTTCATATCCTAGAAGCCTGAACTGAGTTTGCGAGCCACGCCGTCAGCCTCCAGCTTGCGCTTGAGGTTGTCGTACATTACCTGGACATATATGCCTACCTTGTATCCACCCTTGACTTTGCGCTTGTCCGTTCCGGATGGCACGCCGTCGGTGGTCATGCTGACATAGGCAAGATAGGGGCCGCCAGCGGCGAAGAAACTCTGGAAGTAATCTTCGTGAGTGTCCAGAGTGTTGGGATTAGGGCAGATGGGAGGCGTACTCATTGCGGTCGCGCTGCCGGGAATGCCCCTGAAGATGCAGGCGTGGACAGCATTCGCCTTGGCCGCCATGGTGGCTGCGTCGACAGTTTTGCCAAAGCCCCAGACCTTGACGAACTTGGTGCCGTCAACACCCACTTTTTCGGTGGTGATTTCGTAGTTGTCCCAGCTTTTGAAAGACTTCCTGCGGTCTTTGCTCTGGGCGCTTGCACTCACTGCCGAGAATGTCATCAGCAGTGTGAGCGCGATCATAAGTGTTTTTCTCATATCGCAGTAATAAAAATTAGAATGTCCATTTAACTCCGAACTGGAATCCCAGTCCGCTCTTATGGCCTACATACTCATTGTACATCCTGTAGAGCGAGCCCTGCAGAGCAAGCACGTCGTAGTATGCCTTGGCTACTACTTGCAAGGGGTATGCCACGTTGATGGCGGCTCTTACGCCCGGCTCGAGGAGCAATGCTGATTCGCGTGTGAAGCGGTCGTTGGATTTGTCTGTGCTGGAATAGCCCATGTGCTCGAGACCTATCATCGCGTAGGGGGCCAGCTCCACGAAACGTGTCAGATGGAAGCCGTATGCGAAGCCGAGTCCTGCCTGGAAAGGCAGATATTCAGCATGTGCGAGGTCCATGCCCAGCGAAAAGAATACATAGGACATTGTTCCTACGTTGCTGGTGTTGGACAGGAAATCGATGTCCACGCCGAAGCCGGTACCGCCGGTGCCGCCTACCTTGAGGCCAGCCATGACGCCGAGTCCGAGGTCGTTGCTCTGCTTGATTGTCCAGCCTTCATCGATGTTGGCGAGGCCGGAGATCTGATAGAATTTGGAAGGCTCGGTTTCGCCGATCGACATGCCTGTGTTGCTGGAAATCTCGGTGGCGCGGAGGAAACCGCGGGGAACCGACTTGAGATTGCCGTTACGGTCTTCGGTGTATGAATATGCGCGGTAGCGGGCACCGTTCTTGAGGCCTTCCTTGCTGCCTATCTTGGCCCTCAGTGGACGCTTGCCGATGATGGTCACGGCAACCTCCCAGGCGGGAATTCGCTTTTCGAGTTTGTAGATAACATCGGACAGGCATGACTGAAGGGCGGCCTCCACGGATTTGCCGGAGCCCGAGGTGAAAACCGTGGCTACCGGTACCATTTCGATGTCAAGGTCGCGGAAAGCCTTTAATTTGGACTCACGGGTGGGCTGGTCGTCGTCTTCGTAGATCCAGCACTGCTCGTAGAAGTTGTCGAGTCCGTTCCTGTCCATGCCGATCTTGTATGCGAAGGCCTGCGCGTTGGCACTGTAGCTGACGTTGCCTTTGGAATCGGTATTGCGCTCTATCTTATAGAAGTCGGGGAGGACTACGTAGCTGCCGCTCACAAGGCCGTGGCCCAGATCTCCGAGAGCGTCGGTGCCGACGCGGGATGCACGGGCGTTTATGACATCCTGGTCTTTGGCGTCATAGTTGCCGCGGTAGCGGACAAGCTCGTCGGTCATCATTCCTTTGGAATCGCGTTTGAAGATGAAGGCCAGGATTTCCTGGGGGAGACCGGCTTTGGCTACGGCCGCATCGACTTCTTCCTGGTAGAGGGACTCGGACCTTGTCTTTCCGATCCTGATAGTCTTGGTGCGGATGTCGTTGATGTCGAATTTTTCGCCCAGATTAAAATTCCGGACGGCGCTCGCGGCCTGGGAGTCGTAGGAGTCGCCGCGCTGGAGGGCGATCATTGAGATGCTGTTGCGGTTGTAGTCGCTGGTCACAACTTCCTTGATCTTCTCCTGGGCTGAAAGGGCGGCCCCGGAGATGCCAAGCAGGGCGGCAAGCAGGGTAAGTTTTTTAAACATAGGTATAAAGAGTTAGTTATTTGGACAAATATAGTAATTAAATTCTTATTTTTGTGCCATGATAGAGAATATTGTAATCATGGCCGGTGGCGTAGGCAGCCGGCTTTATCCGCTGAGCACTCCGGAACGCCCTAAACAGTTCCTGGATATTCTGGGCGTTGGAAAAACTCTGATCCAGCTTACCTACGACCGCTTCCGCGTTGTGAACCCTGAAGCGCAGTTCTGGGTGGTCACTTCTCGCGACTATGTTCATTACGTGCGGGAGCAGTTGCCTGGAATACCGCCGGAGCACATACTCCGGGAACCAGCAATGCGCAACACGGCCCCATGTATCTCATATGCATGCCGCAAGATTCTGCATGAAAACAAAGATTCTCTGGTCGCCGTTACGCCGGCCGATGCGTATGTGCCTGACGTTAATGCCTTTGCCGGCACGATGCGCACCGCGCTTGGTTTTGCGGCCGAAAAAGACGCCATCGTGTGCATAGGCATCGCTCCCGACAGGCCGTGTCCGGACTACGGCTACATATATGCCCCTGCGGCAGACAAGGAAGTGACGGCTGTCGGTTCCTTCAAGGAAAAGCCTTCGGTGGAAACTGCCGGGAGGTATCTTGAAGAGGGCGGCTATTGGTGGAATGCCGGCATTTTTGTGGCCAGGGCGGATGTGCTGGGCTCCGAACTAAGGTGCTATGCCCCAGAAATAGAAGAAGTCATGGACAGAATCGAAGCGGATTTCAATGGCCCGGGCGAGGAGAAGAGCCTGACAGTCAATTTCCCGCTGTGTCCCAAGATCAGCATCGACTATGCCGTGATAGAGAAATCCGCCAAAGTCTATGCCCTTGCGGCGTCTTGGGAGTGGAGTGATTTGGGAAGTTTTGAAGCAATTGAAAAAATACGCGGAAAAATTTTGTAGATTTCGGAAAAGATTCTATCTTTGCAGTCCCAAACACCAAGGAGGACTCGTTAGCTCAGTTGGTAGAGCATCACACTTTTAATGTGGGGGTCTC
>CAMJHF010000038.1 GCA_946405435.1 uncultured Bacteroidales bacterium
CGAAGAAGGTGATGCCGTCCTCGAGCGTGGGTTCGTACACTATCACCTTGGCGCCCTTGGCCTTGATGCGCTTCATGATGCCCTGGATGGCGCTCTGGCGGAAGTTGTCGCTGCCGGTCTTCATGGTGAGGCGGTACACGCCCACGGTGACTTCCCTCTCGCGGGCGGAATCGAACGCACTGTTGGCGCTGTAGTAGCCGGCGCGCTCCAGCACTCGGTCGGCGATGTAGTCCTTGCGGGTGCGGTTGCTGTCCACGATGGCCTTGATGAGGTTCTCGGGCACGTCGTTGAAGTTGGCGAGCAGCTGCTTGGTGTCCTTGGGGAGGCAGTAGCCGCCGTAGCCGAAGCTGGGGTTGTTGTAATGGGTGCCGATGCGCGGATCCAGGCACACGCCCTCTATGATGGCCTGCGTGTTCAGACCCTTCATCTCGGCGTAGGTGTCCAGCTCGTTGAAGTAGCTGACGCGCAGCGCGAGGTAGGTGTTGGCGAAGAGCTTCACAGCTTCGGCCTCCGTACTGCCCATGAAGAGCACGGGCACGTCCTGCTTAAGCGCCCCTTCCGCTATGATTCGGGCGAAGGTATGAGCTGCTTCGGCCAACGAAGTACCCTCCGGGCCTTCATCGTACCCGACGATGATGCGGCTGGGGTACAGATTGTCGTACAGCGCCTTGCTCTCACGGAGGAACTCCGGGGCGAAGATGATGCGAGGCACCACCACCCGGAACGTCCCGTCCGCCTGACGCTCGCGGTAGCTGAACTTCTCGCGCACATGGGAGGTGTATCCAACCGGCACGGTGGACTTGATAACCATGACGGCGTCGGGGTTGACCTCCAGCACCAGTTCGATGACCTCCTCCACGTGCGACGTGTCGAAGAAGTTCTTCTTGGGGTCGTAATTGGTCGGGGCGGATATCACGACGAAGTCGACGTTCGCATAGGCGGCCCGCCCGTCGAGCGTGGCAGTGAGGCTCAAGTCCTTCTCTGCCAGATACTTCTCGATATATTCATCCTGGATGGGCGACTCCCGGCGGTTGATCTTCTCAACCTTCTCCGGAATCACATCCACCGCCACAACCTCATTCTTCTGTGCCAGAAGCGTGGCAATACTCATTCCCACGTATCCTGTTCCTGCAACTGCAATTTTCATTTATAGTTCTGTTTAGCTTGTTCGTACGTATCAAGACTGCCGATGTCGAAGCGGCCGGCGGGCATGGGCCAGGCGTGCACGGCAGTGTGTTCCACCATGTAGTGAGCAAGGTTCCCGGGGGCGTCCGTGCCACAGCCGCCGGCAATGGCGTTGCGCACCAGCGGCAGGTCCTCACGCCTGTAGATGTAGAACGGCGGCACTGCCCAGTGGCTCACCGGCACCTGCGGCTTCTCCTGCATCTGCAGCACCCGGAAGTCCCCGTCCACCTCAATGACGCCCGTCCGCTGCAACTTGTAAACCTCCGGCTCGTGGTGGCACATTATCATGGACGTGCCCTTGCGGCGAAACTCCTCGACGAATCCCTTGAGGCTGAACTCCAGAATGTTATCTGCCGCCAGCACCAGGATGTCGTCGTCGATTCCGAAGGTCTCCAGCGCCAGCACCAGGTCCCGCACCGCCCCGAGCCGCGTCTCGTTGCTGAACGTCCCGTCCGACAGCACAGTTACGCGCCTGCGGGCGGTCGGGAGAGAGTCTTCCGAAACTGTGCCACCCTCGGCACCATAAGAGGGAGGGGCCCATTCATGGGAGGGGTCGCGCAGCGACGTTTCGGAAGACTCTCTCCCGGCCGCCCACTGCTCGAAGACGGGAGCGAACTTGCCGTTGGTCACCACTACATGCCCCGTGATCCCCGGAATCGTATCTACATCGTCCAGCAGACGGTCCAGGATGGTGCTCCTGCCGATTTCCAGCAGGGGCTTGGGGAAGTTCTCCGTAAGGGGGTACAGGCGGGTGGCGTAGCCTGCGGCGAGGATGATTGATTTCATAGGAAACGGGCGCCGTCGTCGGACTTGCAGAAGTCGATGCGGAAGGTATTCTTGTACTGAGGGAAGCGGGAGAGGTACTTGTCTGTAATCTCCTTCGCTATGCTTTCTTTCTTGGAAGGGTCGACCAGCGCGATGCAGGCCCCCTTGAAGCCGGCGCCGCTGAAACGTCCGCCGTAGATGCCGTCCGTAGTGAGCATGGCCTCGTAGATGGCAATAAGCTCCGGACTGCCGCACTCGTAGTTGTGGATAGAGCTCTCGCAGCTGGCCTTGCTCAGGCTCCCCAGCCACTCCAGGTTGCCTGTCTCCCAGGCAGTTATGCCCTCTCGCACCCTCTTGTGCTCGCCGAAAAAGTGCTCGGCCCTGCGGGCGAAACGCGGCGGCATCTCGTCGCGGTGGCGCTTGTACATGCTCTCGGGCACGTCGCGGAGGAACGTACGGTCGTGCGTCTTGAGCGGCACGTTCTCGTATGCCTGCACTATCCAGGCCGCCGTCTTGCACTCGGTCACACGGAGGTTGTAGTCGCTGCTCATCAGGCTCCTCGTAAGGCCGCTGAAGAAGATACCCAGCTCGAAGTCAGGCATTTGCGGGTTCTTCGGAATCAGGCGGTACTCGTTGCTTTCGCAGTCGAGCATCAGCAGGTGGTCCTTCTTGCCGAGGGCGATGCAGGCCTGGTCCAGCAGGCCGTTGTTCAGACCGATGTATTCCCTCTCCGCCTCGGACGCTATCTTCATGACCTCGAAAGGCTCGAGGCTGATGTTGTTGGCGCGGGCGAACGCCATCACGTAGGCGATGAGCACAGCCGCGCTACTGCTCAGACCGCCCACGGGGAGCGAGCCCTTGATGACACCGCTGATGCCGGTGCGCAGCTTGAAGCGCTTCTGAAGGGCGTACTTGGCGCCGCGAGCGTAGTCTCCCCAGTCGCCCTGCTTCACGAGGGCCGGGGTAGCTATGTCGAAGGACACGTCGCCGGTGAAGGTCTCACTGTGGAGTTCTACGCGGGTGTCCTCCCGCACATCGAACCAAAGGTCAACGCCCTTGTCGATAGCGAATCCCGTCACCAGACCCTTCTGGTGGTCGACGTGAGCCCCCAGCGGGCACACGCGGTATGGAGAGAATATATGGTACTGCATAATCGATTGTTTACATTTCACGGTACCTGCGCCACAAGTGACTGCTCTATCCGTAGTATTCTTTGTACCACCGGGCGAACTGCCGCAGGCCCTCGCGGAGGGTGATGCGGGGTTTGAAGCCGAAGTCGCGCTCCAGGGCGGAGGCGTCGGCGTAGGTGGTGGGCACGTCGCCGGGCTGCATTGGGACCAGCTGCTTGTGGGCCTCGAAGTCGAAGTCCTGCGGCAGCACGCCGGCGGCCACAAGCTCCTCCTGTAGGATGTTCACGAAGTCCAGCAGGTTCTCGGGCTGTCCGCCGCCGATGTTGTAGATGGCGTAGGGCGGCACCGGCAAGCCGTCGGAGCCCTTGCTGCGGGCGGGAGCCTTGGCCATCACGCGCATGATGCCCTCGACGATGTCATCCACGTAGGTAAAGTCGCGGCGGCAGTTGCCGTAGTTGAATATTTTGATCGTCTCCCCCTTCAGCAGTTTGTTGGTGAAGCCGAAGTAGGCCATGTCGGGACGGCCGGCGGGACCGTACACCGTGAAGAATCGCAGGCCGGTGGTGGGGATGTCGTACAGCTTGCTGTAGCAATGGGCGAAGAGCTCGTTGCTCTTCTTGGTGGCGGCGTACAGGCTCACGGGGTTGTCCACGCGGTCGTCGGTGCTGAAGGGCACCTTGGTGTTGCCGCCGTACACGCTGGAAGAGGAGGCGTACACCAGGTGCTGGACGCCGGTGTAGGAGTATTCTTCGCTGCGCTCAGAATGACTGAGGGGCTCGGATTGACTGAGGGGCTCGGAATGACGCATGGAATGGCGGCAGGCCTCGAGGATGTTGTAGAAGCCCAGCATGTTGCTGCTGATGTAGGCGTCGGGGTTCTCGATGCTGTAGCGCACGCCGGCCTGGGCGGCCAGGTTGATCACGATATCCGGCTTGAACTCCGCGAACAGCCTGTCCACCAGGGTCTTGTCGGCGATGTCCCCCTTGACGAATCGGTAGCTGTACTCCGGATGCTCTTTGGCCTTGGCCTCGATGAGCCCCAGGCGGTACAGCTTGAGCGAAGGGTCGTAGTAGTTGTTCAGGTTGTCCAGGCCAAGGATGTTCAAGCTGGCGGAAGTCGCAGCCTGGGCGGCGGACTTGGAATCGGTAAAGCCGCGTACGATAGACTGAAGTTCGGCGAACTCACCATCGAGGAGCCGAAGCACCAGGTTGGCACCGATGAAGCCGGCGGAGCCGGTAACGAGAATATTCATTTGAATTTTTGAAAATCGATAAGGTCAGGGCATATCTTCCCCTGTCTGGCTCCGGAAGAAAAACCGGGCCGGTTAAAGCCAAGTCCGGTGCGATGTCTCCCACGCCTTAAGGCCTGCTCCCATCCGAGAGCGGTGTCCACGGACCCCCGACTTTTACCAAGGGGGTAAAAATCATACAAAGATACAAATATTTTATTATATATCTCAAATCGGGCAAATTCCACCCCCGTTTTTTCTATTTTTCGGACACCTTCTGCCTCGGAATCGCACTGCTCTAGGGACACCGCGTGCCCCTAGGTCCATTGTCTGGACCGAGAAGCACGTTTTTGGCCGTTTTTGTATCCTCTCGGTCCACCCGTTGGACCGAGAGGCACGGTTAGCGCCGCACGGCAAGCGCCACACGGTAAGCACCGCGAAGCGACCGCCGACAACCGCCACACGGCAAGCACCGCGAAACGACCACCGACAACCGCCGGCTACCGCCAAAAACCAGAAAAGCGGAAAACCGGAAAAGCCGGCAACCAGAAACGCGGACAAGCCTTTAGCGGATGATCAAAATATTCGGCACGATCCGCTGGCCGGAATGGTCGAAACGGTGGTTGTCGCAAGGATAGGAGACCACGCCGTGCTGGCGGGTCCAGAGCGTGCTGGAGCCGCCGCCGTCGAGGTTCAGGGCGTCGTCGAGGCCGATAAGGCGCGCAATCTGGGCCGCTTCATGGATGGTGGCGCCGTCGGCCTGGCCGGGAACGCGCCCGTCGATGACCACAAGATACACCCATCCGTCTCGCGTGGTGCCCACGATAGTCCGGGGATGACGCTTGGTAAAGAAGGACTCGTCGGGCCACTCATCCCGTGCCTCCCAGCCGCCGAGCAGCAGCACCGGACCTGCGGCAATGGCATCGGGACACTTTTTTGCGACCTGGTCGTAAGACAGCGTGTCACAGTGAATTATATCCACTTTCCGTCCGCGCAGCGCAAGCAGGCCGTCCGTGCGGAAAGTCTCGTGCGCAGTGGTCCTGCCCTCTACGCGCCGGCGCTCCTTGACGAAGGTGACCGGCGTGAGTTTCTTGACGTTGAAATAGCTGCCGTTCACAGCCCCCAGCGCACCGTGCCTGAGAGCCATCGCACCGGTGCTGTCAGCCTCGGCTCCGGGGTCGTTTATTATGTGCATCCGGACCCTGTTCTGCGGGAAACGGATCATGGAAACGCTCTGTGTAGAATTAAATATATGCGCCTGGATATAAGCCACTTGGGCACCCTTGCCAAGGTCTGTCCAAGCTATGCCCCGAGTCTCGAGTCCGGCAGTTTGGGAAAGTGCATCCGGGGCCGGCAGCAACAGCGCTGCAAGCAGCGGAAAAAGTATCTGCAAAAACCAATTTTTCATACTGCAAATTTAGGAAAATATTACTACATTTGTAAACCGTCCCGCCCGTTGCTGGGACGGCTAAGACAATCAAGATATGACTAACAAGTATTCCGGTACCCAGACCGAAAAAAATCTGGAGGCCGCGTTCGCCGGCGAGTCACAGGCGAGAAACAAATACACCTACTTTGCATCGGTTGCCAAGAAAGAAGGCTTCGAGCAAATGGCGGAGATTTTCCTTAAAACCGCCGAGAACGAAAAAGAGCACGCAAAACTCTGGTTCAAAGAGCTTCAGGGCATAGGCACCACCGCCGAGAACCTGGCCGCAGCAGCAGCTGGCGAGAACTACGAATGGACCGACATGTACGAAGGCTTCGCCAAGACCGCCGAGGAGGAAGGCTTCAAGGCCCTCGCCGCCAAGTTCCGCATGGTGGCAGCCATCGAAAAACGCCACGAAGAGCGCTACAGGGCACTCCTGAGCAACATCGAAGCCCAGGAGGTCTTTGCCAAGAGCGAGGTGAAAGTCTGGGAATGCCGCAACTGCGGGCACATCGTGGTGGGCACCTCAGCCCCTCAGGTATGCCCCGTGTGCGCACATCCCCAGTCCTTCTTCGAGATTACCGCGGAGAATTATTAGACGGCCTGGCCGCTATATCCATAATCCCAGAAGAGATACTCATAGCGGGTGGCCTCAACGTAAGCTGAGGTCATTCGTTCTCTTGTCTGTGCATCAGCGGCTGCGGCATACTCGTCGGCTAGCGCCAGCACCTTGTTGACACCCTGCGTGAAGGCGTCGTTGCCGTATTCCTGAATCCACTCCTTGTAAGGATTGCCCTCCACATGCGCCGTGCGCAGGATGTGCAGTCCCACCTCGTTGTACACCCACATGCAAGGGAGCATGGCGGCAAGCCCGATCTCTTTGCTCCCGGTAGCTATAGCTGCCTGAGTATGAGCGTTGTACGCAGCCGTAACGGGCGACGGCGGCACGGCCGTGTCTATGCCGAAACGGTCGATTAGAAGGGCGTGCATAGCCTTCTCTCCCTCTATGCCCTCGCGGGCAAACTCGCTGAACATGCTGTGCTGCTCAGGGTCCGAGATGAGCTCCGCCAGCTCGAACATCTGCCGGCCGTAATTGCCCACGTACAACTCGTCCTGAGCGAGATAGCGGTCGAATTTTTCAGGCGCCAGGGTGCCCGCGGCGAGTTCGGTGATGAAAGGGTGGGCTATAATGTCTTGATAGATGGACTCCGCGGCTTTCCAAGCTTCGCGTGTCCAGGAAGGGGAACTTGTCATGGTCGAAAAAAATATTTTTTAAAAAAAACGTAAAACATCAGTCAGCAAATCCGAAGATGCGGCACGAGGGTCAGGGGCACTGCATATTGCACTGACCACTGCCACGCCGTCTATGCCGCAGGCCATGGCTCCGGCTACAGTCTGCCGGTTCATTCCTCCTATTGCAACAGAAGGGTGGCGCGTCAGGGCGGCGGCCTCTCGCAGGCCCTCCAGCCCGAAGGGCGGAGCCGTGTCGGTCTTGGTGGCCGTCGAGTACACAGGCGACATGGCTATATAGTCCACATCCAGCGAATTGGCCTCTTTTACCTCATCCATCGTTTCAACCGAGAGACCGATGATTTTGTCCGGTCCCAGCAGCCGCCTGGCATCGGCGTACGGCATGTCGGACTGACCGATGTGCACCCCGTCCGCGCCTACCGCCAGAGCCACGTCCACGCGGTCGTTGATTATCAGCGGAACGCCCAGCGGCCGCAGTTCTTCCACAAGGTGCCGGCCAAGGGCGACGAAATCCCTTGTGCCGGCGTCCTTCTCCCGCAGCTGGACGATGGTCACGCCACCGGCCACGGCCTCCCGCACAACCCACAGCAGGTCTCGTCCGAGCGAGAGCCCCCTGTCGGTCACGAGGTACAAACGTAACTGGCTGGGACTCATGGCATCAGACTCAGTTCGTCGATGAAGTTGACCGCCAGCGACCCGGTCCCGCGGGAGCGCGTGGCGGCCGCCTCCCCTGCCGTTCCCATGACATCCATAGCAGCCGCGGCCGCTTCGAAGGGAGGCATCACGGCGGCAAATGCCGCGCAAACCGCTGTGGCACAGCACCCCATGGTGGTGACTTTTGCCATCAGAGGGCTGCCTTTGGGCACTTCGACCTCGCGCTCGCCGTCGGTGATGTAGTCCACCGCCCCGCTCACCGCCACCACCGTCCGGTGCTGTGCGGCGAACTCTCGGGCGCAGGTGCGCGCCTTCTCGACCGGCTCCACACTGTCAACCCCGCGCGTACGGCACGCGGTGCCATGCAACACCATGATTTCGGAAGCGTTGCAACGCACGATCGCAGGATGATACTTGGTTATGAGCTCGACGGCCGTGCTTGTGCGGGCCGAGCTGGCGCCGACACCTACAGGGTCGATAACCCAGGGTTTTCCGTACTTCACGGCGGCGGCTGCGGCGGCATGCATGCCGGCAATCTCGCAGTCGTCCAGACAGCCGATGTTGATTACGAGCGCATCGGCAATGCGCATCAAATCGTCCATCTCCTTGTCATAGAAGGACATAATAGGAGATGCGCCAATGGCCAGCAGGGCGTTGGCGTTGAAATTCATAGCCAGATAATTGGTGATGTTCACCACCACTGGCGTCTTTTGTTCGATAACTTTCATATTCTATCTTTTGTTGTTCCAGAAATGATTCACAGGGCCATGACCATGGCCGATGGTGTAGGCTGCGCCGGACTCTATCGCCGCTGATATATAGGCAATTGCAGCCTCGACAGCGTCGTCGGGCGAAAGTCCCTGCGCAAGGTACGATGCCAAGGCCGAGGACAGCGTGCAGCCGGTTCCGTGCGTGTTGGGGGTATCGAGGCGGGGGTGGGTGAAGCGCATGATGCTGTCGGTCTCGGCATTGTAGAAGATGTCGGTGACGTCGCCGCCGCACAGGTGCCCGGCCTTCATAAGCACCGACACGCGGCCTCCGCAGGAGAGCCTCCGCGCGATGTCCGGGAACTCCTCGGCCGAAGTGATGCGGCATCCCGCAAGCACCTCAGCCTCAGGAAGATTCGGAGTTATGATGCGGGCCATAGGGATAAGTTCGCGTGAGAGCACTTCGATAGCGCTGTCCTCTATCAGCCTGTGCCCCGACGTGCTCACCATCACCGGGTCGAGCACAATGTTGACTCGGCCCGAGGGGGCGGGGGCGGCACCCGCAGTTGTTCCAAGAGCAGGGGCGGTTCCGGCATCGGTGGTCGTTCCCTTAGCGGGGACGGTTCCGGCACTGGTGGTCGTTCCCTGAGCGGGGGCGGTTCCGGTACCAGCAGTCGTTTCGAGGGCAGGGGCGATTCCGGCATCGGTGGTCGTTCCCTGAGCGGGGGCGGTTTCGGCACCAGCAGTCGTTCCCTGAGCGGGGGCGGTTCCAGCACCAGCAGTCGTCCCCAGGGTGGGGGCGATTCCGGCACCAGCAGTCGTTTCCTGAGCGGGGACGGTTCCGGCACCGGTGGTCTGAGCGGTAGTTCCCTGGGCAGGGGCGAGCCAACCCTCTTTTATGGCCTCGGAAAGGGCGTCGCGGACGGAAAGCACGACCTCGGCGCTATGGAGCATGCCGATCTTGACGGCGTTTGCGCCTATGTCGGAGAGCACGCAGCGGATTTGCGCTGCTATGGTTTCGGGCGGAACGGGGTGCACCCCCTCCACTCCAAGTGTATTCTGAACAGTGACGGCAGTTATGGCACTGGCGGCGTAACTGCCTGTGGCAGAGATTGCTTTGATGTCGGCCTGGATTCCGGCACCGCCGCCGGAATCACTGCCTGCAATTGTCAAGACTCGTGGGTATTGCATATTAGAAATGTGTAAATCCTTGGTAATCGTCGCGGTCGCCGCCGCTCCAGCGTATGCCGCCCTCCACGCTGCCGGCGCCAAGCACAGTGCCGATGGCGCTCAGGCATACGCTTCCTCCGGAAGCCTCGAGCACAGCCGCCCGGGCAGTTTCGAACGCCTCCGGTGCCAGCGTCACCAGCAGCTCGTAGTCCTCGCCTCCGCTGACCGCCAGCTCGGCAGCGTCCCAGCCGCGCCGTGCACAGACCTCGCGCATCTCGGAAGAGAGAGGCACCCGCCGAAGATCAATCTCCGCGCACAAAGGCTCCCCTCCCGCCTCCCCGGGACTGAATTCGGCATTTTTGGGCCCGGAGGCACTACTTTCTGACGATTCGGGACTGAATCCGCCATTTTTGGGCCCGGAGGCATCATTTTCTGCCGATTCGGGACTAAAATCGGCATTTCTGGGCCCAAAGGCACCACTTGCTGCCGCCACGGGACTGAAATCACCATTTCTGGGCCCGGAGGTACCACTTTCTGCCGCCACGGGACTGAAATCGCCATTTCTGGGCCCGGAGGCACCACTTTCTGACGATTCGGGACTGAAATCACCATTTCTGGGCCCGGAGGCAACACTTTCTGCCGATTCGGGACTGAATTCGGCATTTCTGGGCCCGATGGCACCACTTTCTGCCGATTCGGGACTGAAATCGCCATTTCTAGGCCCGGAGGCGCAACTTTCTGCCGCCACGGGACTGAAATCGCCGTTTTTGGGCCCGATGGCAACACTTTCTGCCGATTCGGGACTGAATTCGGCGTTTCTGGGCCCGATGGCGCCACTTTCTGCCGACCCGGGACTGAAATCGGCATTTTTGGGCCCGGAGGCACTACTTTCTGCCGCCACGGGACTGAAATCGGCATTTCTGGGCCCGGAGGCAACACTTTCTGCCGCCACGGGACTGAAATCGGCATTTCTGGGCCCGGAGGCAACACTT
>CAMJHF010000039.1 GCA_946405435.1 uncultured Bacteroidales bacterium
GACGTTGAGAATGTGCTTCATCTTTTTGGTGTTTTAGAGGTTGTAAATATCTGATACATAGTGTTTTACATTGTTCACAGTACAAATATAATAACTCCCTCTTAATCGATAACAAAAAAATAAAGAAATCTTCTCGTAAGTGTCTATTACATAGAGATTTACGAGAAGAAAGTTGGCATCAAATACCCTGATTATCACCAAACTGACTAATGTGGAATTATATGCCTTCTGCTATTTTGTCAGTTCAATGAAAACCACTATATTTGCAGTATTAAATGTTGAATATCTTAAAATTGAAAGAATATGAGTGGTTACCATTCTTTAAGAGGTATTAAGAAAGACATTGATTACATCCTCAGTGCATTCATAGAGGATTGCTCGCTTGTGGCAGCCGTAAATTCCAAGGTAACGGAGGAGACCGCCTCCGAGCTCATGGACCAGGCAATCGACCTGTACAACGAGCTCCGCGACAAGGTGGGCAAACCCGACGGTGCCCCCCGCCAGTACTACAACGCCCTCCGCAAGGAAGTGCTCGAGCGCACCGACGCTCTCTACGAGAAGCTCAGCGCCGCCGTCAAGAAACAGGCTTGAGGCGCATAGCTACAATACTTACGGCTCTGGCCCTGATGTGCCCTGCAGGCACGCAGGCTGCCACCCGCAACACCCAGACGCAGAAGCTCGTTACCGAATATTCCCGGAAGGAGCCTCTGCGTTCGGGCATTTTCGGGGTGCTTGCCGTGCGCGGCGCAGACACCCTTGCGCAGCTGAACCGGCGCGTCAAGATGGTCCCTGCATCCAACACCAAGCTCATCACCACCGGCCTGGCCCTGAACAAGTTGGGTCCAGCGTGGCGTTTCACCACCACCATCGCGCACAGCGGCAACATCTCCGACGGCACGCTCAACGGCGACCTGTACATCCTGGGCGGAGGCGACCCCACCACAGGCGCCCAGACAGCCTGCTCCATTCCAACTGGTAAAACCTTCGCCTCCTGGAAGGCCCTCCTCGACGCCGCCGGCATAAAAAGCATCAACGGCCGCATCATTGGCGACCCCCGCTTTTTCAAGCGTCCATCCCAGGGCATGTCCTGGCAGGCAGAGGATCTGGGATACAGCTATGGCGCAGGCCCCGCCGGCCTCAACTTCTTCCTCAACTCCCAGCAGTTCACAATAACCCCCGCGGAAGTGGGCAAGCGCCCGAACATGGACGTGCTGTACCCGGAGGCGCCATGGATGAGCTACATCAACTCCGCCGTCACAGGTGAGGCCCGCAGCTCCAATACTCTCTACTACATTTGCTCCGAATACGGCCCGGTGGGCGAATTCCACGGCAGTTTCCCCTCCGACCGCAAGTCCTACAAACTCGAGGCGTCCAATTCTTTCGGTGCCTACACCTGCGCCTACTACTTCTACAAGTACTTGACCCAGAGCGGCATTGCCGTAAGCGAAGGCTACGCAGACATCTCGCCCGAGGGCAACATACGTACCGACCTGCTGTTCTCCGACCTTGGCACCAGGGCCGCCGATGCAAAGCTCCTCACGGAACTGGGGCAGGCCCGTTCTCCAAAGCTTGCGGACATCGTAAAGGACACCAACTTCGACAGCAACAACTTCTACGCGGAGACGCTGTTCAACATGCTTGCGGTCCAAATGTACGGCAAGGCGGACAGATCCCTTTCAGAGAAGGCCGAAGAAGCACTGCTCACAGACATGGGATTGCGTCCGTCCGGCTCATGCCAGCTTCTCGACGGCAGCGGCCTTTCAAGGAAAAACTACGTCAGCCCCGAGTTCTTCGTAAAATTCCTCCGGAAGATGGAATCCGGAGCGGCACGTGACGCATACATCGAGAGCCTCCCCTGCCCTGGAAGCAAAAGCACCCTGCAGAACCGTCTCAAAGACGCCCCGCAGGAAATCAAGGAGCGCATCCGCATGAAGAGCGGCTCCATGAACGGAGTGCTCTGCATGAGCGGCTACATACTTCCGGCCGACGGCAACGGCAGCAAGACAATCTACTTCTCCATCCTTACCAACAACGTCACCGGCCCATCTTCCAAGGTGGGCGCCATCATCGACGAGATCATCCTGAGCCTGGCCCAGGAGCCGTAGCGGTTCAGAGCGTTACTATGATATGGTGATTGCCTAGGGGACTGCGGAGCATATAGATGCGCAGGGCGGCATCTGCGCGCACGAGGATCTGGGTGCGGCAGAGATTGGTTCCGTACTGGTTTTCAAGTATTTCCAACGGGACATCGATTGCATGCTCAAGATCTGCTCCGAGCTTGAACAGGCGTGCCGGGCCGGTGGGCAGTATCCCGTGCAGGGCTACTCCGATTCCGGATTCAAAATGGGTATCGTAAGTGTAGGATGATACCATATCCAGAGGCACGGTGCAGTGCGCAAAGAGGAAGGTATCGGACTGTATCCTCGACAGATTGGCCTGGAATCCGGACTTGCCGTAGCGCTTACGCACTATGGCCATCGACAGCATGGCCGGCACGTCACCCTCGCAAGTTGCCACGAAGCCCTCGGCGTTTAGGCGGGCCAGCGCCAGGCAGCCGGTATTGCGAAGGGAGGTGAGCAAATCGAAGCACCGCAGGGTAAGGCCGTCCAGCCTATAATCGTCTATTATCTTCTTGAGACCCAGGTAGATGGCGTCGGAGCCCCGGAAAACGTCGGCGGAGATTTTGGGGTCGGCGGGATAATCGCCTTTGGAGGTATCGGTGGCCTGCGCCAATTCTACCAGCCGGGAGATGGGAATGTCGATGAGTTCCGCTCCCAGCATCTCGCGGGCCTTGTCATAGTCGACGGCGCTGCTGATGAGCCAGTCCGAGGGATGTCCCACCACTCCGAAACGCTTGCCCTCCAGGATGCCCGGCTCGATGAAGGGGTGGATCAGTGGTGAAGAGGCCTTGCCTGCCGGGGGATAATACTTCAGGAGGTCGGATGCGATTTCCTGTATCGAACCGTGGATGATTTCGCCGCCCAGGCCCTGCTGGTTGAGCCAGCTGAGGATTTCCATGGAAGCGGCGAGCGAGTTGCTCTGGCCGCTGGTGAGCAGACGCACCCTCGCCCCTTCGTGACCTTCGAAAACTTTCTTGAAGATGCCTTCTGTACCTCCGGTGCGCACGTAGATGATGTCTCCAAATGCGCCGAAGTCGGAGAAATCGGACTCTCTGTAGTCGAAAGGCTGACCCACGGCAGCCTCGATGTCTTTAATGAACTGTTCGTTGTGGGCGTTCCTGGCAAGTTCGCCGTGAAGGTCCGAGGTAAGAGTGTAAAGTCGCATGTCACAAATATAGCTATTTTGGCTTAAAATTGCCATCTTTGCATCAGGTATGGAAATATTCTTCAGCAATCAGATAAAGGATGGCGTGATACTTCTCGACGCCGAAGAATCAGCACATTGCGTGCGGGTGCTCCGCCACCGGGCAGGAGACCGGCTCAGTATCATCGACGGATGCGGCACCATGTACCGCTGCACCCTGGAAAACGCCGACGCAAAGGGCGCTGCGGCCAGGATCGAAGAGGCCGTGCCGGGATTCGGCGGTCATCCGTACCATCTTACCATGGCAGTTTGTCCCACCAAGAACATGGAGCGTTATGAGTGGTTCGCAGAGAAGGCCACCGAGATAGGTCTGGACGTGCTTGCGCCCGTCATCGGCGAGCGCTCCGAGCGCAAGATCCTCAAGACGGAGAGGCTCGAGAGGATAGTCAAGTCGGCCGCCAAGCAGTCGCTCAAGGGCGTCATTCCGGAAATCAGGCAGGCCGTATCGGTCCGCGACTTCATCCTCTCCGTCCCCGAAGATGCCATCAAGATGATCTGCTACTGCTTCGACGGCGACAAGCACTCCATCCCCGAGCTTCTGTCCCCGCAGGGGTACTCTGCTCCGGAAAACTTCGCTTCGCTCATCCCTCCCACACCTACCGGTGCGGGCCCCTCCCGTTCACATGGCCACGGGCGGCCATGGTTTTCCGGAGCAGAGTACCCCTGCGGGGACAAGGCGATACCGGAGTTGTACGTTCTTATAGGACCGGAAGGAGATTTTTCGCCAGGAGAGGCGGAACTGGCGCTTGGGCGCGGATGGGTGCCGGTAACATTAGGAAACAGCCGCCTCCGGACGGAAACGGCTGCTCTAGTTGCAGTTACGCAGGTCTATACCTGCATAGAGTAAGGAATTACTCGGCTTTCTGCTCTGCGTTCTGCTCTGCGTTCTGCTCTGCGTTCTGCTCTGCGTTCTCGCATGCTTCGCCCTCTGCTTTCTCGCACTGGCCGCAGCACTCTTTGCCTTCTTCCTTGCACTTGTCGCAAGCTTCACCTTCTTTGCAGCATCCCTCTACCTGCTCGGTAGCGGCGGCCTCGGCCTCACCCTCAGCCTGCTTGTTGGCGTTGTTGTTGCCGCAGGAGCAGAAGCACAGAGCGGCAATTGCCAGAGAAATAACAACTTTCTTCATGATTGTGTGTATTAAAAAGTTAAACAAATTTTCAACTAATCTGCAAAGATAGTATTATTTTTTGGAAGATGGAACACTTCAAGGTCCTTAATTTCACCTTTTTCCAATTTGAACCTCAGAGCGGTGCGCTCAAGCTGCCAACCCTGAAGCCCCGCCGCGCCAGGATTAAGATACATCATATTGTATTTTGAATCCCATTTGACCATGAGGATATGAGAATGTCCGCAGATGAAATAATCGGGCCTGTGCTCCTCTATAAGCGCCTTCGCCTGAGGATAATAGTGCCCCGGCGACCCGCCGATGTGGGTCATCAGTACCTTTATCCCCTGCAGTTTAAGGACTTGAGCCTCGGGATACATATACCGGATTCCGGACCCGTCGCAGTTGCCGTGCACCCCGACCACGGGCTTAAACTCCGCAATGGACTCGGCAAAAGATGCGTCACCGCCCCAGTCTCCGGCGTGCCAGATTACGTCCACGGGAGAGAGAAACTCCCTGAACGGTTCACTGAAAACCCCGTGGGTATCGGAAATAAGGCCGACGAACATGCTAAGGACGGATTATTTCCACCTCGCCGCGAAGGCCAAGCTTTATAATCTGCGACGCACGCCCCGTCGCTCCCTGCTCGAAGCGGCGCGGTGCGCACCAGTCAACCGCCTCGATGATCCGCGGATCAATGTCCTTGAAGCCCTTGGGTGACGGCTCGCCAGAAATATTAGCCGAGGTGGACACAAGGGGTCTCCGGAGCCGGCGTACCAGCTCCACGCAGAACTCGTGGTGCGGAATGCGTATCCCCACCGACCCGTCTTCGGCCACCACTGCGGGGGCAAGGCCCTGCGCGCCCGGGTACACAATGGTCATAGGGGCATCATTGACCTCAACAAGGTCGACGGCTATCGACGGGATCTCTTTTATGTACATTGCAACCATGTCCAGGTCGCAGGCCAGAAGCACAAGCGACTTGGCCTCGCTGCGCTGTTTGATAGCAAAGACTTTGGCCACCGCTTCCGGATTGGTGGCATCACACCCAAGGCCCCACACGGTGTCGGTGGGATAAAGTATCACGCCGCCCGCCTTGAGCACGCCGACGGCTTCCTGAATCACTTCCTTCATAATCTGTCCTGCTCGAAGAGTACGTTCCTGCGGCGCCACCACTTTATCATCAGCCAGCCTATCAGCATGCCGCCCAGATGTGCGAAGTGTGCAACTCCGTCGGTAAATCCCACCACGCCGGTGAACAGCTCGATGACGGCGAAAATGACCACCATCCATTTGGCGCTCAACGTAACGGGAGGGAAGAGCAATGTCATCTTGGACTGCGGGAACAGCATTGCGTAGCCCATCAGCACACCGTAGATGGCGCCGGACGCACCCACCGTAGGAGTGCTCTTCAGGGCCACGATGGACTGGAGCGCGGTCTGGGACTCCGATGCGAGGAAACTCTGCATCTGAAGGTACTGCACGCCCATGTGCAGGGCGGCGGCGCCAAATCCGCACACGAAGTAGAACACCATGAACTTCTTGCTCCCGATTATCCGTTCCACGACCACGCCGAATATGAACAGCGTGTACATGTTGAAGAATATGTGCCAGAAGCCGCCGTGCATGAACATGTGGGTGACGATCTGCCACCAGTGGAAGTAGTGGGAACTGGGATAGAAGAGCCCGAAGGTGCCTATCATGAAGTTCTCGTTGACCAGAGTGGCGATGAATATAAGTACGTTGACAATGATGAGGTTCCTTGTCACCGGAGGTATCGACTGCAAAAAGCCGCGTCTGTTTTCCTGATAGTAGTATGACATTTAATTGAAGCGTTTTTCTATTTCATCCACGCCGAGTACCGAGACGATACGGCGCCCGTTGGAGGTAAACTCGGCGTTGTCGCAGGCAAATAGGGTATCGATAAGATGATGCGCGGCCGCGGGCGAATCGGGCGCCTGGGCGTTGACGGAGCCGAGCATTGCAAACTTGGCTGCAGTCTTCTGGCGCATGACCTCCTCCAGGGCCGTGCCGGAGTCGGACAGTATGAGCAGGAGATCCCCTATCATCCTCTCCACCTTGCCGGTCTCGCAGCTGTACCCTTCCGGCACTCCGTTCACGGATACGCTGTCCTCGCCGGCAGGCCGGATATCGAAGCCGAGGCTCAAAAGCAGGTCGGCATTGTCCTCCAGCAGCATCCTCTCCTGCACGCCCACCGCCACCTGCACGGGAAAGAGCGCGGTCTGGCTCACGTGCCCGCCGCCTGTCAAGGCACCGAGGGCCCGTTCGTAAAGGATGCGCTCCCAGGCCCGACGCACATTGACTATCATCAGTCCCGAGGCGGAACGGATAACGATGTAGCGTCCTTGGACCACAAGCGCATCCTGCTCGGAAGGCGCCTGCTGGAACAGGCGTCCGTAGTCCTGCGCCCGGGCGGAAAGGCCGCCGCCGCTGTAGGACGGAGCCGCATCGGACTTGGGAGCCGGGGCCTGTGAAACGCTGTCCGAGAAGGGATTGTAGGACGGATCGAAATCGGCAGACGGGGCGAACTGCGCACCTTTGAATTCCTGGAAGCTCTTCCCAGCCTGGGGGAATTCTACGGCGCCCTCGCGGTCGAACTCGATGCTCGCACCGAAGCTGCCGCGGCCGAGGGCCTCACGCACACAAGCATAGAGGACCTGGAAGATGACATTGTCGTCCTCGAACTTGATCTCCGTCTTGGTGGGGTGGATGTTGACGTCGACGGCGTGCGGGTCCACCTCGAGGAAGATAAAGTACGAAGGGGTGTAGCCGTCGGGGATGAATTCCTCGTAGGCTTTCATCACGGCCTTGTGCAGATAGGGACTGCGGAAGTACCTGCCGCCCACGAAGAAGTACTGGTTGCCAAGGGCTTTGCGGGCGCTGTCCGGGCGGCCAGCGAAGCCGCTTATCTTGACCACAGACGTGTCGGCGGAAAGATCTATGACCTCCCCTACCACGTTGCGGCCGATAATATCTTGAATCCTGAATTTCAAGGATTTGGCCTTCCGCAGCACCAGCACTTCCTTGCCATTGTGGCTCAAGGAGAAGCCTATGCCCGGACGGGGGATGGCCACGCGGGTGAACTCTTCGAGGATGTGCTTGAACTCCACAGTGTCGCTCTTGAGGAACTTGCGGCGGGCGGGGGTGTTGTAGAAGAGGTTGCGGACGGCGAAATTGGAGCCCGCAGGCGCCGACACCGACGAGGTCTTGACATGGCCGTCGCCGTCCAGAACCACCTGGGTGGCGGTTTCGTCCTGCGGGCGGCGGGTGCGAAGGGTGACCTGCGCCACTGCCGCGATGCTGGCCAGGGCTTCGCCTCGGAAGCCGTAGGTAAGGATGTTCTCGAGGTCGGCGGGAGTGGAGATTTTGGAAGTGGCGTGGCGCTCGAAGCAGAGCACGGCGTCGGAGGGACTCATCCCGGTGCCGTCGTCTATGACCTGGATCAGGGTGCGGCCGGAGTCGGTCACAACCACGTCGACCTGGGTGGCTCCTGCGTCCACGGCATTTTCCATAAGTTCCTTCACCACCGACGCTGGGCGCTGAACCACTTCGCCGGCGGCTATCATGTTTGACAGACGGGCAGACAGTACCTTGAGCCTTCCCATAGTCTAAAGCATTGAGTAGAACTTAAGTATGAAATAAAGCACTGCGGCTATGAGCAGAAGGGTAACTATGCCTATGATGGTCTGGGCCTTGCTCATGTGCGAGCGTGTGCGGCTGTAGTTGCCGCCTCGGAGAGACCCCTTGATGTAGGAGCCGGGAACATATTTGCCTTCGGCTTTCTCTTTATCGTCAGTGCCGTCCACGGCGCCGAACATCTGACGGCGCTTTTCGGCCTCGGGGTCATAGTACCGGGGGCGGTAATTGAAAACGCGGTGCTCGTTGTCACCGAAAAAATTGAAAAGTCCCATAATTTTACAAAATTAATGATATTTTTGTAAGTTATGAAAAAATTATGGCCCATTCCCGCGGCGTTCTTCGCCGTATGCTGCATACTCAATCTGACCGGCTGTCTGCTGGACGGCAACTTGGAAAGATGCGTCAAACCGGCCCTCATGCCCCTTCTGTGCCTTACCACGATGACATACATCCTGGAGTTTTTCTCCGGCGCAGTGCGGTCTCCGGAGCGTCGCTACGCGACCCCTCCCACTCCGTGGGCCCCTCCCTCTTACGATGCCGAGGGTGGCACGTCTCCGGAGACCGCACTGCGCCGGAGAAAAACCTCGGTGGCGACCGCCCTGCTGATGTGCGGGCAACTGTTCGGGTTTGCAGGGGATACGATGCTGCTGGGCAAGGGATTTCCTTTCTTTGCCGGGGGCATAGGGTGCTTCCTTGTCGGGCACATATTCTACATCAGCCTGTTCGGAAGCAGGTCGTGGAAGGGACTGCGGGCATGGCAGTGGATCGTGGCGCTCACCCTTTGCCTTCTGCTTGTCGTGGGACTGGTTATTGCGATTGGAGTCAAAGGAGTCATGCTGGCACCGATGGGTATCTATGGGTTCGTGCTTGCCCTGCTGATATTCAGCACTCTGGCCGGAACCATCCGCTTCGGAGGCCCGGACTGGTGGATGCTTGCTGCAGGCTCGGTGCTCTTCACATTTTCGGACGCCCTCATCGCCGTACGTAACTTCGGCACGCTCAGCCCGTTCATGGACGGATTCGGCGTCATGAGCACCTACCTAGCCGCCCAGTCGCTGCTGGCCGCGGGCGCCGCGAGGCTGATCTGTCGGGGATTTTTCGTACCTTTGTCCCCACAGATTAAAAATTATAAATGAGAGCTATGATTTATGGCGCCGGTTCCCTCGGGACTATCCTCGGCGCATTCATCACCAAGAACGGCGGGTCGGTCGACCTGGTCAATCATAACAAGGCACACGTAGAAGCACTCCGCAGGAACGGAGCGCATGTGTGCGGCACAGTGGATTTCACACAGAAGGTTTCAGCACTCACGGACGAAGAGCTGAGCGGCACCTATGATATCATCTTCCTGATGACCAAGCAGCAGAACAACCGGCAGGTCGTGACCTTCCTTGAGCCATTCCTGGCCGGCGACGGAGTGATAGTTACACTCCAGAACGGCCTCCCCGAACCGCTCATCGCGGAGATTGTGGGCCCGGGACGCGTGCTTGGGTGCACTGTGGCGTGGGGTGCGACCATGCTGGGGCCCGGCGTATGCGAACTCACCAGCGCTCCGGACGCCCTCACTTTCTCGCTCGGATCCTTGAACGTCGGCAAAGACCATCCGCGCATCGCCGAGGTCAAAGCTCTTCTGGAGCTTATGGGGCCGGTGGACGTCGAAGAGAATTTCATCGGCACGCGGTGGAGCAAACTGCTCATCAATGCATCATTCTCCGGCATGAGCGCAGTGCTCGGATGCACTTTCGGCGAAGCCGCCAAGGCTCCGGCGTCACGCCGCTGCGTGCAGGCTCTCATCAAGGAGTGCATAGACGTGTGCGCAAAGGGCGGAATACGCATAGAGCCCGTGCAGGGTAAGGATATAGTTAAACTGCTGGACTGGCACGGCCCGGTCAAGAAGGCCGTTTCGTGGATGATAATCCCCATTGCCATACGCAAACATGCACTGCTCAAGGCCAGCATGCTCCAGGACCTGGAAAAAGGCAAACTCACGGAAGTTGATGCAATCAACGGAGCAGTATGCGAATTTGGCCGTCGGATCGGCTTCCAAACCCCCTTCAACGACGCTGTTGTAGAAATCATTCACAGGTGCGAGAAGGGAGAATTGAAGCCCGGATGGGACAATCTTAAATTTTTTCCCAATTAATTTTTGCATTTTTTCAAAAGAGTAGTATCTTTGCAGTCCCAATATTGAGATATGGTGTAATGGTAGCACTACAGATTCTGGCTCTGTCAGTGAGGG
>CAMJHF010000040.1 GCA_946405435.1 uncultured Bacteroidales bacterium
GGTGTAATGGTAGCACTACAGATTCTGGCTCTGTCAGTGAGGGTTCGAATCCTTCTATCTCAACAAAAGCAGCATCCATCAAGGGTGCTGCTTTTGTTGAATAACCAATGATTACCCCCACCCCAAACCCCTCCCCTCGGGGGCGGGGCTTGGTCGCTCCGCTCCGAATGTGCAGCGGAAAGTCGTGTTTTGTTGAATAATCATTATCTTTGCCTAGATTCTATTATTTGATCAAATATGAAGAAGTTTTTCAGTATCATCAGCGTAGCCGCCCTGCTTCTGTTCGCCGGCAGCTGCGGAAACAACCAGAACAAAAACCAGGGAGACAATCAAACGGAAACCTCCGAAACAACAACCACCGGAGACTCTCTGTCGGTAGCCCCTAAAGAATTAGACACAATGGAAAAAATTGCAGCAATGCCCCAGGAGCCTGTCTTCGACATCAAGACTTCGCTCGGAACCATCAAGGTCCGCCTTTACTCAGACACCCCCAAGCACCGCGAGAACTTCGCGAAGCTTGCACTGAGCGGATTCTACAACGGACTTCAGTTCCACCGCATCATCAAGGACTTCATGATCCAGGGAGGCGACCCTCTCACCAAGAGCCCCGACAACAAGGCCAGCTACGGCACCGGAGGCCCGGGCTATCAAATTGAGGCCGAGATTCTTCCCAATCATCACCATAAGAAGGGGGCCCTTGCAGCCGCCCGCAAAGGCGACATCGCCAACCCCATGAAGGAATCCAGCGGTTCCCAGTTCTACATCGTCCAGAGCGAAGAAGGCTGCCGCCACCTCGACGGCGAGTACACCATCTTCGGAGAGACGATTGACGGTTTCAAGGTCATCGACGACATCGCCGCAGTGCAGACCGACCAGCGCGGCCTCCCGACCAACCCGATTTTCATACTTTCTGTAGAATTAGATCCAGAACTTAACTAGTTTGGCACAGCCTTTGCAATATAATTTAACCGAATAGTTTTTTCATAGGTTAAATTTTAGGTTAGAATTGCAAGCCGCCTGCGCTGTGAAGCGCGGGCGGTTTTGTTATCGTGCGCAGCGACGCCCGACTATTAGTTCCTAGCGATGGCCATGATGTTCAACACAAGCCCGCCATAAAGCGCCTTATTGGTGGCGAAGGCATTAATGCTGAACCATTTGCAGGGGTGAATCGAAATCCCTCCTCCGTAATTGAAGTAATGGAGACGGCTTCCGGGAGTGACGGTATACCTATGATACCATGAGTGTGAATCTTCGGCGTTGTACTCATAAGAGGCCCCGTCCGTTATGCCCTCGCTGGTCTGCGCATAGCCTACAAGCGGAATGAGGCGGAGCCATCCGGTGATCGGAATCATATATCCGGCGTTGATGCAGAAGACGTTGGTGTCGTTCCACCGCACTTCCCCGTCCAGCGGAGAATATTTGTGCTGCGGCTGGGCATGGATAAAATCAACGTACACCCCCGCCACCATGACGCTGGCCCCCATGCCGAAGCGCGCCCTGTCGGTAAACGAACCCGCCTGCCCGGCGGTAACTCCCACCTCCAGGTATTTGGTATTGAGAGAAAAATCAAAAAGGTGAAAGTCCCGGCTGAATTCCACTCCGCCGCCCTGCGCCCCCGCAGCCCAGCAGGTAGCCATCACCGACACAACGATTGCAATTGTCTTTTTCATCAAATGCAAAGATAAACATTTGAATAGTATAAAAAAATGCCTTTAAAAGGAGCCCTGCAGGGTAATAATACTGCTGCAACCAAGAAATCGTACTGATTATTTTTATATTTTTGCACGAAAAATAATTCAGCATGAAAAAAATCAAGTATTTCCTTATCGCGCTCGTAGCAACGGTCACTCTTGCCGGTTGCGGAGCATCATCCAACATGACCGCCAACATCAATAACAATCAGACCGATGTTGTGCTGTCCTGCAAGAATTTCCATGTAGTAAAGACCGTTCAGAGCGAAGTCTCCGCCACTTATTTTCTCGGCATCGGAGGACTCAGCAAGAAGGCCCTTCAGAACAATGCCGTGGCCGACCTCACCAAGAATGCCGGCCTTACCGGCTCTCAGGCACTCGTCAACATCACCGTAAAGGCCAGCGTTGCAGAATATATCTTTGTAACCAAAGTAACTTACTACGCCGAGGCCACGGTAATAGAATTCGATAAATAAACCGGCAGGAAACACCTCGGACGGGCATGGCAGATAATTATATCGAACGACGCGAGGCGGAACTTAAATCAGGAGGGCGTACCGTTTACAAGCGGAATACGCCCTCTCTTGATACTCTTCTGCTCAAGAACCGCAGTCACAGGGCCTTCGACACGTCGTATGCCGTGGCGATGAGGCAGTTGGAGACCATTGTTTCGGTCAACGACAAGATTCCTTCGGGACGCAATGCCCAATGTCTTCGCTTCAAGCTGCTGGACGAGCAGTCCGGCGGCAGGGACTTCTGCCGGTTCCTGCACCTCGGAGGCTATCTGCCGGAACTGCATCTGCCAGCGCCAGGCACGGAGCCCAGGGCATTTATCATCGTCTGCTGCACTCAGCAAGAATCACCCACTGCCGACATAGACCTGGGGATTTCGCTACAGAGCATGGCGCTCAAGGCAGTTGAAATCGGCCTTAATGCATTGATTGTACGCGCATTCGACCGAAAGGAAGTACAGCAGGCCCTCGGCCTTGCACTGGAGCCGCTGGCCGTTTTGGCCATAGGCAAGGGCATGGACCGAATAGAACTGGTAGAGGTTCCCGAAGGATCAGACCTTCAGTACTACCGGAGCGAAGGGACACATTTCGTCCCCAAAATCAGGCTGGAAGACTTATTGCTATAGGTCCGCTAGAGGGTTGTCACCAGATCCTCAATGGGCTTGCGGACTGAGTGCAAGTCGGTGGGTTTGCCCTCGCCGCCTGCAGGATGGCCTATGGCCAGGAGGCCGTAGATGCCGTGTTCGCGGGTCTCCGGAAGAACTTCCCGGATTTTATGCGGGTCGAAGTCCCATATCCACATATTAGCCAGTCCGGCATCGGTGGCCGTAAGCATAAGATGGGTAAGGACAATGGCGGCATCCGTCTTGGCTGCATTCACGCCGTCGCTTTCCCGCACCCATGCATCCTCATTGCGGCAGCCTACGATAAGCACCACAGGTGCACCATAGCAGGGATGGACAGAGTGAAGACGTTCCAGCGCCTCCTCACTCTTCACCACCCAGATCCTCGTGGGCTGGAGATTCATGGCTGAAGGAGCCAGCCGGCCGGCCTCGAGAATCATTTCCAGCTTGGACTCAGACACCGGGACTTTGCTGAAGGAATGGCACGAATAACGACTCGCCAAAATCTGCATGAACGCATCGGAGCCGTACATATACTTGGTCATTTGTTTCTCAACGTCCGCAAAGGCGGCGCGGTGCATGATCTTGCCGATGTCACTGAAACGGTCTTGTAGTTTCTTTTTCATGATATGGTAATTCTATAATTCTCGACGGTTGGCACCTTCAAATATAGCAATTATATCGATTATTTACAACTTCGGCCCGTGACCTCAGCCCTGACAAGACGATTATTGCCCGATCGGCAGAAAAGAACTATCTTTGCAAACGTATGGAAAAAATATCCCCTATTGGCCTGATAGTATTCGACTTCGACGGCACCCTGGCCGACACGCGCGAGCTTATCATCCAAACGAATTTTGAGGTCCAGCGAAAGATGGGCTACCCCCTCACCACAGAAGAAGAAATCGTGGCTACGGTGGGACTGCCCCTCAAGGAGTGTTTCCTTGTGATGTACCCGGACATGCCCGCCGATGACATGCCCGTGTGCATAAAACTGTACCGTCAGATATTCGACGAACTCAAAGGTCAGATTGTCCCCACCCTGTTCCCGCATGTACGGGAAACATTGGACACCCTGGCCGGCAGGGGGCTTTCATTCTCCGTCGCATCCTCACGCAGCACCCCTTCCCTGCTTGGATTCCTGCGGGACATGGACCTCGCCCGGTATATTTCCTTCGTGGTGGGCGCCGACGACGTCAAGCAGGCCAAACCCCATCCGGAGCCGGTGCTGAACACCCTCCGGGAACTGTCTTTCAGCGCTTCGGAGACAATGGTGGTAGGCGACATGCCGGTGGATATACAGATGGGCCTTGCCGCAGGAGCCAGCACCTGCGGAGTGTCCTACGGCAATTCTTCCCGTGAAGCTCTGCTCGCCGCCGGAGCCGACAGCGTCATCGACGACTTCGCCGAGCTCTCCGCCCTTGTGCGGGGCTGAGCTCCTGCGTCAGAAGGCCGCTATAATATTATCCATTATTGATTTACGAAGCAGGGCCGTATTGGCGGTCTCGGCGAAGCAGGCCACAACCAGCTGCTTGTCGGGATAGACGTAGCAATACTGACCGTGGGCTCCGTCCAGGCGATAACCGCCGCCGGGGCATATCCAGAGCTGATAGCCGTAGCCGCATTTCTTGTCGTCCGAGGCATAAGCCTCGAGCTGCTCGGGCGTGGGCGAGGTGCCGGCATACTGCATTATATGCGGGTATGTGGCTTCATCAATCCATGCTGCATCAAGCAGCTGCTTTCCTTCCCACGAGCCTTTCTGGAGCAGGAACTGCCCCATCTTGGCCATGCTCTCGGGCTTCAGGTACAGGCCCCATCCGCCGGAGGTATACCCTTGCGGGGACTGCTCCCAGGTCCATCCTGTGATGCCAAGGGGCTTGAAAAGCTTGCCGTCCAGATATTCATCCAGGCGCTGCCCGGTGACGCGGCTCACGATGACCGAAAGCAGGTAGGAGTCGAAACTGTCGTAGTGGAAACGGGTGCCGGGCTCGAAGTACATGGGCTGGTGCAGTTCGGTGGCCGCCCAGTTATAGTCCTTGCCGAACTCGGGGATGCCTGCGTGCACCGGAGTGAAACCGGAGGACATGATGAGAAGGTTCTTTACCGTCAGCTGCTCCAGCCAGGGGCTGCGCTCGGCAGGCAGTTCGGTTTCATCGAAAAAACGCACCACTTTGTCGTCAACGCTCAGCAGACCGTCCTGCACCGCGAAACCTACCGCCGTGGAAGTGAAAGTCTTGCTGGCGGACCACATGATGTGGAGCACATCCGGCTCGTGGCCGGGTTCGTAGCGTTCGTACACCACCTTGCCGTCCTTGACGACCATAAGGGTGTGAAGTTCGTTGGTGGTAATTGTCCGTACGTCGTCGAATACCTTGTCGCACTGTGCCGCAAAGGCAGGATCTATTGCACGGGGGAGCATCTGCTCCTTAGGCTCCGTCTTTCCGCATGCCGATGCAAGCAGAACGCAGAGCGCCAGTAATGCTACTATCTTTTTCATACCGCTAATATACGGAAAATCCTGATACGGTAATCTTCGACCGGGCGTCAAAGCGGCGGCTGAGCCAGGTGAGAGACAGCAAAGTTTGCAGAAAAGAAAGAAATAACATACATTTGCTCCATTATGAAAAAGATTTTTGCAACTCTTGCCTGCGCAATGCTGGCGCTCGCCACTCTCGGAGCGCAGACGCCCGAAGAAATCATCGCCAGAATGGATCAGGAAACCGCAAAGTTTGACGCCGAGGGTTTCTCGATGGTCATGGAGATCAAACTCCCCATCATCGGAGCCATGGCTACCACCATCTACACCCGCGGCGACAAGTACAAGATGGTCACAGACGTCAAGGGAGAAAAGGTCTTGAACTGGTCCGACGGCGTCACCGACTGGCTCTATGACCCTTCCAAGAACGAGATCACCATCACAAAAACCAATACCGAAAAGCCTTCCGATGCCCAGGACAGCAAGGACATGCTGGACAGCGTCACGGAGGGTTATGACGTCAAGATCAAAAAAGAGAGCTCTGCATCCTGGGAAATGCTCTGCACAAAATCCAAGAGCAATAAAAAAAAGGATGACCCCAAGACTATGACTCTAATAGTCTCCAAGGCCACCTATCTGCCGATCAGCCTCAAGGCCACCATGAGCGGAGTCACCGTCACCCTGCGCGATTTCAAGCGTGGCATTTCCGAAAACGAAGTCACCTTTGACCAGACAAAATACTCCGGAGCCACCATCATCGACAAACGCTGACGGGTCCCCCCCCTACATTCCAAGCATTCCAATATCCTCCGCCCGCACCGGGGTCCCCACGAGCACCGTTGAGTGCACTTTTGGCCCTGCTCGTCCGCACCGGGGCCCCTACGAGCACCCTTAAGAGCACCCTTCCGGCCCCGCACGCCCGCATCGGGGCTCCAAACAGCACCGTTGAGAGCACTTTCGGCCCTACACGCCCGCACCGGGGTCCCAAACAGCACCCCTGAGTGCACCCTTTCAGCACCGCACGCGCGCATCGGGACCCTAAACAGCACCCTTAAGAGCACCAGTGACGGCCTATTTGAGCGGACACCTGGGAAGCGCCGTCCGGCGGCTGCTGCCTGCCGGGGCAAGCGCACGGCCCTTTGCGAGAGCCTGCTGACGGGACTTGAAGTTGGAAACTCCGATGCCTTTTGCCGAACCGCTCGGATTATGGTAAGCAAAGGAAATGCTGGAAAGAATATCCAATGCATAATAATCATTGTCGAGCAGGGCAAGATCATACTGACCTTCGTAGGCAAACGCCAACTGATGGTCCCCGGAAAGTATCAAAAGAATATCATCGTAAATAATAGTTTCTCCGTCAATGGCATATATGCTGACATCGTAGATGGTATCATCGTTCTCCCATACGGTCCCGGTGTACACTACCGTGCCGCCGGGGATATAGATAGTACCGTCAATATAGTTAGCATAGAATGCGACAGGGAAACCGCCAATCAACGAACCTTCAATGTAAACATTGCCATCGGACCCTTCAGGGGCTGCCGTGATGCTGATGACGTCATTCGAGTAAGGACCGTAACCATCAGAGGCCCAGATAGATGTGGCGCTTACAGTATAATATCCTGCCAACTCTTCGTTGATTTCTTCAGCGCTGGCGACCTCGGGGAACACTACCTCCAAGGGAGCCGTGGCGGTGCAAACGCCGCGCTTGATTTCCAGAGGGTTGCCGCTTTTATAAGAGAAGGTGAGATTTTCTGACGATACTACATCGACAGTTATACCCGACTTAAATTCCACGGGGGGCAGAGTGATCCAAACATCGATGGGCTTATCAGCAGGTAAAGTCACTGGGGGGTCGAGCGTAATATATACTAAGTCATACGCATCTTCAACCATCTCCACCACGGGCTCGCCGGTCTCCGAGAACGAAACCCATCCTTCTCCGGAAATAGATTCGCCGCCATTACCGGAAACTTCGATCTCTTTTACAGCGGAAGAACCGTCTCCGTAAATCCTCAGTTTTAGATAACCGCAGACATTTTTGAAGGCAAGAGAAGTGTCGTCGGACTGTGCCGCCATAATGTTGGTTTCAGAAGCAAAAGTTCCGGGCTTATAAATCTGTGCGGGCAGGAACCAGAGAAGCATGGCGCCATCCGAAATGACATTATATTCATCGTAAGGATATGAGGCATACACCTTGTCTATAGCCGTGCCGGAAGCTGCGGCACTTCCTGCGGCGGCAACGAAAGCGCCTGTGGTGGCTCCGGCCTCACCGGCATATGTATACCGCAGATTGTCCGTGGTCTTATCGAAGATAGAAATCTCATCACCGGCACTCCACGCCACATTGAGTCCGTCCAAAAAAGTACGTGTGGAGGTGGTGGAAGCTTCAAAAACCCTGGGTGAAGAAAGAGACTCGACTGTAGTATTCTCCTTCTGGCTGCAAGCTGCGAAAAGGCAGATTGCACATGCAAATAATACTGTCCTTTTCATAACTACCAGTTGTAAATGTTATCGTCTTCTGTAATAGGTTCCGTACTTCCCGACTGAAGGAAGATCTCTGTCGCCAACAACGACAACTCCTCTGCAAGAGGAGGAGAATAAAGCTTTTTCATAACTCAACAAATAATTAACGATTACTAACTTCTGCAATTATACTGATTTATCCAAACAAAACAAACAAATCCCCACACATTACCAACAACCGCACATCAAATCGCCGACAATCTCCCGGATTTCGCGCGTCGCAAAGCACCCAGCAGCATCCGACAGATCTCCGAATGCCGTAATGCTTTCTGCCACCGTCCTTCTTGTTTCCTAACGCACACAACGACCACCGCCACCCGACTTATCCGCCGTATTCCCGCCTGCTGATAAACCGCCGATCTGCCGCCGGGACAAGAATCGCCGATTTCTGTCCCCGGATCCCTATCTTCCATGCTACCTGGACAATAATTGCCACTTCTTGTCCCAACTTCATCGTGTGGTTGCAATCTATGGTTGCAGGCACGACGGTCGATGCTGGGGCCCAGTCGCCGGCACTTTCTATGAAAAGGAAAGGATGGTTGTTCCATAATTAACAGAATTTGTATTTTTGCAATTGCATATTCACTGATTAATCGTGATTTATGCAATGAAGTTAAAGTTACATATTTGTGCGTGCCTATGGGCCTTATTGTTTCTCCCGCTTTATGGCTGGAGCAGCACTACTCGTCAGGTGCGTGACACGCTCATTATGGGCAATGTCAAGTATGCAATAAACACCGCCCCGCTAGGTCAACTGGATTCTTTGCATTATTGTTCATTAAGGAATCAAGTCGGCTTCAATGAATTCTTTTCATGGAACTTCCGGGGTTATGTGGCCACGTGGCGTGTCAAGGGCGATAAACTATATCTTGATAAATTGGAAACGGGCTCCGACAAAGCCGATTTTCGGGACGTCTTAAAGGATTTCAAAGATAGTCGCGGTGGTATTTTTGCCTCCTGGTTCAGCGGAACACTCATTTGCGGGACAGGGCCTATCCTTTGTGAGTCGGGAAATGGATGGGACGATTTGAATGAGGCCGAGGTTGAACTTATCATCAAATCTGGTGTTGTGACGGCCTCGCGCAAATATCGCAACAAACAATCCAAAGGAACAGCGAATAGGTATCTGACGCTTCAGGAAATACCAAAGAAGTTCAATTACAGGGACTTCCCGGAATTGAAAGGGCTTCGCATATTCACTAAAATCTCGCCATCGAAGTTTGATAAGAAAGGAATAATTGTCGATTGGGCTGCGGAGTATTGGAGGTGGCCGGAAGAAGTTGATCGGAAAGTCCAGGAGCGGCTTACAGCAGCAATCAAGACAGAATTTCTGAAATACGACTGGAAAACCTACTGTGCTGACGGCAGATGGTTCTGGCACGAACGGAATCATTTTGATGGGGTTTCTTGGTCACTGTTTTTCAGAAAAGAGTACTTCGTGCCTGCAGAATAATTAAACTAATATAAATCGGAATTTAGTGTGATGAATAAACTCGGACTGTTCTTGGCCAAGAATACGACACATATTCTGGGCCTTTATTTCCTAGGCTGGGCTATCTGGGCTTGTCTTCATTGGGCGTCACTCTGCCTGGTGCAGAAACTGGTGATGGGCCTTTTCTTCCTCTTGGTCGCGC
>CAMJHF010000041.1 GCA_946405435.1 uncultured Bacteroidales bacterium
TGTTTTTCTTTTTCAGCGAGGATAGTGATCATAAGAGCGATATCCTTTCTGGTCTTCTTGAATTTGGATGTGTCCTCCAATGGAGAAATCGCGTGATTGATTTTCATGGTGTCGAGATTGCTCTTCTCGATAGCGATTCTGTCGCGCAGGTCGGCTACAGACATCTCGCGTGCTTCTGCTGCTTTCATTTTCTTTTCTCCATTTAAATTATTCTACATAATCCCTGCGGACCACGAACTTTGTGGCGATGGGGAGCTTGTTGGCGCCCAGGCGCATAGCTTCCTTTGCAGTTTCGAGGGAAACGCCCTCGGCCTCGAAGATGATACGGCCGGGAGTGATGGGGGCTACGAATGCGTAGGGATCACCCTTACCTTTACCCATACGGGTATCGAGAGGCTTCTTGGTGATGGGCTTGACAGGGAAGACCCTGATCCAGATCTGGCCTTCACGGTTCATTCTACGGGAAATAGCCTGACGGGCCGCCTCGATCTGCTGCGCGGTGAGCCAACAATTTTCAAGGGTCTTGATGCCGAAGGAACCGAAAGCGAGCTGGTTGCCACGCTGGGCGTTGCCCTTCATGCGGTTCTTCTGTTCCCTTCTAAATTTTGTTCTCTTAGGTTGTAACATTGTAGTATTACTTTAAAAATATATTCCTTAAACCCTAAATCATTGACACTCAATGTGTTGGCACATAAAAGGCCAAATTTTGGGACTGCAAAGATAGTGAAAATTCTGCAAACTGCAAGTGATTTGCGAAAATTTTTCAACTATTTTCGACCGGAAATTTTAAAGCTAACTACTGCTTTGAACGCAAGTTACAAGAGGTCGTCAATTTTTTTTAGCAACATTTTCGACACGACCCCGGAAGGCGTAAAACTACTCCTTGCCGGGCAGCGAGAATGTGAGTTCCAAACGGGGACGCAGGGAGGCGTCGGAAGCCTCGGGGCCGTAGAGGACTCCGGAGTAGAAGCGGTCCTTGTCCAGACGCTCGGTCGTGGTGGTGGTGGACGAAGATGCGGCAGAGGCGTAGCTCGCCATCATGGCATAAGTATAATAATTGGAGTACGGGTCATAGCCGTAGCCGCCGTAACCGCCGTAGCCGTAGCCGCCATAGCCCATTCCATACCCGCCGTAGCCGCCGTAATACATATTATTGTAATAGTTCTGGTAGGCCAGGTAATTCATATAGTCGGACATGGACGAGTTGGAAGACCCGCTTTGCTTCACCACCTCGTTGGCGGTGATTATAAGCCAGATGTCATATTCTCCCGCAAGCAGCTTGCGACGTTTGAAGGCGTCGTTTTCGGACTCCCCCGCGACAGCAGCCTCCTTGATTTTGAGGAGCTCCTGCAGGTGATAGGTGATGTCCGGCTCATAGCACAGGCTGCTGCGGTTTATGTCGCCCTGGTTCTCGTCGGCGGAACTGGCGTCCGTCAGGCCTGCGAACATGACCGTAGTGTCGTTCTGGCGTATGCGGCATGTAGGCGACAGTATCTCAGGATACTTGTACATGTCCCTGTAGTCGTCCGGAAAGCGGAAAGGCAGCACCAGCGTGGCCTTGTTTATGACCGCCTCGGTGGGCACTCCGCCCTTGGCCAGGATCATTTCTTCCGCAAGGTGCTTGAGCGAAATGGCGGAAATGACGGGCTTGAGACCACCGCCGCCCTCGACCGACACTTCGGCCGAAGCGGGTCCCTCCATGCTGCGGGATTCCTGCGAGGTACGGTTAAGACAGTACTGCGGATAAGAGCCGCGGTCCGAGTATGTAAACAGCGAATCCGAATTCACGAACCGGGTGAAGCCGTACATGAAGTTGAAGACTGTGTCGGTCTCGGCCTTTCCGTCGCCGTCGTAGTCACACAGCAGGTTCAGGGACGCATAATTGCCGGTAACATATTGCAGGCTTTTTTCGTATCCGACCTGCAGCTCGTACATGTTGATGCGGCCGCCGTTCCCTATAGGAAGGTCCGTAGAGAGGCAGATGCCTGGAATTTTCTTCACGTAGCGGTTGAAGTCACCCAGGTCCTCGTCGGTGATTTCGAGGAAGCGGCGGGCATACTCCTCGGTAAAGTCAAAGGTCAGCGAATCGGCGCCGTACAGCACCGGAGAGCCCTTGGCTATGGTCTTGCCGAGATCCACCTTGAGGTCGCCGCCGTTGATGTCGTAATCCCTGCCGGGACGGAGCGGCTCGCTGAGGGCGTGCACCTTGAGGTTCTGGATTATGTGGCGCTGGTCATCCGAGGCGACAGACACGGTATCGAACACCGCGGCAAAATGGAAGCGCTTGATCTTGACGGCAGAGGGGTTGCCGAAATCCAGCTCCTTGAGCACAGGCACCAGGGTGAATGCGCTGGAGCGGGTGGTGAGGCCGAATTTGGGGCCCCTGATGGCGCCCACGGTGATGCGGGTCTGCGAATACCCGGAAAGCGAGTCGGCAGAAGCCATGTAGACCGAGCCCGAAGGGAGTCCGGCCTCGGTGGGATAGATCGTATATGTCTGGTCGAGCGGAATCAGGTTGCCGCCCAGTTCGGAGTCGATTTCTACACAAGACAGGCAGCAAAGCAATGCCGCCGCTATGGCAGGAAAGTAAAATTTCATTTCAGAAGCGTGTCGTAAAAAGCATTGTACGCATCGATGTACTTTCCGTTCTCCATGGATTCCGCATCGAAGGGAAGCACGGGGAGCCCCAGAGACTTGCAGCACCGCGTGAGCGATGCTGGGAGCCCTTCGGAGCCCAGGATGACACCGTCGGCGTACTGGATGGCGGTTTTAGCAAGATTTATGCCATCCGGCTTGGCCAGGAAATGCAGGTCCGCAGCGGCGAGCCCTCCGAAAGCGGCCTTCTGGGCGAACCCGGGACGGAAGGAGGCTTCCGGCAGGTCGTTGTACAGGGAAAGCACAATTTTGCTGGAAGAGAAGATGGGGTCGTCCTTGTAGGCCTTCTTGAGGTAGGCGGGCACAAGGTGCGAAATCCAGCCCTGGCAATGAATGATATCGGGAGCCCAGCGGAGTTTCTTGACTGTTTCCAGCACGCCGCGGGCGAAGAAGATGGCCCGTTCGTCGTTGTCCTCGAAGAGCTTGCCCTGGTCGTCGGCAAAGGTGAACTTGCGGCGGAAATAATCCTCGTTGTCGATAAAGTACACCTGGATGCGGGCGGACGAGATCGAGGCCACCTTGATGATGAGCGGGTGATCGACATCCGAGATGATGATGTTCATTCCCGACAGGCGTATCACCTCGTGCAACTGATTCTTGCGCTCGTTGATAAAGCCGTAGCGTGGCATGAACGAGCGTATTTCACGCTTACGCTCCTGTATGCCCTGCGGGAGATAACGCGCCACCAGGGATACGGGAGAGTCCGGAAGGTAAGGACTCATTCCGGAACTGACAAAAAGGACTTTGTTCACATTCTCAGCCATTCGCACAAAGGTAAGAATTTTTTTTGAAATATCGATTAATTATTATATTTGAGGTCAATTTGGGAGATTATGGCAAAAGAAGAGAACAAGATCATCCGCAGGCGGCTGCGTAATGCATACGCTTCCAGCATAATAAGCATCAGTCTCGTGCTGCTGCTCATCGGGGTTGCCGCTCTGCTGATCGTCAACGCCCGTTCGGTTTCGGACTACTTCAAAGAAAATCTTCAGCTTTCTGTGATTCTCAAGCAGGACGCCACCGACCAGCAGGCCGCCGACTACAAAAAATCCATCGAGACCATGCCTTTCATCAAGGGCACGCGGCTGGTTACAAGGGAAGAAGGCACGGAGGAGCTCAGCAAAATGCTGGGCGACGATTTCCTCTCGGTCTTCGAGACTTCGCCGGTTCCTATTTCGCTCGAGATCACGCTCAAGGGCGACTACGTCTCCCCCGACAGCGTTGCCTTTGTCCGCAGGGCCCTCGGCGCTTCGCCGGTAGTCGAAGAGGTCGACTACCAGCAGACGCTCGTCGAGGCGCTCAGCTCCAACCTGGCCAAGATTTCGCTGGTGCTGGGAGTGTTCATCCTGCTCATGCTGTTCATCTCCTTCGTCCTGATAAACAATACCGTGCGCCTTAATGTTTTCTCGCGCAGGTTTACCATACACACCATGCAGCTGGTGGGCGCGACGCGGCGTTTCATCCGCCGTCCGTTCATGAACGGGGCGCTGGTCCAGGGGTTGGTTTCATCGGTGCTGGCGCTGCTGGTGCTGGCCGGGGTGCTGGCACTCCTGCGCCGTTCTTTCCCGCAGCTGTTCTATGTGTTCGAAACCAGGTCCCTGCTCATAGTGGCCGGGGTGGTTGTAGCATGCGGCGTGCTTATCTGCATGGTCAGCACTTATTTTGTCGTCAACAAACTGGTGTCCCTTGACAAGGACAAATTATATTATTGATTATGGAAAAGATGGCAATGTCCCGCAAGGGGATCAAGCTCCTGCTGGCGGGCCTGCTGGTGATGGTGGCGGGCTACGTGCTCATGATGGGCGGATTCAGCCCGGACCCTAATGTTTTCAACTATGCAATGTTCGACGCGCGCCGCCTGGTGGCGGCCCCGCTCGTCATACTTGCCGGTATAGTGGTGATTATCATCGCCATAATGGGTAAATTCGAGGACAAAAAGTAATGGACTGGTTGGAGGCGCTTATGCTCGGACTGGTCCAGGGACTGACCGAGTTTCTGCCCGTCAGCAGCAGCGGGCATCTGGCTATCGGCAAGGCGCTGCTGGGCATAGAGCCTGGCGGCGACCTGGTTTTTGAAGTTACGGTTCATGCCGCCACAGTGCTCGCCACCATAGTGGTGTTCCGGAAGGAAATCCTAAAGCTTCTTGCCGGCTTGTTCAAGTTCAAGTATAACGACGAGACCGACTATATCGCAAAAATCTGCCTCTCAATGGTGCCCGTGCTCATTGTGGGAGTGTTTTTCAAGGATGTCGTGGAAGCCGCCTTCGGCTCCCTTACCGTGGTGGGCATAGCGCTGATAGTCACAGCCTGCCTGCTCACCCTGTCCGACTGGATGGCCGGCCGGAAGGCCTCCGGAAAAGACGCTGCCGGCGAAGGCGCCGCCGAGTACCGGAACGGCATTTCGTTCTGGCAGGCGCTGGTCGTAGGCATCGGACAGGCGCTGGCGGTCATCCCCGGCCTGTCGCGCTCCGGCACCACCATCAGCACAGGTCTGATATGCGGAGTCAAGAGGCAGAACATGGCCCAGTTCTCGTTCCTGATGGTGCTGGTGCCCATTCTTGGCGAGGCGTTCCTGGACATTGTCGGCGGAGATTTTTCGTCGTCGTCCGTGGGCGTCGGGCCGCTTCTGGCCGGCTTCGCGGCCGCATTCGTCTCCGGACTTTTCGCCTGCAAGGTCATGATCGCCCTCGTGCGCAAGGCCCAGCTCAAGTGGTTCGGACTGTACTGCGTGCTGGCGGGGCTTGCAGTTCTTATCTTCCTGGCTTAGGATGACGGGGCAGGTCTACTTCTTATCCGACGTGCATCTCGGTCTGAGGACTGCTGACCCGGCCGAGCGCGAAGAGCGTTTCCTGCGCTTCCTCAAAGGCATTCGCGGCAACGCATCGGCGCTCTATCTGCTGGGGGATATCTGGGATTTCTGGTATGAGTACCGGTACGTCGTGCCCCGTGAAGGCGCGCGCGTGGTGGCGGAACTTATCGCCCTGATGGACTCGGGCACGGAGGTGTACTTCTTCCCGGGCAATCACGACCAATGGTGCTTCTCCTTCTTCGAGAGCCTTGGCATGCACATGTGCACGCAGCCGCAGCTGGTGGAAATCGGCGGGCAGGTGTTCTGCCTCGGGCACGGAGACCTCCTCGGCAGCGGACGTCCCGGCTACCGCTTCATGCAGGGCATCTTCAAGAACCGCTTCGTCCAGGCCGTCTTCAGCACCCTGCACCCCACCCTGGCCTTCAGCCTCGGCAACGGCTGGTCCGGCGGCAACCGCAAGCGCCACACGGACTACCACTTCCGCGGCGAACAGGAACCCCTGTACAAATTCGCCCTAGAGCAGTCGGAGCAAGTTCACGTGGACTGCTTCATCTTCGGGCACTTCCACGACGCCGTCGACCTCCGCCTCCCCACCGGCTCCCGCCTCATCGTCCTCAAAGACTGGATCGCCGGCGGCACCCCTCACGCCGTCCTGGACCCCGCTTCCGGAGACGTATCCGTAGAGTGAGACTCTGTGTGAGGCTTTTACGTGAGCCTTTTGTGTGAGGCTTTTGCATGAGACTTTCGCGTGAGACTTTTGCATGAGACTTTCGCGTGAGACTTTCGCGTGAGCCTTCCGCTGAATTCTTTCGCCTGAGTCTTCCGCTCGAAGACGAACCCTCCTGCACCAAGAATCAGGGACGGCAAATACAACTACGGCAGCAAGACAATCGACACTATAAGAAAGAACCCCGAAAGATTGTCCAACTTTCGGGGTTCATGTCAGTTCCGGCTGCCTTTTTTCTTCTTGACCTGGCTCTTGAGGCGGTCTGTTTTTATAACGGTTTTCCGCGGGGATTCCCAGAAGACGGAATAGTAGAACTGGTCCCATTTGCCGGAGTCCCATATTTGGACGAGCTCCTCGGTTTTGGCGTCACGTCCCTTGGGATCGTACCGGGCCTTGAGGTCCTGCGAGAAAAGCTTCGCCACAATCTGCCAGAAGTTGGCCGCGAAGCCGCTTTCGTAATCCTTGATGATGTTGAAGGCGCTCATATCGCACTCCCTGTCTATCAGGCGCATAAGCAGCACGCCCTGGGAGGTTGTCATCTGCTTGATGTCTTCGGTGAAAAGACCGAGCAGCTCGCGCTCCACCTGGTTGATATATTGATTTCGCTGACTTCGCTTGCTGGCGTCAGCGGCAATCGTGCTGTCCACCTGGGCCATCATCTTGCGCGCCACAAGGGCGTATGGATAAATCTTGTTGAAGTTGTATATAAGCCGGTATTCCTTGCGCCAGTCGCCGCTCTTTTTGAAGCCGCGCCCGCGGGGGAAAACCCAAATGGGGTCGATCGTATCGAAGAAAACGGTATCCCCCTCATGCACCTCGAAGTACATCGGGTACCCCTTCGGCTTATGGGCCGCGCGGGATATGGCCGACCGCGCATCCTGCGACTGCGCCGCCGCGGCCGCACAGATCGCCATCAAGGCAACGATTATGGACACAATTCTCTTCACGCCGCAAATATAAACAAATTCCGAGCCAAGGCGCAAAAAGGCCCCTGCGCCAACAAGCGAAGTTCCTTCGCCAAAAAGCGAATACCCTGCGCCCCTCTCCATTTGCCCAGACCTCGCATGATGTCTTCCACATTTGCCTTTTTCACTGAAAACCCCTCACAAGTTGAACCAGTCCCATGCTGCAGATCCAATATAGATATCCCCAAACCCTGCCTCTCTGCCCTGCCTCTCTGTCCTGCCATCCCGTTCCCCGCCCGCCAGAAGGATGGCGCCCCTGGCGCGTTTTGCCACCTTTCTGCTCCCTGCCCGCCAGAAGGATGGCGCCCCTGGCACGTTTTGCCGACATTCCGCTCCCCGCCTGCCAGAAGGATGGCGCCCCTGGCACGTTCTGCCGCCTTTCTGCTCCCTGCCCGCCAGAAGGATGGCGGCCCTGACACGTTAATACGCCATTCCGATAACTGCACGCCCGGAGGTGGGTGGCTCACCAGAACCGGTACTTTTGGGCAGGATGTGCAGCGTAATCAGGAATGCATTGATACCCAAAATCTTACAGATTATCCCGGGGGAAATTACCCCTGGGATTAATTCGCAAATTATTCATAATGAAGTAGATACGTTTTACGGGCTGGCATCCACGGCACGTTAGGCTGACATTCCGCTCCCCGCCTGCCCGGAGGATGACGCCCTCGGCACGCACGGCCGCCTTTCTGTTCTCTGCCCGCCAGAAGGATGGCGGCCCTGACACGTTAAGCCGACATTCTGCTCCCCGCCCGCCTGGAGGAGGGCGTCCATGGCACGTACAGCCACCTTTCTGTTCACGGCACACCCAGAGGTGGGTGGCTCACCAGAACCGGTACTTTTGGGCGGGACGTGCAGCGTGATCAGGAATGCATTGACACCCAGAACCTTACAGATTATCCCGGGGGAAATTACCCCCGGGATTAATCCGCAAATTATTCATAATGAAGTAGATACGTTTTACGGGGTGGCGTCCATGGCACGTCAGGTTGTCATTCCGTTCCCCGCCTGCCTGGAGGAGGGTGGCCAGGGCACGTTAATACGCCATTCCGATAACTGCACGCCCGGAGGAGAGCCATCCCGGGACGCAAAAGCGGCGGGGCTATAAAGCAGCGAGCAAAAAGAAGGACGGGGCAAATGAACTGAGGGCCAGAATAGGGACAGGGAACAGTTAAGAATGGAATAGATGGGACTGTGAACGGCTGGGAATGGAAGTGGGTGGAACTGGGAACAGCTAAGAATGGAATAGATGGGACTGTGAACGGCTGGGAATGGAAGTGGGTGGAACTG
>CAMJHF010000042.1 GCA_946405435.1 uncultured Bacteroidales bacterium
AAGGGTGGTCTTGTTGAGTGTTATGCCCGTGACGGCTATGTCCTTGCTGACCACGGTCACGTCGCACTTGGCGCTGACCTTGGGATTGCTCTTGGAGGTGACGGTGATGGTGGCCGAGCCGACGCCCATGGCCGACACCTTGCCGTCGTCGTCAACGATGGCCACGCTGGTCTTGTCTATCTTCCAGTACAGGGACTTGTCCTTGGCGTCCTCTGGCAGCACGGTGGCGGTGATGGTCTCGGTGCCGCCGACCTTGAGGGTTATGGTGGTCTTGTCAAGGGTTATGCCCGTGACTTCGACGTCCCCGGGAGTGGGCGGCTCGGGAGGTCCGGGAGGCGTGTCCTTGGCGGTGACGGTGACGGTGACCGTGGCCTTGAAGCCGCCGTCCTTGGTTGAGACCGTGATTGTGGCGGTGCCGGGGCCTACGGCGGTCACCCTGCCGGATTCGTCAACCGTTGCCAGGCCGGTGTCGCTGGAAGAGAAGGTGACGTCCTTGACGGACGCGTCGGAAGGCTCGACAGTGTAACTGATGGTGGCCGTCCCGCCCTCGGTGAGGGTGATGGTCGGCTGGCTGACGGTTACGCCCGTCACGGGGATTTCGGATCCCTTGCGCTTGCAGGAACTGACCGACAGGACGGTGAGTCCCAGAGCGAGCATCGCCAGAATGGCGAGGGCGCGGGAGACAAATCGGTTAATTTTCATGGCTGTATAAGGATAGATTAGAATTCGTGTGTTTTGCAAATATATCCAAATCTTTTTTAAAAGCAAGGCTTGCACAGGGTTAATCGTAACGATTATTCTCTTATCTTTGTGGTATGTCATTCGTTCACCTGCACGTTCATACCCAGTATTCGATCCTGGACGGCCTGTCCGACATCAAGAAGCTGTTCGCCCGCGCCCGGGAGCTCGGCATGCCCGCCATAGCCATCACCGACCATGGTAACATGTACGGAGTCAAGGAGTTCCTCAAGTGGGGCTGGGACAAGTCCAACCTGGGACCGGACAAGCAGCCTATTGTGAAACCGCTGGTGGGCTGCGAGGTGTATGTGACGCGCCACTACGACCATCATCTCAAGGACAACGAGCACAAAGGCTATTACCACCTGATTCTGCTGGCCAAGAACTACAACGGCTACAAGAATCTCATGAAAATATGCTCCGAAGGCTTTTGCGAGGGCTTTTACTACAAGCCGCGCGTGACGCACGAGATCCTGGAGAAGTATCACGAAGACCTCATCTGCAGTTCCGCCTGCCTTGCAGGGGAAATCTCCCGCAACCTCATGGCAGGAGACTACGATGGGGCCCGCAAGGCCGCCGAGTGGCACCGCGGCGTGTTCGGCGAGGACTACTACCTCGAGGTCATGCTCCACAAGACCGAGGTCGAGGGGCTTCCGCCGGAGGCGTACGACAAGATCTACGACGTCTACCGCAACCAGCAGCTCGTCAACGAGGGCATCTTCAAGCTCTCGGAGGAACTTGGAATCAAGGTGGTCGCAACCAACGACGCCCACTTCCTCTCCCGCGAGGACGGCCCCGTGCACGACCGCCTTATCTGCCTGACTACCAATGCCAACATAAGCGACCCTGGGCGTCTCCGCTACACCCAGCAGGAGTACATCAAGAGCGAGGAAGAGATGGCCGCCCTGTTCCCCGACCACCCGGAGGCCCTGGCCAACACGCTGGAAGTGGCCGGCAAGATCGAGGCCTACAAGATAGACCGCCCGCATGTGCTCCCCAAGTTCGAGATAGATCCCGAATTCCTTTCTGTAATAAGCAGCAAGCTGGAGCAGTACAAGGAAATCATAGACGAGGGCCGCTTCAGCGTGAGCAAAGACAAGGCCACCGGCATCGAACGCCGTGAATACAGGGGCGACGCCTTCTGCAACTCGGTCGCCTACCTGTGCGAGCTTACCTACCGCGGCGCCGCCCGCCGCTACGGCCCCACGCTGAATGAAGAGCAGTCCGAGCGCATCCTCTTCGAGCTCAAGACCATCTCCAAGATGGGCTTTCCGGACTACTTCCTCATAGTGCAGGACTACATCGCCGCCTCCCGCGCCCATGGCTTCCTGGTGGGCCCCGGCCGAGGTTCCGCCGCCGGCAGCGTGGTTGCTTACTGCTTGGGAATCACCAATTTGGACCCTATTAAGTACAACCTCCTGTTCGAGCGTTTCCTTAATCCCGACCGTATATCGATGCCCGATATAGACGTGGACTTCGAGAACCTCCCGGACGCCCACGAGTACGTAGAGAAGACCTACGGCATCGACCATGTCTCCCGCGTCATCACCTTCGGCACCATGGCCGCCAAGAGCGCGATCAAGGACGTGGCCCGCATCAGCGAGGTGAGCATCGACGAGGCCAACCGCCTCTCCAAGATGGTTCCCGACCGCCTGAGCGAGAAAGTGGAGAAGGAGTACCCCTTCAATCCCAAGCTGGACGAGCTCAAGCCCGGCTTCAAGGTGATAGAAAAAGAGGTCGAGATTGACGGGGTCAAGCAGTTGCGTACCTTCCAGAAGGGTATGGAAGAGGTGGATGCCAAGATAACCCTGGCCAACTGCTACCGCCTGGTGCCGGAGTTCAAGGCCGAGCTGGAAAACGGCCCCGACATCAACAAAGAGGTGCTCTACTACGCCCAGAGGCTCGAGGGTTGCATACGCCAGGTGGGCATGCACGCCTGCGCCACCATCATCGGACGCGGCAACCTGACCGACTATATCCCTATCTGCCTTTCGAAGGACAAAGAGACCGGCAAGGACCTCTGGACCTCCCAGTACGACGGCCACTACATAGAGGATGTTGGCATGCTCAAGATGGACTTCCTGGGCCTTATCACCCTGTCCATCATACATGAGACCTTGCGCACCATAAAGCAGCGGCACGGGATAGACATCGACATAGAGGCCATCGACATCGCGGACAAGCCCACGCTTGAGCTCTACGGACGCGGCGACACCACCGTGGTGTTCCAGTTCGAATCCGAGGGCATGAAGAGCTGGCTGCAGCGCCTCAAGCCGGAGCGTTTCGAGGACCTCATTGCTATGAACGCCCTCTACCGCCCCGGGCCGATGGACTACATCCCCGACTTCGTAGACCGCAAACAGGGCGTGCAGAAGATAGAGTACGACCTCCCCGAAATGGAGGAGTATCTCTCTGAAACCTACGGAATTACCGTCTATCAGGAGCAGGTTATGCTCCTTTCCCGCAAGCTCGCCAATTTCACCAAAGGCGAGGCTGACCGCCTGCGCAAAGCCATGGGCAAGAAGAAGATAGACGAGATGATGGTGCTCAAGGACAAGTTCATGAGCCAGGGCCAGGCGAACGGCCACCCGGAGAAGGTGCTGGACAAGATATGGAAAGACTGGGAAAAATTTGCCCAGTATGCCTTCAACAAGTCCCACGCCACCTGCTATGCCTGGGTGAGCTACCAGACCGGATGGCTCAAGTGCCACTATACCGCCGAATTCCTTGCCGCCAACCTCTCCTGCAATCTCTCCAACATGGACGAGATCAAGAAGATAATGGCCGACAGCAAGCTCCATGGAATCAAGGTGTTGAGTCCGGATGTCAATGAATCCGAGGCCCGCTTCACGGTGAACCGCGAGGGGCATATCCGCTTCGGCCTCGGGGGCCTGAAGAACTTCGGCTCCAACGTGGTGGATGCGATAGTGGCGGAAAGGACGGAAAACGGCCTTTTTACGGACATTTACGACTTTGTGGAGAGGATGGCCGAGCGCAGCGCCAAAGACGCCAAAAACGTGGCGATAACGGCCAAATCCATCGAAATCCTGGCCCTTGCAGGCGCCTTCGATTCTTTCGGCTTCCGCCGCAGTCAGTTTTTCACCCCGTCAGAGAACGGCGAGCGCTTCATCGACGCCCTTACCCGCTATATGGAGCTTTTCAAGGTGGACAAGATGGACAACAGCCTCTCGCTGTTCGGCGAGGTTGAAGAACTCAAACCCCAGCGTCCCGTCATGCCTCCGGCACCGGAGCAGGAAGACACCCTGGCCCTGCTTCAGGAAGAGAAGAACTACGTCGGCATGTACCTGAGCGCCCATCCGCTGGATAAGTATTCCTTTGAGATAGACAACTTTACAAACCAGTCTGTCGGTCGCCTGCAGGATCGTATCCAGGAGCTCGAAAAAGACAGGAAGAAGGCAGCCGGCGTGTCGATGGCCGGCATTGTCACCGACGTCAAGACCATCACCACCAAGTCCGGTTCCCCCGGTGCGCGCGTCACCCTGGAAGACTACAACGGACACTACGAATTCGCCCTGTTCGGCCGTGACTACGAGGCTTACATGGCATATATGAAGCCCCACGAGTATCTGTGGATCCAGGGAGACATCGAAGAGAGATACAAGCTTAAACCCGAGGATATCGCCCAGGGGAAAACCGCCCCCTATGCCTTCAAAATCAAGAAGATACTGCTGCTGGGCAATGTGACCGAGACATTTATCTCCGGCTTTGTGCTGGAGCTTGACACGGCCCTGCTTTCGCCCGACTTCCGCTCGCGCCTGTCCGGACTTCTGAAGGAGAATCAGGGCAAGACGCCCCTCTCGCTCGTGCTCCGCGACAAGGCCACCGGCTACAAGCTGGATTTCCACTCCAAGAAGTACTTTGTGAACGTGACCAGCGAGTTCGCACAGCGCGTCCGTCACCTCGGCATGGGCTACAGCCTCCAAAAGAAATCAGCGTAATGACACTCAAAGAAAAACAAGAGCAGATAATAGAAGACTTCTCGATGTTCGAGGAGTGGCTCGACAAATACGAATACCTCATCGAGCTGGGCAAGTCCCTGGAAGGCTTCCCCGAGGACAAAAAAACCGAAGACCGCCTGATAAAAGGCTGTCAGTCAAGAGTATGGCTCGATTCCGAACTGCGCGACGGGCGCCTTTTCTTCTCCGCCGACAGCGACGCCATCATCACCCGTGGAATCATCAGCCTTCTGATAAGCGTGTATTCCGGCCGCACGCCTTCCGAGATTATGGAGGATGATTTCTCTTTCCTGGACACCATAGGACTCAAGGAGAACCTCTCGCCCACCCGTGCCAACGGACTCCTTTCCATGATAGCAACAATTCGTCAAAAAGCCGCCGAAAATGAATGAGAAGGAAGTTCTGACCCCCGAGGACGTCAAGGCCCTCGGCCCCCTGTACGATGACGTTATCCTGGCCCTCAAGCAGGTGTACGACCCCGAAATCCCCGTCAACATCTACGACCTGGGACTCATCTACGAGCTGGTGATCAGCAAGTCCCACGATGTATACATCAAGATGACCTTCACGGCTCCCAACTGTCCCATGGCGGACGAGGTGCTCGCAGAGGTCAAGCAGAGCGTGGAGGACACTCCCGGAGTGAACAGCTGCGAAATAGAGCTCACATTCGAGCCTGTGTGGGACCAGAGCATGCTTTCCGATGAGGCACGCATAGCCCTGGGCATGGATCCGGAGCTATGAGGCTGCTGTATCTGCTTCTGGGGACCAACCTCGGGGACAGGCAGGCCAATATCGATGCCGCCCTTGCGGCCCTGGACAAGGCCTTCTGCGGGCGCAGGGTGCAGCTGACGCCGGTCCTGGAGACGCAGGCCTGCGGCTTTGACGGGCCGCCGTTCCTCAATGCCGTCGTGGTGTACCGCAGCGCCAGAAAGCCGGAAAATATCTTGAAAATCTGCAAAAGCATCGAGCGCTCCATGGGCCGCACCGACCCTCCGGAGTACGCCGCCGACGGCAGCCGCATCTATCACGACCGCATCATCGACATAGATATCCTCATGTACGGCGACCTTGCCGTCCGCACTCCCACCCTTACCATCCCCCACCCCCAGGTGGAGTCCCGGCCGTTCGTGAAGGTACTCCTTGAGCAATTAAAATAAACTCGTCGGTCCAAAGACTGGACCGACGAGCACGTTTTCAGAAAAAAGCAACAGGCTTATTTGCTGAGCTTGAAGCCGAGTTTGAGGTCGTTGACGTTGGCCAGGGCGCTCTGGACGGCGGAGATGGTGGAGTTGTTGGCCACCTTGTTCACTACCTCCAGGACCTTCTTGATGAAGTCCACGAACTTGCCGGAGTCGAAGAGGAGCTCGCAGCCGGTGGCGGTGGTCTTGATGGTACCTACAAGCTTGAAAGTGAAGAGCTTGGCAAAGTTGAGGGTAATCTTGCTGCCCTCTTTTGTCCAGGTACCGGGCAGGTTGATCTTGCCTGCGTTGAGGGTGAAGGAACCATCCTCCTTGAAAGTGAACTTGGCTGCGCCGGCTTTGATGCCGACCTTGGCGAGGAGTTCGTCGCACTTCTTTTCGATGGTGCCGGTGCCTGCGGAGGCGGCGATGCTGGTGAGCACGTTGTCGGAGCCTGCTCCGATGGCTACGCCCTGATAGTTCCAGGTGCCCTTGATGTCGAAGTTGGAGGCGGAAGAAGTGCCGGTGATTACATCACCAACCTTTTCTGTTGCAACCTTGAGGAAGTCCTTGAGCCAATCCTGTGCGTTGGCTGCAGTGGCGCAGAGAGTCAGTGCGCTGAGAATAACGATGATTTTTTTCATTTTATAAAATATTAAAGGTTTTCTATCGGGTGCTCCAGGCCGTCCGGAGACACAAGAACCGCGCCAACATCGCTCTGGGCTAGGTGGCCGATGATGTCGAAGGTCTGGAAGTCGTGGCGGAATTTTTCGTAGTCCGCGAGGGGCACTGCCAGCAGCAGCTGATAGTCTTCCCCTCCGTTCATGGCGGCGCCTACGGGATCGATGTTCAAAGACTTGCCAAGCTCGAAGCTGCCGCCCTCGAAGGGTATGCGGTCGGCATAGACCTTGGCGCCAAGGCCTGTGGCCGAGCACAGGCGCTGCAGGGCGTCGGCGAGGCCCCTGTCCACCAGAATGGCGGCCGAGGGCGCGATTCCAGAATCGGCGAGCGATGCGGGAAGACCTGCGGGAATCTCCGGCTTGAGGTATGCCCCAACCAGCATGCGGTAGCGCTCCAGTTCCTCGCGGTTGTCCTGTCCGGCCTCGAACTTGCCGCGGCCCTTTTCAAGAACATGCAGGCCGAAATATGCGGCTCCCAAGGCTCCGCTAACGCACAGGAGGTCCTTGGATGCGGGAGTTGCAAAGGCGTTGGAAACCGGCACGATACCAAGGGCATTAACGCTGATTGTCAGTCCGTTGCGGGACGGTTGCAGGTCGAGGCTGAGCTTGCTGTAGCCGAATTCCTTAGCCGCCGCCACTACTCCGCTCCACAGTTCCTTGATGTGGTCGAAGTTCAGCTTGGCGGAAATGCCCAGCACGACGCTGAGTGCTCCGGCAGGTGCAAGATGCGAATACAAGGCCACGGTGACGGAGGCCACGCTCTTGTATCCCAGGTGTTTGAGGGGGAAATAAACCAGGTCGAAGTCGATACCTTCCAGCAGCAAGCGCGATTCGCTGACTGCCTGTCCGCCGCCAGATGCGAGTACAGTGCCACAGAATGGCTCGTAGGGAGTTCCCTCGAACAATTGCTTGATAGCCTCGCGGCGGCCCATCTGTCCAAAATCCGGCATATCGCAAATATAATAAAAAAACCGGGAATCCAACGGACCCCCGGTTTCTAAACAGTTTGTGCTGATTATTTCTTTGCAGCCTTGCGGGCCTGGGCCTTGCGGGTGCTGTCGTACATGATAGGAGTACCGATCATGATGGAAGCGTAGGTTCCCACGAGGATACCGAGGCACAGGGCGACGGACAGTCCGCGGATGCTCTCGCCGCCGAAGATTGCTATTGCAAGCATAGGCAGGAGGGTTGACACGGATGTGTTGACCGTACGGGTGAGCGTCTGGTTGAGGGACTTGTTCACCATATCCTTGAAGTCATCGTTCGGGTGCAGACCCAGGTTCTCACGGATACGGTCGAAGATAACCACGTTATCGTTGATGGCGTAACCGATGATGGTCAGGATGGCTGCGATGAACGTCTGGTCCACATCCAGGTTGAAGGGCAGGATTCCGCTGAACAGCGAGAAGAAGCCGAT
>CAMJHF010000043.1 GCA_946405435.1 uncultured Bacteroidales bacterium
TTTCCGGATTCCCGAAAGCGCCGCTGGACCATCCTGTGGGGCCGAAGATGTCGGTGGGCTGGCCGGTGAAATTCTGCGGCTTGGACTGACAGACGCGGACGATGTCCCAGGCATTGGCAAAGACGATATTCTGCAGATAGACATTGCGATACTGGTCCGGTGTTCCCCAGAACTGCGCCGTCACGGTCCCAATCTCGAACTTGGACATATAACGCATCAGGCTTATGCTGACGCTGGTTGTGCTGCCGAAGGTGACCTTGGCAGTTGCCGCCATCAGCGGGTAGTTCACCCGGGCATTCCCGGCGCTCCAGGGGATGAAGGTCTCCGGGTACCGGTTCATATCCACCCGGTCCAGATAACCGATGTACTGGGCACTGTCCGGGTCCAGATTGGCGATGAAGAGGTAGGAACGCACAACACCGTTGCCATCGGAGTCCCGGAACGTGACACTGGTAAGGTCCATCGCCCCGCTGCCATATTCCCCAATGACTTTGTGGCCGTAAATGTTTCCGCTGCCGTCGTACATGAAGATATCGATGCGGTCCACCAAGCCGTCTTCCACATCGGCCGCATAGGCCTTGGTCGAAGGGCCCTCATAGCTCATCACGCCGAAGTCAAAAGTAGTAACCTCCTGCCCGCCGCTTTCCACTCCGAAGGATACGGGGAGGGGCTCCGGCTCACATCCTGCCAACGCCACCAGCACCGGCAGGAACATCCAGATTGTCATTCTGAACGCAGTGAAGAATCTTCTCATAGGCCTAATAGATTTCATTGCCGTCATAGTCCTTGTAGCCCATGTCGATGTTGTCTACCTCCAGCTCCTGCCACTGTCCGACGCTCATCGGTCCCAGCGTGGCGGAGAACTTCTTTACGTAGAAGTTGCTGTACTCGCTGCCGATTCCCTTGAGGGTAATATTGTGGACCAGATAGCGGGAATTCGGCTGGACATACAGGGCACGATAGGGATAGTAGTAGGTCTTGCCGTTGATTTCCACCACTATCACCATCTTGATGCTGTCGTCCTGCCCGTCAAAGTTGCTGCACATGGAAGTGGCATAGCTGTTCCGGCTGATAGGGAAAATGTAGAACTCCTTGTTCACGTTGAGCACGTGGCTCTGGGAGGGGTTGGTGGAAGAGCATACGCGCCCGGTTTCTCCGGTAAAGAAGTGTGTAGTCGCATCCCGCATATACCCGGGTGCATCCACGTTCAGCACGTCTTTCTCAAGCTTCCAGTTGTTATTGTAGATGTAGGGGAAATCGGCCGCCAGCGCACCTGTAGCCCCATACTGGACCAGGTTGTAGTTCTCCTGCAGCGATACCCAGCCGTGATGGTTCTCGTTGGCCTGATAGTAGCGGTAGCCGTCCGGGTACTCCATATTTCCGAACTCCTGTTCGGGGAAATAGGTCGACCGGCTGCCAAAAACAGGGCCTCCGCTCTCCACGGTATTGGGCGATGGAAAGTACTGTAAGGGCCTGAGGGCATTGGCCACATTAGTCCACACGATTCCCTTGACGATAACGTCGGAATTCATCAGGTCTGCACTGTCGAAGTCCGCCGTAATCTTCTCGATCTCAAAGCGGGCAACGTAGCGGTACAGTGTGATACTGGCGGTCTTGTCGCCGGGCTGGCTGCTGTAATAGGAATAGTTGCCCAGCTGTACGGAAGCCGCACCTCCCATGATGGGGCGGTGGGAACGGAAGTTCCCGGCTTCAAGCGGAATTAGGCCTCCGTAGTAAGAGGTAATCTGGTTCTTGCTCAGCTGCGCAAAGTAATCGGCTGTGGCGCCATCCAGATTGGCGATGGCAAAGAAATAGAAGTAGGTGCCCTGGACGTCGTAGTATTTCGTGTCGATGGCCGCGAGATCCACTCCGGAGGCATTCACATAGGACTTGTGGTCGAAAAGGGTCGTGTCAGTACCCCTGTAGACAAACACGTCCAGGCGGTCGATAAGGTCATCTTCCGTGACGGGGCCGATAACATCGGCCTTGGTCTGGAAGGCTGTCGGCGCTGCCTGCTGGAAACGGAGGCTGATTCCGCACAGGTCATTGCCATGAGCATCGGGGCCCCAGTCCTTGTTGCAGGCCGTAAGTGCTATTGCGACCAGCGCTGCTGCGATATATAGTATTTTTCTCATATTCAGTCGATTTTAGTTCTGTTGTCCACCCACGGGCTGGCCGGTTATCGGGTCTACGCCCACATCAATATTGTTCACTTCCAGTTCATCCCAGTCCTTGACCGAGATGGTGAAGGTGGCATAGTACTTCTCCTCGAAGAAGTTGGAATAGTCCGAGCCCTCTCCGGTAATCGTGATCTTGTCCACCTGGTACACCGTGTTTGGCTGCGGGTAAATGATGGGAATCGGATAGAATCTTGACACGCCGTCGATGCTCAGTTCTATGACAAGCTTCGGGTAGGGCTGCTGTTTATTGTAGGCAGAGACGGCGCTATAGGTAGAGAAGCAGCCGCGTCCCATGAAGCCATACAAGCTCTTGCCTACGGACATGCTCTGCGCCGTAGTTACTCCGGCCGTGGCCAGGCGCCCCTGACCACTTGCCACGTTGTAACTCTGGCAGGTGGCAGTAAGGTATTTCCCGGTTGCATCAATGTTCAGCACGCCCTTCTCAATCTGGTAATTGTTGTTGATGGTTCTGGGGTATTCCTGGTTCAGGATGCCCGGTCCGCCGGGATTCCAGGTCCCGTTCTGCGACCAGCCAGTCGGCGCATTGGTATAGAAGCGGAAACCGTCGTCAATGTCTCCGAACGCCCCGGTGGAGCTGCCTGCATATTCTCCGTTTCCAAAGAACAGGTACCAGGTGTAGAAATGGCCGATGGAGCTGGACTTGGTGGGATTGAAGTGGTTGCCGATATTGGTGATGGCGATGTTTTTCACGAAAACGTCTTTTCCTCGGAGCCTTTCGTCCTCCGGGTCATAGACAATGCTGCCCACATCGACGCGCCACATAAGACGCCTGAGTTCAAGTTCCACAGTAGTGTCGCCATTGAAATATGCATCCTTTGCTCCTACCATCGGAATGCGGTCAAAGTCAAAGTTGTTCGCCGTCCAGACGATGGGGCACGGCATATTATAATCATCGGCAAAGTCGGAGAGCGTATGGCTTGCGAGCATCTCGGCCGTATCGGCATCGAGATTTGCCATCGCGATGATGCCCACGCGTTCACCTTTCTTTTCCCTGATTTTATACTCAGTAGTGCCGCTGGGGTCCGGGGTGAGGGTCACGTGCCGGTCATCCTCGGTCGCTGTCTGATGGAAAATATACAAATCCAGGCGCTGCACACCGTCCGTGAGCGGCACGTCGGATGTGTTCTGAGCCTTGGTCTGTGCAGATCCGCTGGCACGGATTTGAATCGTAGCGGTATGCTCTTCGTCTCCTGTCCGGATTTGCTGCGGCTCGATATCCTTGCTGCAGGAGACAGGCAGCATGAGGGCCAGGGGCAGCAGTAGTGACAGTATTCTTCGCATAGTTGAAAATGGATTTGAAAAAGGGGCCGGATTGTCATCCTGGGCTTTGCCGAAGGATATCCGGCCCCACCAACATTATGAAAAGTATCAAATCACGACCTCGCGTCGCTTAGATGGTAATTCCGCTTGTTACGGGAACGACGGTCCAGTCCTTCACGGTGATTTCAAAGGTGCCGTCCTGGATGGTAATGGGCTGGTCCGGACTGGTGGAACCCTTCCTGGTGATGGTCAGGTTTTCAATCTCATAAGACTTTCCGTAGTCGATGTACTGGAGATTCACCGGATAGTAATAGGTGGTACCGCCCAGTTCCACCTCGGCCACGATGCGGGTGAAGCGGGGGCTCCAGGTAGTGGACTGGGTGTCCGGCTGCTTGTGGTTCTGATAGCAGTAGTGATAACTGGGAACCTCATAGGCTGCATTCTTCAAGTTGTGACCGGGAGTCAGTGTGGTGTTCAGCAGTTCATCGAGTCCGGTAGGGCTCTCATACGCCATTTTGGAATACCAGACGGTAGGGTCATCCGTATAGCCCAGATTGAAGTCACCAGCGACATTGATGAGATAAACGCGTTTGAGTATGCAGTCCAGCGCTGCTTCGGCAGGGCTGGTAAACGCGGCGGTGACTTTCTTCAAGACCACGCGGGAGGCAAGGCGCTTGACCTCGATGGGAATCGGAGTGGTTCCCACGTTGGAGTTGTAACTTCCGACCATAACAAAGCCGTCGGCATTGTCCGCCAGCTGCGTCTTGATGGCCTTAAGCTGGTCCAGCGTCTGGACGCTGGTGATGTCATCGGCATTGACGACCGCCCAGAACTTCTTCTGTCCGGCCTTGACACGCATACTGCCGCTCATGCCGTCCGTCACCTTGACGTAGGTGTCGATGGACTCGTCTTCGTTGAAGGCGAAGAACTGGATGTTGTGTACGACGCTCAGATTGTCATCGATGTCCTGGTCGGCCGATTTGGTCATGGGGCCACCGGTCACTGTGAGGGTAACTTCCACTCTTCCGTCATCGGAAGGAACGGGTACTTCTGCTTTGGAGCCGGATAAATCTTTGTTGCACGCTACGGTGCAGAGGGTTGCGGCGACGGCCGCAAAGAAAGCGAGTTTACGCATAACTTTTTGAGGTTTAATGGGTTTGAAAATAATTGTTTGTAAGGTTGTACCTTCTGATCAGTTCAGAGATTTCGGGGTCCAGATTGCCCCGGTGAATGTAGGAGGGCGTTATCTTGCACGCCTTGAGATAGTGCTCCACGGCTTCCTTGTCCCGGTCCTGACGGCTGTAGATGACTGCCAGCAGGTAGTGGACCTGGTCCGTTTCCGGAAGGGCTTCCAGAATGTCCAGCGCCGATGCGTTATAGTCCATGGCGCAGAAAGCGACGGCTGCATTATAGTCCTTGTAGGGACGGAGAATACGGATGGCCGTCTCGTAGTCGCGGTCCCGGATGGCCTGTACTCCAGCCATATACTCTTCATCCAGCACGGTGGTCTGGAGGGTATCCTTCACCATTCCTTTGCGGTGAAGATGGAAGTCAAACTTGACGGTTCGGAGCCTCGGGTAGAGCACTTCGCGGAGGAACCTGTAGTAGGGTTTCCGGGAGA
>CAMJHF010000044.1 GCA_946405435.1 uncultured Bacteroidales bacterium
GACTAGCTAAACTAACACGTATGATTTTTGACCATATCAAAAATGTGAGCCTGTATAAAGGTCTCACGCCGGCCATCGACACGGCACTGGATTACATCGCAAACGTAAAACCCAATGTAGAAAATGGCACCTATTTTCTGGAGAACGGAGTTAAGGTGATTATCAGCGAGTACAACACGCGTCTGGTGAACGAAAAGGGCTATGAAGCGCACAAGCGCTTTGCCGATATTCAGTTCTGCATCGTGGGTACGGAACTTGTTCGGTGCAAGCCGCTTGCACAGGTTACCGAAAGCATCGCTTATAATGAAGAAAAGGATGTTGCGCGGTATCTGGATTGTCCCGGGGCGGACGTGATTGTTGGCGATGGTTACTTTGTGCTGGTGTTCCCGGAGGACGCTCATGAGCCTTGTCTGGCCGTGGATGGGGTGTCCAAAGAGGTGAAAAAAGTGGTTGTAAAAATTCCCGTGAAATAATATGAAAAGGACGATTATCATCACCGGCGGCGCGGGCTTTATCGGCTCGCATGTGGTACGCCTGTTTGTAAACAAGTACCCTGAGTATCACATCATTAACCTGGATAAACTGACGTATGCGGGGAATCTGGCGAATCTGAAGGATATCGAGGATAAGCCCAATTACGAGTTTGTGAAGATGGATATCTGCGACTTCGAGGGTGTGCTCAAGTTAATGCAGGATAAGCATGTCGATGGTATCATCCATCTGGCCGCAGAGAGTCACGTGGACCGTTCCATCAAGGATCCGTTCACGTTCGCGCAGACCAACGTGATGGGTACGCTGAGCTTGCTGCAAGCCGCAAAATCGGTTTGGGAGCCCTTAGGATGGGAAGTCCCCGCGTCGGAAGAAAGGCCATCGTCGGAGGAAAATTATTTTTCGTGCGGTAGCTCGAAAAACCAATTTTCCTCCTCCTCCACAAGTCCAACGCACGAGGAAGGGGGAACACCGGCGAACGCCATTCCTTGTAGGTTCTATCATATTTCCACCGATGAGGTGTATGGGGCGCTGCAGATGACGCATCCGGAGGGGATTGAGCCGCCGTTCACCACCAAGGCATCCAGCGGGGAGCATCACCTGGCGTATGGGGAGAAGTTTTTTACGGAGGATCTGAAGTATCAGCCGCATAGTCCTTATAGTGCAGCCAAGGCGTCCAGCGACCATTTTGTGCGAGCGTTCCATGACACGTATGGCATGCCTACGGTGGTCACCAATTGCTCGAACAATTACGGGCCTTACCAGTTCCCGGAGAAGCTTATTCCGCTGTTTATCAACAATATCCGTCATCGTAAACCGCTGCCGGTGTATGGCAAGGGGGAGAATGTCCGTGACTGGCTGTTCGTGGAGGACCATGCCCGTGCCATCGACCTTATTTTCCATCAGGGAGAGGTAGGGGAGACGTACAACATTGGCGGCTTCAACGAGTGGAAGAACATCGACATTATCAAGGTGCTCATCAATACGGTGGACCGTCTGCTGGGCCGTCCGGAGGGGGCCGATATGGACCTCATCACTTATGTGAAGGACCGCGCCGGGCACGACCTCAGGTACGCTATAGACAGCTCCAAACTCCAGAAAGAGCTGGGTTGGGAGCCGTCCCTGCAGTTTGAGGAGGGCATCGAGCGTACCGTCCGCTGGTACCTGGACAACCAGGATTGGATGGATAATGTGACTTCTGGCGACTACCAGAAATATTACGAAAGTATGTACCAAGGAAGATAACTCACTGATTTTCTTACTAAGCCGCTCTTCGGGGCGGCTTTTTCTTTGAATTTTTAATTCAAAATAGGGTGAAATCAAATAAAATTTGCTATCTTTGTAAACCGGACCGAATACAACGCAAAGGTAGGCAGTCGCAGCGCCTGCTGGGATAGCGGCAAAACGACGGAACCGCAGGTTCCCTTAGTGCTTTTCGTTCCCTCGCCCACATCAATTATAGGGGGCGGGGGAGTTAAAGAAGTGTCTATAAGTCAAAACAATCACAGATATGGAACTCAAAGGAACAAAAACCGAGAAAAATCTCCAGGAAGCATTTGCCGGGGAGAGCCAGGCGCGTAACAAGTACACCTACTATGCCTCCAAGGCCAAAAAGGACGGCTATGTGCAAATCTCCAAAATCTTTGAAGAGACGGCTGCCAACGAAAAGGAGCACGCGGAAATCTGGTTCAAGTATCTGCACGGCGGCCAGGTGCCTTCCACGGTGGAGAACCTGAAGGACGCTGCCGACGGCGAAAACTTCGAGTGGACGGACATGTACGACCGCATGGCCAAGGAGGCCGATGCAGAAGGCTTCAAGGAAATTGCCGCCAAATTCCGCATGGTGGGCGCCATCGAGAAGGAGCACGAGGCTCGCTATCGCAAGCTCCTCGCCAACATCGAAGGCGGTCTGGTCTTCTCGCGCGAGGGCGACGCCATCTGGCAGTGCTCCAACTGCGGCCACATTGTCATCGGCCCTAAAGCTCCGCAAATCTGCCCCGTTTGCGACCACCCGCAGAGCTACTTCCAGCTGAAACCGGAGAATTATTAGTCATGAAAGGCATCGTCCTCGCCGGGGGCTCCGGAACCCGTCTGTATCCCATCACCAAGGGCGTAAGCAAGCAGCTTCTGCCCATTTATGACAAGCCGATGGTGTATTATCCCATCAGCGCGCTCATGCTGGCTGGGATACGCGACATCCTTATCATCAGCACGCCGTATGACCTTCCCGGGTTCAAGCGGCTGCTGGGCGACGGCTCGGACTACGGCGTGCATTTCGAGTACGCGGAGCAGCCGAGCCCGGACGGCCTGGCGCAGGCTTTCATCATCGGCGAAAAGTTTATCGGCAACGATAGCGCCTGCCTGGTCCTGGGCGATAATATCTTCTACGGCAGTGGCTTCACCGGCCTGCTCAAAAGGGCGGTGAAGGACGCCGAGGAGAACAAGAAAGCGACAGTTTTCGGCTATTGGGTGGCAGATCCGGAACGCTATGGCGTGGCCGAGTTCGATAAAAAAGGCAACTGCCTTTCCATCGAGGAGAAGCCCAAGGAGCCCAAGAGCAACTATGCCGTGGTGGGCCTCTATTTCTACCCCAATAAGGTTGTCGATGTTGCCAAGCACATCAAACCCAGTGCCCGCGGGGAACTGGAAATCACAACCGTGAACCAGGAGTTCCTCAAGGACGGAGAATTGAAAGTTCAGGTCTTTGGCCGCGGTTTTGCGTGGTTGGACACCGGAACTCATGATAGTTTAGCGGAGGCATCCACCTTCGTTGAGGTCATTGAGAAACGTCAGGGCCTCAAGATCGCCTGCCTGGAAGGCATCGCGTATCGCAATGGCTGGATCAGCGAAGAAAAGATGCGCGAGCTGGCCAGGCCAATGCTCAAGAACCAGTACGGCCAATATCTGCTGAAGGTGATTGACGAGATGAAAGAAGAAGTCAACTCGAGCACCCTTACACAAGGTTAAGCATGAACGTGATCAAAACCGCCATTGACGGCGCACTTATCATAGAACCCAAGGTTTTTGGTGACAAGCGAGGCTACTTTTTCGAGAGCTTTTCGCAGCGCGAGTTCGACGAGAAGGTGGCTCCCATCCTGGGGCATACGATTCACTTCGTTCAGGATAACGAGAGCATGTCCTCTTACGGAGTAATGCGGGGATTGCATTTTCAGCGCCCGCCTTACACCCAGAGCAAACTGGTACGATGCGTAAAAGGTGCTGTGCTGGATGTGGCTGTCGATATCCGCAAAGGTTCGCCGACCTACGGCCAGCACGTTGCAGTGGAGCTGACAGAAGAAAACCATCGTCAGTTTTTCGTGCCCCGCGGCTTTGCGCACGGATTTTCGGTTTTGAGCGAAACGGCTGTGTTCCAGTACAAATGCGACGAGTTTTATCATCCGGAGGCCGATGATGGCATAAGCATCCTTGATAATAGCCTCGGCATCGATTGGCGCATCCCCACGGAGAAAGCCAACCTGTCGGAAAAAGATACCAAACACGCTTTGCTGAAGGACTTCGAGAGTCCGTTTGACATCAACGTGAACCTCTACTAAATGACGATCTTAGTAACCGGCGCCAACGGACAATTGGGCAACGAAATGCGGATTGTCACCAAAGGCTCCAAAGACAAATACATTTTCACAGACGTTTGCGACGAGCATCCGGAATCTGTGGCCATGTTGCATAAACTGGCAGGGGAGGATGTGGATGTCAGCACCACAAAGCTGGATATTACCAATCTGGACGATATCCGTGCGATGGTAAAGCAGCACGATGTCAAGGCAATTGTAAACTGCGCGGCCTGGACGAATGTAGATGGCGCTGAGGATCCTGAGAAATATGAGCTGGTTGAACTGCTAAACGCCAAAGCCCCTGAGAATCTGGCGATTGCTATGAAAGAGGTCGGGGGACTGCTAGTGCACATTTCTACGGACTATGTGTTTGGTGGAGATCCGTACAACACTCCCTGTCGCGAGGACCAGCAAGGGACGCCGACGGGCGTATACGGCCTGACGAAGTTGCATGGCGAGCAGAACATCCAGCGGGTCGGTTGCCGCAGTGTGATTATCCGCACCGCGTGGCTGTACTCTGAATTCGGGAAGAATTTTGTGAAGACGATGCTCAACCTGACGGCCACCAAGCCCCAGCTGAAAGTGGTCTTTGACCAGGTGGGTACACCCACCTATGCGCGCGATTTGGCCGAGGCGATTGTGGCTGTCATTTCGAGCGGTGCCTCCTCTGTCATTTCGAGCCCTTCTTTTTCTGTCATACCGAGCGAAGCGAGCGTATCTCAAACCTACCACTTCTCCAACGAAGGCGTCTGCTCCTGGTACGACTTCACCAAAATGATCGCGGCCTACGCCGGCCAAACCGCTTGCGACATTCAGCCCTGTCACAGCACCGAGTTCCCGTCGCCGGTAAAGCGCCCCGCCTACTCCGTCCTGGACAAAACCAAAATCAAAACCACCTTCGGCCTGCGCATCCC
>CAMJHF010000045.1 GCA_946405435.1 uncultured Bacteroidales bacterium
GCGGAGCGGAGCGCGTCTTTCGCTTCGACCAGTTCGTCCGTCGTGGCACGAAGCTCATCCTTCGCCGCGTTCAGCTCCTCGGTTGTGGCCTTGAGTTCACCCTTGGCGGTATCCAGTTCCGCGCTTGTGGCCTTGAGTTCGCTCTTTGCCGCATCCAGTTCCTCCGTGATGCGCTGAAGCTCTTCTCTGGCCGCATCCATGGAGCTGCTGGTTTCCTCAACAGCAGGCTGCTCTTCTTCGGCGGCTTCCGGGCTGATCTCTGCGTCCGCGGCGTCTTCGACACCGGCTTCTTCTGCCGTCTTGGCTTCCTCGGCGGCAGGCGCTTCTGTCGCGGCTTCTGCTTCAACCGCTGCAGGGGCGGTATTGGCGATCAAGGCTTCCGTGGCGGCCTGAAGCGCTTCCGTAGCGGCCGTCAGAGTGGTCATCGCTTCAATCATCATGCTGCTCTCCGATGCCGGTTCTGCGGTGACGGGAGCTTCCTCCGTGACAGCTTCATCAGGCAGAGCATCCGCAGCCGTCGCTTCCTTGGCAGAAGCAGGTTCTTCGCTCACAGGGACATCTTCAACGGCAGTAGCTTCTTCGGTAGCGGATTCAGGCTCTTCCGTGGTAGATTCAGCTTCTTCCACGGTGGGTGCTTCTTCGACGGGCTCTTCAATCACGGGGATCATGCTCGCGGCAGATAGGGTAGAGACAAGATTGCTCTCGTCCGCCGTCATCTTGTAGGGGAGCTCTTCCCCAACCCATTTGGCCGTGAAGGTCACATCACCCATTGCGCAGAAGGACTCGTTCGGCTGACTGACCTTGATGGAAGGATCGTCCGTGTGCCAAAGTTCAAAGGTGGAACCAGTCTTGTATGGGGCTTCAATCAGGCGGACCCAGGTGCCGGCGGGAACGCTCTTGATGATGGGGCCGGGATTCCCGCTGAGCGTTTGGCCCTCATTCAGCTCGAAAGTGATGGTTATATAACTGAGCTTTTCTGCATACGAGTAATAGTCTATGTACTCACCGGAAGCACTGCCGTTACCGCCATCGCTGCTTATGATTTGGGACAGTTTGGCACTGAGATATACTCCGCCACCCATGGGGACAATTACATAATAATTGCCGTTGGAATCCATCTTGAGCGGGAGATTAAAACCATCATCGCCGAATGCACCGGTCAACTGATAACCGGAGGGAACTGTTACCTTCATGGCGACTTTGTCGCCCTGCTTTGCTACATCATACTTATGGTCCTTTCCGCCCTTTGAAGTTCCATCCAGAGAGATCATACTTTGCTGTGCAGGATTGATCTTGATGATGTAGTTGATATTGGCTTCAATCGCTTCGGTTGCAGAAGTGACGGTATTTGTGCTGCCGTCTTTTTGTGCTACCACATGCTCAGCTCCGTCGATCTCCTTCTTGTCAATCTGCCATACGGTGATTTCGAGGTTGTCTGTGGTTATGGTGTCACCAACCTGAATTCCGACTTCATTGCCATGAATCGTCCCTCCGACGGTATAAGAAGACTGGTTGCTTTTCGCGACATAGATACCTACATCTGCGGCAATATCTCCTTTAACTTCAACATCTGTCAGGGTGTTGGTATCTGTGCCGGAAAAAGAAGATGTAATACCAGTTCTTGAGGATTCTACATTTCCATCAACAGTGAGATAAGCCTGTCCGTCTTGACTTAAAGAAATTTGAGCCCCGTCAGAGTACTCATTCCCGTTGGTTGTTAGATCACCCTGAACGTTGATGCGAGTTTCACCACTGCCGTAACCGACGACAATTCCGTCGGCAGCGCTGGATTCGGATTCCACGGTAATTGCTCCCGTGGTAACATCAAGTTTACCATTATTATAAGCTAAAAGACCATAGCTGGGAAAAGAGGAACTATCCCCTTCAACATCGAGAGCGCCGGTATTTTGGATCGTGATTGTACTGGAATCCGGATTAATTACTGTTATTCCGGCAGTGGCTCCGCTGCCGTCATTTTCTACGTCAATACCGTTGGCGGAAACCTTAATCTCTGTGCTGTCAGAAGGCTTTGGATTTATTATAATGCCCGCTGCGGCAGCGCCTGACGCCGGATTGGAAACCGAGGCTTCAACCGTTCCGTCTACCGTAACTTCAGTATAATTTGTGCCGCGGGCATCACCTACTTGAATGCCATGCGCCGCTCCTGTTCCTTTTGACTCTGCGGTGAGATTTCCTCCAATATTGACGATGGCTGTACTCGTTCCTTTACTCGAATCGACTGTGGACACACCAATTGCATCGCCGGTGCTGCCGGATGCCGCCGTAGCAGCGACATCGCCACCGACGGTAACGGTTGAAGTGTTTGCTCCATCACCTTCGATAATGACATGTACCCCTTCCGCTGAACCTGAACCAGAGGTGACAGCAGTTGCGTCACCACTTACGGTCATTTCGGCATTTGCCCCACCAGTGGGGGAAGAGGAATATGTCTCGACCGCTATGGCAGCGTTGTTACTCGCTGAATTTGTGGAATTGGAGGATGCGCTCGCCGAACCGACCGTGACACTGGCCGTGCCTGAACCATTAGCAAAAGAGGTAGCGGCGACCGCAGGGCCACCACTGCTCCCGCCGGTGTTTGTCGCCGAGACAGAACCCGAGGTTGTCAATGATGTACCAGAATCAGATACAACGCCCTGAGCCTGTTCAGAGGTGCTTTTGGTGACTTCCACATTGTCTGAACCGAGGTCATTTCCCTCTGCAGTGCCTTGCTGAGTTGTATCCCTGGTTTCTGCCCAGGCGGGCACACTCAAACAGGGGAGCAGCGTGAGGACAAGAACTAGGGCTAGAATTCTCGCGAACAGCTTCTTTTTCATTGCGGATTCCTCTCTTTTCCATAGATTTACGGGCTATCCGACTGCGGAAAGGACCGAGATCTCCACAGCGGAAGAGACTGGCGCATGCCGGCGGAAAAGTCTTCTGCCACTGAAATATACTTATTTATTATGTTAACATAGAAATCAGATGTTGTAAAGTTTTTTGAAGCATTTTTTGGACATTTTTTATAATTTATATAGACCTTATCGGCTATAAAACCATATAATCATGTTGCGTTGCAATTGCCCTGATGAATTGTTGTAAACAAGTTAATTAATTATGTAACCTTTGGCAAAACGAGAGAGAAAAACTGAGGGAGAAATAGCCCGATGCGAGCGTGAGATCAAATCAGCCCGCTAACATTCGGTAAAACTGCTCAAAATCGACCTGACAGATTTGCCGCTTTTACCGGTTCCTACAAAAAAGCTGAAAATAACACTTTAGTGATTGACATCATTGAAGCGCGGTGCTATGATACAGCCAAATTGAATCGCTTTAGATAGAGGCGCGGTGTTCATCAGTACCGTACGGCAAGGCCAGGCAGCCGTCGGACGGGAAAGGGCTCATCGCCGAAGATCCGGCAGGAGGCCTGCTCCTTCGGTTCTGGGCTGTGCAAGAAGATTGTACAGACTGTCACAAAACTTTGTGGAGCGCTATCGATGATGACCGGAATGCACGTTCTGTTTCCGATTTTCCATGGACCGCTTACAAAGCGGTTCATTTTATTGTCCCCACCGGCGGGGAGGAACAGCCGGAGAGTCATCCGACTCAGAAAGGAAAACCCATGAGAAGAACGATTGCAATGCTGCTGGCCGTCATGATGCTGTTTGCACTGGCCGCCACCCAGGCCTTTGCGGCCGATGCCGAAGTCCCCAGCGGCGTGGAGGACGGTGTCCTCACCATCGCCATGGAATGTGCCTATGCCCCCTACAACTGGACCCAGACCGACGACGCCAACGGCGCCGTTCCCATCGCGAA
>CAMJHF010000046.1 GCA_946405435.1 uncultured Bacteroidales bacterium
ACGCTGCCGCCGGCGGCAATACCTATATGTACTTCATCAAGAAGCCGGTGACAACTCCCCAGCTTGGCGCAATCCATGCGTGCGAGCTCCCGTACCTGTTCGACAATCCCATTCCGGACCCGATGGGGAGCGGAGAGATAGTTTCGGACGAAGAGTGCGAGTTCCGCCACGTTGTCAAGGAGATGTGGACCAATTTCGCCCGGACGGGCAACCCCTCCACCGGCAAATACGAGTGGAAGAAATTCTCCGGGGACGACCGCCAGACAATGGTCTTCGACGATGCTATCGGTATGCAGAAGGATATATTCGGAAGGCGTGAAGACCTGATGATGTCCTGGGCAAAGCGCCTGGGGAACGGGTCGTCCAAGCGGGTTTGTTAATAAATAACATCGTAGCCACCATCATTGACGGCAAAGAAGTTTATAAAGCATAAGAAGATACAAAAAAGTCTCATGATGAAACAGAAAAGATTATTACTTATCATCGCCGTTATTCTGGGTATAGCTGCGATATGTAAGGCCGAACTAATTAGCAAGAATGCGAAGTTTTTTACTTCGGACCTGACAAAGAGTGAAAAGAAAAGAGCATTCAAGGATCTCGTCAGATTCGAATCGTACGAGAACTTGAACAGTGAAATCACGGGAAAATATGACAAGGCCCATGCTGTGAAGTGCGTTAACGGCACCTTCGTCGGAACCGAGGAATACGGGGTTGCGTCGTGGCTGGGAATCCCCTATGCAAAGGCGCCCGTGGGCAAGCGCCGCTTCAAGGCACCGGAGTATGTGGAAGCGAGCGACCGGGTCTTCGAGGCTAAGTACTATGGAAAGGGTGCTTACGGCTCACTCGGCTATGACGATTGCATACAGAAGCAGATGTCCGAGGACTGCCTCTACCTGAACATTTGGCTTAACACCGACGACAAGACAAAGAAGAAACCGGTGATGGTATGGATTCACGGCGGGGCATACGTCGTCGGCTCGGGCTCGCAGGCCTCTTACAGCGGAGCCAACCTCGTTCAGGAGCATAGTGACATCATCATGGTGAACATCAACTACCGCCTGAACATGTACGGCTTCATGGACTTCTCGTCGGTGCCCGGTGGCGAAAACTTCAAGACGGCGCCCTGCAACGGTCTGTTGGATCAGGCGATGGCGCTCAGGTGGGTGCACGAGAACATAGCCGCTTTCGGTGGCGATCCCGACAACGTGACCATCTTCGGACAAAGTGCCGGCGGCGGTTCGGTCTCCATTCTGCCGGTCTTGAAAGAAGCGAACCAATATTTCCAGAAAGTCATCGCCCAGAGTGGCTCTACCACTTTGGCCTTCCCGGTCGGCTGTGAAGCCGCGCAGGGCAAAACCAAGGCGCTGCTCGAGTACACTGGCTGCAAGACGATGGACGATATCATGGCGCTGAGTGAAGAGGAACTCCAAAAGGCGTATGTAGAAGCGGTTGGCAAGTTCACGTCCTGCCCCTACTATGGAACGGAGGTGCTCCCCGAGGCACCTATCGAGCTGTACAAGAAAGGCTACGCAAAGCACATATCCATTATGGCTGGTAGCACAGCCGACGAGGCAAGGCTGTTCATGGGCGAGGGACCGTGTCTGAACATGGAGGAGCAAAAGTTATTCGCCCAGCGCGCCGTGGGCGACGCTGCCAAATACCTGAAGGAAGAGGACAAGAAGTATTACGAGGAATTCTGGCGGGTATGCAGAACCCAAGAGCCGGGACTTATTGAGACGGAGTTCATCAATGAGCTGATGTTTAGGGTTCCTATGCTCCAGCAACTTGACGCACAAAGTGCGTTCAACAAGACGTACTGCTACTACTGGTCGTACCCGGGCAGCAATGCGGAGATTGGAGCAGCACATTCCGTGGAGCTCATCTTCATGTTCAACCTTCGCGGTGTCGGGACAACCAGCCCCTTCAACGGCACGAATATCTCCGATGAGATCTTTACGACCGTTCTTCAGATGTGGACCAATTTTGCACGCAACGGCAACCCGTCAACAGATAAGGTCGAATGGAAGGCGTACTCGGCACAAGACCAGAACGTCCTGGACATCGCCGGACCAGGTGACATACGTATCAAGAAGGACCTTTTGGCCGACCAGTACAAGGCCGTGACTCCCTTGCTCGGTTATTACCAGTTCATGGACAAGTACTTTACCCCTCACTACCTTTTGGATATTGTTGCCGCGCGCGAGCAGCGTAAGTAGGCTCTGTCGGTAATGCAGAATAGACTTCTGCGGAAAGAAAGTGAATTAACAACAAATAATAATAAAATATGGAAACAAGATTTACAAAGACAGCTAAAATCTTCGACATAACCATTACTGCCATTGCAGGAATGTTGTCGGTAGGTGTCATGCTGTATGCCATCGGTCATTTCGGACTCAAAGAATCATGGCCAGAATTAGTGCTTAACGTGTTCTATGTGGCGTGTCTAGTCATGATATGGATGTATTTCTTCAACCGCCTTGACACACACCGCTTCAACTACTGGTGTTCTGTGTCAGTAGGTATCACCGTGTTGCTGCGTGACATTCTTTTCGCGCCACCACTGGTCAATTACCCTCTCCACCTGTTGTGTCTTACCCTTTCGGTGTTCTTGGTGCTCTTGCTGACCTATTTTTACGCGCGTAAGGATTGGGAGAGCTATACCAAGAGTAACCTATGGCTCATCTGTATCGTAGATATGATAATAGCTGCGCTTTACAATATCGACATCTATCTTGAGCCGCAAGACGAATACACGGACTATCTGCTTATTGAAATCTGGATACGTCCCACCATTACCTATGGACTCGTAGCCTGTTTCGTAACGGAACAGAAAGTGAAGGATTGGGGGAGCTCTCTCAATCCCCCTAAAGAGGAAGAAAAAAAGGGTTAATGTTCAATAACTAAACATTTATGACTATGGATATCAACGAAATAAGAGAGAAAATGAGAGAGATGTACGGCGGCGAGAACAAGCCGATTACCGATGGTAATTATGATCAGTCGCTGGCCGTAAAGTGTATGAATGGTACTTTCGTAGGTAGGAAGACGGATAACATCACGGTGTTCAGGGGTATTCCCTATGTAGGCAAGCAACCCGTGGGCGACCTGCGTTGGAAGGCTCCAGTAGATGTTGTTCCAGACGATGGCGTCTATCAGGCCTATTACAATGCGAATAGCGGCTATGGCAACCCGTCGTTTGAAGTGGGTTCATTATATTATCTCGATGAAGACTGCCTATATCTGAATATATGGAAATCGGATGAACCATCAACCAAGAAACCGGTCATGGTATGGATCCACGGCGGTGCTTTTGAGTCGGGCGGTACCATCGACCCAATGTTTGACTGCATTAATTTGGTGAAGGAGAATCCCGAAGTCATAGTCGTTACCATAGCCTACCGACTTGGTGTGATGGGCTTCCTGCACCTCTCTCACCTGTCTGACGGCAAGGATTACCAAGACTCCCAGAATCTGGGACTCCTCGATCAGCTCAAGGCATTGAAATGGGTACACGAGAATATCGCAGGCTTCGGTGGCGACCCCGACAATGTGACCATTTTCGGTGAGTCAGCAGGTGCCGCCAGCTGTACCTTGCAGCCGCTGCTTCCGGGTTCCCATCAGTATTTCAAGCGACTCATAGCCGAGAGCGGTTCCGTGAACCAGACGAGATCTCCGGAAGAAGCTATCGAGTGTACCAACAA
>CAMJHF010000047.1 GCA_946405435.1 uncultured Bacteroidales bacterium
AAGCGACGGAATCCGGGAATTGTGCGATCAACGACAAATGCGCTGCAAGCAGTGTCTTACAATGTCTCCTGCAATGGACGATGCCCCGCCCATATTGAGTTCAATCAGATTACTACTTTGCCAAACTTTGACAACATACCTTGATTCAGAATATTGATTGCAGCATTAACATCTCTATCAAGATGAGCATGGCAGGAAGGACAATCCCAGCTGCGATCTTTAAGAGAAAGACTATCATTGATAGTCCCACAGCAGTGGCAGGCTTTGGAGGAGGGAAACCATCTGTCGATCTTTATGATCTCGCAGCCATTCAGTAGAGCTTCATACTCCAGAATATGCACAAACTCCGAAAAGCCTAAATCGGAAACCTTGCGTCCCCACAGCCGTTTCATCGCATCGAGGTTTAAATCTTCCAAACAGATGACAGTGTATGCAGTTGTAAGCGAACGCGCCAGCTTGTAGAACCAGTCTCGCCGTTGATTTGAAATATCCTCGTGTACTTTCGCGTAATGAAGGCGAGCCCGTTTCCGGTTTCCGGACCCTTTTGCTTTCCGGGACAGTTGACGATTCGCCCTGCGCACATTCTCCAAACCGCGCAACAACCACTGAGGAGATTCTATCTTTGTTCCATCACTCAATGTGAGAAAAGTCTTCAAGCCAAAATCGATGCCAACAGCATTACCTGCGTGTACATCGGGTAAAAAGATATCCTCAACAACAGAAAGAACGATATAGTAATCTCCATGCGGTGTTCGTTTCACGGTAACTGTCTTTACTGTGCCATTGTAAGGGCGGTGAAGCCAGAACCTGAACTTCTTTCCCATGATCCGAATGGTATTTCCATCGATAGACCAGCCGGCTTGTTTCAGAGTAAAAGAATTATACTTCCAGTACTTCTTGAACTTCGGTGGATGCTTGCGGGGCCCAGCCTTTGTCTTACACCAGTCAAAGAATGCCTGATAGCTTCTATCGAGCCTTTCAACGACATCCTGCACAGCCTGGGAACCGAGATTCTGCCACTCAGAATACTTATTACGGCGGAGCCTTGTGACAAAAACCTTCATCCGGTTGGCAGAAATGTATTTGCCATAGATACGGTAATACCGTTTCTGCAGGGCAAGGCAATGATTCCAAATCTGACGGGCAAGTTCAATTTCGGCGTCCAGGTATTCAGTTTTCTTTGTCCTATACAGCTGATACTTATAGGTACGTCGTATTGTTGACTGTCCCAAGATTCTCTCCTAATCGTATTGTCCTTCGATATATGCCTTAATGGTTTCGGAAGAGACCTCGCCTGCGGAGGCCACAAAATAGGATGGCGCCCAAAGTGAATTGTCGTAGCGTTCATCTGTGAATTCAGGATGATTGATCAGAAACTGACGCCCCGATTGGCCTTTGAACGCTTTTACGACTTCACACGGTGCAATGGTTGGCGGTACGGAAACAAAAAGATGGACATGATCCGGCATTACTTCAACAGCAAGGATTTCCCATTGCTTTTTTTGAGCAATAGATTTCAGGATGTCCTTCATCTCATCCTGATAGCCATTGAGAATGGATCTTCGGTACTTGGGAATCCAGACTATATGCAAATTCAGCATATATCTTGAATGCCTCGATTTGTTTAGCTTTCTCATGCAAGAATTATATCACTATATGCTCATGTAATCTATCAGATATTGTAAACAAATAGAAGAATAGTGAACGGGAGAACAAGGTGTTCGCTTTCATCCCCGGATTTAAATCCGAGGTTTTCCCGCTCACTCATATAAAGAAATCAACGGCGGAGGCCATATGTTTAAAGGGAAAGCAGATGAAGAAGCCTGCCATATCCTGCAAAACTATATGGAAAGGTGAATCCTTTTAGAAAGATAACTTCCAATTTTCACTACTGAAAGTCAAAACTCAGTTCTCTCTTTTTCGAGAACTGAGTCTTATCTTAATCATATTTTCCCAGCAGAAACAGATACAATGGAATCACTTTAATATGGGTCCCCTTGTATTCTAGTTCCTTCTTTTCATCATATGTCACAATTACACATCGGAGCTCTTCGCTTGCGCCTGATGACAGTTTCACAAGGCTTTCAACTTCTCTTTCAAAAGAATCTTCATTCAAAGAAAATGCCGCTTGGACAGCCAGTTTTTCCTCAGGCATATAAAAGTCAATATCTATTCCTGTTTTAGCCGATTTCAGATAATAAACGTTTTCAGGATACATTCTGCACAACTGGATGGCAACAATATTCTCCAGTAAGGCACTATCCTTATCCGTCAGAAAAAGGTTCAGCAACCCATTATCGTTGAAATAGTATTTTGGATTTCCTTCTTTCTCAGCGAACTTAGCATACAGATTTTGGATATGGAACAAAAGGTATGCATCCTCAGCGTATGAGATATAATCGATTATTGTATCTTTTCCAACAGATAGGCCGATTGCTTTTAAAATGCCATGCAATTTTGAGAACGACACCTCGCTTCGTACTGACTCGGCAATCTTCTTCATAAGAATACGGATGGCGAAGTCATTACGAATGCCATTTCTTGTAATAATATCCCCCAAGAGTATTTTCCTGTACAGGCTGTTCAGATATTCTCTTTTAGAAGTATACAGTAATGATTCAGGGAATCCCCCATCATGCATATATGTTTTTGAATAGCCACATATTTCCCCTGCAGTTTTTGTTGCTGCAAGTTCTGCATCTCCGTATTTCTTTTTATGTGCAGAGAGGTATTCAGTAAATGAGTATGGGCTGACGTAAAGGGTTAAATATCTTGCCCCCAAGGTTGTCTCAATATCTTTACTCAGCATTTTCGCATTGCTGCCTGTAATATAAACTCTCTCTTTTGAGTCGGCAAGTCTTCTTGCAAACTTTTCCCATCCCTCGATATTCTGGATTTCATCCAGAAAAAAATACCCCTTTTGGTTGCTCATTTCAGCCTGAACTGAAATGATATCATTGAAATCCGCAACCTTGAATTCCGACAGTCGTTCATCCTCGAAATTGATGTAAATAATCTGTTCCCAGGCTACTCCGGATGCAATAAGTTCTCTCACTTTCTGATAGAGCATTGTAGTCTTTCCCGCACGCCTCAAACCTACCAGAACATAATTGCCGTTTGGCTCAAGTTTATATTGTCTGGGGACAATCACGGCGTCTCTGATAATCTGATGCTGGTCATAGATTACCGTCTTCAGTAATTCATGGTTCATTGATGCTCTCCCCCGTTCTTCGCTGCTATTATATCATCCAGCTTCATCTTTGTCCAGTATATAGGACAAAATATGTTATAATTTGTTTTATATATAGAACATCAATGTCGCTTGTTGTATAAAGACCAACAAGGAGATTGAACATTATTTCATTCCCCAGCATTCCGATTTCGACGGCCCTTTATTCCTTGACGCGTAAACTGTCTCTCTGCTATAATGAATTAACGAAGC
>CAMJHF010000048.1 GCA_946405435.1 uncultured Bacteroidales bacterium
ATAATAAGAGAGATAGAATAGAGGATAATAACATTAATATTCATGGAAAGCAATATAGTTTATTCACTGGAGCCAAAATTCCAGCGCCTAAAAAATGAGTCTCTGGAAAACGTCAGGTCTTTCCTAAAGGCACGTTATGAGGATCGCGTCGAGAAGGGTGGTATGTCCATGACCTGGGATAAACACAGCGCCGATATCATTGATGAGGTTGCTGCATGGCTCGGAACTCCATATAAAACAGGACTTCTCCTGTTCGGGGGCTATGGCACCGGCAAGACCACCGTGCTTTCATGCATTGAGGATATCTTCAGAAAGGATTACTTCGATCCTGGACATGTCCGGCGGTATTACCCCTTTGAAATCATTGACATTCTCAAGAGCAATCAACTTCCTGCCCCGATGGCCGAATTTGTGAAGGCCCCCGTCATGCTCATTGATGAAGTCGGGATGGAACCGCTGTCCAGCACCATCTGGGGCGAGCGCTGCTCGCCCGTCCGCGATATCATCATCGCAAGATACGACCATTCAAAGACAACGATTATTGCTACCAACCTGGATTCCGTCGAGTTCCGTAGCCATTACGGTGACAGGGTGATGGATAGGCTCACACAGGCCTATACCTGCATCTATCTGGGCACCGACAGCTACCGCCATGACCCGGAAGGTAAATAGGGAATTTTTATAGAAATATATAAATATAGAAAAATCGAACCATGGAAGACACAAAGAAGAAGGGCGCAGCGCCCACGAACCAGACCATCTCATTCTCCTTCAGGAATCCTCATGACATAGAGCTTCTGGAGGCATACTACTTCTATCGCACAACCCATGACCGGCGCCACTATTCCAGGAGCGAAATCATCGTCGAACTCCTTACTTCCGCCATCCGGAAAAACAAGGATTTTCAAGAATATCAGAAGTCATTGAACCCGTAATTCAGCACCTTAACAACTCATTGAGATTTCAATAGATAACCGCCAAGTCAACAAGTAAATAAGTTATTGAAAATTTAACAGGAATTCACTGATTTGTCAGTTTTTCAAGTTGTTGGATTTGTATCAAAAAAACATTGAAATAACAGTTTATTAACTTCTTAAAATCAAAGGCTTCGCATGAACAGAACAAGTAAAGGAATTAGTAAAGGTGCAAGATGTGCAGATGTGGCCCGCCACACCTGCGGAGCCAGGGAGCCGAGGCGGCTCTTCGTCAAGTGCAGGGTCTCGGAAAAAGAGCGTGAAGACCTGCACACACTAATGGCAAAAACCGGTCACAAATCCGAGGCCGACTTCATCCGTGACGCCGTCTTCAAGGTCAGGCCGATAGTCATACGGACCGCGTCTCCCACCGACCTGGAAATATGGCAGCAGATGGTGGATCTGGTGAATGAATTCAACCGGATCGGGCACAACTACAACCAGGTTGTAGTCAAGGTGAACACGGCGTCCATCCCGATGGCGCAGGCGCTTCAGGAGAGTGACAAGACCTTTCGTGAAGTGCAGCAGTCTCTTGCTCAGGCGCGCGATGCGTTGCATGCTTATCTTACCGACCCCAACAAGCGGCTTTGAGCCATGGTCTTCAAGATGCTGGAATCCCGCAGCTCGGCTGCAGCCACCCTGGACTACAACTATCGCAAGGTAGCCGACGGCTCAGCTACAATCGTTGCCCATTACAGGCTGCCCAACCTCAGCCGGTCCGGAGTGTACGATACGTTCGCGAGACTGGAGTACACCGACTACCCCGTGAAGGAGGTCGGTTTCCACATGGCCGTGAATCCTGGCCCAGATGATACCTGCACAGAGGATCAGATTATCAAAGCCATCTACAAGACGATGTACAAACTGGGCTACAAGAGCCAGCCCTTCCTGGTCTTCCGCCATAACGACATCGACCGCGCCCACTACCACGTCGTCTCATCAAGGATCAGTGCCATCACCGGTCGGAAAATCAACAACCACAACGAGAAGCGCAGGCTCACGGACTACACCCGAAGTATCGGCCCGGAGTTTAACTTCACTGTTCCGGACGGGGCGGCAGAGAAGGCTGCCAATAAGTACGTCAAGAGAGATACGCTCGTTCCCGGCCGCTTCGTGCCGGGCAAAGGCGTCTATCCTCAGTTAAGGGGGATATACGCCCATGCCCTTCAGTACGGCTTCTCCGATTTCAGTGACCTTGCGGCCGTGCTGGAGCTCAAAGGAGTCCGGGCAACGCTGAGAGGCACCCCTGATGCCCCGAAGGTGGTTCTCCGGGGGCTGGATGCCGATGGCAATCCGGTGACGGCGCCCGTCTCCGAATCTCAAGCCCAAAGGGACTGGTACAAGGGCTACGAAGGCATGAAATACGTTCATAGCCATGTCAATTACTCTCACTTCAATGAACTGAAATACCGAATCGAACTGGCTTTCGATGAATCCCGTACCGCAGCCGGTTTGATGCAATACTTGAAGCGGCTCGGCATAGAGCCCGTCGTCGTGAATGACGCCGCCGGGCACATCCGGACGGTGAAGTTCATCAGCCATAAAGACATGGCCGTCATCGACCTCCGCGCCCTTCCGCTTCCCCTCCAGAACAAGATCCTGAAAGCTTCCGCCCAGGTGCAGGTCGCACAACCCATCTCCTTCTCAGCCATCTCCCGCATCCTCTATCCCGTAGGACAGCCGCACGGCGCCTCCTGGAGCGGCAAGGTCGCACCCACAAAAGAGCAGCTTCAAGACAAATGGCGCGATGGTCAGGCCGGCCGAATGGATGCGGACTTCACCGAAGATGTCGGCGGGCCGAAGTTGAAGTGAGGA
>CAMJHF010000049.1 GCA_946405435.1 uncultured Bacteroidales bacterium
CGGCCTGGTGGAGGTAGTTGTTCTTGAGGATGGCCTCAAACTTCTTGTAGGTGAAGATGCGGTTCTCAAGGCACTGTCGGCAGGTGAGGTCTACCAGCGAGCCCTCGTACTTCCTGTAGGAGGAGATGATGGCCCCGCAGATGCGGTAGTACACCTCATCGGGGTTGTTGGTGCGTTTGGGGTTGAAGATCTCCGTGACGTATGCCTTGCAGTCCTCCGACTGCTTGCCTGCCCATGCGATGTAGTACGCAGCACTGCGCTCCGTGATGGCCAGCGACTTGGAGGCCATGTGCTCCGGCTTATGGCTGTAGCCGTAAATATGCTCGCGCTTGTGTGTGGCCACCAGCTGGTTGTCCACATATATCTTCACCCACGACCGCGTGAAGATGACCTTCGCCTTGCGCCCGATATAGGCGTATGGGACGCTGTAGAAGTGGGTGACCTTGTCGTGCCGCAGCTCCACGAAGCAGTTGTTCTGCACCTTCAGGTCCGCATAGTAGCGCATCTCGAAGATCTGCTCCGGAAGCGGCTTCAGCTGCGGCTTCTCCATTGCGTGGAAACGCTCCTCACGGGTGTAGGGACGCTTCTGCATGCGCGTCTGGTTGAGCATCGTGTTCTGCTCCTCCACGGCCTTGTTCAGGGCAATGATACCGATGATGTCACGCCCTCTGAGCCTGGCGGCGATGCGGTTGTAGGTGATGCGCACGGCATCCTCCACAAGCGCCTTCTGCGTAGGTTCGCCAGGGTCGCAGGGCAGCACGGTGAATCCGTAGTGGTTGCCCATGTCCTGAAGGGCCTTGTTCAGGCCGGGCTCATGCCTGTCGGGGGTGATGACGGCGGACTTCAGGTTGTCTGGCACCACGATGGGAGGCACGCCTCCAAGGTGCTCCAGACACAGGCGCAGGGCGAAGAGGAAGTCCTCCGTGCGCTGCGACGGCACGCAACAGACAAAGATGTAGTCGCTGTAGGGCATGGAGGCCACGAACACCTCTGCCTTGGTCATCTCGCCCGTCTCCGGGTCGATGTACGGCAGCTTGTCGCCCGCAAAGTCCACCATCAGCTTCTCGCCAGGCTTGTAGGTCATGGCCAGTACGGTGGTGACGTCCTTCTGGGCCACGAGGTTCTGCTTCAGGTGCTCGTAGAACTGTGACTTGCAGTAGCCGTCCGGATGTGTCTTGTGGTACTCGTCATACAGCAGCTGCCGCGTGACATGCAGCCTGCGGTCTGAGAGCTGCTCGCGGAAGTAGGGCAGCAGGCGCAGGAACTCCTTCATGCGCTCATCGGTGTAGGCCGGACTGCCTGCATGGAACATGCGCTCCAGGACCGGGTCGTCCACCTGGAGCAGCTCCTCTATCTTCCAGCCGTTGGCCTCGATGGTCTGCATGTATCCGTTGACGGTCTCCTTGTTGATTGGTAACTGGCGGGCGATGCCGCGGTTCGACTCTCCAAGCTGCTTCAGCTGCAGCACTTGCTTGATTAGGCTCATTTCCTTTACTGTTCCTGCCATATATGTACTGGTATTTGTTGATTTCCCAGTACAAAGATAGAAGTATAGCACCAAAGAGTGAACGGATATGGGCCGGAAAAAGGACGAAGACGCCTGATTCCATGTCGCGACCGAACGGGTATGCCCCGGAAAAGAGGCGGTAGCCGTCCGTCGGGTCAGTGAACGGGTATCGGGCGGAAAGAAGTCGAAGCCCAGCTCCGACTGAACGGGTATGGGGCGGAAAAAGGTCGCTTCAGCGCCTCCATTTTGGAGGTGAACGGGTATCGGCTGGAAAAATGTCGTTTCAATGTCCATAATGTCCACTTTTTCATCTTTTTCCTGAATGAATGGACATCAAAACGGGGCTTTTTCATGCCTCATTGGGGCTTTGAATAGGCCCCGGAAAGTGAACGGGTATGGGGCGGATTACGCAGGTTTATGAGGAATATAGCGTGAGATAAGGAAAATAGATAAGAATGACTATGGAATCCGCCCCTGTGACTCTAATTGAGTTGCAGGGGCGGTTTTCTTTTTATTGGTCGGTTTGCATCTTCTTTCGGTAGTCAGCCAGGTGGGCCTTCCATGTTTCCATATCGGGGAATTGGGGTAAGCAACCAAAAGAGTTGTTGAGATATGCATTAACGATACTCAGGTTCTTATGGTATTTATGAAGATTAATCCTTTTGCATGTGGTTACACCTGTTTCTCGGTCTTTGTCGAAGAACTTAACTGTATCGCGACGGAACCCATCCATCTCCATGAGAGCGGGGCTGAGATTCGCTACACGCTGGATGGTAGCACGCCGAGGGCATCGAGCACGCTGTACACCGGGCCTGTGACGCTGAGTGAGACCACCACGGTGAAGGCTATCGCCATTAAGGATGGTGTGAGCAGTACGGTGACCAGCAGGACGTACACCAAGAGTGCCGGTAACGGTGGCGGCGGTGGCGATACCGAAGGCACGGGCGGTGATGAGTAGTCGCTGAAAGCGAAGTGAGTCACTTCTTGACGAAGGGAGCAATGGCGCGGGGCTGTTGCTCCCTATAGGCAGGCAGGAGAGAATGAGCGTTTGCGTATGAAGATGGCTGATGGCTGATGGAAGATGTTTGTTTTTATTGGAAGAAATAAGAGGAAATGGCAAAGGTGACTCAGCAATTTAACCGAAAAGGGGCAGGGACACAATGAAACGACTGCCCCTTTCATTATTGGTG
>CAMJHF010000050.1 GCA_946405435.1 uncultured Bacteroidales bacterium
GTCTACGTTACCGTGGATGCCTTTGATATGCCCCTTCTCGCTGTACTGCCAGATGTTATACTTGCCGCCGCCTTTCAGCTCGGGCTCCTTCTTGCTGTAGCGGGCCATGAAGATGAAGTATTTGTTGAACTCCGGAGCCAGACGCTCGTTGTAGAAGTGGTGTTGGCTGTATAGCAGGGGATACTTGCCGTAATGCTCTTTGACAAGTTCCATGAATTTCTGAAGACGGGCTTGCAAGAGGTCACGTTTCACCAAGCTGTTGCCGGTCTGCTCAACATCTACCATGGGCACCAGGTCTTGCTGGCTCTTGTCTACGTTCTGGCTGAAGATGGCAAATTGCTCTTCGGCGGTTCTGTAACCTCTGAAAAAATGGTAGCTGCCCACCTTCAGGCCGGCGGCACGGGCTTCACGCAGGTTCTTCTTGTATTTGGAGTCCACTATCGAGAAACCTTCGGTGGCCTTGATGTACACGAATTTGATGTTCTTGTCCTCGGCTACCTGCTGCCAGTTGATGTTGCCATTGTGCTTGGACACGTCGATGCCGTCGTATTGGGCATTGCTGCTGTGGCCGGCGAAGAAGATGTCTTGCACGTAGGGCACCAGAAGGTAACACACGAGCAGCACAAATGCGCCGATGACCCAAGGACGGCTCTTGCGCCATGTCTTGCGCCACCAGGCGCGTAGGCTGCCCGATGTCTTCTTCTTCCTCTTGCCCGTACGCTTGCGGCGGGGCTTCTTCGTAGTGTTGGTTGCCATTCTTCTTTTCTTGTCAGAAAGAATTAATCACATTTTTAGTAGTAATTGCGGGTCATGTCGTACAGCTTCTGCAGACGGTTGCTGCCGTCGGAGAAAAATTTGTGGGCATGTTCCGATTTGATGCCCCAATAATTGGCGCAATTGGGGCATTGATGCCCGGGGCGGCATTTTTGGCATTCGTAGGAGCGGGTGATGCGCACCACGCACACAATGCCTTTGCCCTGGCGGTTGGCGCGGATGTCGGTGAGCGAACTTTGGTCCACCAAGCCGAATGCGTACATACCTACGTCTACATAGCGGTTGTTGCCGCCCAGAAGGGGAAACTCGTAGCGGCTGTAGGCATCGGGGGTGCCGGTCTTCGAGAAGAGGGTCAGCGTGTGTCCGGGGGTGGTCAGATGGCTCATCTTGGTGTGCATGGGCGCGAGCAGGCTGCCTCTGCTCTGGGCGGCCTGCAGGCGGTCCAGGAAGTCGTTCCACGTGGCGTTGTTCTGAGCGACGGTGCGTTGTCCCAACACCGAGGCGGGATATTCGGGACCTTCTTGTATCAGGGAATGGAAGGTGGTGGAGCGGGGCTTGATGAAGGTTGCCGATACATCGTATTTGCCTATCATCCGGCACCAGGCTTCTGCCACCTTGATGGGGTTCCACATGTTGTCGCCCTGGCCGAGCACCCAGGGCACAAGGCGCTGTTTGAAGTCGTCACCGTCGAGAAAACGGTCCAGACGCAGACTGGTCAACTCCGGACTGATCTCCTCCAGACCGAAGCTCTTCTCGTCAGTGTTGAGCTCGCTGCCGGCAAAGAGTTGGGAGAAGAGGTTCAGGTCGGTGGTGTACTCCTTCTCGTAGTTGGTGTTGTACAGATAGGAGAGCCAGTTGGTGAAGGGATGGCTGAGTAGGTCGATGCTGCCGTCCTTACGGGAGTCCTTGAACTTGAGCAGACTGTCGCGCCCTACCTCGAAGAAGTTCTGGCTGCCGCTCAGCGGCAGACGGGTCACGCTGGCTCCGTCCACGCGCTCGCCGGTCATGGCCAGCGCGGCCAGGGCTACGGGATAGACATCATCGGAGCGCGAAAGGAAGGTGGTAAAGTCGCAACCGCCCCAGTGGTAGCCCGTCTTCTCTGCCCACGGATGGGTGCGCCGGCCGAAGAACTGGGCTGTGGCAGGCTTGGCTTTAAAGTCGGCATGATAGCGGGCCGGACTGGCGGTGTTCATATTGAGCAGTGTGGGCGAGGCTTCCACGGCGGCCAGGGCCACCATGGGCTTGAACGTACTGCCGATGGAACGGCGCGAGAGCGATGGGTTGCGGATGGTCATGCGCAGGGCTTCGGGATAGTCGGCATGGTCGAAGAGGTCGGTGTAGAAGGGGGTGGCGAGCACCTCGCCGGTGTGCAGGTCCATAATGGTTACCGACATGTCGTACTGCTCCTTCTTCTGGCTCTTGGGCTTTTGGGGGTCGTTGTTGATTGATTGGCGCAACCGCTGCAGATAGCGTTGTATTTCGGTCTCAAACTCGCGGGAGAGCAGGGGATCTACTGTCAGCTCCACACGCTCCACATTGTCGCGGTTGGAGAGGTGGCGCGACAGACCGCTCAGCAGCTGTTGCGTGAAGAGGTCGGTCTGAGTGGGAGAAATGGTGAAGCGGCTGGCGCCCTTGCTCGACTGCACCAGGCAGGACAGCACCCGAGAGGGGTCTTCGCGCTGGAATACGAACTCGCCAAGCTTGCGCGAGTCGGCGTCGTAGACGAGCACTTTCATGCCGTCGTGGAAGGCAATCGTCTCCGATAGCTTCTCACCGGTGGTCTGGGCTTCATATTGGCGCGTCTTGCCGCCGCCTATCACGGTGATGGGGGCATTGTGTGCGATAATCAGACTGTCGTGCGAATAGCTGATGGTGAATCCGGCGGCATCGGGACTGTCTCT
>CAMJHF010000051.1 GCA_946405435.1 uncultured Bacteroidales bacterium
CCAGCGTGCAGAAGCCCGCGGCCAGCGCCGCGCCCGACCCGCCGGACGACCCGCCGGTGCCATAGTAGAGGTTCCACGGATTGCGGCTGACGCCGTAGAGGCGCGACCATGTCATGGGGCTGAGGTACTGCTCGGGCACCGTCGTCTGGAAGACAAATATCGCGCCCTCGTTGCGAAGTTTCTGGATCATGGCGCCGTCAGCGTCGCTGGGCTCGCGATCCTTCAGGATAATGGACGCGGCGTCGACGCGCCATCCCTTGACTTCATTCTCGTCCTTGACGCCGACGGTAATCCCTTCAAGCCTGCGTGCAGTGCCGTTCCGGTAGCGTTCATCGGCTTCTTTTGCCAGCTTCCTGGCCTCGTCAAAGTTGTCGAAGGTGATGGCATTGACCTTGCCGGCATTGAACGTGTCCAGCTCGTTTACCAAGTCCCGGCGCGATACGTTGTATTCGCCATTGTACTTCTTTACACGGCTGATCTGTGCTTCCAGAACTTCGCTGGGCGTTGTTTCACCTTTTTTGAACAGCTCTATAAGCTGTACGGCGGGCATGTAGGCCAGCTCTTCCTGCGAAAACTTCGACTTGGCAGAAACTGCACTTTCGCCTAATGCAAAGAGCGTAATCAGCACTCCTGCCAGGAACGCAGTAAATGCTTTCCTGAAAAAAATCTGTTCATTCGCTATACCTCCTCTGACAAACGTCAAAATACTTAACCTTCCCTACTGGGAAAGGCTTGTGCGGCATTGCTAAATTACTCCCCCAGAGAAAACTTTTTTCCCTTCAAAGTAGGTGGCTACCGGTCTGGCCTCGTGAATCTCCGAGGCGGGGCAGGTCAGTACATCCTTGCTCACCAGGAGGAAGTCGGCAAACTTGCCGGGGCGGATACTACCCCTTTCATTCTCTATGAACATCTGCTGAGCGCAGCCCATGGTCATGGCGCTCAGGGCCTGTTCCCTGGTCACCAGTTCCTCCGTCCAGATAGGCTTGCCCTTCTCCAGATGATAGGTCCCTGTGACGGCAATCTCCATAATGCCGAATGGGTCGTCGGCACTGCCGGAGAGGGCTGGATAGTCCGAGTGGATGGAGACAGGGATGCCATAGTCAAAAAAGCTCTTCATGGGATAAGCCTTGTTTGCCATCGTAGCCGGCAACATTTTCGGCAGTTCCTTCTGCGTCTGATCACTGAAATGGTGCCATGTAATCCCTGAGGTGACATAGATGTTGTGGTCTGCCATGCGCTTGTAATCCGACTCATCCACATTGCGTACATGCACGAGGATATTGCGCATTTCATCCCTGCCGCCGTTGACGAAGGCGTTGACTACGGTATGGACGCCCTTGTTGCCCATGACGTGGACATGAGCAGTGAGTCCCAGAGCATTGGCCTTGCGGGTAATCTCCGTCAGATCTTTTTCATCCCAGTTGCCTATGCCCTGATGCCCGTCGAGATAGGGCGGGTCGATCAGCCCGGTTCCGCTTTCCACTGTGCCGTCCAGAAGGAGTTTTATCCATCTGGGAATCACCCGCGCGGAGGCGTATTTCCTGGCTTCTCCTGGCTTCCACGGCCCTGCCTAGAGCCTCGTCCATATCCATCCAGCTTTCGATTTCGTAGGGCAGGCCCACCACGAAGTTCAGCTTGCCGGCTCTGTCCAGTTGCTGGAGAGCCTTATAGTAGTTGTTGTTCAAAAAATAGTTGCCCCAGCCCTCGTGGTACATGGTGTACCCCTCGGACAGCATGCGATGCTCGATGTCAACCAGATTGGAAAGGGCCATGTCAACGGAATACAGGCTCTCGTGATCCATGAACTGGCGCACATAGGTCTGAGCTTGCTCAGAAAGGAAGCCCGTGGGAGTGCCGTCTGCCCCTATCTCGATTACGCCGCCCTTTATCTCTCGCTTGAGCACGGTGCCGTCTTCCTTCATGATGCCCGCTTGCACCAGCATCAAGGTGTTGATGATGGTCTTGTGGCATTCATCGTCTAAAAAAATAGACGAGAATGTCGCTACAGACCGCATCAATTTCCCGGCGGGTAGGAATGTGGGACTTGAACCTTTCGAGGTTCCAGCCCTGGCCAAAGACAACCTTGGAGCCGTTTTTCCTTGCCTTCCTGACCGTAGCGGGCAGGATCTCCGTCATGAACTTATGGGCATCATCTTCCATATCCACCATGGTGCCGACGGTGGAAAGGGCATAGCCCAGCATATAGTGCGCATGTCCGTTGCCGCAACCTGGCATCACCAAACCTTTTCCCGTGTAGTCGATGATTTCCGTCTTGCCACGTTCGATAAAAGCTAGGGCACCCGCTTTATTGCCAACGTAAATAAATTTTCCGTCCTTCACGGCAAAAGCTTCCACCAGCCGATTGCCTTCGGAGGTGAAGATCTTCCCGTAGACCACTAGATCGGCTGCGCCCCTGCTCGCCGCGAAAACTTCTCCATAGGGTAGCAACCCCAGAGCTGCCGCCCCCAATGCTACATTTTTAATGAACTCCTTTCCATCACCATTGCGAATGGTATCGCATCAAAACAGGGTGAATAAAAAGTCGAACCTGACAGGGCATAGTAGCCTAAATTTCTTTAGAATTAGTGTTCATAAACGATTAAGCAAAGTGTGAATATGAGAAATCTTAAT